>VGZC01000058.1 GCA_016872725.1 Planctomycetota bacterium
CCCTCACGAAAAATGGACGGAACGTGAATGGGTTGGAGCCACGGAAGGACACGGACAGAAGACGGAGAAAACTGAAAAGTCCCTCGCCTCGGCATCGGGGGGGCTCGACTCGGAGAGTCGAGCGACGATGGCATCGGGTTTCACGAGATGGTCGCAGGACGAGTCGAGTCGGGGGGGCTCGACTCGGAGAGTCGAGCGACGTTGGCATCGGGTTTCACGAGATGGTCGCAGGACGAGTCGAGTCGGGGGGCTCGACTCGGAGAGTCGAGCGACGATGGCATCGGGTTTCACGAGATGGTCGCAGGACGAGTCGAGTCGGGGAGGCTCGACTCGGAGAGTCGAGCGACGTTGGCATCGGGTTTCACGAGGGGATGGGGGGCGTAACCGACGTCCAAGAAGCTCAAGCGGTGCCCCGAAAGAGAATTTGGTAAAATATCCAAAAGGAGGGACTGGATGCTTGACAGGCCTCCACATCTTAACTAGTTTATCGGTGGCCTCGCGGGTTTACCGCCAAAGGCTGCATATTCGGCGCCATCGGAACTTCACTCAAACGAGGATGAGAGGATACGACATGAGAACGAGATCAGGCATATGGCGGGTGGTCGTGGCCGCCATCGTTACGACGCTCAGTGTTGGAGTGGCAGGCCAAGCCAAGGCGGGGTTGGTCTACAACTCGGACATTCCGGCGCGCGTTGGTGGAATCGACGATTTAGTAGTGGGGCTCAGTACCTATGATGTCGAGTTTATTTTTGGCTCGCCGATTGTTGCTCACGGAGTTGGCTTGGTAGCTGGGGACGCGGCCGCGATCTCGGCGGCGATTAACACGGAGCTGAATTTGAATGACATCAGCGACGTTGGAAAGCCGGAGCTTGGTTCGAGCACGAGCACGGGTGCGGGATATACGGTTTACCGATTGATGGAAACGGTTGCGCCAGACGCGGGGGCCGTTAGTGAATATGCGCTGGGTAGTTGGGCGCCGGGTTTGGCGTTGAGTCCGATCCCCGACCCGGGCCTATACGTTAAGGTTTGGGATTCTTCGCACTGGGCTCCCGTCCCCGAGCCGGCTTCGGTTTCGATTCTGGGCCTGATGGGGCTGGGGTTGGTCGGTGCGGCTCGGAGGCGAAAGAGGGTCGTGGCCGAAGGCTAAGCTTGGTTGGTTGACCGGGTTGCTCGTGAGTGACGACATTGAACGGGGCCGGGAACGGCCCCGTTTTTTTATGCGCTCATGGTTCGATCGGTATGACCGGTTCGCTCACCCAAATCCCCCCAGTTCGTCCAGGTCTCCCAAATTCTTGACGGGAGGCTCGATTCATGGTGGAACAAGAGGGTACGGTCCGTTGCTCGGGCGGGCTGGTGGCTATTCTTGAATAGCCAATCGCGCGGCGATTCGGTTCGGGTTCCTCGAAGCCGGGCGCCGCAAACCGACCGAGGGGAGTACGCGGACTATGCTGAAGCACCCGTTGGATTTCAATACCCGCAAGACGCTCTGCGTGCAGCTTGGCGAACCCGCCGGTCGAGCCATCGCCGACCTGATTTTTCAGCTCGCCATGCGAGTCGACGCGCTCGAACGCGGGAAGGTCGACGTCACGCCGGTCGTTCCGGCGGAAAGCCGCATGCCACGCACGTTCTTTTCGCCGTGCGAGGAGGATCGGTGATTGTCGCACGACTCTCCGAGTCGTGTTGCGTCGGCGTGGAGATTCGGCCGAGAACCGAAGAGAAGACCCTCGCCTCCGGTCGCCTGCGGCTGCGCTGCGGGCTCCCTCGGCATCGGTTTTCACGAATTCGCCGCAGGACGAGTCGACTCGGGGGGCTCGACTCGGAGAGTCGAGCGACGTTGGCATCGGGTTTCACGAGATTGTCGCAGGACGAGTCGACTCGGGGGGCTCGACTCGGAGAGTCGAGCGACGATGGCATCGGGTTTCACGAGATCGTCGCACGACTCTCCGAGTCGTGTTGCGTCGGCATGGAGAGTCGG
Organism: Planctomycetota bacterium; assembly: GCA_016872725.1. Lineage (GTDB taxonomy): Bacteria > Planctomycetota > Planctomycetia > Pirellulales > Pirellulaceae > VGZC01. Next base: position 1,976 of record VGZC01000058.1, read on the forward strand.
CCGAGAACCGAAGAGAAGACCCGCGCCTCCGGTCGCCTGCGGCTGCGCCGCAGGCTCCCTCGGCTGCGGTTTTCACGAATTCGCCGCAGGACGAGTCGAGTCGGGGGGCTCGACTCGGAGAGTCGAGCGACGATGGCATCGGGTTTCACGAGATTGTCGCAGGACGAGTCGAGTCGGGGGGCTCGACTCGGAGAGTCGAACGACGATGGCATCGGGTTTCACGAGACCTACCACACGAATTCGATGCCGGCCGTGCCGCCGTGTACGAAGAGCACGCCGTGCTCGTCGAAGCTCAGGCCCGAAACGGAGGTCAGCGGAGCGTAGATCTGGTCGTGCGCCAGCGCCAGACCGCCGATCAGCCAGCCCTCGTAGCCGATCCGTGCAGTCACATTCGGCATCAGGCGGTAATACGCGTAGTAGCCCGATTCCACCAGATAGCAGAATTCCTCGGAGTCGTCTCCGTTGTTGATCTGTGACGTGCCCGCGTTCGAAACAAAGAAACTGCCGTCGTTGATGTTCACGCCGATCGCGCCGATCAACTTGCCGCCCAGTGTCAACCGACCCATCGGCCGCATCAGGTCGATCCCCAATTGCGGCATGATCAAGTTGTTGTCCAGATCGACGTCCAAAATCCCTTCCGCCACTCCGTTGAGCGAGTAGAACGTGAACGCATCGTCCAAGTGGATGTATCGTAGGCCGGCCCGGACCGAAAAAACGTCCCACCCCCACCATCGCCGGTTGAGTTCGAGACTGTGCATCTCGGATGTCGCCGCCTGAAAATGGAGGTCCGCGTCATTGAACGCGGCCAAATCGACGGGACTGATGTCGATGCCCGCAATCAACCGGGAGTCCAGGTCGGCGCCCGTCACGGTCGCTCGCTCGCTCCACCGGCCGCCCCCGAAATACGAGACTTCCCATCCATCGAGGCAGTCGCGCGTGAACCCGACCGTGGCTCGCGTATTGTACTGATAGTCCCAGCCCGGAAGGCGGAAGTCCCGAGACAGACTCTCTCCGCTGCCGCCCTTTCGATCCAAGGCGACGGCTTCACCGATGACGTACCAGCGCGGCGGACACGCTCCCCCGGTCCCTCCACCCATCGTGCCCCAGTCCGCTTCGGGTTGCAGGAGAGGTTCATTCGACTGGCCACTCAAGACGCCTGGTCCTTCGGACAGCCCCGCTCCGATGGGTGGTTCCCCAACCTGGCTTTGGCCCTGGATTCCGGTGGAGATGGCACGCGACGCGTCAGGGACGGGTTGAGCGAAGGCTCCGCACGCGCATCCGCCGAGTACCGCCGCAGCCACGAGGCCTGACACCGCATGCCGGCAAGGAACCACCCAGTGCGACGCCCATCGGCGTAATGTCGTGCGAAGGCTCACAACTCGTCCCCGTGTGCGAGTTCCAGGTCGCGGGTAACATGCCCGGTGCGCGGATCGTGTGCGGATCCTATACCCTATTTCGGTAGCCGGGACGGACGTTCTGTATGGATTATTCCGTTGAAACCGAAAACGCGGGCCCACCTGAGCCTCCCGTGATCAACTCACCCGACCCGGACAAGCGACGTGCATGCCGGTGTCTCGCGCCGGGGCACACAAGCTGGGAGTTTGCGCCACTGGTGCGGGGCAAACACCCAGCTTGCCGCGTCAAGAAAGCGTGCTGGTGGCCATGAGGGGCGACTATTCCGCTTGCCGCGCGATGAGTCCGCGCTGGTTGGCCTGGCTTGGGCTCGTCGCCGTCGCGGCGGGCCTTCTTCTCCCCGTGCCCTATCGATACCCGGCTCGGTGGGTTGGCCATGTTCAAGACCTCGCCCATGTCCCCGCGTTCGCGGTTGTAACATGGAGCCTCGCCGTGCTCATGCGCCGCCGCGCGGTCGCCATCGCGGTGGCCGCCATCGTGGGAACGGCCGCCGAGTGGTTCCAACCGTTTGTCGGCCGCCAAGCGAGCGTTTCCGATTGGCTTTTGAGCCTCGCCGGCGTCGGGCTGGCCACTGTGGTGCTCGCCGAAACAAGAAGAAACGTCGCCATCCGCGCGATGATCGCCGTTCCGCTTATTGGCGTCCCAGTCGCCTGGAAGTCGCCGCACCTGGTCGACGCCTACCGGTTCCATCGCGCATTCCCGGTGCTCGCCGCATTCCGGTCGCCCCTCGAGCGTTCGCGCTGGTACCTCGAATATTGCCGATTCACGTGGCGACCGGGCGATATCGGACCACCGTATGGCGAGTTCACCTTCGTTCCGGGAGCCGCGCCGAGCGGCGCGATTCTCTATTCCTTTCATCAGGACTGGAGCGCCTACCGCCATGTCGCGTGCGAATTCGAGGTTGTGGACAGGCCCATTCGATTGCTCTTTTCCATTCGCAATGCGGGTGATGCCATCGAATCACAGCATTTCGACCACATCGCGACCTACGAACCAGGTCGGCACGTGGTTCGACTCGACCTCGCGGACGCGGCGAGCGGCCGGCACGCGCCCGCCGTCAATATCCGGCGGATCCAGGGGTTTTATATTGTGGCGGAAGACTCAGAGCATGCGGAAAACCGCACGATTCGGGTGAGGAGGATTGAGGTCGAGTAGGGGGGCGGGGGGAGTTTTCAGTTTTCGGCCGGGAAGAGTTTTCGGCCGGGAGGAGTTTTCGGCCGGGAGGAGTTTTCGGCCGGGAAGAGTTTTCGGCCGGGAAGAGTTTTCGGCCGGGAAGAGCTTTCGGTTCTCCGTTTTCAGCGGGATGGACTCGGATTCCGGCCACTGAACACTGGAAACCGAACACTGAACACTCCCTTCCCCCCCAATCCGTGGACTTTTCCCGCTCGGTGGCTATCATGGAGCCTTATGGCGATCGTCAACGCATTCACGGTCGACGTGGAAGATTACTTCCATGTCAGCGCCTTTGAAGGGCATTTCGATCGCCACTCGTGGGATTCGCATCCGTGCCGAGTCCTGAAAAACACGCGACGCATTCTGGAATTGCTCGATCGGCACAATGTCCAAGGGACTTTTTTTGTCCTGGGCTGGGTGGCCGACCGTTACCCCAAACTCGTGCGCGAGATCTGCCGAGCGGGACATGAATTGGGGTCCCATAGCTATTGGCACCGGCTGATCTATCGGCTCGACCCGGACGAGTTCCGCATGGACCTGCGGGAATCGCGGGATGTGCTCGAACAGATCTCCGGGAAACGGGTGACGTTGTATCGGGCGCCGAGTTTTTCGATCACGCGCCAGTCGATGTGGGCGCTCGAGATCCTCGCCGAAGAGGGTTTTCGGATCGATTCGAGCGTGTTCCCCGTCTATCACGACCGGTATGGGATTCCCGACGCTCCGCCGGAGATTCACCGAGTGGCGACTCCGGCGGGCTCGCTGATCGAATTCCCGGCGACCACGACTCGGATCGGGCCGCTCAACATGCCCGTCTCGGGCGGCGGCTATTTTCGGCTCTACCCGGTCGATCTGACGCTGCGGGCTCTGCGATCGGTGAACGAACGGCTCGAACGGCCGTTCATGTTCTACATCCATCCGTGGGAAGTCGATCCCGATCAGCCGCGCGTGAGGGCCGGGTCGATGACGGCCCGCATGCGGCACTACGTCAATCTGCACCGCACCGAGGACAAGCTCGACCGGTTGTTGTCCGAGTTCTCGTTTGATACGGTGTCGCGAGTGGTGAAGCGCGTCAGCTCGAGGAGTTTTGATGTTGGCGCCGCACCCTACGTGGGATTGACTCCGGCCGTGTGATCGCGATGGATCTCGAATCGACGACGTGCCTGGTGACGGGTGGCTCGGGCTTCTTGGGTCGCGCCGTGTGCCGGCTTCTGGAATCGCGCGGAGCGACGGTCATCGTGCCTCGGAGCCGTGACCACGACCTGCGTCGGCGCGAAGTCGTCGAACGACTGCTCAGCGAGCTGCGCCCGCGGGTCGTCATCCATCTCGCGGCGGTCGTCGGAGGAATCGGCGCCAATCGGCGCAATCCGGCGACCTATTTCTATGACAACGCGGCCATGGCGCTGCACGTTCTGGACGAATCGTATCGAGCGGGCGTGGCCAAGTTTGTCGGCGTCGGGACGATCTGCTCGTATCCGAAGTTCACGCCCGTGCCGTTTCGCGAGTCGGATCTGTGGAATGGATATCCCGAGGAAACCAACGCGCCGTATGGGCTCGCCAAGAAGATGATGCTGGTCCAGGCTCAGGCGTACCGGGCTCAACATCAGTTCCCCGCGATCATGCTGCTTCCCACGAACCTGTATGGGCCGGGCGACCATTTCGATCTGGAATCGGGGCACGTCATTCCGTCGCTGATCCGCAAGTTCGTCGAGGCGCGTCGGCGAGGCGATCCGACGGTGACCGTGTGGGGGACGGGAACGCCGACTCGGGAGTTCCTGCATGTGTCGGACGCCGCCGAAGCGATTGTCGCGGCGACCGAATCGTACGACGATGGTGAGCCGATGAATGTCGGCTCGGGTGACGAGATCTCGATTCGGGCGCTCGCCGAATTGCTTTCGGACTTGTGCGGATATCGCGGCGCGTTGGTGTTCGACGCATCGCGCCCGGACGGCCAGCCCAGACGGTGCGTCGATGCCACGCGAGCGAGGGAACGGATCGGATTCCGGGCCAGGATCCCGCTCCGCGACGGGCTGATCGAGACGATCCGGTGGTTCGAGGAAAACGAAGGCCGACGGTAGGGCATGGTCATGGATCGATATCCGGCACGAAACGACAAGAAGGCGCTGATCACCGGCATCACGGGGCAGGACGGTTCGTATCTCGCCGAGTTGCTGCTCGGCAAGGGGTACGAGGTTTGGGGCGTGATTCGGCGGTCGTCGTCGTTCAACACGGGGCGGATCGACCACATTTATCAAGACCCGCACGAGCCGGACGTGCGGCTCCATCTCTGTTACGGCGACTTGAACGATTCGTCGTCGATCAACCGTATCCTCAAAGTCGTGAAGCCGGACGAAGTCTACAATCTGGGGGCTCAGTCGCACGTCAAGGTCTCGTTCGAGATCCCGGAGTATTCGGGTGAAGTCACCGGGCTCGGCGCCGTCCGCGTGCTCGAGGCGATGCGCGAGATCGGATCCGAAGGCCGCTATTATCAAGCGTCGTCCTCGGAGCTCTACGGCAAAGTCCTGGAGACGCCCCAGTCCGAGACGACGCCGTTTTATCCCCGAAGCCCCTACGCGGCCGCGAAGGCCTACGCGTTCTTCATCACGCGGAATTATCGCGAGTCGTACGGGATGTTCGCGGTGAACGGCATCCTGTTCAATCATGAGTCGCCTCGGCGCGGCGAGACGTTCGTGACCCGAAAAGTCTCGCGGGCCGTCGCCGAGATCGCGGCCGGACGAAAGGAATGCCTCTTCCTCGGGAACCTCGACGCCAAACGGGACTGGGGTTATGCGGGCGACTATGTCGAGGCGATGTGGAGGATGCTCCAGGCCGATCGCGCCGACGACTACGTGATCGCGACGGGTGAAACGCATTCGGTGCGCGAGTTCTGCGAGTTGGCGTTCGAACACGTCGGTATGCCGATCGTTTGGTCGGGTCAGGGCGTCGACGAAATCGGCGCGACATCGAATGGCCGTGTCGTCGTGCGAGTCGATCCTCGCTATTTCCGACCGGCCGAAGTCGACCTGTTGCTCGGCGACCCCTCGAAGGCCGAACGAGAACTCGGCTGGACACCCAAGGTCCGATTCCGCGAACTCGTTCGCATGATGGTCGACCACGACGTGAAAGATGGATAGTTCACTTGTGAAAGCCGAAGCCGAGTTCGCCCGCGGCGCGGCCTCGGTCGAACGGAGGCGAGGGGGAAGCGGGGAGTCGGGCGGATGAAGGTCATCGCGGCCGTACGGGGTTCGAACGAGGCGTGTTTTCGCGAGATCGCCGAGCCGGACGGGCCCGAGTGCGGCGAGCTCCTGCTGCGCACGAAACAGCTCGGCGTCTGCGGCACGGATCGCGAGATCTTGTTGAGCGGCGAGCCCGCCGTGCCGCCCGGCTCCGAGTTCCTCGCGCTCGGGCATGAGTGCCTTGCCGAGGTCGTGGGAGTCGGCGCGGGCTGCGACGGATGGACGCCCGGACGACTCGCCGTACCCATCGTGCGTCGGCCGTTGCCCGGATTTCGACGCCGGCCCGATATGCTCGCGCTGGGCCAGTTCACTGAACGGGGCATCTTGTATGAGCATGGTTTCTCCGCGCCCTTATTCCTGGATCGGTCCGAGTTCCTCGTGCCTGTTCCGCCCGACCTGGAATCGCTCGCCGTCTTGACCGAGCCGATGGCGGTCGCCGAAAAGGGCGTGCGGGAAGCGGACGCGTTGCAGAGGGCTCGGCTGGGTGACACGGCCTGGCCGGCCGGATCGCCGCGCGTCGCGGTGACCGGGTTGGGTCCGATCGCGTACGCGAGCCTGCTCGCCTGCGGAGCGCGTGGCTGGCCGGTGAGCGTCCTGGGGCGCGACGAACCCGACAGCGTGCGGGCTCGACTGGTTCGCGAGTTGGGCGCGCGCTATCTGGGTGCGGTGGAATGGCAGTGTGAGACTCGGGACGTCGAATCGGACGGATTCGATTTGATTCTCGAATGCACGGGGAGTGACGAGGTCCTGGTACGCTCGTCGGGCCGGCTGGCATCGTGTGGCGTGCTGGTATGGCTGGGGAGTTCGCGGGTCCCGGAGATCCGCCCTCTTCCGCTCGACCATATGATGCGGAACGCTGTGCTCGGCAACCACCTGCATCTGGGGAGCGTGAACGCGGCACGCGTCGACTTCGAGCGCGCGGTGGCGCATCTATCCTGGTGGCGGAACCGGAACGCGGCGGCCGTCTCGCGGATTCTGACCGAGCATGTGCCGGTCGACGAATCGCTCGCATGCTACGCGCGGCGGACACCGCACGGCATCAAGTGCGTCGTGCACCACGCGTGACACGGTCCTGGCTGGTTCCCCCTCGCCTCTCCTCGCCTCCGCATGGCGAGCCTGGCGGCTCGCCATGCTCGGCATCGGGTTTCACGAGTGACTTCGTCGCATCATGCGGCGTAGGAGGAGCGGTGCGATCGCGAGGAGCGCGAAGGCGAACAGGACCGAGGGCGCGAAGATCGCGCGCAGGCCTTGATCGCTCAAATCGCGCAGCGTCGGAAGGCGTGAGCCGGCGTAGGCGAACAGCAGGTTGCCGGGCAACATGCCCGCTTGCGTCGACCACCAGAACCCCAACGCGGTCAGTCGCGTCGCGCCCATGAAGTAGTTCGTCACCGTGTACGGAGCATGGGCCACGCGCAGCGCGAACAGGTAGTACGCTCCGTCACGGTGAATCGCCTCGTTCGCTCGGCCCAGGTAATACCCGAACCGCGATTCGACCGCGTCCCGCAGATACCGCCGCGCCAAAGCGAACTCGCCAAACGCGGCGATCGTCAGGCCGACATTCGCGATCACGAGGCCTCGCCCGAACCCGAAGATCCACCCCACGACGAGCGTCTTGCCGGCCAGGCCTGGCACGAACGACAGGGCCGTGAAGACGGCGAGCCCGATCGCGAACCCCGTCACCGGATGCTCGCGCGTCAATCCGTCGCGCACCCTCGTCTCCCGCGCGATCAGCCAGTCCCATCCCCAATGCTCGGCGAAGATCGCGATCGCGGCCATGCCGATCAGCGCCGCCGCCAGAGCGGTCACCGCTCGGCGCGATCGTCGCGCGCTAGGGACCATGCGCCGTGTCCCTTGACTCGATGCCGGCTCGCCGTTCCAGCCGTCGGGCGGCGGCGAGCGACAGCACGTCGGCGTGCCATGTCGAGAGGACGCGCGTCATGGCGATCGCCTCGATGTTCGCGAGCGTCACGAACAACAAGGTCGCTCGGAGGATCCACGGGCTTCCGCCTCCGAAGACGCCGATCATCGCGATTCCGGCGAGGAACCACGCGACCTTCGCGCCCCGCGTGTGGTAGCTCGGCCAGCGTCCGTACTTCCGGTATCCGGCGGCGACCGAAATCGCGTACGCCGCGAACGCCGCCGCGAACCATGGGGCCTCGGGCGCGACCGCGTCCCATCGCACCTTCCACGCCGAAACGACGACCGACGCGTACATCGCCATATCGGCGAACGTGTCCAATCTCGCGCCAAAAACGGTCCGTTGCCGCAGCCACACGGCGAGCTTCCCGTCGATCCAGTCGCTCAGGACGAGCGTGACGAGCAAGCCGAAGAACCAAGGACTCTCGCCTCGGCCCCCGAACGCCAGGCCGGCCAACACGACGGAGCCCGCGATCCGGTAGGCGCAGAGCGCGTTGGGGATGTTGAGGAGCGTCGGCGAGTCGGCCGTCGCATGGGCCTTGCGCGCGTGCGCCGCGCCACGCGCCGGTCCGTGATCGAGCGTGCCGGATGGGCCGTTCGTTTGGGAATGCGAGCCGCACATGGAATGGACCTGAATGAGCCGCGACGCCGTTCGCCGGTCGGGTCATCCGCCGGCGGTCGCGTGGATGAACCCGTAGTAGTAATAGAACAGGGGCGCCGAGAAGCAGAGGCTATCGATCCGATCGAGGGCCCCCCCCTGCCCCGGCAAGAGCGCGCTGCTGTCCTTGACTCCGATGTCCCGCTTCACGGCTGACATATTGATGTCACCCAGAAATCCTCCCGCCGCGATGACGAGGCTTCCGCCGGCGGCGGCGAGCGGTTCGAGCGGTGTGAGGAGCCGGCTCAAGCCGACGCCCGCGGCCACGGTGGTCGCCATCCCGAACACGAGTCCTTCCCATGTCTTGTTGGGGGAGATCGTGGGGGTCACCTTGTGCCGCCCGATCCGCCGGCCCCAAAGGGCCTGCGCGATGTCGTTGGTTTCGGTGAGCAGCACGAGGTAGAGGATCAGGCCGCACCACGATCCATCGATCAAGGCCTCGGGTGCGGCCGCGAACAGGACGACGTGCGAGAGGGCGAAGCCGAGCAGCATGACGCCCCAAAAGACCGAACCCGCGTCGTGGATATAGCCGGTGGTCGATCCGGTCAACATCATGCGGACGGGGAGCGCCAAGAAGAACGCCACGGGAAGAAACAGGGCGCTCCACGCCGCGTCGTGTGCGGCCAGCAGGAATTGCACGGGCACCGCCACACTCGCCAGGAAATCGCCCACGCGGTCGCGGCGCGTTTCGAACGTGAGCGCGAGGAACTCGCGGATCCCCAGGAACGCGGCGAGCGCGAAAAAGAGGGCCGTCGCCGCGCGCCCCAGCAGGAGCGCGCCGCCGAACGCGATCAGCAGCGTCCACCACGTGGCGAGGCTGCCGAGCCGCGAACGGCCTTGAGCCGAATCGGGCGAGATGGTCGCCAACCGGATGATGGTCCCCGCGATCATCGCGACGAGCGCGATGGCCAACGTCGTTACGACGCCATGCGGTACTCCGATCGCGTCCGCCCAATCACGCATCACGGCCGGCTCCTCGTCGGCAAGGCGCGCTCACGCCGCTTGCCCGTGCGCGTAACGGCGCCAATAGCGATCTCAGAATAGCGGATCGTCTTTCCTCAAGCACGCGGACAAGGCGTGGTCGTTCACGGACTGCGTCAGTTTTTGCGTCATGTCGGAGCATCGAATTCGCCAAGCCCTGACCAAGGATGCGCACTTTCGTCAGGCCGGATTCACCGCGCTCCTGACGTAGGCCGCTTGCCACGGCGGGGGTTCAGTGGGGCAACTACGTCGATCAATACGCCCAGAGGGATTCGAACCCCCGACCGGTGGATTAGAAATCCACTGCTCTCTCCAACTGAGCTATGGGCGCCCGCCGTTCGGCCTATTCTACTCCGCGCGCGTTCCGCGAGAAATGGCGTATAATGCGGCCCGAGCCGAACGGAGCGAGGCGTCGCGCGCGTTCGATCCATGGCGGGACTCCGGCGCGCGAAACGAGGTGCGATTCCCATGACCGACGAGCTTCGCATGTCTCCCGATGCCGACGTGCCGCCCGATTCGCCGCTCGGCGCTCAGCACGTGTCGGTTTCCGAACGGGATTCGAGCTCGCCGACGAGCGGGTCCGCTCGGACGCCGCGCGGGCTCATGCCGCTCGCCGCGCTCACCATCCTGCTCAGCGCGTTCCTCCTCTTCCAAGCGCAGCCGCTTGTCAGCAAGGCGATTCTGCCATGGTTCGGAGGCAGTCCGGCGGTCTGGTCGACGAGCATGCTCTTCTTTCAGGTGTTGCTTCTCGCGGGATACGCTTACGCCGATCGGCTGGTCCGAGTCCGTTCGAAGCGGACGCAACTGCTGGTCCATGCGGCGTTGCTCGTCGCCGCGATCAGCCTGTTGCCGATCACGCCGAGCGACCGATGGAAGCCGACGGACGGTGAATTCCCGACCGAACGGATCCTCCAGGTGCTCGCGGTTTCCGTCGGCGTACCCTATCTGCTCGTTTCGACGACCGGGCCGCTCGTGCAGGCATGGGTCGCCCGCGCGACATGGGGCGCGTCCCCGTATCGGCTCTACGCGCTGTCCAACGTCGGCTCGCTCGCCGCGCTTGTCACCTATCCGTTCTTCTTCGAACGGTATTTCGAGGTCCCCGTTCAGGCGTGGATCTGGTCGGCCGGTTTCGTCGCGTTCGCCCTGCTCTGCGCCGCGACAGGGTGGCGCGTCGTGCGATGCGACGACGGGCGGGAATCGATCGTGGGCGAGGTCAAGGCGTCCGAGCCCCTGTCATGGGCGGCGTTGCCCGCGTGGTTCTTCCTGCCGGGGTTGGCGGTCGTCACGCTTCTCGCCGTGACGAACCATCTATGCCGCGACGTAGCCGTCGTTCCCTTCCTGTGGATCGCGCCGCTGACGGTCTATCTGTTGACCTTCATCATTTGCTTCGACCGCGAGGCGTGGTACGCGCGCCGGATTTGGACCATTGCGGGGATGGCGGCGAGCTTGCTCGTACTCGCCGTCATGCTCGCCAAGAACCTCGACGTCGTCTTGGGAAAAGTCGGCCTCACGCTGAATCTGGCGGCGCATTTGCGCAACGTGCTGGTCGAGGGTTCGGTCTATTTGGTCTGGCTCTTCATCGCGTGCATGGTCTGCCACGGCGAACTCGTGCGACGGAAACCGGCGGTCGGGCGGCTCACCACGTTCTATCTCTGCGTCGCGGCGGGCGGAGCGATGGGAGGATTCGTCGTGGCGTTTCTCTGCCCGAGGGTCTTTTCCGACCACTGGGAACTCTATGGGGCGGTCGGCGCCGTGTTTTGCGTGATCGCGTGCGTGCTCGCCATCGAAGGCCATCGGCGAGGCGGCCGACGGAAGGCGGCCTGGATCGTGTTCCTCATCGCGACCGGGGCGGGCGGATTCTGCTGGACGTGGGCGGTGGCCAATACCTTCGACGAGGGAGTCATTGCGAAGGTCCGCAACTTCTACGGCGTGCTCACCGTTCAAGAGCATTACCAGGACGACCCGCTCCACCACGGCTACGCGCTCTACAACGGGCGGATCCTGCACGGTTTCCAGTACGTCGATCCCGAGCGGCGCCGGCTGCCGATCACCTATTATTCGGAGGACTCGGGACCGGGAATCGTCATCGAGCGGCTTCGGAAGTTGAAAGGCGCTCTGCGGTTCGGCGTGATCGGGCTGGGGACGGGCACGATGGCCGCGCACGGGCGGCCCGGCGACTTCATCTGTTTTTACGAAATCGATCCGAACGTGATCGCCATCCAGGATCGGTATTTCGCCTACCTGAAGGACTGCGAGGCGGAGAAGCGGATCGAAGTGGGCGACGCCCGGATCCAAATGGAGCGGCAATCCCCGCAGCGATTCGACGCGCTCTTCATCGACGCGTTCAGCGGCGACGCCGTTCCCACACACCTGCTCACCCGCGAAGCGCTCGCCACCTATCGCCGGCACCTCAAGCCGGACGGCGTCGCCGTGTTCCACATCAGCAATCGCTACCTCGAACTCCAACCGGTGATCCTCGGTCTCGCGCGCGACGCGAAGCTCGGCCTCGCCCGGTTCTATCGCGAATCGGACATCAGCGACCTCTACGATACGTCGTCCGACTGGGTCGCCGTAACCGATTCCAAGGCGTTCCTCGAAGACGAGGTCGTCGCCGAGCTGCAAGCGGGCTTTACCGATCCCCGGAGCGTGCTGTGGACCGATCGATACAGTAACCTGTGGGAAGTCTTGGATTAGAGAGCGGAATGACCGGGGGCCTGCGCCACCCGGTCGTTCACCAAAACGGAGGCAGCCAGTGAACGAGAACAACGCTCTGCTCACGATGCGGATCATCGTGGTTTCGCTCGCGCTGGGGATCTTGGTGTTCGGCGGCGTTGTCGTGGCGATGGGGGGGCGTGAAGAGGCCGAGATCGGATGGCTCACGATTGCGGGCATGGTATTCGCGGTAGCGGGCGTCGTCGCCGGATTTGTGGCGACTCGGGCCGTCGTCGGGTCCTGTTGTCGGGCGATCGCGGCCGATGGAGGCCGGGTGGGGGATCGTTCCCGAGGACCGTCGAGCGACTCGGACGACGCGGACTCGCGTTTGCTCGCATCGTTCCAAACGGTGACGGTCCTTCGATGCGCGTTCCTGGAAGGTCCCGCGTTCGTGTGTCTGGTCGCCTACATGAGGGAAGGGTCGCCGTTGAGCCTGGGGATCGCGTTCCTCATGGTGATCGGCATCCTGTCGCACTTTCCTCGCGCCGAATCGCTCCGCGCTTGGCTCGAATCGCGCCGGCGCGAAATCCGAGACCTCGGAGGGATCCGATCGTAGCGTGGGTCTTGGCCCACGCCACATTCGTTCGGCGCCACATTCGCGCGTGGGCCAAAGCCCACGCCACTTGCGAAGCATGGATCGGTCCCAACTGTCCTCCTTCCGACGAGGGCCGATTTTCGTCAAGGGCCTGTCACCGACCGGGGACTTGAGCTGACACGATGGTGTCACTCGGTATGGCGAGCCGCTTTCCCTCCCGACCCTCGCGCGAAGAATGGTCCTGGCGAGGGGCCGGTTTTCGCGCCCCTGTGGAACCGTTTCAGGATGGAAGGAGAATGGAATGAGCGTGTCGAGAAGGATGGGGCCGCGGTTGGCGGCGCTGACGGCGCTGGGGATCGGAACCGCGCTGGCGGGATCGAGCCCGGTCACGGGCCGGGCTTGGGCCCAGGACGAGGATCGCCCGGCCGCGAAGCGGTCGAGCGAAGGGGAGAAGGCCGCGGCACGGGAATCGGAACCGGGGTCCGGCAAGGCCGAGAAGGCCAAGCCGCGGGGCCGATTGCCGATGTTCTTTTCCCGCGTCGTCGACGAACGGCAGCGCGAACGGATCTATGCGATCCAAAAACAGTTCGACGCGCGGATCGCCGAAATGACGGCCCAACTGAAGGACCTTCAGTCGCAGCGCGACGCCGAGATCCTCGCCGTGCTGACGACAGCCCAGCAGGAAGAGATCGCCGCGCTGAACGAGGACCTCAAGAAACGCCGCGAAGCGATGCGATCGAGCGGAAAGAAGGCCGGCGCGGATGGAGAGAAGGCCGCCGGCGGCGAGGAATCGGCCGATCCGGATGATCCGCCGACCGGGCACTGATCGTCGGCCCAACGTCGCAGGGGGGAGAGTGGCTCGCCGGACACGATTCGACCTGATCCATCGAACCGGCCTGCGGGCCACTCGACTTGCGACATTCCGGCGCCGTCACGCCGTCTCGCCCTCGAAAGCCGACGCGTCGGCGAGAGGCGGTGATCCGCGACGGATGGCCCGAACCAAGAAACCAAGATCGGGCAGGCCATACGGATACGGCCTGCCCGATCGGTTCGAACCCAGTCGCGTCGATGGAGCGGAGCTCAATCGGCTCGCAGGCCCCTACCCTGTCGGCCTGGTTGGATTCGAAATCGGATCTTGTATCTCTCGGATCTCTCGGATTTCTCCGATCATGGTTCGCATGTCCCGCGTGAGGCGGCACGTCGCCCTGTCGCCGTCATCGTCGGGAATGGGACGGGTTGTCGAAGTTAGGTCGAGGGCGCCGGAGCGGGTTCTGGGGTCGGCGGATCCATGGGAACCGCCGGAGCGCCGGCATCCTTGGGACTCAGTTCGACCCCGCAGCCGCAGCTTGTGTGGCAACCGGTGTCGCATCCGATCGCACAGCGCCCGCAGCCCCGCAACCGATAGTGGCCGAATCCACAGCACGGGGACCCGCAGGAAACGCCGCACGAAGCACACGCGCAGTTCGGTCCGGCCCAGCCACCCGTACCGCCGCAGGCGCCGAGCCCGGTGGGGCCGCATCCGCGAAGTCCGAATCGATAACCACACAGGTAGCGTGGGCGGCAATACCCCGACCACCAACCCGAGCAAGGCGAGCATCCGCACGCATCGCCGACAATCGTTCCGCAGCCACAACCGGCATCGTGCGCTTGGACCATCGGCGCTTGGATCGGCGCCTGAACGGCGTCCGGTTTGGCCGGTGCCTGCTCCTGAATGATGGTTCCGTAGCGCACGTACGATTGAGCGTCGGCGGTCGCCGCGGCAATGAGCATGACGCACAACGCGGCACAACTTCCGTACTTCATGGGCGGACTCCTGGCTCCTGAGGTACCCGAATGCGGCGAATCCCGATCGCCGCGAACGAAACAGACACGACATCTTGTTGGACTGTTCCAGGGTCGGCCAGAAAGCGACAACGCTCCGTCGCTCTACACTCACGCTTGAACCGTGAGGGGCTCCTGCTCTTCGTCCCAAAAAGGATGGCTCGCGAACCGGTGTCAAGCAAGAATGGCGATGCCATTTTTCTTCGAAAGGCCGATAGGCCGTCGTCAGGACCGGCAACGGCGATACAATCGGTCGCGGGCGGATGGGACTTCCAGGGGCAGCGAGGCGAGCGCGTTGGATGGAAGAGCCTTGGGTCTTGGCGTGGGCCGCGCTGAGCGTAGTGTCGGGCGGTGCGTCGCTGGCGGTGCTCGCCGTTCGGCGCCGAACAGTGCGCGGCACCACGCTCGCCGCCGTGTGGGCTTGGCACGCGGTTGCCGTCATCGTCTTGGCGTCCGCCGGCGCGGCGTTCGTCCTGATCGGCGCCGATTCGATGGGACGAACCCAGCCCGTTCGATTCGCCGCGGCGGTGGCCCTGTTCTGTCCGCACATGGCGCTGCTCGGCGCGAAACGGCCGCAGGATCGCGCGTGGAGCTGGGTCGTCGTCTCATTCTGGGTCGTGCTCGCGCTGCCCGCGCTGGAAGTTGCCGTCTTACGACCCGGTCAGTCCCTCGGAATCCGCGACCTGCGCGGCGCGTTCCTCGGCGTATTCATCCTCATGGAATGCGTCAATCGGCTGGGGACCGGCGCGTGGCTGAGCGGCGTCGCGTTCTCGATCGTCCAGACCATGCTGCTCGCCGAACACCTTCCGTTCGTCCGAACCGAACTCGGCCTATGGGCGTGGCCCGTCGCATCGACGATCTGGTTCGTCGGAACGGCCGTGATGGCGTGGGCCGCCGGACGATCGCGTCGCGGCGTATCGGATCGCGACCGAGTTTGGCTCGCGTTCCGCGACGCGTTCGGCGTCTTGTGGGCGCTGCGTGCCGCCGAACGACTGAACTCGGTCGCGCAACACAACGGTTGGCCCGTTCGGCTCGCCTGGAACGGACTCGTCTCCCACCCGTCCCCCGCGACGCACGGCGACCTGTCCCATCGCCTCGCGCACCTCGCACCCGATTCGCTCGACGCATACGACCGCGCGCTGGAATACGCGCTCGCCAAACACATGAGGTGCTAGGTCCTCTTGCGAGCCGGCAGGCTTCAGCGCGGATTGGGCTCGTGGTACGATGGAGGCGGACGGTATCCGCATCACATACGTAACCAGGCGAACCGATGATGACTGCAACCTCGACCGCTTCCGGCAACAAGGTGTTGGATCGGGAGTTTTTCGAGATCCGTCACACGATCCTCGCGCTCGCCGCATCGCTCGATCGGCTCGAACGCGCGGGTGGCGGATCGGACGACGATCGGCGCCGTCGCCTGCTGCGCGAGGGGCTCGACGTCCTCGGTTCGGATGCGCCCAACAAGGCGGAACGCGTACAGCTCGCCTTTTCCCGAGAATACGATCCGGCGTGGCGGTCGAAGTTCGGACTCTGACACGTCCCGATTTCGGCGCCCTGTCTTTCGAACACGGTTCGGCTCCTTGCACAAGCGTACTCGCCATGGAATACATCGACCCGCACATCCACATGGTCTCGCGAACCACCGACGACTACGAGACGCTCGCGAAGATGGGCTGTGTCGCGATGAGCGAGCCGGCGTTCTGGGCGGGTTTTGATCGCGGATCCGCCGAGTGTTTTCGCGACTATTTCCGGCAGTTGACCGAATTCGAGCCGAAACGAGCGGCGCAGTTCGGCATCCGACACTACACGTGGCTTTGCATCAACGCCAAGGAAGCCGAGAACGTCGGGCTATCGCGCGAGGTCATCGCGCTCATCCCCGAGTTCCTCGACCATCCGAACGTCTTGGGGATCGGCGAAATCGGGCTCAACAAGAACACGCCCAACGAATCGACCATTTTTCTGGAGCATGTCGATCTGGCCGTTCGCCATCGCCAACAGATGCTCATCCATACGCCCCATCTCGAGGACAAATACCAGGGCACGCGCATGATCGTGGATATGCTCGCGGGCGATTCGCGCGTCGAGCGGGGGCGCGTGTTGATCGATCACGTCGAGGAGCACACGATTCGTCTCGTGCGCGAATCGGGGTTCTGGGCGGGCATGACGCTCTATCCGGTGACGAAGTGCACGCCGCAGCGCGCGGTCGACATGATCGAGATGTTCGGCCCCGAACGCCTCATGGTGAATTCGGCGGGCGATTGGGGCCCTTCCAAACCGACCGCCGTTCCCGACCTGATTTTCGAAATGCGGCGGCGCGGGCACCCCGAGTCGCTGATCCGGCGCGTCGTCTACGAGAACCCGCTCGCCTTCTTCGCGCAGAGCGCGAACTTCCGGTTCACTCCGCGCGCGTGATCGGAATGCCCGATCAACGCGGAACGCCTACGATTGGATCTCGATGCCCGGGATCGCGCTGCGCAGCGATTCGAGTCCCTCGGGCGTAGTGCGCGGGCAATTGTTGAGGTAGATCGTCTTGAGCTTGAGCCCGTGCAGGTGCTTGAGTCCTTCGTCGCTCACGTCGTTGCGGCCGATGTGCAGCCATTCGAGCCCGGACATGGTGCCGATGACGGCGAGCCCCGCGTCGGTGATCGGCACGTTGACGTTATCCAGGTTGAGTTTCCTGAGTTGCTTCATCTTGGCGATCGTGGGAAGTCCCGCATCCGAGACTTTCGTGCGCAGCAGATTCAGCTCGACCAGATTGGGCAAGTCGACGAGGTGAGCAACCCCTTCGTCGCCGACCACGGTTTCGCTGAGATCAATGGTCTTGAGGCTCGTCATGTCGCGCAGCGCCGCGATCCCCTCGTTGCCGATCGCGTTGGCTCGAACATTGATGCGTTCGAGTTTCGCGAGTCCCTTGAGATGCGCGAGTCCCTGGTCGCGGAGATACGTCTGGTACATCCGCAATTCCTGCAGATTCGTTAGTTTCCCGACCGACGCCATGCCGGGATCGGAAACAAACGTATCGGCGAGTCCGAGGTAGACAAGGTTGCTCAGGCCTTCCAAATGGGCCATGCCGGCGTCCGTCACGCCCTGCCCCCAGACTCGGAGATTCCTCAGTCGAGTCAGTCCGCTCAGGTGGGCGAGTCCGGCGTCGGTGATCCCGCCGCTCGAACCGCTGACTTCCGTCAGGTCCAGCAGTTCCAATGTCCGGCAGTCCTTCAAATGGAGGAGTGCGGTATCGCCGAGATTGCAGCGCACGAGTCGCAGCCGTTTGATGTTCGGCAGTGTCGCGATCGCTCGAAGGGCATCGTCCGAGATGCTCGTCCGGTAGAGATCGATGTCTTCGAGCGACTGGATCGCGGCCAGTCTCTCGACGCCGGCGTTCGTGACGGCCGTGCCGCCAAGATCGAGGACTTTGAGTCCTTTGAGCGGCACGAGGCCGTCAATCGATGCGTCACTGACATCGGGCCAATTGGCGGCGCCGAGCGCTCTGAGTCCGGGAAGTCCTTGGACGTTGCGGACCAGTTCATCATTGCACTGGGTAGCGGTCGAGAAATCGACGGCTACGACCTGGCCGTCGGGGCCTCGATCGAGTTTCGCACCGACGGCCGTCAGCGCGGAGACCGACTGGGCGTTGTCCTGGACCGGCGCCGCTTTCGGGGACGTGCCTTCCTTCGCCGCCGAATCGGAAGGCGCGCCGCCGTGGTTGCTTGTCGATGCGTTCGATTCGTCGGCGGGCTTCGGCTTGCAGCCCGGAACGGCAACTCCGGCCAAGAGTATGGCCGATCCGCAAAGCCCGTGAAGGACCCGTCGAAACGCGCGATCGGACGTGGACATGGAACGATCACTCCCGAGGATTTCGAAACCGTCGGGATAAAGCCTACCGCACGACGGCGTGGTCCGCAAAGGAGGGAGGATCGTTCGAAGGCCGGCGCGGCGGTTCCTTCGCGACGCGTCGCCATCGCGATCCCGATGATGCCGGTGGCCGCCAGGCTGACAAGGAACGCGGCAAACCACAACCACACCGGTTCGTCGATCGACACCATTGCCGGCTCCGCCTCGCACACTCTGTTCCAGCCCCGGTCGGCCGAGCGCACGGCCTCCTGGTCAGGCGCCGTATGGAATCCTCGGCGCGGACGCGATCGGGATGTTGCGGCCCATCGTGTCATCCGAATCGCTCGGCTATTCCGTTGTCGCCGTATTGGCGATCGCCATCGTGATTGTCGGACATGGCGCGGCGACGGCCCTGGTTTCCGCCGGCATGCGTCCGCGGATGCGATGGATTGGGCTGGTCGGATCGCTTGTCTGGTCGGGGATGGTTGCGGGTTGGACGGGGCACCGGCTGCTGGATGTCGCGTGGTCGCGTGCGGCAAGGGAATCCGGGACGGCCGCGGACCCGCAATACGAACGCGTCGAAGGCCGGACGCTGCGGACCGACCAGGGCGATGTGATTCCCGTCTATCGCGTCGACCCGAGCATCGATCCCCGTGTGATGGCTCGGGCGGTACCCGCCGAGCTGCTGGATACCTTGATCCTGCTCGCCGATCCTGATCCGACGTCGAACGCGTTCGGATGGGTCTTCGCGAACGGCGCGTACATCGTGCTCGCCGAGGACGCGTCGCGGATTCTGTCGGCCGACGGGTATTTCCGGGTCGAACATCCGCGCGCCGGCGACTTGATCATCTATCGCAGCGCCTCCGGGCGACTGGTCCACATCGGCATCGTCCACGTCGTGCTCGATGACGGCACGCCGCTGATCGAAAGCAAAATGGGGGTTGGGCGGCCGATATCTCCACCGCCCGCAACACCAACCGTTCGCCTCCGAATTCAAATACTTCAGGAAAGGCGGAAGTCGGAAGGATGGAATGGGGGAGGCGGAAGGATGAAGGACGCATCGCGAGGAATGAAGGCGCGGAAATCGAGTGGACGATCGATCCTTCATTCGCTGTTCGCCGGCCTTCAGCCTTCCTCCTTGCGTTCGAGTTTGACCAGCAGATCGCCGATGGCGACTTGGCTGCCTGGCTTGATGAGGATCTCGGCGACCATGCCGTCGATCGGCGCGTGGACGGCCGCCTGCATCTTCATGGCCTCGATGGTGAGCAGTTTTTGGCCTTTGACGACCGTGTCGCCGATCTTCGCGGTGACTTGGACGATCATGCCGGGCATGCCGGCGCCTACCTGACGCGGATCGTCGGGATCGGCTTTCTCGGCCGTCTTGACCTTGGGCTGCTGGGAGAGATCGGCGACCGTGACGTCGCGAGGTTGCCCGTTCAGCTCGAAGAAGACCGTGCGGCGGCCGTCGGGGTGGCAATCGCCGAGCGTCAAGAACTTGGTGATGAGTGTCTTGCCGGGTTCGATGTCGACGGTGAGTTCCTCTCCGGGGAGCAGTCCATAGAAGAAGATGGGCGTCGGAAGACCACTGGTGTCCGAGTATTTGCGCTGATGCGACGCGAACTGCTCGAAGACGCTTGGATAGAGCACGCAGGACAAGGTCTCGGCACGCGTCGCGTCGCGCCCCAGCGCGGCGCTCGCCGTTTCCTTAACCTGGTCGAGATCGGCGGGCGGCATGCTGGCTCCAGGGCGGCCGCGCAGCACGGGCCGATCACCGAGGATGCGTTGGCGGACTTTCTTGGGAAAGCCGCCCGGCGGATGGCCCATTTTGCCGCTCATCAAGTCAAGAACCGATTCGGGGAATGCCAATTCGCGTTCGCCTTCAAGCACATCCGTCGTGGCCAAGTCGTTTGCGACGAGGAAGAGAGCGAGATCGCCGACGGCTTTCGACGTCGGCGTGACTTTGACGATGTCGCCGAACAACTGATTCACGTCCGCGTATGAGCGGCAGATGTCGACCCATCGGTCGGCGAGCCCGACGGCTTTCGCCTGGTGGAAAAGGTTGGTGTATTGGCCGCCGGGCATTTCGTGATGGTACAGATCGGCGGTCGCGGGCACTTCCTCGCTTTCAAACGCCGAGTAGAACGCGCGGACCGCTCGCCAGTATTCGGCGACCGCGTCCAGGTCGCGTTGGGGAAGGCCCGTATCGCGATCGGTGAACCGGATCGCCTCGACGATCGTGTTCAGATTGGGCTGCGATGTGCCGCCGGAGAGCGGAGCCATGGCGGCGTCGGCGATGTCGAGTTCGACTTCAGAGCCCTTCAGGATGGATGCGGCCTGGACGCCCGCCGTATCGTGCGTGTGGAAGTGGATCGGGATTCCGATTTCCCGCTTGAGCGTCTTGATCAGACGTTCGGCCGCGAACGGTTTGCACAGTCCGGCCATATCCTTGATCGCGAGGATATGGGCGCCCATGCCTTCGAGTTCCTTGGCCATGGCGACATAGTAGGCCAGGTCGTATTTGGTGCGTTTGGGGTCGAGGATGTCGCCCGTATAGCAGATTGCGGCCTCGCAAACCGCGCCGCTCTTGAGCACGGCTTCGATCGCGACCCGCATGTTCGGCACCGAGTTCAGCGCGTCGAAGACCCGGAAGACGTCGATCCCCGCCTCGGACGCCTCCTGCACAAACGCGCGCACCACGTTGTCCGGATAGTTCGTGTAGCCGACGGCGTTGGATGCGCGGAGCAGCATCTGGAAGAGGATGTTCGGGATCTGATCGCGCAGATCGGCGAGGCGCCGCCAGGGGCATTCCTTCACGAATCGCATGGCCGTGTCGAAGGTCGCTCCACCCCACATTTCGAGCGAGAAAAGCCGCGGCAAGAGTCGCGCGTAGGCGGGCGCGATCCGCAACATGTCGAATGTCCGAAGCCGAGTCGCGAGCAAGGATTGGTGCGCGTCGCGGAACGTCGTGTCGGTCACGAGGAGCGGTTTCTGTTCGAGGATCCACTTCGCAAACCGTTCGGGTCCAAGTTCGAGCAGCGTGTCGCGCGTTCCGCGCGGGCGGGGATCGTTCGACGGAAAAGGGGGAACCGGAGCCGGTTCGCGTCGCGACGCCGCCGGTCCGTCCTTCACCAGCGTGTTGCCGTTGACAATCGTGTCGGCGAGGTAGTTGAGCAGTTTGGTCGCTCGGTCGCGGCGCGGCGTGAATTCGAAGAGATCGGGCGTTTCGTCGATGAACGTCGTCGTGCAGCCTCCCGCCACGAATTGGGGGTGCATGATCAACTTCAATAGGAACGGGATGTTCGTCTTCACGCCGCGGATGCGGAACTCCTGCAACACCCGCTCCATGCGGCGGATCGAGTCGGGAAACCCGCGCCCCCAACAGGTCACTTTGACGAGCAACGAGTCGTAATAGGGATGGACAACGGCGCCCGAGAATGCCGTGCCCGCATCGAGACGCACGCCCATGCCGCCCGCTGAGCGGTAATGCGAGATGCGGCCGTAGTCGGGCAGGAAGTGATTCAGAGGATCTTCCGTCGTCACGCGGCATTGAAGGGCGAATCCGTGGGTGCGGACTTCGTCCTGGGACGCGAGTTCGATCGCCGGATCGTCGAGCGAATGGCCTTGGGCGATGAGGATCTGCGATTTGACGAGATCGATTCCGGTCACCGCTTCGGTCACCGTATGTTCGACCTGAATCCGCGGGTTGACTTCGATGAAGAAATACGCGTTCGTCTCCGCGTCGACGAGGAACTCGACGGTGCCCGCGTTGTCGAATCCGACCGCTTGACCGATTCGAATCGCCGATTCGCACAGCGCCTCGCGGACGGCCGGATCGAGGTACGGCGCAGGCGCGATCTCGACGACCTTTTGGTGCCGCCTCTGCACCGAACAATCCCGCTCGAAGAGATGAACCAAGTTCCCGTGCCGGTCACCCAGCAGTTGGACCTCGATATGCCGCGCTTTGGCGATCAGCTTTTCGACGAAAATGTCGGGGCTGCCGAACGCCGTGATCGACTCGCGACGCGCCTGTTCGAACGACTCGGCGAAGTCCTCCGGACGGTGGACGACGCGCATGCCCCG
The DNA here is from genome assembly GCA_016872725.1 of Planctomycetota bacterium. Lineage (GTDB taxonomy): Bacteria > Planctomycetota > Planctomycetia > Pirellulales > Pirellulaceae > VGZC01. Next base: position 24,330 of record VGZC01000058.1, read on the forward strand.
TCCACCTCCGCCGTGCGCCGCCTTCAGGATGATCGGGTATCCGAGCTTGTCGGCCGTCTTGCGTCCGCTGGCCGCTGATGTCGCCGCGTGTCCGCTTCCGCCAAGGATCGGTACTCCGGCTTGTTTCGCGATCGCCCGCGCTTCGACTTTGTCTCCGAGTTTCCGGAGGATGTCGGCACGCGGTCCGATGAATGTGATGCCCGCCTCCTCGCAAAGCTCGACGAATCGAGGGTTCTCGGATAGGAACCCGTAGCCGGGGTGGATCGCGTCAACGTGGATCGAGGACGCGAGTTCGATGAGGCGGGGGCCATCGAGGTAGCTTTGGATCGGTTCACCGGGCTCGCCAATCCGGTACGCCTCGTCCGCCTTGAATCGGTGCAGAGCGAAGCGGTCCTCGTGCGAGTACACGGCGATCGTGCGGATGCCTAACTCGTGGGCGCTGCGGAATACGCGGATCGCGATTTCGCCGCGGTTCGCGACGAGCAGCCGCGAGATCTTCCGAGCGTTCATGATCGTGCCTCCCAGGCCGCGGATCCGCCGCGGCGCGAACGGACGAAGCCCTGTTCGTTCGCCTGCCAGCAGGCGCGCGACGACACGTCGAACGCGGTGAGCCAGCCTCCGCCGAAACAGTAGGTGTCAAGACATAGGAGGTGCCCGACGTCGAGCGGTTCGCCCATTCGCTGGGGTGTGTGGCCGACCACGGCGATCTTGCCCGACATGTGCGGACCCGGCCGGTGCGCATGCAGGTGCAGCCAGTACCGCAAATCGTCCGGTTGGTCCTCCAGTGGCCTCACCGGATCGTAATTCGCGTGGATGAAGAAGTGCGCATCCGATTCGAAATAGGGAACGCATTCCTCCAGAAACGCCAGGTGCGACGAAGGCACGTCGGCCGGTGACCCGCCATAGCTGTCGATCGTCGTCTGGCCCCCGCTTTGGAGCCAGGAATAGGCCTGCGAATAGTCCTGGTACGCGGTGATCATCATGATCTCGTGGTTGCCTATGAGCGGAACGAGTCGGCATTCGCCGCGGATCGCCAGGATCCGTTCCAACACGGCACGCGTCGCCGGACCTCGGTCGACGTAATCGCCGAGCAAGACGAGCGTATCGTCGGGACGCACGGCGATCGCCTCCAGAAGCGCGTCGAACGACTTGGCGCATCCGTGGATATCGCCAACCGCGATCAGGCGGCGTTCCAAATCAGGCATACGGCTGCGGTTTCGGTCCAATGGAGCCACGCGCCAGAGCGCGGCCTGCGTCGAATTCTCGGGATCATAGCCATGCTCACCCGAGCGTGGCTGATGACGAACCAGTCTTGCGATTCGGCGGGCTGGCGACGGGGGCTGTCAGGTCCTCATCGGCTTGAGCGACGTGTTCGTCGACTCCGGCGTCCAATGTAGCGATATGGGCCCGTTTTCCCATCCCCGGTGTATGACGATGCCCGCCCCGCCGCGCGGGCTCTCGCCGAGCGGCGCACCGGTGCCCGCCCGCCCGCTCGGGTGCCGACCCGGTCCGAACCCTCGCCCGCCGTGATGCGCCGCAACGCGGATCATGCTGCCCGTTCGCTCCATTTCGCCAAGTTTCGCTATTCTACGCAGGCCGCGTCCGCGAGAGACCTGGCCAAAATCGAAATTCCGAGCACGAGCACGAGCACGGCCGCGTCCGCGAGAGACCTGGCCAAAATTGAAATTGCCAAGTTTCGCTATTCTACGCAGGCCGCGTCCGCGAGAGACCTGGCCAAAATTGAAATTCCGGTCCGAACCCTCGCCCGCCGTGATGCGCCGCAACGCGGATCATGCTGCCTGTTCGCTCCATTTCGCCAAGTTTCGCTATTCTACGCAGGCCGCGTCCGCGAGAGACCTGGCCAAAATTGAAATTCAAGTTTCGATCTTCGCCACCGCCGGGGGTACTTTGGCCGTTCGGCGGTATTTTCGAGGGGGGTTTTTCGTGCTCGTGCTCGTGCTCGTGCTCGAAAATCGCGTCCGCGAGTGACCCGGCCAAGACTGAAGTCGTGCCTTCGAGCACGAGCACGAGTAGGAGTAGGAGTAGGAGTACGAGCACGAGTACGAGCACGAGCACGAGCACGAGCACGAGCACGAGCACGAGTATGAGCACGAGCACGAGTACGAGTACGAGTACGAGTACGACGATTCGAGTTCCGATCGCCGAACAGCGCGGTGAACCCGAGCGGGTGGGGAGGGCGGATCTTGAAATCAAAGGTCGTTGGCCGCCGCCGGGTTACGGCTGGTCGATCGGGCCCGCCGTCCGCCTTCAATTGACGCTTCGCGGGCATACGGGTATCGTACGGGTCGCTCATGGGGGGTATCGTATCGCGACGGGATGAATTTCCACCCCCGAGGCTCCTTGGATTCGACTTGGTCCCTTGTCCCTTTGCGGTGGTTCCTTCGTTGAAGCACGCGTCGATTGGCCCGATCGCCATCCATCTTCCCGAACGCATCGAAACGAACTCGGATCTCAAGACGCTGTACCCGTCTTGGGATATGGATTTGATCGAAGAGAAGACGGGCATCGTCTCGCGGCACGTCTGCGCGCCCGACGAATGCAGCTCGGATCTGGGTGTGCGCGCGGCCCAAAAGCTCTTCGCCGAGCGTGAGATCGACCCGAAGTCGATCGACTTCCTGCTGCTCTGTACTCAAACTCCCGATTACCCGCTCCCGACCACCGCATGCCTCATTCAGGACCGCTTGCATCTGCGCACCGAGATCGGCGCGTTGGACTTCAATCTGGGGTGCTCGGGATTCGTCTACGGGTTGGCTCTGGCCGGCGGTCTGATTCAGACGGGCGCGGCGCGGCGGGTACTGTTGATCACGGCCGAAACCTATACCAAGTTCATTCACCCCGACGACCGCAGCCTACGCACAATTTTTGGGGACGGCGCGGCCGCCACGTTGATCGACGCGAGCGAAGCGCCGGCACTCACGGGCTTTCGGTTCGGTACCGACGGATCGGGCGCCGACACGCTCTTGGTGACGAAGGGCGGCTATCGTCCCAGGGACAAGGCGCATCGCCCTCGCCATCGCCAACGCTGGCCAAGCGACCTCTATATGGATGGCCCAAGTCTGATCAACTTTACCGTCAGCGCGATCCCCAAGTTGATCGACGACGTCCTGGCGTCAAGCGGGACGATCCGCGAACGGATCGATCACTTCATCATGCACCAAGCGACCGCCAAGATGCTCATGCAGCTCCGCGATCGGCTCAACCTTCCCCCGGAGAAGATGCCGATCGAACTCGCCGACTGCGGCAATACCGTCTCATCGACCATTCCGATCGTCATTCAACGGATGCGCGAATCAGGACGGCTTCGCGCCGGCCAACGGAGCATGCTGCTGGGCTTCGGTGTCGGCCTGTCGTGGGCCGGGTGCGTTTGGGAAGAAGGGTAGGACTGGCCGAATCAATTCCACCACGGCTCGTCCGGTACTCGGCGGCCATTGAGCGTGGGTTCGAGAACACCGAGCCCGATCTTGCCCGTGATCCGCTTCCACATGGCATCGCCGTCCGCGAAGATCTCGTCGATCGTCGCCGGACAATGGAGCCATCCTCCGGCTTCGAGCTCCGAGTCGAGTTGTCCCGGACCCCATCCGGCGTAACCGCATAGCACGCGGAACGGTCGTTTCGCCCGCACGATTTTCAAGATCAAGTCCTTCCGCGTCGCGATGAAGAGACCCGGAATGACCTCGCCCTGCGTGCACGACTTGATCGAATGCACGGCGACGAGCGGTCCTTCGACCGGGCCTCCGACGTCGACAAGCTGCCGACACTCATCGATCGGTTCCTCGCCGACACACCGCAGTATCTCGGAAACCGTTTTGGTGCCCGGTCGATTGAGGATGACTCCGAACGCGCCGTTAGTGTCGTGCTGGATCATGAGCACCACGGAGCGGAAGAAATTGGGGTCGGGCAGGTGAGGCGAAGCGACGAGGAAACAACCTTGAAGGGAGTTCATCGCAGGCGCCTCCAATTCCAATTGAATTCGACCGACAGACCGCACCCATTCGCGGCAAAGAACAAGGACTGCCATCGCAACCGATTCCGTGCCCGATAGAGCATCGCCGGCCATTATACCGCGCCGGCTCTCCGCGTCGAATCGGGCCCGTGTCGATCACTCGACGCCTCGGCGACCGCGTTTCGCCTCTTCGATCCGCCCGAATTCGGCAACCCGAGTTTGCCGGGCATCCTGGTTTGCCCCGTTTCACTTGACCACCGATCGCCCCCACGTATACTGCACGCCTCACGCATGGAAAGGAGTCCTGCCTTGAGTCTGCCGCCTACGTTCGTGGATATCCACAGCCATTTCTTGCCTGCGATCGACGACGGAGCCCGAACGTGGTCCGAGTCGCTCGACATGGCCCGGATGGCGGCAGCCGACGGAATTGAGGCGATCATCGTCACGCCGCACCAGTTGGGCGCTTATGCGCACAATCGGGGTGATACGATTCGCCGAAGGACCATCGAGTTTCAAGAACGGCTGAACGACCACAAGATTCCGATCACGGTCCTGCCGGGGGCCGACGTGCGGATCGATGCGGAAATCGTCGCGAGGCTCCAGAGCGGCGATGTCCTGACGCTCGCGGATCGGCGCCGCCATGTGCTGCTCGAACTCCCCCACGACCTGTATTTCCCGCTCGACGATCTGCTGGAGCAACTCGCGAGAATCGGACTCATCGGGATCCTCTCGCATCCCGAGCGCAATGAGGGCTTGTTGCGTCAGCCGGAAGTCGTCGCCGAGTTGGCGGAGCGTGGTTGCCTGATGCAAGTGACGGCGGGCAGCCTGTTGAACGGATTCGGGCCGGAGCCGAGGGCGATGGCCGAGTGGATGCTCGACCGGGGACTGATCGACTTTCTGGCAACCGACGCGCATGGCACGACGTCGCGGCGGCCGCTACTCAGGCGGGCGTTCGACCGAGTCGTCGCCGCGAAGGGGCTCGACGTCGCCACGCGGATCTGCCGCGATCAGCCGCTTGCCGTCGTCCGCGGTGAACCGATCGACGTTGTTCGAACGCCGGTCCGCGCGTCCCGGCGGCGCGGCTGGTTTCCGTGGCGGCGCGCGGGCTGAGGGTCGAAGGACCGGGAACATCGCACGCGGCGCATCGGTACGCCGGGTTGGGGTCTGAGGACCAAGGGCGGCGCAGTCGCGGAGCTCGGCATTGGGAGTGTGGAGTGCGGGCATGATGCGAAAGGCGTTTGCGGGAGCGGCGGCATGGATGACGGCCGTCCTGATAACGGCAGCCTTGTGGGGCGAGTTGCCCGCCCGCTGGCCCGAGGAACGGGACGCGCCGCCGTTTCGCTGCCATGCCGACTTTTCGCTCGCCGACTACGCGTCCCTGTTCGCCGACATGCGCGAACTCGAAACCGACGTGCTGGGCGCGCTGGCGCTCACGGCGGACGGTCAACCGATCGACCTGTTCCTATTCGATCGGAAGTCGACGTATCACCAATACGTGTCGCACTATTTTCCGGAGGTACCCAAGCGGCCCGCGCTCTTCATCAAGAGCCGAGGGCACGCGATGGTCTTCGCGCATCGAGGCCCCGAATTCGCCGTCGACGTGCGTCACGAGTGCGCACACGCGGTCCTGCACGCGGCGCTCCCGATGGTCCCGTTGTGGCTCGACGAAGGGATCGCCGAGTATTTCGAGGTCGCGCGCGGCGAGCGGACGCGCGGGCATCCGTCGATGGCGGGCATGCGATGGACGGCCCGTTTCGGCCGAGTCCCCGACCTGGAGTCGCTCGAGGCCTTGGTCGAACTGCGCGACATGACGTCGACCCACTACAAACAGGCGTGGGCCTGGGTCCACTTTCTTCTTCACGGCCCGCCCGAGGCGCGTGATGAACTTCGGGCTTATCTCGCGGACATCGCCGCGCGGACGCCGCCGGACGTGCTGAGCCGGCGATTGCGGCGGCGCATGCCCGATTTGGAATCGCGGTTCCTCTCCCATTTCCGCGCCTGGCAGCGGGATTGACCGCGGATGCCCCGAATCACGTGAAGGGGATCGAGCGAACCGCCATCGACCTCACGATTTGGGGAGTCTGGATCGCCGATGACGATTAGCCCCAGTTTTCGGTCGATTCGGACATTTCTGGATCCCCGCCGCGACGTCTCCGATACGTAGAAGCAGATCGCGGTCGCTCCACGGATGGTTCGGCTTTCGTTCGGGAAGGACGTCGTATGAACATCGCTCGGCTATTTCGCGGCGCCGCCGCGGCATTGGCGACCTGCGGCCTGCTTGTTCCGAGCCCTCGGGTGTCGAC
>VGZC01000059.1 GCA_016872725.1 Planctomycetota bacterium
TGTCGAGAGACGCGCGCGTCATTAACTGGCTCCATGCGGCCATAGAGGTTTCAATCCTCTCATCATCGAGGCATGTCGAGAGACGCCGTGCCCCTCCACACCGCTCGGTGTAGCGCGGACACAGTTTCAATCCTCTCATCATCGAGGCATGTCGAGAGACGCGCGCGTCATTAACCGGCTCCATGCGGCCATAGAGGTTTCAATCCTCTCATCATCGAGGCATGTCGAGAGACGCCGTGCCCCTCCACACCGCTCGGTGTAGCGCGGACACAGTTTCAATCCTCTCATCATCGAGGCATGTCGAGAGACACACCTCCAAAACGTCCTCCAAACCGAGACCTGCCACGTTTCAATCCTCTCATCATCGAGGCATGTCGAGAGACTCGCTCCACCTCCCAATCACCACCAACCCCTCCACGGTTTCAATCCTCTCATCATCGAGGCATGTCGAGAGACATGCCCGCCCCAGACGCCACCGACCTGAACATGTTTCAATCCTCTCATCATCGAGGCATGTCGAGAGACGTCGTAATTGGGGTAGAGGCCCCAAAGACAGTTCCCGGTTTCAATCCTCTCATCATCGAGGCATGTCGAGAGACGCACCCCTCCCCAACACGTTGAGGCGGAACGAGTTGCGGGGCGCCTTTCGCCGACCCCCATCCCCCCGCGCGGCTTCCATCTCGAACGGTTGCGTGCTCATCCTCTCGAACCTCCAACCATATCACGAGTTGCAGCGTCCGCCAACCCCTCTCAGTCAGCCGGCATACCCCTTGATAACCCATGCGTGGGGGCGGTTCGCCGTCGGTTGCATTCCGTCATCTCGTCGCGCGGGCGGCCACCCGTGCCCCCGTCGGCACCGTGCTCGGCGACGCTACCCGCCTCCGTCCGTACGCCCGCCCTCGGCGGCCCACCCGTCCGCCGATACACCGTCCGACTCGACTGCGGCCGACGTTTCCTCCCGGTCCCAACGCAGCTCCTCGATCCCCTCCTTCTCCACCAGGCAATACCAGCCTCCGTCGCATTTCACGCATCGATCGGGCAGACCGCGAAGGGCCGCCACCATCGCCTCCTTCAATTGCTCCCACTCCCGCAACACGTCCGCCCGTTTCCGATCCGCAACCCCATACCGGCGCGCCAACGTCGCGACGTCGAGCGCCTGGGGCGCGGCCGCGGCCCCCGGAGACCCGTCCGACATCGTCATCAGGTGCAGCACGGGGCTCGGATACCGGTCCTTCGCGAACTCAAACGGACAACGGCACGCCACGCGCCGCGTGATGTGGGGGACCTTCTTGCGGATCGACGGGCACGATACGGGGTTGCCCTTCAACCGGTCCTTCATGTACTTCTCCGGACCCACGTCGGAGCACTGGGCGAACAAGTAGTTTACCGCCTGCGGACCGCCCTCCACATGACCCATCGAATGGATCAACACCAATTGCTCCTCATGCGTCAACCGGCGATGTCCGTCGACGATCCGCTTGAGTTCGGCGAGCACGGGACAATGGGCGAGCAGATGCCGCATCCGTCCGTCCGCGTCGAAGTCCGCTTCGGTCCACACGGGCATACGGGCCGGAGGCGGCGGCCCCGGAACGGTCGCCCGTCCGCCTTCCCCTTCCCACGGAGGCCGCTCCGCCTCGGTGGAACCACCGACCGACCCCGCGCCGCCCCCCGCCGCCTCCGGCATTCCCTTGAGCCGCTGGATGGCGGCGTGCAGCCGGTCCCGACCCATCAGGCTCACCCCGCGCAGCGCGCCGAGCGGGTCGTCGATCCATTCGCCCCGATCGTCCAGGAACTGGCTCCGGTATCCCGTGCGCCGATGGATGCCGAGCGGCAACTTGATGAGGTTGCCGAGCCCCTTGCCCTTGAGCGTCGGTTGTTTGGGAAAAAACTCCAAATGGAACCCAGGCGGCAATTGGGCCGCTTGCCACGCGAGAAAGAGACGGCCCAGCAGGTGCAACGACTCCGCCGGTTCCGGCTCCTCCAAAAAGACCCAGTAATGCCGACCCTTGTACCCGGAGTTTTCAAAAACCGGCTCGAAGCCGAGCTCGCGCAGGGCGCCGAGCAGCCGGGGGCCCTCGGCGCGCAGCGTGTCGCGGAGCGTCTGGGCGTACCGATGGTCGCCCCGCGCGCGTTGCAACGCCTGTTTGTCGATGTCCAGGTCGACCGCGAAAAACGTCGCCGTGGCGTCCAAACGCAGGACGTATACGCCGACCGTGTAATTGCCCAGCAAGTGGTTGCGGACGACCTGCGGCGTGAGCGGCTCTTGGATCGGACTGTATCCTCCTTCACCGTCCGGCTTGACCCATTGCCGCGCGTAGACTCCCTCGCGACCGCTGAAAAGCGTGTGGAAACGCACGCAATCGGCGTCGGTCGGGACCAGTTCGCGTTTCCATTTCTCGGCCGCATCCTCGTGATCGTCGTCGCGCGACGCGCCCGTCGATCGGCGCAGGACGTTCGCCGTGCTCGGATCCAAGCCCTGTTCGGCCGCCCGATCGATCGCCTCCACCGCGCGCGGCGCGGCGCCGTCCTCGCAGAGGATCTCGACATAGAGCCGTAACCACGTTTCCTCGGCGGGATTCGATTCAAGGAGCCGCGCGAGGAGTCCCGAGGCGCGTCCCGTGTCCCCCCGTTCCCGGTAATGCTGCGCCAGATGGAACCCGGCGATCGGATCATCGGGCCGATCACGCACGGCCAACTGGAACTCCGTGAACGCGAGCGCAAGCAGACCCGCCTGCTCGCAGACCAAGCCCCACTCCGTGTGTTCGCCCACCGCGTCCCGCCGCGCGGCGACCATCGACTCGATTGCGCGGCGCGCTCCATCCGCGTCGCCCGTTCGAACGGTCTCCTGCAAGACGCGCCATTGGGGAGTGTCGTTGGGCATTGGCGGCCTTTTTCCGTTTTCAGTTTTCAGTTGGCGGTTTGGTGTGGTTAACTTAAGTCTGTTGGTTGGGTGGCGGGAGGCGCATGCATTTCGGTTGACCAAGGCCCATCACCGTTCCCTTTCCGATGTGGAGCCACTGGGCGGCGGCGAGCAGCGGCCAGAGCGCACCGGGGCCGCCGGGCAGATCGAGCCGGCCGGCGACGCCGCGCAGTTCGAGCTCCGAGTGCTGCCGGGCGGAATAGCGCATGAGGTCGAGCCGATCGCCGACCCAGGGTTCGGCGGGGACTTGGCGCGAGGTCTCGATCCAATCGCGCGACGCCGCGTCCCACTCGGCGTGCCGCGCCGAGGGCAGGAACGCGCGGATCCGACGGCAGACCGAGACGATGATGTCCGGAAGGCCGGGGCGATCGATGAGCCGCCCTTGTCGGATCAGGCGTACCGGCGCGTCGAACCGAAGCCGCAACGGCGTCGTGCCCGGATCGCCGTCATGGAACGGCCGTACTTCGGCGAGCGACCAGGCGCGCGGCGCGCCGAGGCGCATTCCGTTCGAGTCGATCGCCCAACGGTCACGCAGATGGAACCGAATCCTGTGGGGGCCGAGCCCCATGCCCGACGCGATGTCCCACGCGCGCCACAGCGTCTCCTGAAGGTCGGGCCGCCGCGCCGTTTCCCCGATCAGGATCCAGTCCATCGCGGGCGCGATGGCCGGATCGGGCGGCGCCGCACGGAGCAAATAGCCCGGCGATCGTTGGCCGACGCCATCCCCATCCGGCGCGAACACCGAGTCGTAGACCGATCGGTCCAGGTCGTGAAGGGCCGCGCCCCAGACTCCGCGAAGCATTGGAACGGTCGCGAACACGCCGGGTGTCTCGAGCCTCACGCGGTACGGAAGCACGTAAACGCCGCCAAGGAACCGGGCGAACGGCCATGACGGATCCGAAGGCAACGGCTCGATCGCCGCCCCCGCGCCGTGTTCCGCGCGCGGATCGGAATGCGCATCACCGTCCAAGGATGCGTGCCGATCGTCGGCCGATTGCGGATCGCGCGGATGCGCAGTCATCGCGAAGCCTCATACGCCCATTCTGGGGAAAGGCGTCGACACTGGAGGAGCCTTGTGGGTTAAGTGGTTCGCGGAGCGAACCACGACTTTCTCATAAACCGAGTTTGGGGAACGTGGGGAGCCGGTCGTCGACAACGCCCGAAAGTTGCGTCGCGGCCGTCCAAAGCGATTCGATCACTTTGTCGCTGACGCGCTGAAAACCGTGCGCCAGGATCGATTGGTTCCGCGCGGTGAGCGGCGAGTGGTCGTCCTCGTGAAGGCGGAGTCGTCGGAAGGCCGCGCCGAGTTGGTCGCCGAGTCCGTCGAGCAATCGGTAGGCGTCTTGCAGGCCCATGAAGACCAGGCCGTTGAAGTCCTTGCGCGACTCGAACCGTCCGCGCAGCGCGTCGGGGATTCGGTCGATCGGAATGCGTTTCGTATTGGGAATGCCGTGACGATCGGCGAGCGCGAGCTGGGCGATCGATTCGATCGCGCGGTACAAACGGGCGACCGAGTCATCGACGCGTCCCTCGGCCTTCCGCCGACCGGCGTTGGCCAGCAGGTCGACCACATGCGCGACGTTCGGAGCTCGGCCGCCCAGGAGCCCGTCGAGGAAGTCGATGTGGGTATCGAGCGTTTGGACGATCCGTTCGGCGGGAAGCGGACCGAGGACGGCCGCGAGATCGTTTTGGGACGCCACGACGCGGCGGAGCCCGTCGGCGGCCCGTCGGTGGTCGAACCGGTCCCAATCGTTGTACGCGTCGGCGAGCATCGCCAGCGCGCTGAACTCGCGCTTGCGCGTTCCGCCCGTGACGTGCCGCAGCGATTGGTTGGCGAGCATCGACGCGGCGGCGTACGCCTGCTCATCGAAGAGCACGACAAAATCCTCGACGGCCTGCGCGCCCAAGCTGTCCCACGGGTTGTCGGCGTGCAAGACCTGTTCCTTGCCCGATACGACGATTCCGACGCCGTCCTTGGTCCGTTCGGTGCCGCCGACGTAGGAAAAGAGGCAATGCCATTTGCGCGCGACGAGCGCGAGGGCGGCCGACATGCATTTGGTTCCGCCCGTGAAATCGACGACCACCTGGTAATCCGCGCCTCGGGCGAGCCATTCCTGGACCGACGGCGCGAGACGTCGTCGGAGGAGGTCGACGCACGACGTGAAGTCCTGTCCGTCGGGGAGTTCGATCGTGTCGTACCGGCCCGGATCGAGGGGAACGCGCTCGGCGGCGGCGAGCGGAACGACCTGGGACGCCACAAGGGCGCTCGTTTGCGGCGTCGGAACGAACGCGATCCGCACGGGATTCCACTTCTTGATCGACGCGACGATCGGTTCAACGCTCCCGCCGAGCGTGCAAATCAACAGTGTGTTCATGGGAAAGGATGATGGACGAAGAGAAAGAGACGAGCGATTTCACTCCCATGGGGCAAGCTCCCAGCTTGCCGGCGCGTTGTCGAGCAAGCTTCCCACTTGGCATCGCCATGGCCCATCGTGCGCAGCCGGATGGCACGTTCTTCATCGGTTTCGCCCTTGCGATCGGCCGTGCCCACCGCTGCGGCCGTGGGAACCGGGCCGTTGTTGTTGGGGTGATGGAGTGGATTGAGGTGGAATTCCCACAATTTCGACGCACTTCGCGAGTTTGCGTGCCTCATCGGTGACCTCGCCAACAATGTACGCGGGAACCGGACAGCCCTGCGGAAGTTCGGCGATTTTCCAATTCCGTTCCATTTGATAGGACGCGTTGGCGGCGGGCCGGAGCCACTGTGCGTCCGCTGATTGACCGGGCTGGGTTCGTTCGACCTTGAATACGCGTCGTTTGCCGTCCGTTCGATTATGGACGAGCGATGGCAAATCACCACGGGGCTGCACTTCCGGGTACGTCCTGGACCGAGGCGATGCCGCTCCCTGTTCCGGTCGCTCGGCGCGCGCCGCACCCGGTACGGCGGGCTGGTAGGCCAGTTCCGACCTCCGCTGCAACTCCTTGGAGAAATCGCTCATGAAAGCGGCCAGGAACCGCTGGCTCTCGCGCAAATCGGGCAATCGCGCCGCGGGAAATGCGATCGTCGCGATGCGGTACCCACGTTCCGTCGTGTCGACATGGACATGAACCGGTGAAGTATGCCGTTTCGTGACGTTGACGGGATCCGCCGCATGGAAATCGCCGCTTGACGGATTTTGCACGCGCCTCGGGAGGCCCAGAGCCTGTTTTTCCCGGCGTCGCTTGTGTTTCTTGGCAATTGCCTGGTACGCGAATCCGACCTGGTCGAGGACCGACCAAACCTCGGGCCATTCAAAAGGGAAACCTTGTTCGGTCGACGCCGAGATCATGAGTTCCAACGAGGACGACTGGGCATCGCTTTCGCAAAAGGCGCGGCGGATCCCACAGCACTGGCGCAAGTGCGCCGCACGTTGTCTGGCGGATTCCAACGACCAAGTCGCATCGGATTCGATCGCCAGCGAACCAAACCCTTTTCCGGACTTCGCTCCGACGCCACCCCAGGTGCACAGGAGTCGGAGCGCGTCGATCGCTTGGTCGAGAACCATCTGCGATTCGATATGGGGTCCCATTGCCGCCGTCTCGCGATCCTTCGCGCGCTTTCGATCCACATGGAATCGAGTGGACCTCGCCATCAACTGAACGATCCAACGAGCACCGGGTTCGCGAACATGCCTTTGCTTCCCGCCGTCATGCATGCCAAACGACGCGTACCAAAGTCCCTGGGTCGTCTTTTCGGGGCGTATTCCGGAGATGACGTTGTCCGGGATACCGTAATTCTCAACCTTCTGCGCGTTGGGGAAGTTGGCGTATGCACTCTTGTCGTACAGCGTTCGCCGGGAGGGATGCGCCGATGTGTCGGACGGCGACACGATGACACGGACCGCGCCGGCAACATGCGTGTCCCCCCAAATCGCGGCCTCCACGAGGCGAAGCTCGTTGACGGTCATGAATCCCGAATGCAGGGTTCGCCACCACCAACGGAGCTGACCTCGGAGCGTCGCGGCGCGCAAGTCGCAGTCCTCCGCTTTTTGATTCGCGCCGGCGAGGAATCCGGGACTTGTCAACGTGAGCGTTGTGGAGAACGAGCGACGATCCGCCTGGGCGGCGACATGCGGCGCCGTGTCCGGTTGAATCGCCTGGAACGCGCCATAACCCGCGTTGGTCTTGGCGCCCGCGCCGAGATGGCACAGCGCGCCGAGCAGCCATTGGCGCGCGAGGTCGACCCGTGAGTCGTCGACATCCGAGCACCGTTTCGATAGCGCGAACGTGAACTTCGTTTCCGGAACGACGGCGAGGAAATACACGGGAATCGGGTTTTCCCAATCGCCGGGCGCACTGCAATCATTGTTGCCTTGGTAGTATTTCGAGTGATGGTTGTTCACGATGTCGACAATTAACTTGGGCCAGGATTCGGGCCAGGCGTCGTGAAAAACCACGTTGCCGACGTGCGCTTTGATCTCGGGCGACTTGGAATCGTCCTCCGTCTCGTATCGTCTCTTTGCAGGGTGATTACGATCGTCAATCTGCTCCCTTCGATACCGCGTCGGTGCCCAGCCGAACACGTCCTCGATGTGCCGCCAAGCCGACACCGCATCCGTCTGCACGGACAACCAAACCGTTTCGGCGAACGCGCGTGCCATTCCCTTCAGACCGCTGCCCGGCAGATAGACGAACCCGTAGAGCGGGTGCAGGCAGATGCCCGCGTTCTCGAGAGCCGACGCGCGCGACAGATGTAGCGCCGTGGGGCCGAGCGTCATCGCCGCGAACGTGTCGGCACCGGCCGCGTTGAGATCGCCGTGCCAATGCTTCGACACATACGGAAATAGGTCGGACTGCGACGTCATTCCATTGTTGACATCAACGACCGTTTGCAATGCGTGCCTTACGAAGGACTGGCCTCGCGAGCAATGGACAAACTTATCCAGCGCCAGGCCCGGATGGCCACAAGAGTGAACTTCCAAGATCCGCCGAACAGCCTGCGGAATCGCGGCATAGCGGCGAACGTCGGTCGCCTTACCGTTGGAAATGTCGTATTCGACATCCAAGTCCTCGTCGACATCGGAAGTCGTAATCGCACCCCAGCCAGTTCGACGAAGTGAATCGTCGAGTACTTCGAAGTCCGTCGCTTTGATGAACGGCTTCCTGACCCGGCGTGGGCCGTTGAAGACCTTACGAATCTCAACAACACCGCGCGGCATTTCTATCACTCCTCGTCCGTCAACCCTTCCGCTTCCGCGAACCGGTTGAGCCATTGCAGATAGGCGAGGACTTCATCCGTGGCTTGGCGAAGGAAGTCCGAGTCGCCGTTGATGACGCTCTGAAGGAGGCTGTCTGGATCGGAGGCGGTCATTGGCCGCCTCTTGACAACCCAATCCGTGAGCTCGTCATGTACTTGCTTGACATGGGGTTTGTGGTCGCTCGATGTCGGCGAGTTTGCTTTCGCAAGAAGGAACGCCAACGCTTGTCCTAGTCCAGCGCTGATAATTCGAATCGGCAGTTTCTTGGCGTGTCCTCCGTACTCTTTCCTATCGCGATCGTCATAGTCGGACTTGACTCGTTGAATTGCTTCCCACGCGTGCGCTGCGCGTCGTTGGTCCACCGTATGGTCCGACTTGGTCTTCGCCTGCGTCATCACGCACCTCCCTTTCCATTGGAGAAGTGGACCGCGCAGAGTCCCTTTCCGATCGTCTCGTCGCCGCCGATCTGGAGGATTTCCGGTATGCCGGGCTCGCCATCGCTGACGAACTTGAGCACGTCGGATGCCGCCATGGCGCGGCCATTTCGCGAGGCGTTCGCGATCACCACGGAATAGAGCAATGTTTCGGTCGGCAGAAACTCCTGATAGAACAGGGCCCCATTCTTGACGGTCTTGGTCGCTGCATCCAGCCCGATGCGCGCGACAACCTCGGTCGCGTGCCGCACAAAATGTCCGAAATCATCGTCGTGCAGGACGACGAGCCGGTCGCGGAACATGGGCCGTTCGTCCTCGTCGCGAAACACCAGCCGCGCGAGCGCATCGGACCAACCGGCCGGCGCGTCGGCCTGTTTCGCGAATTCGAACTCCTCGAGCACGATTTGCGTGCCGTTCACGAGCAAGGGAGCGTTGGCGGCGCAAATCGCCTTGTTCTTTTCGGCGGGGCCGGGAGCCGTCGGTCCATCGAGGCCGGCCATCTTCGCGTCGCGGGCGAACCGCCGCAACACGCTGTCGCAGGTGATCCACGCGAACACGCCTTTGAGCGACCGGACGGGAAAGGCCAGGATGCGCGCATCGGTGAAGCTGATCGCGCCCGCGTGCTTGTCGGCGTCTTTCGTTTCCGGGCCGAATACCAGGGGGATCTTCTCCTTCTGATCCTGTGTGCATCCGCGACCACACGCATCGCGGAGAACGCCTTTGAGCGAGGAACCAGGGATCAGGGGCCAGTGCGTGTGCCTTTCGCGCTGTACGGGCAAGTCGACGACGCCCAGCGCCGCGCCCGATCCGGGATGCAGCGATGTCCGCGCGTGGATGAACAGCAGGCATTTCGCCTGCGACGAGCCGATCGCATCATTCATCGGTCCAAACTCCTCTCACATAGCAGCCCCAGCCTTGCGCCCGATCCCGTTCGTCGTCGCACAAGGACGTTGGCCAGTTCGTCAACGGTTCTTGGAGGAAATACACGGCGCCCGCGGCGACCGCGAACCGTGTCGGTTTCGGGCCTCCGCGCGCCAAATCCCATCCCGAGACGGGCACGTTGCCCGAAACGGCGGCGGACGTCAGATTCCCGTTCGC
Organism: Planctomycetota bacterium; assembly: GCA_016872725.1. Classification (GTDB taxonomy): domain Bacteria; phylum Planctomycetota; class Planctomycetia; order Pirellulales; family Pirellulaceae; genus VGZC01. The sequence goes on from VGZC01000059.1 coordinate 9,690, forward strand.
CAAGAGACATTGCGGGGCCCAGCGGCAGCGGGCCTCGAAGAGTCCGGGCGTCGTGAGCACGACGAGCGGTCTTTCGCGGGATCCGGGCGCGGGGTCCCGATGCGCCGGGGCCTTGGGCCGGTCCGCTCCGGAAACCACGCGGACGTGGACGCGTCTCCCTTCCCCGCCGAACGCCATCGTGTCGACCCGCTCGAATGCCTCGGCCGCGTCGCGCAGCGCGGCGGCCGGCACGACGACCGATGCGTAAAGGCACACCTTGGGTTTGAGCGAGAGGAACGACGCGCCATAGATCTTGCCGTCATCCGCGTGCAGCGTCTTGGGATCGATGCCGATTCCCGTTCGGCGATCGAACGCGAAGACGTCGTCGTTCTTGACAAGACCAGTATTCTCCACGGAGGTCTTTTCGTGTGATCGATCGTCTTGAAGGAACGACTCGAATCCGCGGGTCGTGAGATATCCGTGGGCCGGTTCGGTGCGTGCCGCGTGTTTCGCCCACAACGGGGCAAGCGGCCGTTCGATGCCGGCGCGGCGCGCGGCGTGCCGCCAACCGGGAATCGTCTCGGAGCGGACCGGTCGTATGCGATAGAGCTTCGCTTCGCCGTCGTCCTGGCCCGATCGGCGGGCGCCCGAACGGGCCGGTGCCGTCTTTTTCTTGTCGACGTGGAGCACGTGGGGAACCGGCAACAGGAGTTCGACACCCGAAGTCGACTCTGTGTCGCGTGCGAACCAAGGCCCGCGCACGACCAGATCGGCGATCCAGGCGGGCGCGCCGCCCGCTTCGACCGCCGCTCGGAAATCCGACGTGTCGCGCATCGCCTTTCCGAGCTTGTCGAAATCGCAGTTCGCGTGGCGCAGCAGATTCGTGCGGACCGCGCCCGCGAGCGTTTGGGGAAGGGGCGTCGTGCTTACCCCATACGATGCCTCGCCGAACGGGCGCCCGTCGCGGAAGAAGAGGACATCGAGCGGGTCGAGCAGCAGGCCGATCGTCGCCGTGGCCCGGCTTGCGTCGGTCTGTGATGGGATCCCAGTCATTCCTCCCTCCCCCGCGCCAGGAACGACGCGGTCTGGCACAAAATAATGAACGATTCGAGTGCGCCGCCGTCGCACGGAAACCGGCGACGGTCCTCGGCTGTGGACCCTACGTGCGCCGCGGTCACCGCAAGCGGCTCGACGGGCAACGCGGACAGTCGATATCGGTCGAACGCGTCCGCAATCCGTTGCCCCGCGCACGGTTTCCTGGGATCGTCGGGACAACCCTCGGGGTCGAGGCGCCGTCGGGTCGGTTCCTCGGACCGGTCGACTTGTCGTTTGATTTCGGATTTCATCGCTTCGGGCGGGAGCGCGGTGAGCGTGGGCAATTCCGCGCGAAGATGGTATGCCCAGCGATCGGATGCGCCGTCGCGACTTCGGTCATCCGGCACGAACGCCTTGACCCAACGCTCGACCGTCTCCGCGAATTCCCAAGGGCAGGTCGCCGACGCGTGTTCGCCCGACCGGCGGCAGACGGCGATGCGCAGCGCGTCGCGGCCGTCCCGTTTGGCATCTTGCTCAGCGAGGCGCGCTTGATCGAGGGCGAACCGAAGGTCTTCCTTGTGGTGGACGATCGCAAGCCCCGCGCTTACCGTCGCGCGATTCCCCATGAGCAGACGTCGCCGACCCAGGCGGTCCTTTTGCGACTCGAGGCGATACGTCTCGCGGAGTTCGCGGGCGCAGGCGATGGCCGTTTCGGTGGGAAGCAGAGCCAGGACGTCGTCGCCGCCGGCGTAGACGAGCGAGCCGCCGTGGCCACGGACGATGCGCGGCACAAAGTGAAGCGAGAAATTGGCGAGCGCCTCGCTGAGCGCCGCATGGAGCGCGGGGCCGACGTGGCGGCGCGCGTCGAGCCCCGCGTCGATCAACGATGTCGTCCGCGCGCAGCCTTCGTGATTGCGCGACTTGAGCGAAGCGTAGTACCGCGTCATCTTCTCGTGCATGATTTCCCGGACCTGGGGCGAACGGTCGCCCCGCAGCCATTCGCCGAGCAGGTCTCCGTCCATCATCAGGATCGCGTAGTACACCGGCGGCTTTCCGAGTTTATCGATCGCTTTTCGGATCGGTCCCCGCAGATCCGATGGACATGCATCCTCGTCGTCGGGACTCGCCGTGCCGTTGGCATTCGCTGTCTGCGATCCATGCAACCACTGGCCGCTCCAGTCGTGCTCCTCGCGGATTTGGTTCGGGTCGAGTCCGGCTTTCTTCAACCATAAGTTGGCCGCGACGGTGGCCGTATCGTCCCAGCGCAGTTCGCCGTGTCTGTTCAGGTCGAGTTCCTCGCGGAAGAATGCGGGGCCCGCGAATCGCTTGACGAGCGCGACGGCGGAAAGCCGCTCGCCCTTCCGCACGCGGACACCGTCGATCGCGATCGTCTTGGCGAATTGTTCCCAGAAACGGGCCGACGATTCAAAATCGGCGGGCCCCATCTGCTCGACGGTGCCGAGCAGGCTGCACTTGCCGGGAACCGGCTCGTTGTCCTCGGCGGGTGTTGGGTTGGGAATGGGACGGACCGACTTGGCCGCTTCCATGAGTCGGGATGACACGTCGAGCCGCATTTGCCACTGGCCGGTGGAATTCTGGGAATAGCCGGTCCGATCCTCTTTGGGAATCGCCTCGGCGAGTTCCCGGATGGCATGGGCATGGGGGGCCACTGCCTTGAACGGGCTCTCCGCCTCGGATTCGCGACGTTGGGTGTCGCCGCCGAGCATGCGGGCGATCGCATCGTCGTTGCAGTCTCGCCACGGCAGGATCGTAGTACGGATATCGAAATAGTCGTCCGTCTGGTGAGACCAGTATCGGTCCCACTTTTCCGTGAGGGATCGGTCCATCTCGCTTTGCAGTTTCCCGTGGATGGCCTTATGGACGGCATTGCGGATTTCCCGCCACCCCTCGCGCGCGGCGCGTTCGCAGGCATCGGCCAACGATTCGGCCAACGATTTGGCTTCGGCGCGCTCGGGCCCGTAGGGAACGAGCGCGACGAATCGGTTGGGAAGGCAAGGTGACTTGCGCTTCTCGGAATCGAGTTCCAGTTCCCGACACCTCTTCGGGTTGTTGCCTTGAGTCAGCTTCGCATTCAACCACGCATCGCAGAGCGGAACGCGGCGGAGCGAGGGGTAGACGAGGGCGGTCGGCCCGATCGCTTCAAGGACCGGGGTCATCGCTTGGAAGGCGAGCCAGGAGAGGATCATGCTGCCGGTCCAGAGATCCCGCAGCGTCCTCGCGGCGCCGATGAATGCCTGAACCGGACCGATGCTGAACGACAGGAACGCGGCGTTCGAGCCGTCTTCGACCGCGCGGAGCGCGGTCGTGATATCCATATGGTGCCAGATCGTATGGTCGGGGCATCGCGTATCCGCGGGAAAGAACGCATACTCGGGCCTCGTTTCCGTAAGGCGATCCTCGAGCAACCGCCAGAGCGCCAAGAACCGCTGAGGATGCTCGCAGTCGGGAAGTCCCCCGACGATCTCGCGAATAGCCGATTGGATATGGGGTTCGTCGAGTTTCGCCGCGGCAAGTCCCTGGGAAAAACGTCGCGCCGACAGAGGGTGGATCAGCCGAAGGCCTTCCGCATGACCCTGCTCGCCGTCCGACAGGTCGACGCGGCGCGACGGATCGTCGCCTTTGGGCATCGGCAGGCGTTCGGTGGCCGACGCCAGTTGATCGGCCCTGCCTCCCGCCGACTCGGCGGCGGACACCGACCGATCCATGGCGGCTTCCAGGTACCTACGGGCGCGCGATTCATGCGTGCGGATCTCGATGGCCTTGTCGGGCGGGTCGTGCAGGAAGGCGGTCAGCAGGTCGCTCCAGTTCATGTCGCGCGAATCCTCCGGCGGCCGCGCGAGGCGGCCGCCAACAATCCGAGTGTCAGGATCCTGTCACATAATGCCCATGCGGCGCGCGGCCGCGCGCGCAATCGCGGCGCCAAGGTGGGCGGATTGCGGAGCGGCGTCCGTCCGATCACCATAGGTAGGCCCATCCAATGTATGAGAATCCGTTCCCCAAAGAAAGGGTTTGGGCGATGTATTTGGTGGTGTGCTACGACATCGTGAGCGACCGCCGCCGCGCCCGGGTCCTGCGCAAGACGAAGGCGTACCTGACGCGGGTGCAGAAGAGCGTATGCGAGGGCGAATTGGCCGACGATCGGCTCGATGCGCTCCGACGCATGTTGCTCGAGGAGATCGATCCGGTCGAGGACACCGTCCGCATCTTCCACCTGTGCGCCCGGTGCGTGCCGGCGACGGACATCCTGGGGCTCGGCACCTACGTCGATCGCGACGACGCGGACGAAGTGATCTGAGCCGGAACGTCGTGGTTCGCTCCGCGAACCACCCGCACCGCGCACGGCTTGGAAACCGGTGCGGGTTTGTTGTGGAGCGATCAGCGACTCTGTCGACGACCGAGTCAGGCCGGGACGAACGGCGAGTATTCGTCATCCGTTCCCTCGACCACGCGTCCGACATGATAGACCTGTTCGCGGATGATGTCGCGCAGTTCGAAGTTGGCGGCGCGCGGCGGATAGAACAGCGTCTCGCGCATGCGGCGAAAGAACTCGTTCAAGAAAATCCGTCGACCGATGTCGGACAGCAGCACGGCGTATTTCGGCGAGCATTCATCGGGTTTCACGCCTCCGTCGGCCGCCGAAGGGCTGGTTCGCGGATCGGTCGAACGATCGTCCATTGAGTTGTCCAGCGAGCCGGACGGTTCGGGGCGCGCGACGTCGACCGGCGATTCGAGTTCGGGCGTCGAGTCGTCCTGAAGGAGTGCCGCGAGCGAGGCGCCCGAGACCGTGTTGAAATCCCTGGGACCGATCTGCCGCCGATTGACGACGCGAAGGACGAGACCGTCGATCAACGGCCGGAACTCCTCGAGCAAATCGAGCATGAGCGACGGACGCCCGTACGCCGGCTGGTGCAGGAATCCGAGCATGGGGTCGAGCCCGCAGCGGTAGATGTCCGATTCGATCAAGCTGCCGAGCACAGCGTAGCCGAAGGACAGGAGGGCGTTGATCGGATCGCGGGGCGGGCGGCGGTTCCGGCCGCGGAACGAGAACCCGTCGTTGCGGATGAGTTTGGGAAACTGGCTGAAATAGATCGCCGCCGCGTGACCCTCGACACCCCGAAGTTCGTCGATGCCGCTCGTGCGTTTGGCGCGTTCGGCGACGAGTCGCAGGTTGCCGACGGCGACCGCGAGCGCGTCGTCGGACAATTGCCTCTGCGCGCGGACCAGGAGCTGCCGTTGATGGCGGATCTTGGCTTCGACGATCGGCGCGGCGATTCTCGCGCTGAGCGCCGGGTCGGTCGCGTACCGATACTGCGCGACGCGCAGTGTGACGTTCCGCGACATGCGCCCGGCGAGCCGACCGCGGAATTCACCCTGTTGCGTCAAGAGGACGAGATCGACATGATGGCGCAGGAGCAGGTTCATGGCGCCCGACGTGATGTCAACGCGGCCGAGCAGGATGACCTGGTCGATTTCCTTGATGCGCGCCTGGCGCAGGCGCTGGGCGCCTCGCCGCACGGTCAACACGTCTCCCTCCGCTCGGACGGCAACGCCTTGTTCGTTGACGATCAGTGCGTGCATGGCCGATGGAGACCCCGAATGGCGGCGGATTCCCATGTCGAACGCGTCGACGACGAACCCCGCAACGTGCTGCTCTGCACGCTCGGCATGAGCTGGCCGGTCATTCCGGAAGTGTACGCGTTCCTCGCGCCCGATTCGCTACCGCTTTATCAAAACCATCCGGAATTCGAGAAGATCGACGCGGCGCGGCGCGATCGCGGACTCGAGGCTCCCCACGAGGTCTGGCTCGTCACGACCCGAGGCGATAAGGCCGTCGCATCGATCGATCTGGTGCGCGATTGGCGCGGGAAGCTGGCGAACGGGCCGGTCCTGCGCGTCTGGTCGGATGCGGTGATCGAGGATCTGACGACGCAGGAGCAGTGCGCGCGGTTTCAGGAGCTGGTACTCCGGGTCGGGCTGAAGGCCCACGAACACGTGAATCGCGGACAATTGGTCCTTTCGCTCGCCGGCGGCCGCAAGACGATGAGCGCCGATCTGCAATGGGCCGGCCATTTGTTCGGGTGCCGGGCTCTCGTCCATGTGCTCATGCAAGGGAACGCCCGGGGCCCCGCCGATGAGGACGTCGACCGTTGGCTTGCACCGCTTCCGCGCGACGACGCGGCCAGGTTCATGCCGGTCGTGGCCGAAGCGTGCCGACGGAACGAACTGCTCGATATCGAGCTCGACAACGACGGGCGCGTGACCTCGCGGCGGTTTCCCGTCCCGTTCCCGGAAGACGGAAAAGTCGAGGAATGGTCCGCACCCGATGCGTGTCGATTGCGCGACGAGGTCCGGCGCCGCGAACGCGAGGGGAGCGGACTTCTTGGCAATTATCTCGCCGAATTGGCGCGGGTCGAGCATCATGAGAACTGGAGGAGCGTCTACCGTCTCCCGCCAAGCGGGATCGAGCGGCTGCGTTCGGAGCGGATCGAACCGCGACATCGCGACTGGCTCGCGTCCCTTCCGAAGGCCGATTTACATAGGCATATCGGCGGCTGCCTTTCCGTCCAGCAACAACAAGTCGTCGCGCACGCGATTTGGGACGTGTTGAACGCGTCCGAACGCGGCAAGGCCTTGCGATCGGTGCGCCATCTTGTCGACCTCGACGGACCCGATTGGCCCTGGGATTGGCCCGATGCGCTGGGGGATAAGAACTCGCTCGAACGATCGCATCGCGGCGCGGCCCTGCTGATCCACGCCGATCGATCGAAACTCGAACATGCGCTCTACGAATCGACGTCGCCTCGCGTGGCACTCACGACCCGGCATGACGGGAAATTCAAGGCGTACGAGCGTCCGGGCGCACTGTCCGGTTCGGTCCTGTTGCGTCATCCGGCCGCATGGCGCCCATATGCCGAGACGCTCGTCAAACAGGCGCGCGCCGAGGGGTTGGCGTATGTCGAACTGCGCGGGAGCCCGACGAAATACGGCAACGCCCTCGCGTTTCTCGAAGCATTCGAGAAGGAGCTTCGCCGTGCCGTACACGCGCGGCCCGCCGCCGATCGTCCCGTGTTTCGTTTCATCATCATTGGCGATCGTCGGATTCCCGAATCGGTTTCGGATGCCGTGGACTTTGCGGTGCGCGCGAAAAAGGACATGCCCGACTTCATCGCCGGATTGGATATCGCGGGTGACGAACGCGCGACACCTCCCAGGGATTTGGAGGACGCGTTTGAAAAGGCGTTCGAAGTCTGCCTGCCGATCACGATCCACGCGGGCGAAGGGGAGTCGGCCCATTCGATCTGGGAGGCCGCCTACCGTCTTCATGCCGATCGCATCGGGCACGGACTGACCATCGGCGAACATGCGCATCTCGCCCAGCGGTTTCGTGACCGGGGGATCTGCATCGAGCTCTGTCCGACATCGAACCGCGAGGTGGTCGGATTCCGCGACCCGGATGTTCCAAGTTCGGAGTCGTGCGCGGAATATCCGCTCATGACGTTATGGGAGCAAGGCCTACCGCTCGCGATCTGCACCGACAATCCGGGTATCGGCCGAACAACGCTCGCCGACGAGTTCCTTGCGGCGGCCCGAATGAGCCCGCGCGGCATCACGTTGTGGGACGCGCTCGCCATGATCAAGCAGAGTTTCGTGCATGCGTTCTTGCCGAGCGAACGGCGCGAAACGCTGTTGAAACAGGTCGACGCCGACGTCTTCCGCAGGCTGGCGGCGGACGATCGGTAGCCACGGTCGCCCGTGGCCACCGTCGCCAGACGGTAGCCGCATCGTACGACGATTCATCGACGCGCTGGCGAGCGTGGCTACGGGCGAGCGTGGCTACGGGCTCCCCATGCTCATGCGGCCGACCATAGGCGGACGATTTGCACGGCGACTTCGAGGGCCTGGACCATTTCGTCGAGGCATGCCCATTCGAGAGGCGAATGCTGGTTGTGCTGTCCCACCGACAGGTTCGGGGTCGGAAGGCCTTTTTCCGTCAACATCGACCCGTCCGTACCGCCTCGGACAATCGTCTGGCGCGCGGCGCGACCGAGCCGCCGGTGGGCTTCGAGCGCGAAGGCGACCGCGCGCGGCTCCTTCGCGAGACCGTCCCGCAGGTTGCGGTACTGCTCGCGCACCGATACCTCGACCGTGAGCCCCGGAAAAGCCCGCTCGACATCCCGCGCGACGCCCCGAAGCAGGTCGGCGTGCGATGCGAGCGACGGCGTTTCAAAATCCCTCAGGAGGATGCGCACCGTCGTCTCGCCGACGCCGCCGCTGATCTGGTACGGGTGCAGGAAGCCCTTTCGTCCCGCCGTGGATTCGGGCGCGAGCCGATCACGGGGCATCCGCGCGAGGAACTCGCCGGCCCCGCGCACGGCGTTCACCATGCGGTCCTTGGCGATCGACGGGTGGATGTTCACCCCGCGCAGCGTCACGATCGCGAGGTCGCCCGAAAACGTCTCGACGTCGACCTCGTCCGCTCCGCTCCCGTCGAACGTGTACGCGGCCGTCGCGCCGAGCCGTTCGAGATCGACGTGCCGCGTTCCCCGTCCGATCTCCTCGTCGCAGGTGAACAGGATCCGCACCGGCCCCCGTTCGATTTCCGGATGTTCGAGCAGGTGCGCGGCGAGCTCCATGATGACGGCGATGCCCGCCTTGTCGTCGGCGCCGAGCAGTGTCGCGCCGTCGGTCGTGATGAGCGTGCGGCCGACGAGTCCGGCGAGTTCCGGGTTCGACGCGGCTTCGATCGCACGGCCCGATTCGGGTGACAATGGAATGTCACCCCCGGCGTACGCCTCGATGACGCGCGGCCGGACGTTGTCGCCCGGAGACTCGGGCGACGTATCAAGATGCGCGTTGAACGCGATCGTCGGCGCCGACCGTTCGACGTTGGGCGGAATCGTCGCGTACAACAGGCCGTGTTCGGTATGCTCGACGTCCGACACGCCGATCGCCCGCAATTCGTCGGCGAGCAGCCGGCCCAATTCCCATTGGCCGAGCGAACTTGGATAATGCGAAACGCCTTCGTTCGCCGTGGTCGCGATCCGGACGTAGCGGAGGAACCGATCGAGCAGGCGCCGGTGATTCACTTCGGGGGCCCCCGTCGAAAAGGGAAGGGGAGGGACTCGCCGGCCGTCCATTATGCAAGGGAGCGACGCGATGGAGAAGTCCAAGTCGGGCGTGCGGTTTCTCGTGTTCGACGTCGAGAGCGTCGCCGACGGCCGACTCGTCTCCCGGATCCGATTCCCCGAGGAATCGCTCGACGATATCACGGCCGTCGCGCGCTACCGCGCCGAGCTGCTCGCGAAGCACCAATCGGATTTCATCCCCTACACCTTTCAGATTCCGATCGCCGTCGTCATCGCGAAGGTCGCCGACGACTTTCGGCTCGTCGATCTCGTTTCGCTCGACGAGCCCCAGCATCGACCCCACGTGCTGACCGATTTTTTTTGGCGCGGATGGGAGCGGTACGGGCGGCCGACGTGGGTGAGCTTCAATGGTCGGACGTTCGACATGCCGCTCATGGAACTGGCCGCGTTCCGTTTCGGCGTGAGCCTGCGGGCCTGGTCGGGCGGATCGGGCTACGAAGCGCCTCGCAACCGGTACAACGCAAAAGCCCATCTCGATCTGTGCGACGTGTTGACCAATTTCGGCGCGTCGCGATTCAACGGCGGATTGAACCTGGCCGCGTCGCTGCTCGGAAAACCCGGAAAGATGGACGTGCACGGCTACATGGTCCAGGACCTCCACCAGCAAGGCGCCGTTGCGGAAATCAGCAACTACTGCCGGTGCGACGTCCTCGATACGTACTTCGTCTTCCTGCGGACGCAGGTCCTGCTTGGAAACTTGCCGCTCGACGAGGAACAGCGGATCGTCGGGGAAACGAAAGCGTGGCTCGAGGAGCGCCGGACCGAGCAGCCCGCCTACGCGACCTACCTGGGCCGCTGGGGCGATTGGGAGAATCCGTGGAAGGAGGCCTCGCCGTCCCCGTAGCCCGTAGCCCGTAGCCAGACGGTGGCCGAAGCGTTCGACGGTTCATCCACGCTCTGGCGAGCGTGGCTACCATCTGCCGAGTCGATCAGGGACGGATGAGCCGATCGAGTCCGCGAAGCAGTTGTTCGCGAAGGAGGTTATCGGTTCCCGCGCCGAGGATACTGTTGAGGAGTTCGGTGAAGACCCGTTCGTCGAGCACGGGCTGTCCGAGCGTGCCGCGGACGGGGATCGTGAACGTCTTGCCTCGCAGGCCGGCGAGCAGTGGTCGGCCCTCGGTCCAACGATCGGGCACGGGGATCTCGATGCTCCATTCCATGGACTGGTCGAGCGCGACCCATCCGCGCGTCACGACCGTCATCTCCTTGATTTGCATGCGCAGTTCGCGGTGCAGCACGCGGCCGTCTCGCATTTCGAAGGCGACGACCTGCGACGGCATGCGCATCCACACGTCGCCCGAAAGGGCCGACAGTCGCGGGATGCGCCGTTCGGCGACGGCGGTGAGCCGATCGATGAGTCCGATGACGGCCTGCGCGAGGGGGCCGGGTCCGATCGTCGCTTCCTGAACGACCAGCGCGCCGGCGATATCGGCCTGTTCCGGCCGGCCGAGGGGAACGCGCAGTCGATCGATCTGCATGGTGAACATGCCTTCGGCACTCGTCGCGTTGGCGACCAAAGGCGCGATGAACTTGAGCCAGTTCCGGCACATGTCCTGCGAGATGCGGACCTGGTCGAGCAGCACGCCGGGTCGCACGGTCAACTCGGGGACCGTCTTCGTAAAGTCGACGCGCGGTTCGACCCGCAGCATGCCGCCGCTCACGGGAATATCGAGCGCGGCGGCCTGGACGACGGCGTCGGCGAGCGTGGCGTGCGTCGCGCCCTGGCCGACCTCGATTCCATAATACGACGCGGCATCCCAGCCGACGCCCGCCTTGCCTCGCAGGGCCGTCGGCAGAGTCGACGCGGGATCGGGCGCGAGAGGCCCCGCCAATTCGATCGCGTCCGATCGCTTCCCTTCGATACGGAACGACGGGCCGAGCCAGTGGCGCAGCCGATCGCCGTACGTCTTCCAGTCGTAATCGACGACTCCCCGCAGGTCGAGCCGGGGGGACGCGTTCAGTTCGGTGATCGAGCCGGACGCGGCGACGCGCGCGCCGGTCGCCGTCAACGTGAACTCCTCGATATCCGCGCGGCCCGGCGGCTTCCAATCGCCGCGCGCCAGCAGGTGGATTTTCGGATCGTCCCACAAGACGACGCGGTCGATGCGGTCCTTTCCTTCCGAGCCGTCGGGCACGGTCCGAACGCTCGCCACCTGGAAGTCGCGGATCTCGGTCTCGATTTCAATCGGCAAGGCCAGGGTCGCCCGCCCCACAACCTCGCCGCGCATCGCCCAATCGGCATCGGTCGCCGCGCGGGGGAACCACGATCGCAGGCGTTCGAGGTCGGAGCGGAATTGGATCTTGCCGGTCGCCGATCCCCGTTTCGCCGTTTTGCCGGGCGCATCCGCCGCATCCGCCGCGGGTTCGGCCCAGTCGAGATGAAGGTCTTCCGCGCGGATCGCGACGACCGACGAAGCGATTTCCAATTGTCTTGAATCGAACGCCTTCGCGGCCAGGTCGATCGACGCATCCATGGTGACGGCGATGCGCGGTTCGCGGATGCGCATCGAGGGACCTTCCACGGCGAGATCGCGTATTTCGCCTTGCAATGCGTCGACGCGAAGCGCGCTCGTGGAAACGCGGGGCCGCCCCCGCAAATCGACAACGCCGGCGATGGCCGTGCCGCCCAGCGGAAGAAAAGGGCCGAGCCGCTGTTGCCACGTCTCCAATTGGCCGACCCACCGCGTGTCCAGCGCGCACTCGGATAACGGCCCGGTCAGCGACAACGGTTCGACGAGTGAGGCCGTCAATCGGTCTCCCGCCGCGACCAGTTCGCCCTCGACCGATCGCAACTCGTTCCAAACGCCGTTCGCGTCGTGCCTGAGCCCCGCGCGCACCGTGACATCCATCTTCGGTTCGCGCCATACGGGCTGTCCGGGCAACTGACAATGGAAATCGGTGACCCGCAGCGACGCGTCCACCGCGACGTCGGGCGGGTGGCGGTTCCACGCGAATTGACCTTCGGCGCGACCGCGGAAATCGGCGGGCATCACGATGAATGCGTTCAGACGTTCGGCGAGTTTCGCGAGGTCGGCATCGAGATGGACTTGGGCCGAGTCGGCGGAACCTTCGAGCCGCGCGGTCAGGAATTCCGAACGGCAGTCCAAGCGGTCGATCCGCCACGCGCCCCGGTTCCAGGTCGCCGCCAGATCGGCTTTGAGCGGATTGCGCCAGACGATCGGCTGATCGCCGTGACGGGCGATCAGGTCGCTGGTTTCCAGCGACGCGTTCCAGCGCGTGTCGGTCGCTTCCGCACGGCTGGCCACATGCACCATCGCGCGGCCCGATTCGATGGTGACCTGATCGCGGACTCGGACCTTGGACGGCAGGGCGCGGGCGAGCTTGGCGAGATCGAGATCGGCATCGAACGCGACATTGCCGCCCAGCGCGGCGGACGCGATCGGCGCCCGGCCCGCTCCGACCGACTCGGCGCGCAGCACCGTCTTCCCATAGTCGGATTGCGCGTCGAGCTCGACGCGCCATTGGTCCCGGTCCCATTGCGCGTCGCCCCGCGCGAGGAACTCCTCGCAGACGACCGTGTCATCGCCGATCCAGGTCGGCGCGTTCAAGGCGATTCCCGTCACTCGGACGTCGCGCCACGCGATGTCGCCCCGTTGATCGGGATGGAAACGGCCTTCGATCGTTCCGCTGCCGATGCCGACCAACGTGATCGGCGCTTCGATCCGCCGCCAGATCGGCCGGAGCATTTCGAGCGGGATGTCGATGAGCGAGGCACCCAGCTCGCCGCCCCGATGCCGATCGGCGTCCTCCGATGAGTTCAGTTTCAATTCGATCCGGCCCGCTCGCCCACCCGATCGCAGGTCGGCCGCCAAGTCCACGGACACGCGTACGCCATCGCCGCGTTGGAGGCGGCCGTCGAGCCGTTCGATGGTGAAGGTGCCGAACGGATCGGACGCGGTCGGTTCGACCAGATCGATCGTTCCTTCCCGGATCTGCCACGCGATGTCGATCGGCGTGTCCGAGGGCGGGCCTTCGAAGAGCGGTTGAAGGAAGGCCTCGAGATTGGTCGGGCCGTCATGAACGACCACTCGGAGTCGCGGACGATCGATGACGAGTGTTCCGAGCGCGGTTCGCGAGCGGAGGATCCGAAAGAGGGAGAGTTCGGTGCGAAGTTCGGGGATTTCAAGCAGCGTGTTTCCGTCGGCGTCCCGCGCGACGATATCGCGTACGACGAGCGGCGAGGTCCAGCCGAAGGTGGCGGACGCGAAGTCGAACGAGCCGGCGACCACATCATGGGAGCGGGCGGCGAGCGCGGGGAGCACAAATCGCGTAACGGTCCACGGCGCCGCGGCCGCCGCCGCGGCGATGACCACAACCAACACGAGCACGAACAACTTCCAACGCCAAAAACGACCGAATCGTCGTGGACGCGGTTCGGGAACGGCTCGTTTGGCGGCAATGCGCTCGCGTGCCATGTCCCCAATTCCGGTGCCGGGTCGCGAAACAGCGCGGGCGGACATCGCCCGCGCCCCGATTCTACGGCGATCGGCCGTTCGAGCCTATAGAGCTTCGGGATCCGCAATGGGTGTACGCCGTTGATCGCTTGGCGATCAGCCCGTACCGGCATCCAAGTCAAGCGCGCGCACGGTGTTTCGCGGCGCGAACCACGACAGGGCGCGGCTTGCCTATAATCGGGAATGCGATCGGCGGAAGAAAATCGGCCGCCGGTTCCGGGCCGCTCGAGCGCGACCGGCAACTCGGCAAGGAGACGGCTATGGAAATGCCCCTGTTCGCGGACAGCGAATCGCGCCGCATGGCCGCGGCTCGCCCGCTCGCCGCCCGCATGCGCCCCATTGCGCTCGCGGAGTTCGTCGGCCAGCGCCATTTGCTGGGCGAGGGCCGACTCTTGGCGAGGCTCTTGAAGGCGGATCGGCTGAGTTCGGTGATCCTTCACGGACCTCCGGGCACGGGAAAGACGACGCTCGCCAGGCTTCTCGCCCAGGAGAGCCGCCGCCGATTCCGGCAGCTCAACGCCGTAACCAGCGGCGTCAAGGAACTCCGCGAAACGCTCGACGCGGCCCGGGATGAGCTTGCGGCCGAAGGGCGGCGGACCCTCCTGTTCATCGACGAGATCCACCGTTTCCATCGAGGCCAACAGGACGCGTTGCTGCCGGACGTCGAGGACGGCGTCGTGACGCTTGTCGGCGCCACGACGAGCAATCCGTTCTTCGCGGTGAACAGTGCGCTGGTCAGCCGCAGCCACGTCTTCGCGCTCGAGCCGCTTTCGGTCGACGAGATCCTCGAACTGCTTCGCCGCGCGCTGCGCGACGCGGAGCGTGGATTGGGCTCGCACGCGGTCGTCGCCGACGAGGACGCGCTCCGGTTCCTTGCCGAAACATGCGACGGCGACGCGCGCCGCGCGCTCAACGCGCTCGAAATCGCCGTGCTGTCGACGCCGGAGCGGCCCGTCGCGCTGACGCGCGCCTTGGCCCTGGAATCGGTGCAGCGCAAGGCCGTGGTCTACGACGCGTCGGGCGATGGGCACTACGATACGGCGAGCGCGTTGATCAAGAGCATGCGGGGAAGCGATCCCGACGCCGCCGTCTATTGGCTCGCCAAGATGCTCGAAGGCGGTGAGGACATCCGGTTCGTTTGCCGCCGATTGATCATTTTCGCGAGCGAGGATGTCGGCAACGCCGACCCCCGCGCGCTCGCCGTCGCCGTCGACGGCATGCGGGCCTGTGAATGCGTCGGGTTGCCCGAATGCCAATGGACGCTCGCCCAAGTCGTCACGTTTCTCGCCGCCGCGCCGAAATCCCGAGCGGCGACGCACGCGATCGAGGCCGCGCGGCACGACATCCGCGAGGGCCGCGTGCAGCCGGTCCCCAAACACGTGCGCGACGCGCATTACGCGGGAGCCGAACGCCTCGGACACGGCGTCGAATACCGGAATCCGACCGATGATCCCAACGCGGCCGAAGGTCAGACGTATTGGGGCATTCCGAAACGATACTACTTCCTCGAAAATTCTTGGGGGAATCGGTCCGAGTTGACCTAGTTCGTTTGGCGAGGATCGCGTAGTATCCGCCATCCCGGATCGTCCATCGGTCCCGGAAACGGAGTGCGCTCGGCGCGCCGCGCGCCGCGAGGAACTCCCCAGAATCCAGGATCCTTTCGTCAGGGAGGGCGAAATGGACACCATCAAGACCGCATTCGTCGTGGCCCTGCTCCTCGCCGTGCTCTACGGCGTCTACGTCGTGCTCAACAAGGAGCAGCCGCCTCCGCCTCCCGAGGTCGCCAATCTGTTCGCGGACGACGAGTCGGCGGGAGGCGACCTGCTGACGCCGCCCGACATCGATATGGGTGGTTCGTTCGGCCCGCCGTCGGTCGAAGGACCAACCGATTCCGCCGGCGCGTCCGACGTCGAAGGGTCCTCGGTTCCGCTCGGCGCAGGCAATCCGGCTCGTCCGTCGTCGGCGCCGACGGACGAGACCGACCCCGCGCTTCCTGAAATGCCGTCGCAATACGCCGCCGCGCAAGGCGCCCGCGGCGACCGCGCGGGCTCTCCACCTCCGACCCGTCCCGCTCCGGTCGATCCCACGGCGGGCTCGCCCGATTGGAACGCGGGGTCGCCGACGAGCGATGCGCCTCGGTCTCGATTCGCGACTCGGTCATCCGATCCGGAACCGACTCCGTCCGGCGCGCCGGAATCGACGGCGGCGCACGGACCGCCGGGAACCGACTCCGGGTTCCCATCGCGACTAGGGCCGCCCATACCGGGTGGTTCCGAGTCGAACGGGGAATCGAGCCCCGTGGATCCGGCGCTCGATGCGGGGTACGACGCCGACGGTTCGCCGACCCGGTTGCCGTCTCCCGCGGTTTCCGCGTCGCGGAACGCGAACGCGACGCCGTCGCCGGGCGAATCGACATCGGAGGCGCCCCAATCCGAAGCGACGCCCGCGACGCCGATCGGTGACGCGATCCGGCAAGCTCAGTCCCTGATCGCCTCCGAAAAACACTCGGAAGCACTCCGCGTCCTGTCGCACGCGTATCGCGGCGCGGCCGATTCCGAAGCGGACCGGCGCGCGGCCGAGGAACTGCTCGATCCGCTCGCCGGACGCGTCGTTTACTCCCGCGAACATCAGCTCCTGCCGCGGCATACGATGGCGGCGGGTGAAACGATCGAGCAGGTCGCGGAACAGCACCGCATCCCCGCGCAGCTTCTTCGCAACATCAACGGCATCCATGATCCGAATGCGACGGTCGAGGGTCTCACGATCAAGGTATTGGAAGGGCCGTTCGGCGCGGAGATCGACACGGTGGCCGGCGAATTGACGCTCTATGTTCAAGACCTGTACGCGGGCCGGTTCGCCATCCAGGTCGGCCGCGATCCCGAACCGGTATCGGGTGAGTACATGGTTCTGGGCAAGCAGGAGGGCCGAACATATCATGGTCGCGACGGAGCGCCGGTCGCCTCGCATGATCCGTCGAATCCCTACGGTGGCGTATGGATCGATTTGGGAGCGGGCAACCTGTGCATCCACGGCGCGCCGCGCGTCGCGTCGTCGACGACACCCCAAGGTTGCATCAGCCTCGCGCCGCGCGATGCGGCCGACGTCTACAACATCTTGTCGATCGGATCGCGCGTCTCGATCCGCCGTTAGAATCGTGGTGGGAAGGCCCGTGTACGACCGAAGCCGATTGATCGAGCTCATCCAATCCCTGGCACTGGCGCGCGGCCAATTCACGCTCGCTTCCGGAAAAACGGCGACATACTATCTCGATTGTCGCCGCGTTACGCTCGATTCGGAGGGAGCCCGGTTGATCGGCGAAGGGATCCTCGACCGGTTGGAACGGCATTGGCCCGACGCGGTCGGCGGAATGGCGATCGGAGCCGATCCGATCACGGGCGCGGTCATCACGCTCGCCTCGCTGCGCGGCCGACCGCTCAAGGGCTTCATCGTCCGCAAGGAAGCGAAAGCGCACGGCACGGGACGCGACGTGGAAGGTCCCGTCACGGGCGGCGAGCGGTGCGTGATTCTCGAGGATGTCGTGACGACGGGCGGGAGTTCGTGGAAGGCGATCGAGCGTGTCGAGGCGTTCGGCATGAAGGTGGAAGGCGTCCTCGCCGTCGTCGACCGGCTCGAAGGCGCCGCCGACGCGTTCGCGGCGCGCGGCTGCGCGTTCGCGTCCCTGCTGACGATCCGGGACCTGGGCCTCGATGCGCCCTGATCGACGGGCGGGTCGGTGACCACGCGATGGCGGGACGGATGGAAACGTCACTGCACCGGGAACTGAAGCGGATCTACGCCGGGACGCCGTCGAGCTGCGAGGTTCGGATCGGCGACTACCGCATCGACGCGACGCGCGACGGGACTCTGATCGAAATCCAGCATGGATCGCTCGCCGCCATCCGCGCGAAACTCGACGCCTTGCTCGCCGACGGGCACCGCGTGCTCGTCGTCAAGCCGATCGTGCGCCGCAAACTCCTCGTGCAGCTCGACCGGCGCCGCGGAGCCGTCGTGCGTCGGCGCTATAGCCCCAAACAGGGCGACCTGCTCGACGTCTTCCAGGAGATGGTCTATCTGGCCCGGATCTTCCCCCATCCGTCGCTCGCCATCGACGCGGCCCTATGCGACATCGAGGAGATCCGGTATCCGCGGACCGGTCGGAAGCGCTGGAACGGTCCCGATTATCGCGTCGAGGATCAGAAGCTGGTCCATCTGAGCGACACGCGACGGCTCGCGACGTCCGACGACCTTGGCGCGTTCCTTCCGAGTTCGCTTCCGGATCGGTTCCACACCGGGCATCTCGCCGCAAGTCTCGGCTGTCCGCGTTGGATCGCGCAGAAGATCGCCTACTGCCTCCGCGCGTGCGGACAAGTCCGCGCGGACGGCAAGCAAGGCAATGCGGTCCTTCATCGGCTGAACCGCGCCGGGCCTTCGACCCGCGCGCCGAGTCGCGGGGCGCGTCGCGCATGACGCGCGAACGCGTCACCCCGCGCGATGCCCTTCTTGCGAACAAGAAGGACGCGCACGAACCGAGCGGTCGTGGAAACAACGTCGGAAATTCGACGTGGCGGTGAGCCACATGGGCCCTGATCAGGGGCCCTGATCAAGTCGCTTTCGCTTTCGCCCGCGATTCGCGAAGCCCGCGGCTCAGGATATCGCGAAGCAACGGCGAAAAATCCTCGTACTTCGTTTGGTCCGGAGCGCCCGCCGAGTATTGGAAGATCGCGTCGCGCGGTTTCAGTCCCAGGGCGAGCAGCGTCGAACTCACCGTTCCGCGATTCCGGTCCCGGACGACCATGCCCGGCCGCATAGGGCCCGCCGGCGGACGCGCGAAGACCTTGCTCGCCACCGCCAGGAACTTGACCGGCGAATCGAGCGTCTGGAGCGTGAGCAGCCGCTGGGCAAGTTTCACACGATCGTCGCGCGGATCGTTCACGTCGCCGCTCGCGACGATGTTGAGCCCTTCCTCGAGGGGCACCACTTCGTAGTCGTCCCCCGCGTGAATGGCCCAACCGCTCTCGCTGTCCGCCACCACGAAATTGGCTCCGTCGTAGTTGCCCGTCGACAGCTCTTCGAGCGCCATGTCGACCGCTTTCCGCGCCGAACCGGCTCGGAGAAGGTCCCGGCACAACAGGCCTCGCGACCGCGGCGAGGCCGGCGTCGCCTGTTTCGGCCGGTTGCACACGCCCGCGAACATCCCGTGCTGATTCACGCCCAGCCACGTTCCGCCGCACTGTTGGTCGACACCGCACAAGACACGCGGTTTGCCCGATTGGATCGACGGACTCGAGCTCACCCGTTCATACGACTCTTCCCGGTTCGCCGCCACTAGAATGGGGGACTCGGAAACCAAACGGTATTGGATCGCCAGTAGGCACATGGTTCAGAAACTCTTTGGAAGAAAACTCCGTGTTGTCGGCCCTCGTCGGTCCGCGTCCTTTCGAGCGGAACCGAATCACGTCAATGTATTCATTGGCCTTCCCGTCGGACACCCCTACATGGGGGTGGAGGGTCCGGATTTCGAGATTTCCCGCGAAGAAAGCCGTTTGCCCATATTGCGACGGTCGATCACGCGCCGTACGCTGCGAAGCTCGACCGTCGGCTCAACTCGATTCGGCACAATCCGTTGCGCGGTGCCGCGTCGTGGGTGAGCGATAGTCGCGCGTCTCTCCGAGACGCGTTGAAGTGGGAGAGGTTTTGGAAGGGGGTACTCGCCTCGGAGAGGCGATAGTCGCGCGTCTCTCCGAGACGCGTTGAAGTGGGAGAGGTTTGGAAGGGGGTACTCGCCTCGGAGAGGCGATAGTCGCGCGTCTCTCCGAGACGCGTTGAAGTGGGAGAGGTTTTGGAAGGGGGTACTCGCCTCGGAGAGGCGAGCGACTTTGGGAGAGGTTTGGAAGGGGGTACTCGCCTCGGAGAGGCGAGCGACTTTGGGAGAGGTTTTGGAAGGGGGTACTCGCCTCGGAGAGGCGATAGTCGCGCGTCTCTCCGAGACGCGTTGAAGTGGGAGAGGTTTTGGAAGGGGGTACTCGCCTCGGAGAGGCGATAGTCGCGCGTCTCTCCGAGACGCGTTGAAGTGGGAGAGGTTTGGAAGGG
>VGZC01000060.1 GCA_016872725.1 Planctomycetota bacterium
GGAAAACTCGCCTCGGAGAGGCGAGCGACGGAAAACTCGCCTCGGAATGTCGCACGCCTCTCCGAGGCGTGTTGCGCTGAGAACTAAAGTCTGCGAAAGGAAAACTCGCCTCGGAGAGGCGAGCGACTGAAAACTCGCCTCGGAGAGGCGAGCGACGGGAGTCCTTTTTCGGGGAGACGCGTCGCACCATGCGATCGGATGAACTCAGGAATCGCCAAGCGCCGATCAAGGCCCGGTATCGCGCCGATCCCGCGTCGGCCGTCGTGACGCTGCGCGCGCGCGGGCAACTCGATGTCGAAAGGACGCTCTGCCGCGTCAAGGCCTTTTCGGGCGATGTCGAATCGGGCCTGCATCCGGCGGCCGGCGGCCCCGCAGGCACGGCCTGTTCGGGCGACATGCTGCTCGACGCGCTCGTCGCTTGCGCCGGAGTCACGCTGTGCGTCGTCGCCACCGCGATGGAAATCCCCTTGCGTGGCGGCACGATCGAGGCCGAGGGAGAGCTGGATTTCCGTGGCACGCTGGGCGTCGACCGCGCCGCGCCGATCGGCATCACGCGCATCGATCTGCGATTCACACTTGACTCCGACGCGCCCGCCGAACGGCTCGATAAATTGCTCCAGCTCGTCGAACGCCATTGCGTCATCTACCAGACGTTGTGCCATCCGCCGCGGGTCTCCGCGTCGTGGCGAGCCGCCGCGCCGTGACGCGGCGGATCGCAATCGCGATGTCTCGAGCCCCCCGATCCCCCGGACGATCAGGTCGAACTCCATGCCCCTTGTGCGCCAAAGCTGGTACGATTTCCCCCGCTACTTCGACCTCGCGTTCGCGGACGAAACGTCGCGGGAATGCGATTTCTTCGAACGGGCGTTCGAGCGTTACGCGCTGCGGCCCGTGCGTTCGCTGCTCGAACCCGCGTGCGGCAGCGGAAGACTCGTCGTCGAAATGGCGCGGCGCGGATTCGACCTGACCGCGTTCGACCTGAACGCCCAGGCGCTGCGGTTCCTGAAGAAGCGGCTCCAAGCTCGGCGGCTCGACGCGCGCGTGCTCACCGCCGACATGACCGCATTCGAACTCCCGCGCAAAGTCGACGCGGCGTTCAGCACGTTCAACTCGTTCCGGCACCTGCTCACCGAATCCACCGCCCAAAGCCACCTGCGCCATGTCGCCCGGCATGTGAAGCCGGGCGGCCTCTTCATCCTCGGCCTGCACCTGCTCCCACCCGGCGCCGACGAATCGTGCATCGAGCGCTGGACCGCGCGGCGCGGCGCGACGCGCGTGACGACGACGCTGCGCGTGACGTCGAGCGACCGGCGCTCCCGGATCGAGCGGCTCCGCGTCTGCATGCTCGTCCGCGAGCCGCGCCGCGAACTGCGGCTGCGCGATGAATTCCCCTTGCGACTGTACACCGCCGGCCAGTTCAAGCGGCTGCTCGCCCGAGTCCCCGAATGGGAACTCCGCGACGTATTCGATTTCTGGTACGACCTCGATGAACCGCTCGAACTCAACAACGACATCGCCGACACGGTCGTCGTCCTGCGGCGCCGCGCCGAGACGCCTCGCCTTCCAGGATGAGGGCATGGCTCCCGGCGATTTGCCCGAAAACCGTCCAACGGCGAATCCGCGTTGTTCGCCGTGACGAACGCTAGGCGTCGCGCGACGAAGCGTAGGAGCGGGGCGCGTCGTAGTCGAGCCAGGCGCCGTCGGACTTGCCGGCGAGCGGTTTTTCGGGTTTGGACGGCGTCTTGGCCTCGCAGGCTTTTGCCGTCTTCTTCGCCGCAATCGCCGCATCCTTGCCGCCCGCCAGTAGGACCCGTTCGATTTCGTCGGCCCGCATGCCCGATTGGGCGAGTCGCGACTTCAGCGAGTATTCGAGGCTGCAGCATACGATCCGGGTCAACGCCGAGCAGATGATCTTGACGATCACCGCGGCGCCGATCATCGAAATCAGGATATAGACTGCGATCATCTCGTCGTTGGGTCCGTACATGGCCGCCTCGTCCTTTCCTCTGCTTACCGCCCTCGGTCGGCGGTCGTGCGCCCGGTCGCCGGTTGCGACATGGTGGGGGACCGCAGGCAATCTCCGGCCCGCGACAATGGTCGTTATTCGCACCATCGTACTCGATCTTGGTTTCGAGGGAATCGCCGCGGTCCGATTCCGCCAAAGGGGCTGGACGGGCACCCGCGCCGTAACGCATGATTGTGCCATATCCCGTGCTCCGCTCTCGATCGTCCACCCGACTTGTAGGGGTCGTTGCCGATGACCAACTCCGCGAATACCCGCCGGCCGGACCGAACACCGCTCCGACGCGTCCCCGCGGGGCGCATCCCCCTGCTTCCCATCGTTCTCATCGGCGTTTTCATCGGGGCCTCGCAGAACGCCCGCGGCCAAGCGGGCGGCATGGTGGACCGATTCCAACGGCGCATGCTCACCGACGTGTATTATTCGGAAGGCGCCAACTTCGGCGATCTCGATAAAGACGGTAACCTCGACGTCGTCTACGGTCCGTATTGGTTCCGCGGCCCCGAATTCTCGGAAAAACGCGAGATCTATCCGGCCGTCGAGCAGAATCGCAACGCCTATTCGGACCATTTTTTCGCATGGGTCCGCGACTTCAACGGCAACGGCTACGCCGACGTCCTGGCCGTCGGGTTTCCCGGAACGCCGGCTTTCGTCTACGAAAACCCCGGACCGGACGGTTGGAATCGGCCATGGCCCAAACACACGGTCGTGGACGGTGTCGCCAACGAGAGCCCCCAGCTCGTCGACATCGTCGGCGACGCGACGCCCGAACTGATCTGCACGCACGAGGGATTTTTTGGGTACGCGACGATCGATCCGGCACGGCCGTTCGCGGCGTGGACGTTCCACGTCATCAGCGATCGGATCGCGCCGCATCCTTTCGGACACGGATTGGGCGTGGGAGACGTGAACGGGGACGGGCGAACCGACGTCCTGATGAAGGATGGCTGGTTCGAACAGCCTGAAAAGGTCGATGGAGACCCGATGTGGGTCCTGCATCCCGCGGCCTTCTCGGGGCCGGGCGGCGCGGAGATGTACGCCTACGACGTCGACGGTGACGGCGACAACGACGTCATCACAAGCCTCGCCGCGCACGAATACGGACTGGCCTGGCACGAACAACGGCGCGACGGCGAGACGATCGTCTTCGAACCCCATCTGGTCATGGGTGACAAGCCCGAGCAGAATCCGTACGGCCTGGTGTTCACCGAACTGCACAGCGTCAATCTGGTCGATATGGACGGCGACGGGCTCAAGGACATCGTCACCGGAAAGACCTATTGGTCGCACCACCGCCAAAGCCCCCTCTGGGACGCGGGCGCCGTCGTCTATTGGTTCAAGCTCGCGCGAGGTCCGAACGGCGTCGAGTGGATCCCCTACTTGGCCGACGGCGAAGCGGGGATCGGCCGCCAATTGACGGTCGGCGATCTGAACGGCGACGGGCTTCCGGATTGTGTCGTCGGCGGCATGAAGGGATGCCACGTGCTCATGCACGAGCGGGCCGAGGTCAACGCGCTCGAATACCGCGCCGCGCAGCCGAAGCGACGCGCCGAACTCGCCGCGGGATTATCGCCCGAGGACGCGGCGGCGCGGATGGTCGTTCCCGAGGGGTTCCAGGTGGACCTGTTCGCGGGTGAACCGGACGTCCACCAGCCGGTCGCGTTCACCATCGACGCGCGCGGCCGTCTTTGGGTGGCCGAGGCGTACACGTATCCGAACCGGGCGAAGGAAGGGGAAGGGCGCGACAAGATCGTCATTCTCGAAGATGCCGACGGCGACGGCCGGTCGGATCGCCGCACGGTTTTCGCCGAGGGACTGAACCTGATCAGCGGGCTCGAAGTCGGCATGGGCGGCGTCTGGGTGGGCGCCGCGCCCTATCTCCTATTCATTCCCGACCGCGATCGGGACGACCATCCCGACGGCCCCCCCGAAGTGTTGCTCGACGGTTTCGGCTACGAGGACACGCACGAGACGCTCAACGGATTCCTCTGGGGACCGGACGGCTGGCTCTACGGATGCCACGGCGTCTTCACGCATTCGCGCGTCGGCGCGCCGGGGACTCCCGACGACCAGCGTGTTCCGATGAACGCGGCGATCTGGCGGTACCAGCCGACGCGCCGCGTGTTCGAGGTGTTCGCGTGGGGAACGAGCAATCCGTGGGGCGTCGACTTCAATGACCGGGGCCAGGCGTTCGCGACGGCCTGCGTGATTCCCCACCTGTTCCACATCATCCAGGGAGCCCGTTACCAACGGCAGTCGGGCTCACATTTCGATCGATACGTTTACGAGGACATACCGACGATCGCGGATCACCTGCATTACGAGGGGAACATCGGCGATCACGCGTGGTGGGGCCACGAACCGGAATTGCCGCGGGGCACATCGCGCGCGGGGGGCGGGCACGCCCACTGCGGCGCGATGATTTATCTCGGCGACAATTGGCCGGAGTCCTACCGCAATCAGCTCTTCATGAACAATATCCACGGCAATCGCGTCAACAACGATCTGCTCGAACGACGCGGCTCGGGATACGTCGGCCGCCACGGTCCCGACCTGATGCTCGCCAACGACAAGTGGTTCCGCGGCATCAATCTCCGGTACGGACCCGACGGTTCGGTCTACCTGATCGATTGGTACGACCGCAACGCGTGCCATCGCACGAACCCGGAAATCTGGGATCGCACGAACGGCCGTGTGTATCGGATCCGCCATGGGGAACCGGCTGTTCGGCGCGGGGATTTGGAAACGCTGGGCGACGCCGAGCTCGTCGCCATGCATGAGCACGCCAACGAGTGGTTCGTGCGGACGGCCCGCCGGATCCTGCAGCATCGCGGCGTGTCGGCCGAGTCCGTCGCGATGCTCCGAAAGTACCTTGCGTCCGGCGATGTCTCGATGCAATTGCGCGCCGCATGGACGCTCCACGCCGCCGGAAAGCTCGACGATCCGGCCATCCTGCAAATGCTTGGATCTTCCGACGAATACGTCCGCGCCTGGGCGATTCAGCTCGCGTGGGAAGACCGCGACGCGTCGCCAGCCGTGCGCGACGCGTGTGTTCGGATGGCGGCCGAGGACAGCTCGCCCGTCGTCCGCCTGTACCTCGCGTCCGCCGCGCAGCGGATCCCGGTCGGCGACCGATGGGAATGGCTCGAACGGTTGCTGGCGCATGCCGAGGACGCGAGCGATTTCAATTTGCCGCTCCTGATCTGGTATGCGGCGGAACCGCTCGTGGAAGCCGATCCGGCTCGCGCGATCCGGCTCGCCGAAACGGCGCGCATGGATCGCGTATCCCGGTTCCTGCTGCGCCGGGCGGCGGCCGACAACGGGTCGCTCGACCAGGTCCTCGCCCACGTCGCGGCGGCGAAGGATGAATCGGTCCGGCGCCGCGGCCTTGAGGAAACGCTGAACGCGTTTCAGGGGCGCGTCGACATCCCCGCTCCGCCGGCGTGGACGGGCGCGTTCGAACGGGCGATGGCGAGCGACGATGGGCGGGTCCGGGAAATGGCGGAGACGATCGCCGTCGTCTTCGGCGACCAGCGGATCTTCCCGAAACTCCGAACCCAGCTCGCCGATCCCGCAAGCGACGGGGCCGTCCGCCGCCGCGCGCTCGATATCCTCGTCCGCGGGAGGGACACGGGCGCGGCGCCATCGATGCACGCCGCGCTCAAGATCCCCGATCTTCGACCCGACGTGCTCCGCGCGCTCGCCGCGCTCGGAGACGCCCGGACTCCCGCCGTGATCCTGGGTCTTTATGACGGATTGGGAACGACCGAACGGGCCGACGCCGTCACGACACTTGCCGGCCGTCCCGCTTCCGCCCGGTTGCTGCTCGACGCCGTCCGCGACCAAAAAGTCCCCAGGACCGACGTGCACGCCTACCACGTGCGGCAGATGCTCCAGCTCGACGATGCCGACCTCGCCGCGCGGATCCGACAGGTGTGGGGAGACATTCGGGCAACGAGCGACGAGAAGCGGGGCCAGATCGACCGCCTCAAGAAGAAACTCACGGCCGATGCGATCAAGAAGGGCGATCCTGGCCGAGGCCGCCGGTCGTTCGACGCGACCTGCGCGTCGTGCCATACGCTGTTCGGTGAAGGAGGCAAGGTGGGTCCCGACATCACCGGCTCGAATCGCGCCGACCTCGATTACATCCTCGACAACATCGTCGACCCAAGCGCCGTGCTCGGCAAGGACTACCGCATGACCGTCGTGACCACGTCGGATGGTCGCGTGGTCTCCGGGATCATCGAAGCGGAAACCGACAGCGCGCTGACGCTCCGCACGATCAACGACACGGTCGTCGTCGCCAAGTCGGAAATCGACGGCCGCCAGTTGTCCGAGCTTTCGCTCATGCCCGAAAAGCTGCTCGATCAAATGGCCGACGACGAGATCCGCGACCTGATCGCCTATCTCGCGGGTCCCGGTCAGGTCGCCCCGCGCGGCCCGGCCGCGCCGATCGACGGAGCGACGGGGACCGTACCCGGATGTCTGGAAGGTGAGAAACTCCGCGTTCTCTCGAAGACGGCCGGATCGGCCGGTACGCAGGACATGAGGGGTTTCGCGAAGGATCGCTGGAGCGGCGGTGAGCATCTTTGGTGGACCGGTGCGGGGCCCGGCGCCAAGCTCGAATTGGCCCTGCCGCTCGCCGAGTCCGGCGCGTTTGAATTGGAGATCGTTTTGACGCGGGCTCGCGACTACGGCATCGCCCAACTCCATCTCGACGGCGAGAAAATCGGAGGTCCGCTCGACCTTTTCAACTTCCCCGACGTATTAACGACCGGCGTCCTGGCGTTCCCCGCGAAGCGATTCGAGGCCGGCGAGCATCGGCTGACGATCGAGATCATCGGAACGCATCCCCAGGCGGTGCCCGCGCACATGGTGGGTGTGGACTATGTGCGATGGGCCAAACCGGCTGCGGCCGCCCAATAGGCCTCGTGTCGTTTTCGGGTTGTTCCTCGAACCGTCCAGCGCCCGGATCACGGTGTCGGCGATGCACGCTCGAACAGTCGGCTTGGTACTCGTCGTAGCGGGATCGCTCGCCTGCATCACCGCCTGCCGACCGAACGAGGGCGGCGACAACCGGCCTTCGTCCACCATCGACATCCCCGACTCGCCGGTCGACGCGGCTCGGCCCGCGTTCGTGTTCACGGACATGACGGCCGCATCGGCCGTGGATGCGACCTATCACAACGGGCGCGAGGCGGGCCACATTGCGATCCTCGAATCGCTCGGCGGCGGCGCCGCGATCGTCGACGCCGACCGCGATGGCCTTCTCGATCTGTTCGCGGTCGGGGGCGGCGCGTACGAAGGCAAGAACATCCTGGGTTTGCCAGGCCGGTTGTTCCGCAACCAGGGCGATTGGAAATTCGGCGACATCTCGCAGCCCGCCGGGCGGGGCTTTCCGTCCAAGTACTACTCGCACGGCTGTTTTCCGGGCGATTTCGACAACGACGGTTTCGACGACTTGCTGATCACGGGCTACGGCGGAATTCAGTTTTGGCGCAATCAAGGCGACGGAACGTTCGAGGAACGGACGGCCGAAACGGGGATCGTGGATGAACTCTGGAGCAGTGCGGCCGGTTGGGGCGACGTCGACGGCGACGGGTGGATCGATCTGTACGTCGCGCACTATGTGGATTGGTCGTTCAGCAACCATCCCAAGTGCCAGGGCTCAGGACCCGATATCGTCGACGTCTGCCCTCCAAAAGTCTTTGCGCCGCTTCCCGACAAACTCTTCCGCAATGCGGCCGACGGAACGTTCCTCGACGTCTCCGAGGAGAGCGGCCTTCGCAAGGGCGGCAAGGGGCTCGGAGTCGTCCTGGGCGATATCGACCTCGACGGTGACCTCGACATCTATGTCGCCAACGACACCACCGAGAACTTCCTGTACTTCAACGACGGTCGAGGCGTTTTCCGCGAGTCGGCGGTCATCAGCGGCGTCGCCGTCGACGATCGGGGCACGCCCAACGGAAGTATGGGCGTCGATCTCGGCGACTACAACCTTGATGGCCGGCCCGATATCTGGGTCGCGAACTTCGAAGTCGAGTCGTTCGCCCTGTATCGGAACGACGGGAACGAGCAGTTCCTGCACGTCAGCCGCGCGACGGGAGTGACCGCGCTGGGCGGGCTCTTCGTCGGTTTCGGCACGATGTTCCACGACCTCGATCGGGACGGCGACGAGGACATCGTCGTGGCGAACGGGCATGTCGTCAATCATCCGCGAGGCGCTCCGGTGCTCCAATTGCCCCTCCTGCTCGTCAACGAAAACGGGCGCCGGTTCCAGCGATTCGATTTCCACCGCGCGACCTACTTCGGCAGCCCGCACGCCGGTCGTGGCCTCTCGGTCGGCGATTTCGATAATGACGGCGACAGCGATCTCGTGTTCGTCAACAACGAACAACCGCTCGCCCTGTTGCGGAACGACACGGCCGTTGCCGGGCGCGGAGCGCGGTTGGCGTTGATCGGAACAACCGCCAACCGCGGCGCGATCGGAGCCCACGTGTTCCTCCGAACTCGAAACGGAAAACAACTTCGGCTGGTCAAGGGCGGCACAAGCTACCTTGCCGCGCATGACCCGCGTCTCGATTGGGGCATCGCGCCGAGTGACGAGCCGATCGAATTCGAGATCCACTGGCCCGGCGGGTCGGTCCAAAAGGTCGCGTGCCGGGCGGGCCGGGTGACACGCGTCGCGCAGCCGCTAGGACCGGACACGCCGCATCCGGGCGATGCGGCATCGGATCGGTTCTAGTTCACCGCGTCGCCGGTCCCCGGCCGAAAAGGGATGGAGGACAACTTCAGGCGTGAACCCGGCCTTTCGGGTGGAAAGGGCCGGCGTTCAGGTCCTTTTCCGAAAAACGCTTGCAATAGGACGCGAGGTAGGGTATTCTTTGCCTAGTTTGTCGGAAATGGGTCTTTTCCTTCATTCATCTTTTCCGCAGCATCGGGAGGTTCAACCATGCGAAGCACGTCCGTGCGTAGCGGTAGGCGAGGCTTCACGCTCGTCGAACTGCTTGTGGTCATCGCGATTATCGGAATCTTGGTGGCCCTGTTGCTACCCGCAGTCCAGGCCGCTCGGGAGGCGGCGCGCCGCATGAGCTGCGGCAACAACCTGAAGCAGTACGGGTTGGCGATGCATAACTACCACGATACGTTCAACACGCTGCCCCCAGGCGGTTTGTGGACGATGCAGAGCTCGGATTGGAACGTGAAGGCGCTGAGCTGGCACGCGCGCATCTTGCCGTACGTGGAACAGCAGACGGTTTACGACAAGATCAATTGGGCGACGTCGATGTCGGTCGGCGGGAACGCCGGCCCGTCGATTCAAGCTAATGTCGGCTGGGATTCGATCGTCGATGCGAGCGGCCGGTTGTTGCGTCAAACGGTGGTGCCGTACGCGCACTGCCCGTCGGACGAAGTCGATCCGCTGGGTCTCGACACGAACTGGGCTCAGACGAGTTACTGCGGCAGCCTCGGTTCGCAAGCGACGGTTTCAGCCGACGGGAATTGCAACCAGTATTACACCAGGGGCGTCCATTACGAAGCGCTGCCCTGGAACGCCGATCACGGTAATACCTGGCGGAAGCAAGACATTTCCGGCATGTTCAGCCGCATGGGACTCGAAGGAAAGATGGCGTTCAGCTCGGTGCTCGACGGAACATCGCAGGTCATCTTGATCGGCGAGATCCTGCCGGCATGCCATGACCACACGGGCGGCATGTGGCACTACAACGGCATGGGCAACGCGCACGCGTCGACATCGGTGCCGATCAACTCGCTCACGACCTGCGCGACGGACCAGGCGGATGCCACGAATCGTCGATATCCCTATCCGCAGTGTTTTGCGAAATCGAACTGGAACCATTCGTGGGGATTCCGGTCGCGGCACAGCGCGGGTGCCCAGTTTGTGCTCGTCGACGGCAGCGTTCAGTTCCTGACGAAGACGATCAACTACCAGACGTACCAGTACCTCGGCGGCCGCGCGGACGGTAAGCCGGTCGGTAATTTCTAACCGGGCTCCCGATCGATCGGTTTGATCTCCCGTCTGCTCGGCATCGCGGCGGACGCGGAAACGGTCGGTCGGACTTGGTGATGGGCCTCGACGTTCAGCCCGGCATTGGTTGATCCAGGCGAGGTTTGGCGTTGGAAACGGGAGTGCGGGGTATTGATTCGCCGCGCTCCCGTTTTTTTCTTTTTCGCTTGGTGCGGTCCCACCAAATCCTCGCGATGCATGCGCGGTTTGGCATCGGCCGCACCGATGGTCTCTTAACAGGTGGGGTCGAGCGAGCTATGACAACGAGGCGAATCGCGAGGGCGTGGATCTTGGCCGCCGGCGCGCTGGTCGTCCTGGTCGCGGGATGCGGGGACGGCGGCCCGAAGTTGGCAACCGTCATCGGCACGGTGAACTACAAGGGCGCCCCGGTGCAGGGTGCAAACGTCACGTTCCTGTTCTCCGATGGGCAAATGGCGACCGGACAGACGGGCGCCGACGGAAAATTCGAGCTGACGACGGGCGGTCGGCCGGGGGCGCCGATGGGGCAGGCCAAGGTCGGCATCGCGAAATCGACCGGCGGCGCGGATACCGGCACGAGCCAGCCGAAGCCCGAGGATATGGCCAAAATGTTCGCGAAGATGGCCGGCAAGGACGGAAGCGGCATGAAGGATGGGATGAAAGTGGAAAACGAGCTTCCCGCGAAATACGCGCTTCCGGATACGAGTGGTCTGTCCGCCGACATCAAGGCGTCCGGAAACGACTTCAAATACGATCTCGTGGATTGATCTTCGCTCATGGCGGAAACGGCGCGCGACCCGAACGTGTCAAACGAATCGGAGTTGAGGCCGTCCTTGGCGCAGTCCGATGGACAGGCAATCAACCCGAGTCGCGCGGTAGCGGAGTCGGGTCGGTTGGGAGTTGCCTTCCGACCGACCCGTTCGACCGGCCGGCTTGCCGCGCTTCTGATCGGGCTGGCCGTGATCGCCATCGGCGTGGTGCCCGCCTATCGGCACGCCCGCTATGCGCTCGCCATGAGCGGCGCGAAGCGCGCGTTGGCCGATGAGCGGTTCGACGAGGCGATCGAAAACCTGCGCATCGCCGTGCGCATGCTGCCGAATCGGGCTGAGTCCCGTTACCGACTCGCCGTTGCGTGCCGGCGCAGCGGCGCGCTCGAGGAAGTCGAGCGGCAACTCAAGGCCGCCGAGGCGTCCGGCTGGCCGAAGTACGATATCGATCGACAGCGGCTTCTGGTGCACGCGCAGGTCGGCCGGTTCCACGACGTCGAGGATCAACTCGTCAAACTGTTCGAAAGCGGCCTGGGCGACGAAGCGGTGCTCGAAGTCTACGAGGCCCTCGCGCACGGGTACTGGGCCAATCATCAGATCGCCGACGCGATCAAATGCCTCGACTTCTGGATCCAGTGGCATCCGCGCGATGTCGAACCGCGAATCATGCGCGCCGAGGCCTACTCGGAATTCAATGATCCGGTGTCGGCGGAAAAAGAATACCGCGCCGCGCTGGAATTCGCGCCGGAGCACGTCATCGTCCATGAGGCGCTCGCACGGCTGCTTCTCGAGGGAGGCAAGGTCGATGAGGCCGAAAGGCATTTTCTGGCGTGTCACGAACGGGACCACCGATCACCGGCCGTTCTTCTTGGTTTGGCCGAATGCGCGTTCCGATCGTCGCGCGTCGACGACGCCGACCGTTGGCTCGAAGGGATCTCGCTCGAGGCGTTGCCTGAGGAACGGCAGGCGAACGTTCTCAAACTGATGGCGGACATCGCCCAGTTTCGACGCGATCCGGCTAAGGCCGTGGCCTTGCTCGAAAAAGCCCTTTCGATTTGGCCCCACGATTCGGCCGTCCATCAAACGCTCGGCCAAGCCTATGCCGCGATGGGCCGGTCGGCGGACGCCGATCGGCAACTGGCCGCCGCGAAGGAGATCACGGCGCGCGCCGAGGTTTTCTACAACGCGCAGCGCAAGGTGATCAGCCACCCGAATGATCCGGAACTGCGGTATATCGTCGGCGATGTCCTGGCCGTCCAGGGGCTCGTCGAGGACGCGACCGGCTGGTGGCGCAGCGCCTTGCGATGCGATCCGGCACACCAGCCGAGCCATGAGGCGATGGCGAAGTACTACGAGTCGAAGGGCGAGCGCGCATTGGCCGATCGGCATCGCAAATCGGCGGAGGCTTCCGTGCCCGGCACGTTCCGCCGCGGGTGGGAACGATTATGGGAAGGGGACTTGGTCTCCGCGCGCCAACAGCTCGCTCTGATCGAGCGTTACGCGTCGTATCCGGTCCACGCGACCGTTCTCCGCGCGGCCCTGCTGAACAAGGAAGGCAAGTTCGAGGAAGCCGAGCGGATGCTCAAGATGCCGATCGAAGACCGCGTCCTGAAGACCAGCGCGCTCATCGTGACCGCCGAATCGCTCGTCGGTATCGGCCGCCCGCGCGACGCGGAGCAATTGCTGATCGAGGCGATCGGGATCGTGCCGCGCGCTGTCGAGGCCCATCGGCTGCTCGCCGTGATCTACTACGATCTCGGCGCCTCGACGCTCGCCGAAGTCTACCTCAAGAGCACGGCCGAGTTGGCGCCGACCGATTATCGACCGCATCGCCTCTTGGGATTGATCAACAAGGACTTCGAGGCGTACGCGGAGGCGACGGCGTACTATCGCGAGTCGCTGCGCCGGAATTTCGATCAGCCGACGCGCGAAGAGGTTCTTCTCGAGTTGGCCGAGTGCCTCATCAAGCAAAAGGATTTCGACGGCGCGGTGGAGGTCTTGCGTCAATCGGTTCCCTCGCCCGAGCGGGACGTCTTGCGCGCCGAGTGCCATTACAACAAGTCCGAGATCCCGCAGGCCGTCGCCCTGCTCGACGCCGTGCTCGACGCCGACCCCAAAACGCTCTCCGCAAGCCTGCTCCGCGCCGATATTTTTCTGGTCGAAGGGAGTGTCGAGTCCGCGCTCGGGTTGTTGAAGTCGTCGAGCGAATCGCATCCGCACGAATACGAAGTGCGGCACCGGTACGCGCAGGCCCTCCTTCGAGGCGGCGACGCGCGGGCGGCGGACGAGTTGGCGCGCGCCGAACAACTCAAGACGCTGCGCGTCCAGTTCTCGAAGCTCCACGAGAAAGCGTTCGAGGACGCGTACGACATCCAGGTCCGCCGTGAACTGGCCGAGACGGCGACCAAGATGGGGCGTCCCGATCTCGCCGAGGTCTGGACGAAGGCGGCCGACCTCCTCGAGCGCGCCTCGTCGCAATCGCCGCGGTCCGGCGCCGATCGTTAGCCGCCGTGTGACGAGACGGCAAGCAAGATGCTTGCCCCACGGATGGCGAGAGGTTCCAGCTGGCGATCCCGCGAATCGCTCCGGCGACAGGGCATCCGTTCCGCGTTCCAAGTCGCGAAGCGACGGTCCGATCAAAGCCCGGGGCAGGACGACGCGCGCTTCGCGAGCGACGGCGCCGCCCGGGCGGATACTCATGGGGGTCGAGTGGGCTTCCGCGCGGATCTTTCCCGTCGTAAAATCCGCCGTTGTCCGGCGTCCACGTCGCATCAAAAAAAAAACACCTTGGCGGGGTAGCTCAGCGGTTAGAGCAGCGGCTTCATAAGCCGCGTGTCGTGGGTTCGATCCCCACCCCCGCCACTGACTCGGATTCCACAACCTGTCTCGATTCCAACAAGGCCCGCCAGCCACCACTGGCGGGCCTTGGCTGTTTTGGCCGTTTCGCGGGATTTGCGGCGATGGACGTCGTCGCCCGCCGCCAAATCGCGTGACGCGGTGGAGGTCCACTGAGGCCCGGCTGGGGCGTTGGAGACGGTCGCAGGGCTCGGTGAGCGAGTTCTGCCGCCGTGAACGGGTAAGTCCGCAGTCGTTCTTTCAGTGGCGGAAGCGTTTGGCGGCCGAGGAATGGCCCGTTCGCGAACCGGCCGGCGCTCGAGGGGCGGCCTTCATCCCGGTCGACGTCGTATCGGCCGACATTCCGCGCGGACCGCGACCGATTCCCGTGGAAGAGGACTCCGGCGCGTGGCTGGAATTCACGCGCACGCATGAGCGCGTGGGTCCGGCACCTTCCTGGCGGGCCATCGCGGGTATCTCCAGGCGGATGCCTACAACGGCTACGACGGTCTGTATCCGCCTCGGGCGGCGCCATCATCGAGGTCGGCTGCTGGCAGCACGCGCGGAAGCGTTACAAGGAGGCGGCCAAGAGCGACGTCCGCGCGCTGTGCGCCCTGGCGTTCATCAAGAGCATGCAAGAGCATGTACGCCGTGGAGGAACTGGAAATTCGTCGGCACCTCGGTCGCCGCTGCCGCGACACTTTCGCAAGCCTGAAGAAGACGTGCGGGAAGCTGGCCGTCAGCTTCCGTGATTACCTTCAGGATCGCATATTCGGAACGGGAAAAATCACGAGGCTGTCGGAGCTGCACTTTAGGCAAAACGCCTACACGGAGACGGTGGCGGATAGGCCGGTTCCGAGGCGGAATTGATCTTAGAGAAAACGTGGCTCTCGACCATGCTGTGGGTGCTGCAAAACAACCACGACATGGAAGGAGCCACGGATGGCCAAGCGTAAAGAAAACTCGCGGCGCCCGCAACCTCGGCACAAGCGAAAACTCGGTCCATCGCAGTTCGACAAACGGCGAAGGCTCGCCACGCCCAATCCCAACCGCAAGAAGACCGTGCGGGCGAGGGTGCCGTTGATCGGCGGTCTTGCCGCCATGGCGGCGTCGATGGGCGCCCTGCTCGACGCGCGGATGGGGTTCCGTTTGGCAATCATCATGGCGGGAATGGTGCTGGCCGGCGAGCGGCGCGTGGCGGCGGCGTGGTTCGTCAACGCGAACATTGCGTGCTGGAACTTGAACCAATGGATGTACACGCTGGTCGAACTCTGCTCGTGGGACGCGCCGAAAGCGGACCTGGTTGATCGCGCCGATCGTCCGTGGGACAATCCGGACGGCGTCCGTCGCATGCCGAACGCGACTCCTCCGTACCGATGATATCGATTCGCCTAGAGTGCAGAGCGGAATGCGATTCGCCGACTTGATCGACATCGCAACACTAGCGCGCCGTGAGGTACGACGCGACACCAAATACAACGTCTTCAACTGTGCGCCATCTGTCGTCCCATCGAACGCCGAACTTGTCGCAAACCTCCCACCGAAAGGGGTCTTCGAGCCCATCCGAAAACCAAAAGGCGCCCGATAGATCTTCAAGGATACGATCACCTGGATGCAACTGCATAGCGTCGACTGCAACGTCCACGACACTTGCGAGCACTCGAAGCACGTCCTCAAGAACCGCAGGGCAAACGAACTGCTGCCCGAGCAATTCATGACCCGAGTTCCAGGTCCATCCGACCCCATGTCCTTTGTGCCTTTGGTGACAGGTCACTCGTTCGGAACGGCCCGTTCACCACGCAGCTCGATGTACCGCACGTTGAGCCGGTCGGATTCCTCGATGGTCCGATCGGCGCGTTCGCGCGCGACGCCTTGCCGTCGGACTCGATGCCTCCGTATTGATGAACGGAAGGCTGACCACGAATCGGCCGAACCTTCGGTAAGAACCGATGTCCGGTGACGGTCCGTTCTCGCCGGTCTCGTCACACAATGGACGGCTACTATCGATTCGCCTAAAGCGCAGTCAAGAAAGTCGGCCCTAGACGCCGGCCAGGAGACGGTCCACGCTGTCCATCAAGCGGTCCATGGCGAACGGTTTTCGGATGTAGTCGTCGACGCCGAGCATTTCGGCGTAGACCTTGTGCCGACTTCCCTCGTTCGCCGTGATCATGATGACGCGGACGGGAAACGAATCGGACCGGCGCAGCTTCTCGAGCACGAGGAACCCGCTCCGTTTGGGCATCATCATGTCGAGAATGATGAGGTCGGGGTTCTCGCGTTCGGCCATGGCGAGTCCTTGATTCCCATCCCGCGCGACGATCACCTGATAACCGCGCGCCTCAATTGCGTAGCGCATCGCCTCGACGATCTCCGCGTCGTCATCCACGATCAAGACGCGCCGAGTCCGACTCGCCGCGTCGCTTGCCTTGCCTTCGGTCATGCTCGCTCCCTCGTCCTCCGTTCGCACCCATCGGAAAACGCTCCGATCGGCCGTTGGTATCGAAATCCCCGCGCGATGGGGTGCGAACCAGACTACCGCCCGCGCCGCCGGCGGACAAGTGCGCCGCCGGACCGTTCGTTCTTCACCGCATCATCGAGCCGAGCACCGATCGCCCTACCGGATCGGCAGGCCGGGCGTCGCATCGAGGGGAAGGGGCACGTCGAGCAGGTCGCCGTTGGCTCGGAATCCTCCGCCATCGACGTCGACATAGATCGGATTCGATACGGCGATCGGCATCTCCTCGCCCAGCCTCGGTCCCATCACCGGTCCGAGCTTCAAACCTTCGCCGGCGGCCACGAGGATGACATGGGAATCCGAGGCGAGCGGCAGATCGAATTCGCGGTCGAACTTGACGGCTCTTGCATCCGCCCCGCCGAACGCGTCGCCGTGCGTCCGCCGAGTGAAATTGGCGGATTCGATCGGACGCCCATTGACGAACACCTGCACCCGATTGACGTCGAACCAGTTGGGACATTGGACGCGGATCCGCACGCGGGGCGCCTCGGCGCCGCCGAGCGTCAACATACCGCCAGGTCCCACCGCCTTATCGGACTTCCCTTGCCGCATCGACACTTCGAGGAACGGGCCGTTCGACATGACGACGTGTCCGGCCGTCGACTCGCGCACCATCTCCATCGCGTCGATCCGGCTCGGATCGTCCGTGGAGCTGTGAACGAAGTTGCGCAGGCCTCCTGAATCGTGGAAACTGTAATGCGCGTCGGTGTTGACGACGCCCGGGACGCGATAGCCCAGATTCAAGAGCTGCATCCAATGGAAGATCGCGTTCCATTTCGATTCCTTGAACGCGGGGGAATTCGGAGCGAGCAGGATCGGTTGCATCGGATGCACTTCGACCACGTCCATGAACGAGAGCATGCCGGCGAATCCGCCGTCGGGCTTACCGTCGAGATCCCGGTCGCCGATCATCTGCACGAGATTCGGGTGGTTGATCTGCACGAGCTTCTCGCTCCCGGCATCCCATAGGGCCAACCGCTCGATCTGCGTCAACGGGTTTTCGTGCGTGACCGGGCCTCCATTGTCTTGGGTCCTCGGCACGAGTTTGAGCGGGAAGGCGTTTTGATGGTTGAGCGGCAGAGGTTGGCCGGTGAGTTCGATGCCGCTGCACGTGGCCATCAGCGGTTCGACCTTGAGGGCCTTCAAATGGGGCACGTACGTGTCGATCCGGTTGTGTTCGGTACACGGCGCGAATTCGATATGTTCGCAGAGCAGATTGAGCACCCTCGCCCGCTGGCTGCACGTGTTGTCGCCCGATGGCGTCGAGTGGCTATGGAAATCGGCGCTGACCCACCCGTGCGTTTCGACGGTTCGCGCAAGCTCGGCCGACAGGTTCGTGACTCCACCCGATTGGACCTCGATTTCGCGGAACACGGCGTCGTATTCGGGGCCATAGCTGATGATCGCTTCATAGCGGCCGGGCCCGAGCTCCTGCAGGAATTGGCCGTTGTGGCTGTACTTGAGGTTCTTCACGGTAACCGCCGTATCGGGGCCGAAATCGGGAGTCGGCGTATCACCAAGCCCGCGGAACGCCACTTTGCAGGGAATGGGGCCGCCTCCGACACGCGTGATGCGGCCTTGAACATAGCCGCACGGGCCCAATTCAATCGTTCGTTCCAGGTTGCCCGCGACCGCCAGTTCGCCCGTCCATTCGGGTCGTCCCAGCGCTTCGACCTTCAGTTGGTAGTCGCCCGGTCTCGACGCGAACGCGATCGTTCCGTTCGCGGGCGTGCGGGCGGACCCGATCGGAGCGCCGTCGCGCAGGAGGGTGACTTTGGCGGCCCGCACGGGGCCTCGCTTGTCGCGGACGGCCAACCGAACGTCCTTTACCGTCTGGCCTCGCAGGCGGGCCGCGATCCCCGCCATTTCCAGCGCGTTCGCCGCGGGAACGAGCTTTCGGGACCAGATCGACGACGCACCGGGCGCGATTTTCTCGGAAGTCGCCCCGCCGCGCTGGAAAGCGATGACCACTCCCCGGTTCCCGCTCCGACCGACCTGTTCGCCCTCCCCGG
The DNA here is from genome assembly GCA_016872725.1 of Planctomycetota bacterium. Taxonomy (GTDB): domain Bacteria; phylum Planctomycetota; class Planctomycetia; order Pirellulales; family Pirellulaceae; genus VGZC01. Next base: position 18,155 of record VGZC01000060.1, read on the forward strand.
CCACCACTCCGTACGTTTGCCGGAACCACTCGTCGTCGGCCCAGAACAGTTGATTCTCCTCACCGATTCCGAACTCGAACGTCTTGTCGGCTCGGATCGTGTCCGTCCGCTCGACCGACACCTCCGACGCGTGCGGATTCGAGTAGGTGGTTTCGATGCCGACGAACGGATCGCCGTCGCGCAGCGAATAGGTCACGGTCGCCGCCGGTTGATTGGCCGCCGCGTCGGCGTCGCACGCGATGCGGATCGCCGAACCGCGAATCGGCCCGCTCGTGTCCGCGGTCATCTCCGCGCCGTCGACCTCGATGCGGATTCGGTCGGCCGAGTGGAAGGCGTGGCGCAGCGATCCGGGATAATAGGCGCTCAACTGGTCGTTCGCCGCGCCGCGCCGGGTCAAGTCGATGATCGCCCAACCGACGTTTCGGACCGTCATGTTCGCGTTGCGCGTCGCCGCGGGCTGAGCGATCACGCAAATAACGAGTTCGTTTTGGAGCACCCAGTCGCCATAGATCCGGTCCGCCTCCTTGCCGGACGGCGCGAACTTGGACCAATTCTCGGGCGTGAGCCGGACCAATTCGGCCGCATAGGCGCCGGCCGGTATCCCGGCGGCGAATACGGCGAGTGCAAGGGTGACGGATGGAAAGAGCCAACAGACCGAGTGGTTCGAATTCGCGGGACGTGGCGCATGGGTCGCGGTCATTGCAGGGCCTCGCTCGAATACGGTTTTCGATCCGCCGCGGCGGGCCCAACGATCTGGCCCGACCATTCCATTGCGTTTCGAGTATTCCGTATCGGCAAGGCGTGTGCAACCGGTAGCCCCCGTCGCCAGACGGGGGCGCATCACCGGTAGCCCCCGTCGCCAGACGGGGGCTCAGCAACGCCTACTCCCCTTTCAAGCCGAACGAGATGTAGTGGAATCCCGTTTCGTCGCTCAGCATCATCGCGCCGGCCGGCGCGAGGTACTTCGCGATGACTTCGAAGGGAGGCAGCGGGTGGGCGCTGAGCGCGCCGTCCACCTGCTTGAAGAACGGGTTATCCGCCGCCGCTTGCGTCAGTCGCTGGCGGGTTGTTTCCGCCGTGGCCAACTCGTAGAAGCTCTTGAGCGTTTCCTCGGGACGCGCGAACGATAGAAAACCGGGAATGCGGCCGCCCGTGTGGTGGCGGATCCGCTCGGATACCAATTTGTATTCGGGATCATCGGCGAGCGATTCGCCGGGGGTCGCTTGGGCCACAAGGCACCGCTCGATGAACTTCGCACTGTCCGACAGTACGAGGTAGTCGCCGACAACGGCGAACGCGGGCTGCGGCAGACGCATCATCGATTGATCGAAATCGGGCGGCGGTTGACGGCCCATCGGGATCCGGTAATAGACGCTCGCTCCGTACGTCTGTCGCTCAAGGGCCTCGGGGTACTTGGCCGTGATCTTGTCGAGCACTTTTTGGAAGGCCTCGGTGTCCTTGATGCGAATGCCGACGCCGGTGACCTGGCTATTGACGCGGACGGGACGTTCGATCGCGGTCGCCATCGTATACCGGCCGCCCAGCAAGGGAAGCAGCTCGTTTCGCACGTCAACCCCCAGACGGTCCGAGAACCGGCTCTTGACCAGTTTGTCCATGCCGCCTTCCTGGAGATAAATCAGATCGTACATCGTAGCCAGTTCGGTGTACGTGACATTCATGTCCCAGTGTATGGTCATATAGCCTGTCGCGTCCTTCGGCACCCACGGTTCGGGCGTCGAGTCACCGGACGTCATGGCCAACATCTTGAGCACGCCGCGGCGCGGGTTCTTGAGCAACATATGGAAGTGGCCGATCGAATCGAATTCCTCCGTCGCGATGATCGCGCTTCCGCCGAGGCCTTCGAGATCGTCCAACCCGAGCGGAGACAGAAGGGCCAGACCCACTTGCGCGCCGACGTTACCGCGACCGATGTTCCGGACCAGGTTGATCGGGTCCGCGAACCAGCTCAGTTGGGGTCGTTCTTCCTTGGTTCCAGTCGACTGCGACATGATGGCCGTGAACGCGCGATTGTCGGCCAGCGTCCGGATCGCCGACGTTCCATCCCAAACGTCCAGGAGTTGCTTGGCCGTTTCGACGGCCGTGCAAAGCACGACGGTCGAATCGCGCGTGAAGACCACCAGTCGCATGGTATTGCGGGAGCCCGGGGGGCTGAGGATCGTCATTTCCACACCGGCGTGGGTCTCCATCTCGATCCGCACGTTGTTGTTGCCCGCTTCCTGAATGGCCCGATTGATCAGCGTATCGGCGTGTTTGAGCTGATCGCCGACATCCGCCACAAGAACGAAAACGGGTGGACCCGCGGTCGAACCGACCACCGCCGCGCACAGTTCGCCCTGGGGAATTGAAAGCAACTCGTCCAGGCTCAGCCCCACGTCATCCCGCACTTGATTGAACGCGTCCGCCGCAAGCCGATAAAACTCGCCGACCAACGGACGCACTTCGTCATCGTTGAGCATGCGGCCCATCGACGTCTGCTTGACCTTCTCGACAAACTCGTCGGCGCCGGCCACCCGGACGTACGCAAGCGTGTTTTCCGGCAAGAGTTTCGGCGCCGAGGGCCTTTCCGCGCCCGAAGCGGCGAGCGCGCCGGAAAGCGAAAGTACGAGACCGAGCATGCCGACCGTCGATCGAACGCATCGAGTCGGGTTCCAACGGTCGAGTGCGAGCGAAACCATGGTACCTACTCCGGGGTTTATTGTGCGACGCGGCACCAACGGCCGGTCATTCCAGTTCCATCTGAAGCAGGACAGGCGGCGCGGACGTCGTCCACGCGAGGCGAACCACTCCGCAGGTCGCCGGTAATACCCTCGAATTCGTCGCTCGGTTTCAGTTCTTGGCGACTTTACCACACCGGCAAGACGGGAGAAACGCGGGGCGCAAGGCATTTCGACCGTGCTTTCCGCGCCGCGATCGGCTACAATCCATGGCGGTCGTGTTCCGATCGAGGAAACCGTGGTTTGGTTCGCGTCGATTGGTCGATGAAGTTTTGATGAGGACCGAGCCGCGCCAACCGTCGATTGCCGAGCGGGCGCCTGCGACCCGCCAGGAGTGTTTCAGATGACTCTGCGATTCCGATTGGGAACGAACCGGGAGCCGTTCATCGCGGCGGTGGCCGCGATGGCAATCGCGCTGTCCGCCGTTCCCGTTCAAGCCCAGCTTGGCGGAACGGGGACCTCCGTCGGCGGCACTTCTCGAAGCGTGGGCGCGGGCATTTCCGGCAGCTCGTCCCGCTCCGCTGGCCTGTCCCAAACCGGAAGCGTCAGTTCGGACGCGGCCATTCAACGCAACAGCCAGGGATTCGTGGGGGCATCGAGTCAGAGCATGACCACGATCGGAAGCCTTATGGGCTCGACTGGAACCATGGGGACGAGTGGATTTCGGTCTTCGGGCGGCCTCTCGGGGCTCGGCGGCATGTCGGGGCTCGGCGGCATGTCGGGTTTGAGCGGACTGAGCGGACTGAGCGGCTTTGGTGGCCGCGGCATGTCGTCGTTCGGCGGCATGAACATGATGGGTCAGGGCGGAATGAACAGCCGCGGCGGCGCGATGAAGACGGTCCGCGCGCCGTTGCGATTGGCTCCCGAGGCCGTGGCGAGCGCGTCGCCGTCCGTTTCGGCCGAGCAGTTCGAATCCCGTCTTGCCCGGCTGCCCCGTTTTCGGAAGGTCAAGGGCCTGTCCGTGAGTACGGATGGGGCGACTGTTGTTCTGCGGGGTGTCGTGCCCACGGACCATGATCGCGACGTACTGGGGCGATTGGCCTTGCTGGAACCGGGAATCGATGCGGTTCAAAACGAGCTACAGGTGGAGCCGGCGGCGGCGCCCCGTTGAACGCGTGGGATGCGGGACTTCCGCGATCTCGGCCGTTCGGCGTGTCGGCCATGGCGGTGGGCGCACCGGCGGCTTCCCGCGCGGAGACGCCCGCATTCATGCGCTGCAGGGCGGCCATCGTTTCCAGTTTTCTATCGATGTCGGATAGCGACCCGCCGGACACGGACGGCGCCGAAGGGGTCCCGTTGCGATCGATAACGCCGGCACGAACCTCTTCGAGTTGGCGACCGAGGTTGGGGGTGAGCGGAATCGTCATCGTCTGAATGCGCGTTCCCGTCGGTTCGCTCCGATCACGGTCGGACGATCCACTCGCGCGTTCGTCCGCTGATTGCGTCGATTGCGTCGAGGGACTCAAGAACTGCTCATAGCCGGCCGGCACGACTCCAGCGCGGCGCTGCTGGTCCCGAAGCCACTCGTCTTTCCTCAACAGTGTGTTGGCAGTGGCGCCTCGGAGCACATTGACGGTTGGTTCGCCGACGAGTCGATGGCCTTGCACCGACGTGAAGACCGGCACGAGGCTGACCGTGCGCTGGTCCTGACCGTGGTCCCATGGGATCCAGATACTGTACGACGCGCCGATTTCGGTCGCTCCAAAGTGCTTGGTGAACTGTTCGGGCGTGAAGGCGAACCGTTTCTCCGGAACCGTGCTAGCCTCGTCGGGGTTCGTGTCGTCGAATCCATAGACGATCAGTTGTCCGTCCACGGGAACGGGCTCGTTTGACCCGTTGTAGAAGTAGATCCGGCCGCCGAATCCTCGGGCGGCTGGGTGGCCCGGAACGACGAGCACGTCCGGAGTCCAGATCACGGCGATGCGTGTCGGCGCCTCATAGGCGGACTCGACGACGCCCGGCTTGCTCCACGGCCAGCGCCATTCGAGCTTCGAATTGGAAACGGTCGAACATCCGCACAGCGCGCAGACGAGAATCGAGGCGAGCCACCGTCGTCCAAGGGCCATTCGATCATCCATGGTCTGTTTCCCGCGTCAGAGCCGAGTTCCTTCCGTCTCGCGATCCTCGCACGTGGTGCGATGCGCTAGCGCGCCGTACCGTCGGCGCCGCCGTTCGTCGGCGTGCCGTAGTCGACATACGGAACGTAACCGGCCGGCGCCGGACCGGGCGACGGACCCCTATAGGCCGCTTGTTCGGCGTTCGAGCCCGATACCGTGCCCGGCATATTGAGTTGTGGGCCGGACGTTGCGGCGCGGGGGCTCGCGGGTTGGGGATAACGGACGGCCCGGGGCGCGGCTCCCGCCGAACGCGGTTCGCGGGGCGGAGGCGGCCCGAGCCAGGCTCGGACGTCGCGGAGGGGCGAGGCGCGGCGTGACGAACCGCCTTGGGACGCCGGCTCGCCGTTCGGTTCCGAGGTCGGTGCCGCCCCGGGATTCGCTTGCGGAATGTCGGTCGGTCCGAAGTCGGCCGGATCCGGTACAGGGATCGACTCGGACCCGGTCGGGTCCAAATCGGGATAAAGGAATGGGGACGGGGCCGGCCCCCAGAGCCCGTGGCCGCCGCTGACGCCCGCATCGCCGTGCATCTCCACCACATCCGCGAGACACCAGCTCATCCGCTCCGTTTCGACATGCTTGATCCAGTCGTAGTCCTGGTCGTCCTGGATGATGTGCGGCGTCATGAAGATCAGCAGTTCGGTCCGCTTGTTGGTCTCGACGTCGTATCGGAAGAGGCGCCCGAGGAGAGGGATGTCGGAGAGCAGCGGTACGCGGCGCGACAATACTTCGCGGTTCTTCGTGATGAGCCCGGCGAATACGACCGTTTGGTGGTCGTGGGCGCTGATCGTCGTCTGCGCCGTCGTCGTCAAGATCTGTGGGGAAATGACCGGCGTGCCGTTGGCATTCACGGCGACCGGGATACCCGTCGAAAGCGGCCCGACCTCGGATTTCTCGGTGTCGACCGTCATCACGATGAGCTTGTCCTGGTTGATGCGCGGCTGGATGCGGAGGAGGAGTCCCACGTCCTCGTCCTGCGTCTGGTTCTGCACGATGCCGCCGGTCGTGATGCTGCTGCCCGTCACGCGAGGAACGCGCGCACCCACCTGGACGAACGCCGGCTGGTTGTTGAGCGTCATGATCTGCGGACGGGAAAGAACCTGGAGGCGGCCCGCGTCCTGCAGCGCGCGGATCAGGATGTTCACCGAATCATCGGCGGCGGCGAGCACAAGTCCGCCGTAGCCGAGTGTAGCGCTGGACCGGCCGACGCCGAGCGTGCTGAGTGACTGGCCCGCGAGCGTGTTGCGCGTCGCCGGAGTCACCGTACTGGGCGTCGCCGAAGGAACGACGGTCGAGGCGCCGGTGATCGCCCGGTCGAACAGAAGCGAATCCTGCAAGCCGAGCTCGACTCCCGCCTCGAACGCGTCGCTCAGCGTCACTTCGCAGATCATCACCTGGACCATCACCATCGGAGGCCGGAAGTCGAGGTCCTCGATGATCTGGACGATCATCTCGTTGTAGCGCGGCGTCACGCTCACAATCAGGCTGTTGCTCACTGGCTCCGGCACGACGACGATATCCCGTTCGAGCTGCTCGATCTGGCTCACCGACTGCTGGAATAACAGACTCTGCTGATAGATCTGCCGCTGGCTCTGCAGGAAACTGCTGATCGAGTTCGCCACATCGCTCGCCGGAGCGTTTTTCAGCCGGTAGACGAACATCTTGCGCGTGTTCAAATCGGACTCGTCGAGCCGCAGCACGATCGCCTCGACGACCGACAGGTCACCCGCCGAACCGGTCGCGATGATGCTGTTGGTTCGGATGTCGACCGCGAACCGGATCGGGATGAGCGGGCTTTCGCTTCCCGGCGCGGCGCCGGCGAGCGCTCCGAAGTTGGGCTGCAGGGCGGATGTGCCTTGCTGGCCCGTTGATTGCAATCCAAAGAGGATTTGCAGCATCGTCGACAGGCTTGTCGCGTCGCCGTTTTCGATCGTGAAGACCTTGACCTGCGACTCGACGTTCGGAGGCAGATCGAGCTGCTTGATCAGTTCGTCCACCAGATTCATGCTGCGCGAGGGCGCTCGAACCACGAGCGCGTTGACGTTCGCGTCGGCGGAGACCGTCACGTCGGTAAGGACGCCGGAATCGATGATCCGGTTCTCGGCGCTGTCGACGCCGACGATGGAAAGCCGGGTCGACGGCCGGGTGACCTGTCCCGCGCCCGCCTGCTGTTGTTGGCCGCCCGGCGCGGCTTGCGCGCCGGCGCCGCCTTGCGTCGTTGTCACCGACGTGCCCGCGATGGCCGCCTGGAGGATCGGCGCGAGATCCGCGGCGAGTGCGTTTTGAAGACGGAAGATGCGGATCTCGTGCGACGCCTCGGGACCTTCCTTGTCGATGCTCTCGATGAACAGGGCGACCTCGTCGAGGTCGCGGATCGATGCCTGGACAATCAACGAGTTGCTCCGATAGTCCGCGATCACGCGGGAGCGGGTTCCCAGCGCCGGTCGCAGATCACCGTCCGCTCCCCCCGCGGCGCCGCCCGCGCCCGCCGCGCCGCCTCCGCCCGGCTGGTTCACGAAGAAGCCGCGGACAAGCTGTTCGGCGTCGATCGCCGAGATGTTCTTGAGCGGAAACGCCTTGAGCTGCGTTTCGGCGGGCACCGGCTGGTCGAGCTTCGCGATCAACTGCTTCACGACGCCGATCGGCTCGGAGCGGCCGATCAACAGAAGGGCGTTCGGCTTGTCGAGCGACGTGATGCTGAGCGGACCTTGCCGGGGCGCGAAGACCTGGTCATAGAGCTGCACGATGAGCGTCGCGAGCGCCTGGCTGTTGACGTGCGCCAGCTCGATGATCTCGACTTCCGGTTGGACCGATTTCGCCTGTTCCTCGATCTCCGCGATGATCCGCCGCACCCGTTCAACGGCCCGCCGAGGACCGCGAATGACAATGGCCCCCAGTTCGGGAACATAGACGATCCGCACGTCGCCGAGCAGGGCCGTGCTGTCGTCCTCACCAGGCTGCGCGCCGGGCGCCGGTTGCGTGCCGTCGGGGTTCGCGGGCGGTTGATCCGCGCCCGGCGCGGACGGCGGCTGGCCGCCCGCCGGAGCCGGCGTTTCCCGCGTGGCGACAGGCAGGAATCCCGAGCCGCGTACGGCCTCGGTGACTTGAACGGCGGCCGATGTCTCGTCCCCTTCCGAAGGCTGCGAGGCGGCGCGCAGGACGCTGACCGCCTGGTGGATCTTCGCCGGGTCGGCGTTGCGCAGCGAGACGAGCCGCGTGCTGTATGCTTCCTGGCGCACCTGGTCCAAGGCATCGATCACCTGTCGCCAATTGCCTTCCGCGGCCGGTCCGCCAGGCACGAACACGGTGTTCGCCAGCCGATCGATGCGCAGCGTCGTGGGATCCCGCGCCGTCGACGGAATCTGAATCACGGCGACCTGGCCGTCGCGCTCCTCGCGGACCTTGAGCTGTTCTCCGAATGACTCGGTCAGGTACCGTTCGAAATCCTGCCAGGAAATCCTTCGGAGCACGATCGCACCGGGCTGCGGCCGACCGCCGACCATCGGATCGGATGGCCCCGGCGGCGTACGTGTCCCGGACGCGAGTGCCGGAGCACGCGTGTCACCGGCCGGCGGATTGCCGGCGAGTCCCGCGGCGATTTCATTCTGGATGGCGAGCGGCGCGACGACGACGAGCTGGCTTGTCCGCTCATCCCCCGCGATCCGCACTCCCGGGACCTGGCCAAAACGCCTCTGCAATTGGCCGACCAGGTCCGCGAGTCGCTCAGCCGGAATGGGGTACCCGCGCACGGACATCGCGGGCCGGTTTTCGGCGGGCGCCGGCGTGGATGGTTGATCGAGGGTCTTGGCGAATTCCATGGCGACCTGCGTCGCGCCTTCCGTGCCGCGGACCCAGATCCGATTGCCCGTGCGGTCCATCACCACTTCGGCCGTCGGATCGGTCTCCCGGACCACCTGTTGCACGCGGATCGCGATCTCCGACGCCGGCGCGTGCTGGAGGTCGATCGGTCGGAATCCGGGCGCCGGCGCCCCTTGCCCGAAAGCCCCGTTCGGGCAAAGCAGGCAAACGAGGCCGATTCCGAATGCCCTTGCGACAAGCGACTTGAGGGCGTTGCGCCGCGACTCCATCGTCGTCCATGGTCGAGAATGCCTGTTCATTGGTTCGCCGGGGCCTTCTTTATCTTATCGTTGCGTGGAAAACGCCGTATCCGCGCGTCGCGACGACGCACGGACTGCGCAAACTGAACAACGTCCCCCGTACGCATCATCGGTAGAATCGCTACATCCCCTGTAACCGATTCGACTCGAATTGCCCCACAGCGCGCCCCGATGCGGCAAGAAGTCGGCTCGAGAATGGCGGCCGAAAGGGCGCGACGGAATGCGTCGACAACCGCCCGTTGCCGACCCAACGCCCGTCCGAGGAGGACGCGGAACCGAGCAGGGGGCGGACGCGAAGCCTATTGCGCGAGCGCGTCACCCAACTTCGCGGTGAACCGGCCGCCGGCCGCCGCGATGGTGACATGCTGGCCGTCGATCGACGCGATGTGGCCTTCAAGATGGCCCACTTGGATCTTCTCGCCCACGCCGAGCTTCAACGTGCGGCCCTCGTTCCGCAGCGTGACCCAAACCTGGGATTGCCCGTTCGCCTCGGTGATCGCCGTGACGACGGCGAGTTTCGCGAGGTTGAATGTGGGAGGCGGGGGAGGCGGAGCCGGAGGGGGAGTCGGGCGCGGCGGATCGGTCACGGTGATATTGACCGATTTCTCGACTTCCCGGTTCGGAAAACCATCGTCGCGCACGATGACGGTGAACGGGTACTCGCCGTTGGCTTGCGGTGTCCAGTGGAGCTTTCCGTCGCGCGACGTGAATCGGGCTCCCGGGAGGCGGCTCACATCGGCCTCGAAACGGACCGCATCCAGCTTGTCCGGATCGTCGGCCCGAAGCGTGAGGTCGAACGGCGCGCCGCGATGGACGATGAAGGTCTCGTCGAGTTTCAGGTTGGGGGCTTGGTTCTCCGGCGCGAACAGGTTGCGGTCGAGGATCGCCTTCTCATAGTCAGCCAGAGGCGCGGCCGACGGATTCGTCTTGCTCGACGGAAGTTCGTTGCGAACCGGGGCGGCGCGCATCGACAGGACATCCATGCTCAACACGAGGTCCAGTTCCTTCTTGTCCAGAACCGGTTTGATCGTGATGCGTTGGATCCGATGCAGGATCGGCGCGAACTGGATCTCATAGAGCAGGCGTGAAATCTGGCCCAAATCCCCCGCGCCGGTCAGCGTGAAGGTGTGCGCGTCGTAGATCTCGCCGTTGGGCCGGACCGAGCCCGCCTCGACGCTGATGTTCTTCATGCTGAGATCGGTGACCGTCCTGACAAGCCATCCCTTGTAGAGCGATCGAGCCAGTTCGGGTTCCTCGGGAAGGGCCTGTTGTTCGAACGCGTCGAGCTGTTCGGCGATGCGAAGCCCCCGCTTCACCTGGAATGCGGCGTCGTCGACCTGGGTGCGGAGGCCTTCGATCGTCCGATCCCGCGATGTGAACGCCGAATAGGTCGACTGGCCGACGTACGCGACGGCGAGCAGTCCGACGAGCGACGCGACGATGACGGCAAGTGCTTTTTCGCGGGGCGTCATGATTGGCTCCCATGCGGTCGTTCGGCGGTCAGCGTGCGGTTCGCTCCGGACCCGGGAGGCGCCGGGGGCGGAGGAGGCGCGGGAGGCCCGTTCGACGGCGAGCCGGTTTGGCCTTCGGTCCTCGGGCGGATCGAGATCGTTTCGTTGAACCGCCAGAAATAGTCCTTGCCGGCCGGATCCTGGGACGCGCCTCGACCGGATACCCGGTGCCGTTCGTCGCGCAGGCCCCGTTCGAGGGATTCGACCTGATCGGGCGTTCGCACCTTGCCATCGATCATGATGCGGCCCTCCCCGTCGGCCTGCAGCGCGCCGGCGAATTGGGTCACGATGGCGTTGCGCGCGTCGGGAATGTGGACCGAGAGATGCCGCAGTTCATCAAGCCATCCGATCCGCCCCGCCGCGAATTGCTCGACCTGTTTGAAATGCGACTCGCGTTTCTTCACCGCGTCGACATTGGTCTTGAGCGACTTCAACTCCGCAGTCAGTTCGCCGATGATCCGATTCTTGCGGTCGAGCTGGAATTTCACGAGGACGGCGAA
>VGZC01000061.1 GCA_016872725.1 Planctomycetota bacterium
ATCGAGATCCGCGGCAATTGCGGTGTACTTTTCGCGAATCCATTCAATCACCTGTGCATCCGGCATGCCGGAAACCATCGCCGAAATGGCTGTTTAGGTCAATGCCGAAATCGGTAATTTATTGTTACGCGCGCCCTTAGGCCCGCAGCGGAAGTCGTCAACCGTCGCGACCGATGCCCCGTCGTGGATCGGCACGTTTACTACGTCGGTCGATCCGCATCGACACCGAAACGGCCCGCGCGCCCGCCGATCGCCTCGACGCCGAGCGAAGCGCGAGCCCGCTGGAGCGTCCGCTTTGTGCCACCTCGCGCCGTCCACGCGGCAACCAAGTCCTTCGCACGCCTCGGCCCGTCGGCCAACTCAACGGCCAACCACTCGGCCGCGCCCCTCGATGGCCGCCCAACTCGCCGATCACCATGGATAGCCGCGAACGGCTCATCGGCCGTCATTCGGACCGGCTCGGGCTCCCACCGGATACTCGCGGGCTCGCCGCCGATCGTGAACGAGAGCCCCGACGCGCGAGGGGCAAGGTTCGACTTTCCGGGCAAAAACAATCGCCGCTCGCGATCGCCCACGTCGTCCTCGCCCGCAAGCAAGAGCACGCTACCACGCTCGCAGGCCGCACCGTCAGGCCACTCGCGGCCCGTGCTCACGCGCGCGGCGAAGTCCGCCGTCGCGAACGACTTCCCGTCACCCGGCGCTCCCGCGAACAATGTGATACGTCCCGCAGGAATGCGTCGCGGCCACAACCATGACACCTCGCGAGGCTCCACCTCACCCATGCACAGAATTACGGGCGTGCTCACTCCGCACCGCCTTGCCGCCGCGCGGCGATCTACTCGCGCAGGTCGTCCACCGAATACCGGACGAGACGGCCGCACCGCACGTGCGGAAGCCCGCGTTCCTTGGCGAACGTCATCGCCCACGATTTGCGCGTCGACACCGCGAGCAACTTTGCCGCATCACGCGGGCTCACCAGCAGCGTCTCATACTTCGCACTCATCCAACTCGACGGCCAGCGACCACAAGGCCTGCCGGTCCTCCTCCTCGGGATTCTCGAACAAGACGTGCACAATGACGTTGATATTCCACTCATCAACGATCGCTACGACGCGAGCACCGACGCGATCGCCCTGCAAAGCCGGTCCATCGTCGCCGTCGTCATTCCGGCGACGTTGATGCGTCCGTTGTCGACGATATAGATCGCGTGCCGCGAGCGGAGCTCGTCGACCTGCATGCGATTCAATCCGGAAAACGAGAACATGCCGCGCTGCTTCAAGAGGAACGAGAAGTCCTGATCGACTCCGTGTTCCGCGAGCGACCGGACGAAGAGCTCGCGCATCGCGCGGATCCGGCGGCGCATGCCGACGACTTCGTCCCGCCAGAGCGCATCGAGTTCGGCGTCATTCAGGATCGTCGCGACAATCGCCGCGCCGTGCCGAGGTGGGCTCGAATAGTTCGCTCGGATCGCCGACTTGATCTGGCTCAACGCCGCTCCGGCGCCGCGCGGCGTTCGCGCGCGTACGGCGACGGCGCCGACGCGTTCGCCGTAGAGTCCGAAGTTTTTTGAATACGAACCGCAGACAACGAGCTCGAGGCCATGCGCGACAAGCCGGTTCAATCCGGCGGAATCCTCGTCGAGCCCGTCGCCGAATCCCTGATAGGCGAAGTCGACGACGGGAATCAGGTTCCGATCGCGAAGGATGTCCGCGATCCGCTCCCATTCCGCCGCGCTCGGATCCACGCCGGTCGGGTTATGGCAGCAGGCGTGCAGGCATACGATGTCGCGCGGGCCGGCTTGGCCGAGTGCGTCGAGCATTCGGTCGAGATCGAGTCCGTGCGACCGCGCGTCGAAATAGGGATATTCGCCGATCGGGAAGCCGGCGGACTGGAAGATCTTCGCGTGGTTGACCCAGGTCGGTTGGCTCAGCCAGACTCGTGAAGAAGGGAATTGAGCGTGCAGGAAGTCGGCGGCGACGCGCAGCGCGGCGGTGCCGCCCGGAGTCTGCGCGACGGCCAGGCGGTCGGCGAGCGGCCCGCCCGGTTCGGCGTCCGCTCCGAAGACGAGCCGCCGGGCGCGCGCGACGAACGCGGGATGGCCGTCGATCCCAAGGTATCCGTGCCCCTCGCCCGATTCGAGCAGCTTCGCTTCCGCGCGGCGCACGCATTCGAGCGTGGGGGTGCGGCCTGATTCGTTCTGGTAGACGCCCACGCTCAAGTTGATCTTGTCGGAACGGGCGTCCTTTTGGAACGCTTCCAAGAGTCCGAGGATCGGGTCGGGCGGCGCGACGGGGATCGCGTCCAAGGGGCTTTCCGTGGAGGTTGCCGAAGCCATGGGATCGAATCAGGGGGTTCCAGGTGAGCGAAGGGTCGAAGGTCGGCGGGAATCGATCGTCGCCGTTCGCCGACTTCTTGCGGCGCCGATTGCCGCGTGCGACAATCATGCTATCTCCGGAGTCCGATTCCGGATAGCCCACCCGCCGCGCAACGGCTGAACCGGGCATCGCGCGGCATGTTGTGTTCGTTCCTCCACCCGACGCTCGACGGAAAGGCCGGTCGGCTCGCTGGGGCGGCCCGCCGCGCCGGTCTGTTCGTACCGATCAATAGGACATGGCAAAACACCGCACGGGCATTTGGCTGATCGGCGCCAAGGGTGGCGTCGGGACGACATGCATTCTCGGCATCGCGGCCCTGCGGCGCCGGCTGACCGATACGATCGGCTTGGTGAGCGAGCTTCCCCCATTCGGTAAGTTGCCGCTGGCGGACTGGAAGGACCTGGTCGTCGGAGGCCACGACGTTCGGGAAACATCGCTCTACGAGGAGTCGCTCAAACTGCAACAGGTCAGCCGCGCGTTGGACGGCGAGTTGATCCGGCGTTGCAAGACGGACCTCGATCAGGTCGACGGGCAGATTCGCCCGGGCATCTTGTTCAACGCGGGCCGCACGATCGAGAAGCTCGCCGACGATCCCCGTCTGCCGCGCCGCGAGCCGCCCCGCGCGGCGATCGAGCGGGCGAAAGAGGACATCGAGTCGTTTCGGCGGACGCATCGGCTCGAACGGGTCGTCGTCGTGAACGTGGCGTCGACCGAACCGCCGGTCGACGGCTCGGCGATTCCCGAGCGTTGGAGCGACCTCGCGCCGCTGCTCGACAAGCCTCGCCGCTGCCCGCTGGCCTCAAGTTCGCTCTACGCGGTTGCGGCGTTCGAGGCGGACTGCCCGTTCATCAATTTCACGCCTTCGGCGGGCGCGTCGAGTCCCGCGTTGTGCGGACTCGCCCTCGATCGGGGCCTGTGCCACATGGGCCATGACGGCAAGACGGGCGAGACGCTGCTCAAGAGCGTTCTCGCGCCGATGTTCGCGCACCGCAACCTCGAGATCATGAGCTGGGTCGGCCACAACATCTTCGGCAACATGGACGGGCTCGTGCTCGATGATCCGGCCAATAAGCGGACGAAGGTGCAAAGCAAGGACCGGCTACTGCGCCATATCCTCGGCTACGCGCCGCAAACGCACGTGAGCATCGAGTACATCCGCAGTCTTGGGGATTGGAAGACGGCATGGGACCACGTGCATTTCCGCGGGTTCCTGAATACGCCGATGATGCTCCAGTTCACCTGGCAGGGATGCGATTCCCTGCTCGCCGCGCCGCTCGTCCTCGATCTGGTGCGGTTCACGGATCTCGCCGTGCGGCTTGGATCGCGGGGCCTGCTGACGTTTCTCGCGAGTTTCTTCAAGAGCCCGCACGGAGTCGACGAGCACGACTTCCACCGCCAGTTCGCGATGCTCGAGGAATGGGTCGCATCGGCCGCTACGCGTTGAACGCGTTGAGCAACCTGCGGCCCTTGTAGATCGCGAACACGTCGTCGGCGCCGAGCGGATGCCCGCCCTCACCGCGCGGCCACCATTCGATCGCATCGTGGTCGGCGACGACAAGGCCCTCCGCCCGATCGAGTCGCGCGCGCGCGACGAGCGCCCGTTCGCCGAAGAAGGAACCAAGCGTGACGGGCACGACGTCGGCGTAGCCGTCGGACCGAACACGCTGTTCGAGGCGTCGCGCGTCGCGCGTCGCGGATTCCGTAAGCGACGCCAGGTCGAATTCAAAAATGTCGTTGTGTTCGGCCTGCCGGCCCGCGAAGAGCGCGTAGATGTCGTCCGCCTCCAATTCGGTGAGATCGGCGCTCGACGCATGCGTCATCGGGCCCGTGATTCCGATGTTCGAGAACTCGCCGCGCGGCAGCGCGTAGGTGAACCGGAAGAGGCAACAATCGACCGGTTCCGAATAGCCCGGCCAATAGAGTTCGCGGCGATCCACGAGCGTCAGGTCGGTCGGGGGGATTCCCATCCGCGTCGGTTCGGAAAGCCACATGGCCAATTCCGATTCGGCTTTCGCGACATCCGTCGTGAACGGCTCGGCGACGCGTCCTTCCACGCCGAGCTCCTCGGCGTACGCGAGGGCGCGGAGTCGCGTGGCCGGAACCGACGCCATCTCGACGACCACATCCTCGCCGACCCGTTCGCCGAGCCGGGCGAGCGCGAAGGCCGCCTCGGCGCGTATCCGCCGATGCCGCAGTTCGAGCGCCGGATAGAGCTTTCCGATGAACGCGCGGTCGCCGAGCAATCCGAGGGCGTCGCAGAGCGTGACGGCGAGCGCCACGCTTTCGCCGACCTGTTTGCGCCGCGCCGAGGCGAGCGATCCTTCGGTCCAGCCTTGTTCGTCGAGCGATTCGAGTCGCTGCGCGAGGTCGCCGAGCATGGCCGCGAGGTGTTCGCGGCGCGCCGAGGCCGGATGCTCGCGCACCAAACGCTCCCGCACGGTGAAGTTCGCGAGGTCCAGGATGATCGCCCCGGCGCTCAAGTGGGCCAGGCCGTCGAGAAGTCTCGGGAAAACCTTGGGAAGGTCGGTTCGCCGGTCGCCCTGCAACAGGGGCGAGCAGGCGGCGGCGACGTGCGCGGAATCCTCGGGAGGCCGTGCGACGAGGAACTCCGTGAACATCGTAAGTGACGCGTCCGTTCCGATCTGCGCCATCAGTTGCAGATACCGGTACGCGTCCTCGTCCCCACGCGTCCGCCGATACAGTTCGGCCAACGCGGGCAAGAGGATCTCGAACGACGCCGCGTTGCCCGGACGACGGACTCGCTCGAAGAGGATGTCGAGCGTCGACGCGGCGAATCGGCGCTGTTCATGGCCCTCGGGCGGGGTTTCGACGATCCATTCGAGCAGCGACGCGAAATCACTCGCGTCGGACATCCGCAGAGTTTCGGCGAGTTCCGCGTCGGGACGACGGGCTCCCGAACGGTACGCGGCCAACCAGGACTCCATCGCTTCGCGCTCCTCATTGCCTCACGATTCGCGCCCGCAGCGCGGCGTCAACCATCGGTGCTTTGGAACATCCGCGTGGCATCCGCGCCGACCACTGACCATCGCGTGCCCAAGCACGAAGAACCGGAGCGGCGCTTCGGCGGCCTTTCGGATTCCGATCCGAGGTGACACGCCCATGCTCCAAGCGGGCAGGCGCGGCCCACGCTCGATCCAAAGACCCTCGCCTTGGGTGAGGTCCCAACGATTCCACATCATAGTGATTGCGAACGCGTCGCAAAGACGCCCAGGCCCTCGAGCCAGATCACGAACGACGCCCGCGCCGCGACGCTCGGCCATGACGTCGAGCCCTCGTTCCGGCTCGACCGCGCGGATCAGCACCGCCGCGCCGACGCCTTCGGACTCCGTCACCACGTTGACGCAATGACGCGTGTGGATCGTGTACACATAGGCTCGGCCGGGTGGTCCGAACATGGCGTCATTGCGCCGAGTCCGTCCTCGATGCGCGTGGCTGGCCGGATCCGCGCGCGGAAGATAGGCCTCGACCTCGACAATCAGCCCGCTGACGGTCCCTTCCGGCGCAGCGCGGACGAGACGCTTTCCCAGAAGGGACGCGGCGACCGTCGCCGTGTCGCGGGCGAAGAACGAACGGGGCAACATCCGGCGCATGGCACCAGTGTATCGCATTCCATGAAGTTCGCCGCGTGCCGCGACGCCCGTCAACGGACTCGGACCGCCGCGCCGTCCGGTTGCCACACGAGATCCACCGACGGCGTTTCTCCCGTCGCAAGGCCGTCCATGCCCGCTGACGCCTCGCCGACGATCCGCGCGATTCGGTCGTAGAGTTCCGACAAGGCGGGAGTCTCGGAAAGAAGCCGTTCGACATCGAGCAACCGCGAGTGGCCATTGACCACGGTCAAGTCGCCGAACGGCGATCGGCCGATCTCGATCGGTTCCGTCGGATCGATCCCTTCACCAAGGAGCCGATCGAACAGCACGCCGTGGAATTCGCGGATCGCATCCTCGACGCCGCCCGGCGATCGGGTCGTGGGGCGCGCCGGGTCTCCTGGCGGATCGGCCCGCGCGAATAGACCGCGAAAACCGCTTCCCGAGGCGACTTCGCCCAGAATGCGAAGTCCGCGCGCCGCGATGGGCGCGAGGACCGCGGCGCCGGTTGCCGCCGGCGCGGCGAGCGAAGCGAGCACGTTCATCGGAATCCTCTCGGTTGTGCCAAGGCGAACCGACCGTCCACAGACGATCCGAACCGGGGATCGGCGATCCGCGGGCGGAACTTGAGCCAAAACCGCGAAAATGGCCGGTCGGACTATTCGGATTGGATCGGTCGCGCGCCGCAATCGGCCGTACGTCTCGGCTCGATCATCCGTGTCAAGCCGGCCGGTTGCCCACGGTTCTTGGCGAGCCGCGATGCCGATGAGCTACGATTCAGGAGCGACCGAGGTCCGGTTCGAAGGACGTTCGATTCCGGGCCGCTACGGTTGGTTCTTGCCACGATCGGATGACGCAATGGTTCGGGAACGCTCGGACGAGCAACGCAAAGCGCATCGCCTGGCCAGGTTGACGATCGAACGGTTCCCGGCGGCGCGGAAGGAGACGCTTCGCGATATTTGGAGCGGCGAGGGCCGCGGATCGACGCGGGACCTGCTGCCTTGGCTTCGGCAGTCGCACGAGATCGCGCGCCGCGCCGCCGCGCTGGTGAAGATCCTGGACGCCCCCCGCGACTCGACCGAACCGCCGGGTACGCCGCCGGACGGGCCTTCGCGGTCGGATCGGCTGCGCCTGATCTTGTGGGCCGTTTCCCTGTTCGATCAGCTCCGCGCGGGCGCACTCGAGGAGATCGGAAAACGGGTGTGGCAAATGACCCTGCATCAGGCGTTCGCGTTCGGCACGGCGAACGGGTCGCGCCATGCGAACGCGGAAGGGCTGCGCGCCGCGGCGCTCGCGATGGCGGAACCTTCGGGGATTCTCGTGCTCGCTCGCGAACTGGGCACGCCGTACGTCGACCTGTTCTTCCATGCGCGTTCGAAGGGCCTTGACCTGCGCGGCGTCGAATGCGAAGCGCTCGGGTTCGACCATTCGGACGTAATGCGATGCGTCCTGCGCCACCTCGATATCGCGGCGGTCTCGATCGATCCACCGATCGAACGCCGCGCGGAATCGGAGCCCCGCGATCGGGCGCCGCGCGTGGGAATGCCGGTTTCCGTTCCCCGTTCGGCCGTGCTGACCGATTCGATCGCGCGCGCCGGCGACGCGTGCCGGAAGAAACGGCAGGCGCTGAGCCTGATCCTGGTCGCATGGGACGACGCCTCCGCCCCTGTGGAACTGGATATGCGAGCCTGGAAGGCATGGGTCGATGACCTTTCGAAGTCCCTGTCCGTTCGTTGCGAGGGGTTGCTCCATCCCGTGTGTCTCGATCAAGGGCCGATCGCGATCGTGCTTTCCAACTGCGATCGAACGACGGCCCTCGGAATCGCTCGCCGGCTGAAAGAGGATTTCGCGGGGTGGGCGGCGCCGATCGGGCTCGACGAACCGTCGGAACGAACGTGCAGCCTGGGCGTCGCGACGCATGCCATGCCTCCCCGGAACTTCGTACCCGGAGACCTCCTTCTCGCGGCGCAGCGATGCTTGAGCGCGGCAGGCATGGCGGGAGGCGGGATGATCAAGAGCATCGATCTCCTGTAGGCCTCGCGCCGCCGCGTTCCTCACCCGGCCGAATCCGCCGCGATCGCCGGTCGGTTCATCGCGGGGATCGCGGGTCGACGGTGAGGAAAGCATGTCGTGCCGATCAACCCGGCCGTCCAAGAAGCCCGCGCACCGCCTCGCCGATGTCGTCGCGCGTCACCAGGCTCTCGCCCACGAGCATCGCCTGGACTCCCGCGCGGCGGAGCCGTTCGACGTCGCCGGGCGTACGGATCCCGCTTTCCCCGACGACAACGATACCGTCGGGAATGCGTTCCCGCATGCGCAGGGTATGGGCGAGATCCACGTGGAAGGTCTTCAGGTTCCGATTATTGACGCCGATAAGTCGCGGGCCGACGTCGAGCACGCGGGGCAACTGCGCGGCGTCGTGGAACTCGACGAGCGCGGTCATGCCCGCGTCGCGCACCGCCTGATGGAGGTTCCGCAGCGATCGATCATCGAGGCATTCGGCGATCAGCAGTACGGCGTCGGCGCCGGCGAGCCTGGCCTCCCAAACTTGATAGGCGTCGATCACGAAATCTTTCCTCAGTACGGGAATCCGGCACCCGGCCCGAATCGATTCGAGGTGGTCCAGGCGTCCCTGGAAAAAGGTCTCGTCGGTGAGCACGCTGAGGCACGCGGCACCGGACGCCTCGTACGCCGACGCGATCGCGAGCGGGTCGAAGTCCTCCCGAAGGACGCCTCGCGATGGACTCGCCTTCTTCACTTCGGCGATCAGCTTGACCGGACCCGGCTCGGCGAGCGGCGCGAGGAAATCGCGCGTCGCGGGCGCCCGGTCGAGGCTCGTCCGCAGTTCCGATTCGGGCCGCGCCGACTTGCGTTCCGCGACTTCGCGGTGTTTCGTCGCGACGATCTTGTCGAGGATGTTCATGCGTACGACGACGAGCCGTACCGGCTCGTCCTTCCCCCTCGCTCACGCGCCGGGTTACGGATTCCCGCCGCCTCGGGGCAAGGCGGCGCTGTCCCGTTAGTGCCGGAAGTGTCTTTTTCCCGTGAAGATCATGGGGATTCCGTGCGCGTCGCACGCCGCGATGACTTCATCATCGCGCCGCGAACCGCCCGGCTGGATGATCGCCGCCACGCCCGCCCGCGCGGCGATCTCGATCGAATCGGGAAACGGGAAGAAGGCATCCGAGGCGAGGACCGCCCCCCGCGCTCGATCACCGGCCTTTCGAAGGGCGATGTCGACCGAATCGACGCGGCTCATCTGCCCCGCGCCGGCGCCCCAGAGCGTCCCTTCCCGGCAAACGACGATCGCGTTCGACTTGACGTGCCGCACGAGCGTCCATGCGAACGCGAGGTCGATCCGCGACTCGGGCGCCGTCGTTCGGGCCGTCGCCGTCCGCCAGTTCGACGGAATATCGGGCAGCACGTCGGCGTCCTGAACCAAGAGCCCGCCTTCGATCTGCCGGTAATGCCGCGGAGCCTGATGGTTGTCAAGCCGCCCGACCCGCATCAAGCGGACGTTGTCCTTCCATTTGGGCTTCGTCGTCAGGATGCCGATCGCGGCCGCCTCGAAGTCCGGCGCGACGATCGCCTCGATGAAGAGCCCGGGTCGGCTCAACCGCTCGGCCGTTTCCGTGTCCACCGTTCGATTGAAGCCCAGAACGGAGCCGAACGCGCTTTGCGGATCGCCTTCGAGCGCGCGGGACGCGGCGTCGGCGGGAGACGGCGCGATCGCGGCGCCGCAAGGATTCGAGTGTTTGATCACGGCGCACGCGGGGTCGGCGAGCATTCGGACGATTCCGAGCGCCGCGTCGAGGTCGAGCAGGTTGTTGTACGAGAGATCCTTGCCGTTGAGTTGGCGAGCGTTCACGAGGCTCGCGCCGCGATGCCCCGGTTCCGCGTAAAGCGCGGCGGCCTGGTGCGGATTCTCGCCGTACCTCAGATCCATTTTCTTGCTGAGCACGATTTGGTGGGCGTCGGGAAACGCCGACGTCGAAGCCCGGTTCTGGAAGAAGGCGGCGATCGCCCGGTCATACATGGCCGTCCGAACGAACGCTTCCCGCGCCAGTCTCCGGCGCAAGTCGAGCGATGTGCGCCCGTTGTCCTGAATGGCCTCCAGAATGGACGAATATTGCTCGGTCGATGTCGCGATCGTGATCCACCGGTGGTTCTTGGCGGCCGCCCGAATCAGACTCGGGCCGCCGATGTCGATCTGCTCGATCGCCTCCGCCTCCGTCACGCCGGGCCGCGCCACGGTCGCCTCGAAGGGATACAGGTTGACCACGACCAATTCGAACGGGACGATGTCGAAGTCGGCCATCGCGTCGAAGTCGTCGGGCCGATCATGGCGGCACAGGATTCCGCCAAAAACCTTGGGATGCAGGGTCTTGAGCCGACCGTCCATCATCTCGGGGAATCCGGTGTGCATCGAGATGTCACGCACCGGAACGCCGTGCCGTTCGAGATGGCGCCGCGTCCCGCCCGTGCTGTAGAGCTCGATGTCGGCATCGGCAAGCGCGCGGCCGAAGTCGATCAACCCAAGCTTGTCGCTCACGGTGATCAACGCGCGCCGGATGCGGGGAGATTCCATCGGCATGAAGGGAGCGTCCTTTCGCGGGAGCGAGGCTCGGCCGTTCCTCTCGAACGCCCGATTCGGCCGAACGATGGGACCGCGCCGGCCTGGCCCGCGTCCCGCATGGCGGCCGTCGTCCGCACCGGTCGAGGCGACCGCCGCGCCAACGCGAATGATAGCCACTCCCCCGCCGCCGCCAAGTCCACACCCGCATCCAAGAAACGGACGAAGCCCCGCGGACGGGGCGCGGGGCTTCGTCGATGATCGTGTGCCGGTCCAGGACGGTCGCGGCCGATCGGTTTCTACTTCGTAACGTGATCCGCGTGGTTGATTCGGATCTCGCCCGACGTCGCGTTGTAGATCCAGCCCCCCGCCGTATCGACATCACCCGACGCGATCGGGTTGTTCGTCGAGGCCTTGACCGTGCTCGCACCCGTGATGGTCTCCTCGGGAATCGTGGACAGGTAGGGGCCGTACGGGCCGGAGGCATCGACCGTACCGTCTTTTTTCGTCTTGACGGTCAGTCGAGTCAACGCGGCGGGTGCCGTACCTCCATGCTGGGCCTTGAACGTCTCGATTTGGGACCGCAGCGTCTGCAGATTGAAGACGCTCGTGTTCAGTTTCGCATCGGTCGACGCGTCCGAGAACTGGGGGATGATCGTCGCGGCGAGGACGGCCATGATCACGACGACGATCAGCACTTCGATCAGCGTAAACCCGCTTCGATTCTTCCGGCTCATATGACCCTCTTCCCGTCGGACTGGTAAGGACTGACCTGGATCCCGCGTTCCCCCACCCGCCCTGCGGATGTCTATTCACCATTCGTAGGGGATCTTGGGGCGGGGCGGCGGCGTTCACCCGCCACCACTATTTACCTAGGTCGTATTTCGCGCGGGGGCAAGGCGTTTTTCTTGGGGGGGGTGGGGGGGACGGGAAAGCTGTGCGGCGGGGCGAGCCTGGTTTCGGCGGATGCGGGCCTGCTTCATTCGTTCCAATCCCCACATTCCCTACGCGGCCCTCGGATTTCCTGATCCGCGTCGAACGCCCGTCCGTCGTCTCTTCCTCATTCGCCACAAACAGATACATCGATTTTCCCTAGGTGGAGCGAGCGTTTTTCCCTGTTTTCCCATCTCAAGCGATCGCGCCCAACGGACGATGAAACCGACTAATCGGGCCAATGTTCGGGCGCGTGACCGCATGGAGCCGGCGGGGGCGAGCGGGCGCGTCGGACGTCAGGATGGAGCGTAGTGGCCGGATCAAGTGAGGCGAGGTGCATCGCCGGGACCAGATTCCGTTCACACCGTGAGTTGTCGTTGGAGGAGACCGGGAACATGAGAACACGAATGGGGGTGCCGCTCGTTGCAGTGCTGCTGGCTGCATGTATGGCGGACATGGCATCGGCGGCCTATTTTGGCGTCGCCAGTTACCCGAACTGCGGGTGCGAGGATCCGGTGGCGTACGCCTGCGATCCTTGCCACACGGTCATGCGGACTCGGCGCCGCGTCGTGTGGGAACAACAACAGCAGACCTGCCTGCGGACCGTTTACGAGCGGGTTTGCGAACAGCAGGTCGTCAACTGCGTGAAGTACGTCCCCGAGACGTGCTACCGCGAGTGCGCCTACACGGTCTGCCGACCCGTGTATGAAACCCATTACCGCACGTGCACCTACCGTGTGTGCAAGCCGGTTTGGGAAACCCACGAGCGGACGATCTGCTACACGGTCTGCAAGCCGATCTATGAGACGTGCCAGCGGACGATCTGCTACACGGTCTGCAAGCCGATCTATGAGACGTGCCAGCGGACGATCTGCTACACGGTCTGCAAGCCGGTCTACGAGACGTGCCAGCGGACGATCTGCTACACCGTCTGCAAGCCGGCCTACGAGACGTGCCAGAAGACGATCTGCTACACGGTCTGCAAGCCGGTCTACGAGACGTGCCAGCGGACGATTTGCTATACGGTCTGCAAGCCCGTATACGAAACGCGTCAACGGACGATTTGCTATACGGTCTGCAATCCGGTGAAGGAAACGTGCTACCGCGAAGTCTGCCGGACGGTGTGCAAGCCCGTTCACTACCAGAAGACGGTCGAGGTCTGCTGCGGTCATTGGGAAACGGAAGTGACCGAATGCCCGAGCCCCGTCGTCCGCAAATGCGTCCGCGAACCCGGATGCTGGACGTGGGATCCCTGCTGCTGCCGTTGCATGTTCGTTCCGGGCGAGTGCAAAGTCGTTGAGGTGCAATGCCCGCCGCGCCGCGTGTGCCGCAAGGTCTGGGTTCCCGAAGTTCACCAGAAGGTGATCGATTGCGTGCGGTACGAGCGTGAAGTGGTCAAGTGCCAGGTCCCGTATACGGTTTGCCGGATGGTGCCCGAGCAGCGTACGAAGGTCTGCACGTACACGGTTTGCCACATGGTGCCCGAGCAGCGTACGAAGGTCTGCACCTACACGACCTGCCGGATGGTGCCCGAGCAGCGGACGAAGGTCTGCAACTACACGGTTTGCCGGATGGTGCCCGAACAGCGGACGAAGGTCTGCACGTATACGACCTGCCGGATGGTCCGTGAGCAGCGGACAAAGGTCTGCAACTACACGGTTTGCCGGATGGTGCCCGAAAAGCGGACGAAGGTCTGCAACTACACGGTTTGCCGGATGGTGCCCGAACAGCGGACCAAGGTCTGCGCGTATAGGACGTGCCGGATGGTGTCGGAGTGCTGCACCAGGCAGGTTCCCTACACGGTCTGCCGCATGGAAAAACAAACGTGCGTCAAGCGCGTACCCTACACCGTGTGCAAACCGGTCCAGTGCCAACGGACGATCTGTGTCTGGCGCTGCGTGCCGAAGCAGGTGGAATGCACGGTGACGCGATGCGTGCCCCGCGTGATTTGCGAACAGGTTCCCGTGCAGGTGCACTGCTGCCCGCCGAGCCTTTTCCGACGGTGCCGGTTCGCCGGCCGCGGATCGTGCGGATGCTGAGCTGAGCGGACGTTTCCGTCCGAACGACAATCTGGTCCATCCGGCGGCGGCTCACCTTCAGCGGTGGGCCGCCGCTTTTTCTTGGCGGCCCCCGAAAACGTCGTCCGCCCACGCGCGGGGACCATAGGTTTTGTTCGGTCGGGAATCCGAGTACCTTAGTGGGGTGCTCGCGTCTCCGGCGCGGTGTCGCCGGCGCGCTTCGGGTCGAAAGCGAAGGAACGAATTCCATGGCGACGGTCGCGGTCACGGATCACACATTCACCCCGCTCGACATCGAGCGGGCGATTCTCGAACCGCTGGGAGCCGAAGTCACCGACGGAGCCGGATACCCCGATGACCTGCTTTCGGTCGTGCGCGACGCCGACGTCGTGCTCACCCAGTTCGCGCGCATCGACGCGAAGGTGGTGGACGCCATGGGCAAGGCGAGGGCGATCGTGCGGTACGGCATCGGCGTCGACAATGTGGATCTCGATGCCGCGCGATCGCGCGGCATCCCGGTCTGCAATGTGCCGGACTACTGTATCGACGAGGTCGCCGATCATACGCTCGCTTTCATCCTCGCGGTCACGCGGCAAGTCGTTCCGAACGCGATCGGAATACGCGACGGCCGCTGGGGGCTCGCGACGCCCCTCGATCAGATGCGGGCGTTGAGGGACCAGACGGTGGGCATCGTCGGATTCGGGAGGATCGGCCGCGAGGTCTCCATGCGGCTCGCGCCGTTCAAGTGCGAACGACTGGTGTTCGACGCGTTTGTGCCTCCCGACGCCGTTCGGTCGGCGGGCTGCGAGCCGGTTTCGCTCGACGCGTTGCTCGCCCGGTCCGATATCGTGACGCTCCACTGTCCGTCGACGGTCGAATCGCGCAAACTGCTGAACGAACGGACGATCGCGGGCATGAAGCGCGGCGCCGTCGTCGTGAATCTGGCTCGCGGCGATCTGATCGACACGCCCGCGCTGTTGGCCGCGTTGCGATCGGGTTGGCTCGGCGCGGCGGCGATCGACGTTTGCGATCCCGAACCGATCCCGAAGGACAGCCCGCTGCGTTCGCTTCCGAACGTCGTGGCCGCGTCGCATATCGCGTCGGCGAGCCCGCGCGCGGTGCGCGCGCTGCGCGAGTCGGTGGCGAGGATCGCGGCGGCGGCCCTTCGCGGCGATCGGCTCGTGAACGTCGTGAATGGAGTCGCCTAGGCATGGATCCGGTTGTCTTGGTAACGGGCGGAAGCGGCTTTATCGGTGCTTGGGTCCTGCGTGAGTTGTTGCGATCGGGCGCGCGGACCGTGTCGCTCGATGTCCACCCCGCGCCCGACCGGTGGCGCCGATTGCTCGGACCCCGCGCCGTCGACGTCGTTCCGGTCAACGCGTCGCTCACCGACGCCAACGCGCTGCGGCCCGTGATCGATCGCTTCGGGGTCACGCACATCATCCATGTCGTCGATTCGCCGGGCGAAGTCGCGACGCCCGAGGAACTCGTTCGCCGCATCGACCGGATCGTGCCGGGAGCCTCGCGCCGCATTCGGGTCGCGGGTCCCCCAATCCCGGCCAATGTCCCGGCGAAACGGCGACCGATCCAGGAGGTCTTTCCGGACTGGAGTTCCGTGTCGCTCGACGCCGGAATTCGCTCGACGATCGCATTCTATGCCCGATCGGAAGCCGATCCGACCGGCGACTCGAACGCGGGGGCCTCGCCATGACCGAATCGTTCTTTGACCTGGCCGGAAAAGTCGCCCTGGTGTCGGGCGCCGCGCAGGGATTGGGCCAGGCGACGGCGCTCGCCGTCGCGCGGCACGGCGCCGACGTCGCGCTCGTCGATCGCAACTTGGACGGAGCGAACGCAACCGGCGACCGGATCCGCGCGATGGGCCGGCGCGTGCTGGTCGTGAGCACCGATGTCTCCGATCCCCTAGCGATCCGTTCCCTGTTCGAACGCGTGGACGACGCGTTCAATCGAGTCGATTTCCTCGGGAATATCGCGGGAGACGGGCATCTCGCGGCGCCCGAGGATCTGGCGATCGTCGACCTGATGCGCGTTCTCCAGAATCTGGTCGTGGGTCGATTCGCCATGTGCCAGGAAGCCGGCCGCCGCATGCTCGCGCAAGGTCGCGGCTCGATCATGAATATCGGATCGCTCGCGAGCACCACGGCGCTGGGACGCGGCCATGTCGCCTACAGCATGGCGATGGGAGCCGTCGTCCAAATGACAAGGGAGCTCAGCACCGAATGGAGCCACCGCGGCGTGCGGGTGAACTGCGTCGCGCCGGCGCAGGTCGTCAATCCGAGCCTCGACGCGCGCATGCGCGCGGACCCCGAGCTCGAACAACGGTTCCTCGCCGGAATCCCCGCCGGTCGGCTCGGTCAACCGCGCGACATCATGGGCCTCGCCGTCCTGCTCGCGTCGGACGCTTCCGAGTGGATCACGGGCGCCGTGATTCCCCTCGATGGCGGGAATCTGGCGATGAACGCGGGCGGCACTCCAGGCCGGGACGCCGCCCGGCACGGGTATCCCCCGATGACCGCGCGGACCTGACCGGTCCCGCGTCGCGGCGTAACGGCGTCGCGGCCGGATCGGCGACGGCGATCGACGCGGATTGACTCGACCGAAAGACACGAATCACCAAGAGTCCACGAAGTCCACGAACTCATGTCCACACGCGAACCTCCGGTCGACACGGCCTGCGAGGCCGGTTCCGTTGAATCCATGCCGCGCGCCCAGGCGCTGTCGATCTATCGTGTGATGCTCGTGATTCGGCGCGCCGAGGAGCGACTTGCGCGCTCCCACCAGCAGGGCCTGATCCACGGGGCATGCCACACGTATATCGGCGAAGAGGCGATCGCCGCGGGCGTTTGCGCGTGGCTGAGGCCCGACGACGCCGTCTTCAGCACGCATCGCGGCCACGGTCACGCATTGGCCAAGGGCCTGGACCCTCGCGCGCTCATCGCCGAACTGTATGGCAGGGAATCGGGATGCTCGCGCGGGCGTGGCGGCAGCATGCACCTTTTCGCGCCCGAGATCGGCATGATGGGCACGAGCGGCATCGTCGCGCCGTGCATCCTGCAGGCGGCGGGCGCCGCATGCGGGTTCCGGTTGCTCGGAGCGGACCGAGTGGCGGTCGCCTTCTTCGGCGACGGGGCGGTGAACAACGGCGCGTTCCATGAGGGATTGAACCTGGCGGGAATCTGGAAACTCCCCGTGCTCTTTGTCTGCGAAAACAACGGATTCGCGACCGAGATTCCGTTCGCGGTTTCCGCCGCCGATCCGCGGGTCGCCGCGCGCGGCGGCGCGTATGGGCTGCCATTCGCCGAGGTCGACGGCAACGACCCGTTCGCCGTCGCGGCCCACGCGCGCGAGGCGATCGAGCGGGCTCGGCGCGGACACGGCGCGACGCTTCTCGAATGCCGCACCTACCGAACTCGGCCGCATGCCGAAGGCATGGGCGATTTCACCTACCGGACGCGCGAGGAGGTCGAGCGATGGAAGACGCGGTGTCCCATCGCGCGGATGCGCGATCAACTCATCGCGTCCGGTCACGCCGACGCTTCCGATCTCGATCGTATCGAGCGCGACGTCGCGGAGCTCATTGCGGAATCGCACGCATGCGCGGAGCGGAGCCCCTTTCCCTCGGCCGAATCGGTCGCCGAGCACGTATGGGCGCGTCCCGCATCCGGGCCGCCGCGCGATCCGCCGGCCATCGCGGACACGCCGCGCGAAGTGACCTTCACCAAGGCCTCGCTCGAAGCGCTCACCTATGCCATGGCGCGCGACCCGCGCATCTTCGTGATGGGGGAAGGGATCGGTCCGCGAGGAGGGAACTTCGCGACGACCGCCGGTTTGTTCGCGGTTTACGGCGAGGCTCGATTGCGCGACACGCCGATTTGCGAGCGGGCTTTCACGGGGCTCGCGGCGGGCGCAGCGATGGTCGGCGCGCGGCCCGTCGTCGACTATATGTTCTGGGATTTCGCGCTCGACGCCGTCGGCGAGATCCTCAACCAGATCGCGAAGATCCAGTACATGAGCAGCGGCCGCTTGCGCATGCCCGTCGTCCTGCGGGGATGTGTCGGGATCGGCCACTCCGCCGCGACGCATCATTCGGGCAACTATTATTCCATGTTCGCCGGATTCCCCGGCCTGCGCGTCGTCGTTCCCTCGAACCCCCGCGACGCCAAGGGCCTATTCGCGACGGCGCTCGCCGGCGACGATCCGGTCCTCTTCTTCGAACATCGCGAACTGCTCGCCGTGAAAGGTCCGGTGCCCGAAGGCGACTACGCGATCGATTTCGGCCAGGCCTCCATCGTGAGGGAAGGCCATGATCTCACGATCGTCGCGCTGGCCTTGATGGTCCATCGCGCGCTCGACGCGTGCGACGCGCTTGCGCGCGAGGGGATCTCCGCGGAGCTGATCGATCCCCGGACCATCGCGCCGCTCGACATCGAGACGATCCTCGCTTCCGTCGAGAAGACCGGACGCCTGCTGATCATCGACGAGGGGCCGGCCTGGGGCGGATTCGCCGCGGAAGTGGCGGCGGCCCTCGCATCCGAGGGTTTTGACAGCCTCGACGCGCCGATCCGCCGCCTTCATGGGGCCTTTTTGCCGACTCCCTACAGCCCAACACTCGAAGCGGCCGTGACCCCCACGACCGCGATGATCCGCGATGCCGCGCGCTCGCTCGCGGAGGAATAGCCAAAAAAAGAGGACTCGACGACGCATGGCATTCGAAATCCGAGTTCCTCGGCTTGGTTGGTCGATGGAGGAAGGGACGTTTGTCGGCTGGCGCAAGAACGCGGGTGATCCGGTCCGCGCCGGCGAGGTGCTCTTCGAACTCGAAAACGACAAGGCGACTCAGGAAGTCGAGTCGATCGACGCGGGGTTCCTGCATATTCCCTCGGGCGCGCCGCGCGACGGAGATGTCGTGCGGGTCGGCGACCTGCTCGGGTTCCTGCTCACCCGTGCCGACGACCCTCCTCCGATCGACGCGCCGTCTCCATCGCTCGGAATCCGATCAAGCGGTGGTTCCGATGCCCGCGCGACCTCCGGCTCGACGCATCCGACGGACGAGTCCGTTCGTACGGGACGGGCGTCGGACGCCGACGCCACCCGGCGCCCGCGGTCAACGCCCCGCGCGCGGCGCCGAGCCGGGGAACTTGGCGTGGATTGGCGCGAACTCACGGGATCCGGACGAGGCGGCCGTATCCGCGAACGGGATGTCGTCGCATCGTTCGAGGCGCGCGGCGAGCGCGATGCGCGGGGTTGGCGTTCGATACCGGTGACCCGTCTGCGCCGCACCATCGCCGAGAAAATGCTCCGCGGAACGGGCGAGACGGCGCCCGTCACGCTGACCACGCGCGTCGACGCGACGCGGCTCGTTCGATTCCGGGCTCGCCGGAAGGCGGAGGGCGCGTCCCTTGTTCCTTCTTTCACGGATATCGTCGCGAGGCTCGCCGCCGACCAACTCCGCCGGGATCCGCGGCTCGCCGCGCGGTGGCGCGGCGAACGGATCGAGGTCCCCGGCGAAACGGAGATCCACATCGGAATCGCCGTCGATACCGAGCAGGGGCTCGTCGTGGTCGTCGTGCGGAACGCGGCGAATCGATCGATCGGCGCGATCGCCGCCGAATCCCGAGCGCGCATCGAGCGGGCTCGCGCGGGCCGATTGACGCCCGACGACACGGCCGGAGGCGTCTTCACGATCACGAATCTCGGCGCGTTCGGAGTCGACGCGTTCACACCGATCGTCCACTTCCCCGAATCGGCCGTCCTGGGGATCGGGGCCGTCCGCCGCGAGCCGGTCGTGGGCGACGACGATCGCATCGTGGCCCGGGATGTCGTGACACTAAGTCTCACGTTCGACCATCGCGTGATCGACGGAGCTCCCGCCGCGAAATTCCTGCGGTCCCTCGGGCGCGCGATCGTTGAACTGGATGATGTTGAGCGGAACGACGACGGGAACGAACCGACCGTTCCGCATGCCGAGTGATCGTGTCGTCGATCCGCGCGATTGCGGCGGGATCCGATCGGAACTAGAGTGCAAGGGGGACGCACCGCGGCGCCCCTGGGATTCGATCCGTCCTTCTTTCGAGATGCGTATCGATGGTATTGACTCGCTCGATCTTCGCCGCCGTCTTGATCGCCGCTGCGATCACGGGCACAGCCGACGCACAACTCTTTGGCTCGCGGTCCACCGGTCAACCATTGCAGCGGCGCGTCGGTCCCGCGCGATCCGGACAGGTCGGCGAGGTTCAGGGAAACGAGCGGTTCCTGCGCGGCAATCGGGGGCGTCGGGA
Source organism: Planctomycetota bacterium (assembly GCA_016872725.1). GTDB lineage: Bacteria > Planctomycetota > Planctomycetia > Pirellulales > Pirellulaceae > VGZC01. The sequence goes on from VGZC01000061.1 coordinate 19,804, forward strand.
ATTCGTCGGTTCGGATGAACGATCGCTCGGAGGGTTCGTTGGGAGCGAACAAGCGAGAACGTCGGGCAACGTGCCGTCGTCCACCACCGGACTTCGGCCCCCGCCCGATCGTTCGTCGACGCTCAATCGGCCCATCCCGCCGCTCGGCGCCCGCGACCCGTATCACCCGAGGTTGACGATCGGCTTTCAGGCCCCATCCGACAACGTCACGGATTTGGAACGCCGGCTGGCGGCTCAACTGGCGGAGTCGCCCCGGTTCGCGGGAGCGGGCCGCTTCGAGGTGTCGGTGGAAGGGAGGACGGCCATCCTCCGGGGTGAGGTTGCCGCCGCAAAGGACCGGGATCTCGCGGAACTAGTGGTTCGGTTCGAGCCGGGAATCTCGGACGTTCGGAATGAACTGGCCGTCGTTCCGTCTCCTGGGAGCGGGGCGGCGCCGCCGGCGGCGGCGAGGCCTTAGGTTGCCCCATCGGTGATGGGGACGGCTCGGACATATCGAGGAGCCGGTTCTGGAAGCTCGGCGGCAACGGAATCGTGTGCGAGGTGATGGTCGGCCGCTCGTTCCATTCGAGCGGCGTATTGCCGGGCGGACGATCACCGCGTTGCCCATCGTCCTGATGCGATGCTTGCTGGATCGGTGAATCGGCGCCGGGCGGTGACGGAATGCCGGGCAGGTGTTTCGTCGTATGTTCGCCGAGCACAGTGCCTCCGTTTCGCCCGTCGAACCGAGCGACCAGGCTCAGCGTCATCGCGGGGCCGCCAACCGGTCCCCAGGGCACCCAGATGCTGTAGGAGTGTCCCAGCCCCGACACGCTGTGGTGTCGCGCGAGCTGATCGGCCGTGATGACGTACTTCTTCAGCGGCGCCGCGTTCGCGGGGTTGAGCGATTCGCCGTCGAAAACATAGACGGTCAGCGCGCCGTCGACCCGGATCGGATCGGGCTTGCCTTCCTCATAGAAGTAGACACGACCTCCAAAACCCCGTACGCCCGGCCTTCCCGGTTGATGCAGCACGGCGTCCGCCCAGATCGTGAGGATGCGCTCGGGATTCGCCTTCTTGTCCATCGTGAGCCACGACGGCGCCTTTTCGAAAAACGTGGATTGGCAGCCGCTGGATGCGACGCACGCGGCAACCGACGCGATCGCGGTCAGGAACGATGTCGCCGCCCGGCGCGCCGCCTTCCGTTCAAGCCCGAAACCCCCGCGCGCCGCGGTGGCTTGCCGCGCGAGGACGGACACAATCGATGCGCGCCGTCGCACGCGTTCGCGTCGGATCGGACGGGCCCATTGCGGCATGGCGTACGCGCCTCATTGCATGGGTACGACGGGAACGGGCGCGGGGGACGGCTGGACGCGATCGGCGGGAAACGGCTCGCCTCCGGGATTCTCGTCGGGGAATACGACCTCGGGCTGTCCCCGCTCGATCATCTCGGCCTGCGACGCGGGATGGAATCCGACATCCCCCTGCAGCTCGAACACGTCGACCGCGCACCAACTCATACGAGCCATCTCGGTTTGCCGCATCCGTTCGTTGTCGTCGTGCGTGCGGATCACGTGGGGCGTCAGGATGATCAAAAGTTCGGTCCGCCTCGCTTTCGTTCCGTCGAAACGGAATAGTCGGCCGACGATCGGGACGTCGCCGAGCCACGGGACTTTGCGATGGAATTCCTGGGTCGCGTTCGTGATCAGGCCGCCGAGCACGATCGTCTCGCCGTCGGCCGCGCTGACCGTCGCTTGAGCGGTGGTCGTATCGACTCGAGGCGATCGAATCACCGTTCCATCGACCGAAACGGCGACGGGTACGCCATCGGTTTCGGGGCCGAGTTGGGATTTCTCCGCGTCGATCTCCATCACGACATTGCCATCCGGGCTGACGCGGGGCGTCACGCCGATGATCAGACCGACGTTCTCGAGGGCCACGGAATTCGACTGGCCGTTTTGATTGACGGTGGATCCGATGATGCGGGGTACACGCTGGCCGACCTGAATGAAGGCGGGTTGGTTGTCGAGCGTGCGGACCTGCGGTCTGCTGAGGATCTCGACGCGGCGGGACTCCTGGAGCGCCCGAATCAGCACGCTCACGTTCCGGCTGCTCGCCGAAAGGACAAGGCCTCCGAAGCCGAGTTCGTCGTTGTTGCGCCCGACCGAGAAGTTGGAGATGCCCTGACTTCCCGTCTTGCCGGCCGAATCGAGTGATGACGCGCTCCCGCTGTTGCCGAGCGGTTGCAGGCTGTTGAATGCGAAGCCGGGTAGGTTCGTGGCCGAGCGGATCAACTCCTGCGTCGTCGTCACGATGCCCGCGGGCGTTGAACTCGTTTCCGTCGTCGTCGTCGTTACGATGTCGCCGAGCAGACTTCGGTCGAACAGGACCGAATCCTGAAGGCCGAGCTCGACGCCGAGTTCATCGGTGTTTCCGAGCGTGACTTCGGCGATGAGGACCTGGATCATGACCTGGGGCGGCTGTTCGTCGAGCTTCTCAATGAGCGCGCTGATCTCGTCGTAGTAGCGGGGGGTCGCGGCGAGAACGAGCTTGTTCGCGACCGGTTCGGGAACGACAACGACTTCCTTCTCGGTCTCTTGGAACGGATTGTCCTGGCCTGGAGCCGCGTTTTCGACGCGGCGGCGATTGATGAGGAACTCGTTGATGGCGGCCGCGACGTCGGTGGCGGGCGAGTTCTTCAACTGGTACACGGTCGTCTTGCGCTGGAGCGTGTTGCTCTGATCGAGTTTCACGAGCAGCGCTTCAACGATCCGCAAGTCGCCCTCGGATCCGGTCGCGATGATGCTGTTGCTTCGCACGTCGACCGAAAACCGCAGCGGAGCCATCGCCGTCTCGCCCGGCGCGCTCGGCAACTGGGGCCCCACCGTACCCGCCGTCGACGAAGGGATCAGCGATCTCAGCGTTTCAATCAGGCTCGGCGCGTCGCCGTTGACGATCTGAAACACCTTGATCTGGACCTGCGCCGCCGGCGCGTCGAGTTGGCGTATCAGTGCGAGGATCAGTTCGAGGCTCTCGGGAGGGCTCGATACGATGATCGTGTTGTTTCGGGCGTTTGGGGTGGCTTGGACGTTTTCGAGCGTGCCCGAACGAAGGATGCGTTGGCCCTCGGCGTCGAAGACCTGGAGTTCGAGTACCGTGGAGCGGTCGGCGGCGCCGCGGCCGGCGAGGATCGCTTGCTGGAGCGTCTGCGCGACATCGGTCGCGAGCGCGTTTTGGATCTGGACGATGTGCGCGCGGTTGACCATGGCGCTGTCGGGGCGATCCAGATCCTGGACGAGCCGTTCGACTTCGGTCATGTCGCGCGGCGAAGCGTACACAATCAGCGTATTCGTGCGGTTATCGATCGCCGTTTGCACCTTCGGCCCAAGCCCCGCCCGCGTCGCGAAGAAGGTGTTCAGCGCTTGCTGCGTCGATGCGGCCGATGCGTGCCGGAGACGGAACACGGCCGATTGACTTCGCGGATCGACCGGCTGATCCAATTGGCGGATCAGCTCGAACACCGCGTTGACGGCGTCGCCCCAACCGATCAGGAGCAGGGCATTGGGTTTTACAAGGGGCGTCACGGTCACTCGACCGGCCCGGCCGCTCACGAGGTCCTTGTTGGACTGGGTCAAAATGGTCGCGATCGCCTCGCACGAGGTATGCCGCAGCATGTGGATGTGGATTTCGGGCTGCGTCTCCTTGCTGATCCGTTCGAGCTGGCGGATGATCTCGGCGAGCTGTTCGAGATCCTGGTCCCGGCCGCGCAGGATGATCACGTCGAGATCGGGCAGCGATTCGATTTCCACGCCCTCGAATTGACGCAGCGGATTCCCCCGCGCGTCCGCGCCGGGAGGCGGGTTCCCCTGAGGAGGCTGCCGGACGGGCTGCGTGCCCGCGTCTTGCTCGACATAGCCGGCTTGGGCGACTTCGGATCGCGATCGTCGCATGCTGCCCATCGGGGATTCGAGTTGGCCACCGGGCGCGGGCGGCATTCCGACGGGGTCGACAATGTGACGAACCGAGGGATGGTTCGAGCGATGGACGCGGAGGATCCGAGTCCGTACGCCTTCGCCCGCGGGATTCTCCCCCAGTGCCTGAAGCAGGACCGACACTTGCCGCACCGAATCGGGCGGTCCGCCGATCAGCGCGCCTCCGCGCACGGGATCGAATTCGACGTCGAGCCGCCGAGGCGGCGCGGACCCAAGTTCCAATACCAGGATCTCCCGGCCTTCGACGCGCCGCACCACCATCCGGCTTTCGAAAACGGCCCGGAATTGCCGCTCGACGTGAAGGAACTGCGGTTGAGGGATCGCGACAAAGTGCGCGATCGCACGCTCCGCCGTACTCGGCGCGTTCGCCGTCGGCGGCCGGACAAGACCCGCATTCATCCCGAGCGATTCGCCTCGGCGCGGCGCGGGCCGAGTCACTTCGGCAAGTACGCGGCGCGCCAAGTCATGGATATCCTCGGGGCCGCTCAACAGGATCCGGTTCTGCTCCCGATCGACGACAAGTTGCACGGAAGGAGATTTCGGCAAGAGGGGACGCAGCACGTCCGCAAGATCCTCGGCCGACTTCGCGCCGCAATCGTAACTTGTAAACGAAGTCGCGTTTGGGCGGGAACTCGAGGCGGCCAGGCCCGCCTCCTGACCCGAAACGCCGACCGGGAACCCGAGCGCGAGCCCCAATCCGAGCGTCGCCCAGAACGGGCTCGCGCACGATCGTCTCGTCAATGCAAGCATCCCCGCCTTCCCATTCCACGCCGCGCGCAGCGCGCGGTCTCCGCCTTCCCGCGAAGCGGAGGGAGGGTATCGAATCGTCCTTCGCGCGTCAATACGGCCGAAAGGCAATCGCTCGTTGAAACCCCAATCGAGGCCCGCCGAGGACCTTCCGAGTACCATCGCGTCGCGACGGAGCCGAAGAGGAAATCGCACGACTTTCGGGCAATGCCGCGTCAAAACGGGGCGTCGATACGCGTCGATACGGGACACCCAGCCTCGTTTCAGATAGGGAACCTGGGTGTCCTGTCTTGGGGCTGGGGACCCGTTGCGAGGTAGGCGTCCATCGGTTCTTCGTCGGATTCGTGGTTTTCGTGTCATTCGTGGTTGATTGGCGTCCGGCGAGGCGCATGGGAATCAACCACGAATGACACGAATCACGCGAATGAAGCAAGGGGAGTGGGAATGGAGATATCATGCCGGGGATTCTCCTGTTCCGCGTCGCTCTGCGGGTCTGGGGCGGCGACCGCCAGCATGAGCAGAAATCCAAGAGCCATACGTTCGACCTCCGACTCTATTCGAAACGCGTGATGGCATCTCCCCCGCTTCGCGTCGCGAACGCGCGCCAAGTCGCGAGATCCACTTGGCTGCTGATGCGTCGGCAGGCTCCATCCCCAAACGCGACATGCACACCGCCGAAATGCGCACTGCGAGCGCTCACGAGCGCGAAACCGGCTCCATCCTCCGGATCACAGTCCCGCCATGCGCAATTCGGCGGAAGGAAATGATAATAGACGCTTTGGGATAGAACGCCGCTGAGCCACCGGGTACCCAGTGGCGCCCAGATGGAGGTCCGGCTCGAGCCGGGGGAAGTTCGGTTCATGGCGACACACGCCGGAGTCACGCTTTCCGGAAACGTCGGCGGAAGCAGAAGGGGGTCACGCCGGATGTCGGTTCCGAGCGGACCAGCGATCAATCGTTCGGAAACGAATGCCGTGTTCGACAGCCCGTCGAGCAAATCGGCGCTGCGGGTCGGAGTATAGACGAGAGCATGCCGGCAATCGCCGACTCGTCCAGAAAATCAAGCAGTTGCCCGGCGGGCGACAGACACCATTCCTTCCCGTAAGCATTACCGCAAAAAGCGCGTGGGTAGTGCCGGTACGAGGCCTCGAACGCGTGCGTCGCCAGAATGAGTTGCCGGATATGGTTCCGGCACGTAACACCCCGGGCGGCTTCACGCGATTGTTGTATCGCCGGCAGGAATAATGCCACGAGTAGAGCGAGCACAGCCATGACGACAATCATCTCAACCAGCGTAAAGGCCGCCCGCGAGCCTCGATGGCAAGTCGACATGCGTCTTCTCCCCCTTCAGTCGCCGGCGCTGCGAATCGCATCGTCTTCGCCAACAGCACCAACATCAACGGCGCTGGAGGAGGGCGCCTCGAAGCGCACAATGAGCGACAAGACCGGAGCCTCGTTGCCGCCGAACACGTCCACATTCACGGCCAATCTCCCCGAGAAATCCGGATCGTCAGACAAATCGACGGCGATGGTTGCGCGACAGCCACCGAACGGGTCAACAACCGGTTTGTAAAACGAAACCGACACGCCTTCGCAACTCGTCTTGACTCGACCGATGGTAAGCGTCCGCGGTAGACTGTTACGAACCGAAATCGTCCTCTGGATCCTACGCGCGGGCGTATTGACTTGTCCCAAATCGAGCGAAACTGCCGCGGCACTCGTTGCGAAACAGAATCCTCGCGTTTCGCTCGCCGTCCTTATCCCGTCGCAGCCGCCGATCAGCAATAGCGACATGAACACGCCCAACAAGCGGCCGGCCGAGAGACTATCGGCGACGTTGACGATGTGGCAGCCAATAGGGCCGACCGAGTCAACAAGCTTGTCAGTCGAACACGCCGAGCCTTGCAATCGCCTGGCGGGATTCGATCGCCACCATTCGTCACCGAGCCAAGGACGATCCGCGTACGTGGTTCTCAGACCCTCGGACGACGCCCGAACGATGTGCGCCCCTTGATGGACGCTTTTCCACCACTTCGGCCCCATTCCGTGCGGCGCGCCCCGCTGTCCTGAGTCCTGAGTCCTGAGTCCTGAGTCCTGAGTCCTGAGTCCTGAGCACACCGTTAAGGCTCAACGTCCAATCGGCGCGGAACATCAGGAGTCAGGAGTGTACCCGTGTTGAATCCAAATCAGGAGCAAATCAGGAGTCAGGAGTGACATCATCTCCCGCGACAAATCACAAACGGTCCCAGCCTGCGTTCTCTGTCATTTCGTTGTGCGTCGGACACGACGAAGAAGAGTCGGAGCGTGGCGTATGGAACACGCTCCGACAAGAACCACACCTGACCGTCAGCAAATAGCACGTGGAATCCGCCAACGGCTCGACCTGAAACACCCCTTCCGTCGGGCGAGTTGGTTGTCTTGGGCATGGTTCGAATGTCGAAGTCGCCTGGAGCAGGCCATGGGATTCCGGAGGCCCGTGTTTCCACGGCAAGGATTGTGTCTTGAGGGATTTCTTCAATTCCACTCGGGCTCTCAACATGATCGCCAAATGCCGTTCCCGGCCCCGTGATCGCGAGGACGTTTGTATCAGCAAACGCATCGTTCGGTTCCCGAAGGCGGATCGCCCTGCCTTGGTATGAATAGAGCCCAGACAATTCCATCAACTGCCTATTCGCGGGATGATCCCAAGCCTCCTCGGGATCCCAAACGCCGTGCCAACTTGTTAGATATGGCCAAATTGCGACACGCCAGCTATAGAGCATACGACCGTTCGTATTGGCTGGACTTGTCACAGTCGCTGGTCGGAGAGGGCCGAACTGGCTTATCGGCGGTAGATGCCCATGGAACTCGCTGTAATGAACAAGACCGATCCCGATTGCTGCGAATTGCTCCCATGTCGCCGCGCGGATTCCATAGTCCGTAGCGATTCGTGCTCGCCACATCCAAAGGCATAGAAGGCCTAGCAAAGCGACAACGGCAAACAGCAATAGACAAGCGCCTTGTCGATATCGCAGTCGCACGTCCGGCATAACTAGTAGGTCTTTGAATCGTCGCTGACCTTCACGCATTGAAAACTCCCACGAGTGCATGTGTCAGAAACGGGTCATTGCCATACCCACCGATCTCCTACTGTTGTCGTGGTTCGTCACGCGGAACCAGGATATATGTGGTGTGGCGATAGCCTTTGGGCAATTCGAGATCGTGGAAGATCTTTCTTCCGGGGAGCATATCGCCATGGTTCGAGTACTCCCAGTACGTCTCGAAGAACGTTGCAAAGTTCCCCGCCCCAGGAGCCTCACGCCAATTCGCATGATTGCTCTGCACCGCGATGACACCCCCCCCGACCTGCGGCGGGCCCCGCACACGTCACGCCATTCGGTGAACTCCTTCGTTCCGGGGATCTTCATGATGTCCATCGGATCGTATTTTCCGAGCCGGTTAAGTGGCCCTCCCGCGCGCCATGCTGCGAGCCCGCCACAACCCCAGGACGTCCTCTTTATCAGCGGCGAGAAGAAACCAAAGAACTGACTGGGGGTCCAAGCTCCAACTGGGCATTCCCGAGGAGGGGTCGAGGGGCGTGTCGGGAACGGGAAGAGTGACCATGGTCCGCTTGGTGTTGTCGGCGGCGGCCATCGAGGCCTGGGCTCTTCGGTCTCCTGCAAACGACATTGGACCACCAGCCCCGCGTTCCTTGAGGCAATTCTCGGTGACCGTTGAGGCGATGGCGCTGTAGGCGATTCTGCTGGAGACCGGAGCGGAATCGAGAGTAAGCGATGTCCACCTGATCTTCTGCCGTATGGAAAACTCCCCGGCTTTCCACGCCACCAGGCGCCGTCGTCTGGCCTGCCGTTCTCACGAAGGCCTATTGGACGATCCATGACGGACTCGGGCGGTTGGAGTCCAAATGGATCGGTAACGTTTGGTATCGAATTGCCGCCATACCGATTGACATTCACATCGCCCGCCGCGAAGCCGATCGGATCCTCGCTGATAAATCGGCCGGTGAGGGGGTGAAAAAGCCGGGCCCGAGTCTAGTGCCCGGAGCCGGGCGCGCGGTGAGTCGCGTTTCGAGCGGCGTTTCCCGAGGACTTCGACGGACGCGAACGGCCGCCGCCGAGCCCTCGCGCGCCCGCGCGCGAGGAGACCTTGGTAGCGTGGGCTTCA
>VGZC01000062.1 GCA_016872725.1 Planctomycetota bacterium
AGGAGTCTCTCGACATGCCTCGATGATGAGAGGATTGAAACGATATCGAGGCCGCCACGGACAATACTAGCGAGTGTAGCCGGTCTCTCGACATGCCTCGATGATGAGAGGATTGAAACGCATGTGCTCTAGGTGTAACACGCCACGGCGCAGGGTGGTCTCTCGACATGCCTCGATGATGAGAGGATTGAAACTGAAGGACGTTGAGCTCCATGGGAACTCTCCGGTGAGTCTCTCGACATGCCTCGATGATGAGAGGATTGAAACTAGAGCCCCGCCGTGCGCCGGAGCCCGTCCTGGGCGACCGAGTCTCTCGACATGCCTCGATGATGAGAGGATTGAAACGGCCAGGATTGCCACGACCCAGGCGTCGTGCACGCGAGTCTCTCGACATGCCTCGATGATGAGAGGATTGAAACGCCGCCGCCCGCGGCAGGAATGTCAGATGGGCGGATCGTCTCTCGACATGCCTCGATGATGAGAGGATTGAAACATTGTCTTATGCGCTGTGAGGCCAATCCAGTAGTACCGTCTCTCGACATGCCTCGATGATGAGAGGATTGAAACTCGCGGCGCCCGTGAAGGATGTTGACGATCATTTCGTCTCTCGACATGCCTCGATGATGAGAGGATTGAAACTACTCGCGAGCACGTAATCCTCAGCCCATAGGCCGAGTCTCTCGACATGCCTCGATGATGAGAGGATTGAAACTCCGGCGCACGGCGGGGCTCTACCCCGCCGTCCCGTCTCTCGACATGCCTCGATGATGAGAGGATTGAAACTGGAGACCGTCGGGCTCGCGGTGGTAATGAAGACACCAGTCTCTCGACATGCCTCGATGATGAGAGGATTGAAACGCGCGACCCGGACCTTGGCGCTCGCAATGGCAGCGCTCCGTCTCTCGACATGCCTCGATGATGAGAGGATTGAAACATCCCGGCGATGTACGCTCGATGACATACATCTGTCAGGTCTCTCGACATGCCTCGATGATGAGAGGATTGAAACAACCATCGGTACATACCCACCGCGCCAACCCTGCGCGTCTCTCGACATGCCTCGATGATGAGAGGATTGAAACTTCATAGCACCCCACATAATTGCATTTAGTCGTAAGTGTCTCTCGACATGCCTCGATGATGAGAGGATTGAAACGGTTGAACGGCGGGCGGCGGCGCGGGCTCGGCGGAAATGTCTCTCGACATGCCTCGATGATGAGAGGATTGAAACATTGATCCATCGCAGCACACCCAGCGGGATAGGCCGGCGAGTCTCTCGACATGCCTCGATGATGAGAGGATTGAAACTTCTTAGCCACCCAGCAGAGCGCCTCCTCCGAGGCGCTCTGTCTCTCGACATGCCTCGATGATGAGAGGATTGAAACCGTAGAAGACCGAGTCCGGGGTCCCGAAGGACCACTTCGTCTCTCGACATGCCTCGATGATGAGAGGTGTGAAAACCCGACGCTCGCTGCGGGGCGGGTGGACAATCCATAGCTGTCCATTCCACGGCGCCTGCAGGAAGGCTTGGTGCCTGATGGCCGCGGTGGGATCCGACTTCCAGGTCCATCCGATCCGCCCCTGAATTCACGAAGGATTTCGGAGGGGAGTCCCTGGCATGACAACATCGCCATTCCCACTCCCCGTCCTCATTCGAGTGATTCGTGTCATTCGTGGTTGGTTCCTATGCGCCCCGCCGGACGCAAGTCAACCACGAATTACACGAATAACCCGAATCCGACGAAGAGAGAGGAAGCCGGGACGGAAGTGTCGTCGGACTTGAAGCCGCCGTATTGATGAACGGAAGGCTGACCACGAATCGGCCGAACCTTCGCTGAGAATCGATGTCCTGTGACGGTCCGTTCTCGCCGGTTTCGTCACACAGCGGGAAGTGCGTGGCGGCGCGGCGCGCCGTCCTCATTCCGCGGACCTACGCGGCGCGACGGCCCGCGGTCGGTCGACCGTCCGTGAACGGGCGAACCACGACCGGCTCCGGTTCCGGCTCGGCGGACGCCCCGCGATGACGCGTTCCGCGAACGCTTTCCGCAAAGCCGATGCACCGACCGGCCATGTCGAACGGCACGGTCCAGGTGGGGCGACGCGCGTAGCCCGCGATCACGGCCAGGACGTGGGTGATCCAAACGCCCGTCCCGCATCGCCGCTCGTGCTTCCCCACGAACCGCGCGCCGCGCCGCCCGTCCGAGAAACCTCGCGATTCGTCCGGTCCGGCGTCCCCCAGAACGCGGCTCGCCGGTTCCACCGCCGATGCGAGACCCATCGACCGAAACGTCAGGGCCAAGTCGAGATCGGCCCAGGAGACGCCGAATTCGGCCGAAAACCGGCCCGCGCGCACGAGCGATTCCCGTCGATAAAAACCCGCCGCGAGCGTCGGACCGATCGGTTGGCGATCCACGCTTCCGTCCGGCCCCGCCGCGCGCACGAGCCGCCGCCGGCCGCCTCGCCAATTCGGATCGAGCCCCGCGGCAATGCGCGGCGTCGCTCCGCGCCCCACGATCAACGGCGCGATGCCGGCCAGGTTCGTGTCCGATTCCAATCGAGACACCGGCGCGTCGGTCCAGCCCTCGGTCGCTTCCATCCCGCACCGCAGCACGTGCACGAGCGGAGCGCGCGACGCGTCGATCCCGCCGTGAATCAGGTCCAACTCGGAATCGGCCCCGCACGGCAGAAAGATCACCTCGCCCGTCAATTGCCACGGGTCGTGGTAGGGCCGATTGTGCGCGACGAGGATCTCGCTATGACGCGGACGATGCTGGAGGACGGACACGAGCGTATCCTCGAGGGCCGGATGCTCGTCCCACCACGGGATGACGATCGACAGGCGAGACACGGGGCCGTTCCTTCGACGAAAAGAGCGAAACGTATCCCGCGGCCGCTCGATCCGTTCACCCCGGCCCTTTCCGCCGGGACGCCGGACGCCGCGCAACCGCTTCGTCACGTTAATTCGGCCCGCGCGAGGCGTGGAGTTTATCCCGGCATGGAGCATTTCGCGCCGGTCAACCCGTACACACCGTACAAGCCCGTTTTCTTGCCCAGCTTTCCAACGCGTCCTCGCCGTCGCCGGACATTCCGCGTGAACCGAGCGATCCACGGCCTTTCGTCGTTCGTGGTTTTCGCGGTTTTCGCGGACAGTCCTTGCATGATTCGCGGTTTTGGTCGTGTATGATGACGGCATGGACCGATCGTGCGATCAATGTGGCCACGTTCTGTCGGCCGACGGCGAACCGTGCCCGAATTGCGGAACGGCGGTCGGCGAGCCGACCGGCCCGGGACTTGTTCCGATCACCTCCTGGTGGGAAGGTTCCGTTTCGTTCCTCGCCTCGATCGTCTTCCACACGGCGCTCGTCCTGATTCTCGCCTTGTGGACGTACGGTGGAGCGGGGATCGCCGGTTCGGGCGAAAATGTGCTCATTGGGCAGCTTCCGGGAGAAACGCTGACTCGGCAGGATGAGCAAGAGCTGAGTGCGGAACCGGTCGCGTCCGAATCGCAGGCGGCGACGGCCGAGTTGATGGAGATCGAGCCGTCCGCCGAATCGACGTCGCTCGCCGGCGCCGAATTGGCGGCGATCTCCGCGCCCTCGGCGGGCGGCGGTTCGGCGGGAATGGAGTTCGACGTGGCCATTTCCGGTTCGGGCGGATCCGGCGGAGACTGGAACGGCATGATCCAGTCGCTTCGCCGCAACGGGCTCGACATCGTCATTGTGTTCGACAGCACGGGGAGCATGGGCGGCGAGATCGACCAGGTCAAGCGGCAGATCGAGCGGATCGCGTCGACCCTCTTGCGACTGATCCCGAAAACCCAGGTGGGTCTCTGCACGTACCGCGATGAGGGCGACGAGTACGTTGTGCGCGGGCTCGAACTGACCAATGACGTGTCCCGCATGGTTCGCTTCCTGGACACGATTGACGCGAACGGAGGAGGGGACTTGGAGGAGGCGGTGCACGAGGGCCTTGGATGGGCGGCGACACGGAACCAGTTCCGCGGCTCGGCGCGCAAGGTGATCCTGCTGTTTGGCGACGCGCCGCCTCACCGCGTTCATCTGCAGCGGTGTCTCCAGATCGCGTCGGATTTCCGGCGCGATCAACAGGGCGTGGTGAGCACAGTCTCGTGCAGGTTGGGGTTTCGGTTGCCCGACTTCGCCGAAATCGCGAAAGCGGGCGGCGGCGAGGCGTTCCTGACGTCCGACGAGCGTCAGATCATGACGCAGCTCATGGTTCTGGTCTTCGGGAGCCGGCACCGCGAGAAGGTCCTCGAAGCGTTCCGGTTGCTCGATGAATGACGGAGGTCATCGCGCGGCGGGACGGGGCGCGCCGGCCACAATGGCCGAGCGGCCGCCTTCCCGCGCGGAGAACTCGGCCCAGACCGGCAGATGATCGGAGACCTCCAGCGCCTGGTCGATCGTCAGGTTGTATTCCCGAAGGTAATCGACGACTCCGCTCCGACCGGTGAATTCGGCCGTCGCCTGGCGATGGAAGAGGATGTTGTCGTACGATTCGGTGCCACGCGTATTCGTCGGCACGCCGGAGACGGCCCAATCGAGGCCGGGGACTTGGCCGAGCCTTCCGTAATGGCGGTCGTCGGTGTTGAAGTCGCCGAGCACGATGACGTCGTCCTCGTTCCGCCCGTCGTTCACGACGACGGAATAGACCTGCGCCAACTGATCGACCTCGTAACGCGCCTGGTCGGGATCGGTGTGCACGTTCACCAGCGTGAAGGTGAACGCATTCTCGGATGGAACGCTCCGCGACCGGAACCAGGCGACGAGCGGTTCGCGGGCGAGCAGATCGTCGGGGTCATCGATCGTGTAGAGCCGTGCGCGATCGACTTCCAGAACTTCCTTATCGAAGACGAACGCGTACTGTTCGGGGTTTCCGCCGGCGCCGTCGAGCGGCAAGCGGGGGCCGATCACGTAGTCGTAATGCCGGCCCGCCGCATTCACAGCTTCGACGAATCGCGGCAGGATATCCTGATCGCGCGAGCGGACCTCTTGGATGGCCAAGACGTCGAATTGCCGCGCGATCCGGGCGAGGATTTCGACGACATGGGGTTTTTGGATCTTGCTCGTCCCGAAGACCTGGATGTTGAACGTCGCGATCTTGATGGTATCCGCGCCGCGCGGCGGAACGGCATCCGCCTCCTCCGCCGGACGCGCGGAAGCGGTCCGCGGGATGATCTTGATTCCGCCCACGCCGTCGATGCGGTAGTGTTTCAGGAATTGCCAGGCGCCGAATCCCAACAGGACGAGCATGGCCGTGGAAATCAGTCGATTCACGTTGGCGCTCCATCGCCGCGGCAACGAATGCCCAAGAGACGCTCGAACCGTTCCTCCCGAACGGCGGGGGAGCATAGCCAATCACGGTGCGCCGAGCCAGACCAATTTGGACGCCGTCTTGGCTTGCTTTGGACGGTCGGATAGGGGGTTGGACGGCGGCCCGCGCGCCGGCCGCGGAACCTGCCGGTCTCAGGCCGGGGGCGAGTCGGCCGTCGCCGAATCGGTGGGCAGGAAGGGGCCCGGTTCGACGGAAGTCCGCGCGGCGCAGCGCTGGCCGACCTGCGCCGCGAGCGCGCGGAGCTGGCCGACCGAACAGGGCAGGCTCACGCGCCGCGAATCCGCGTCGTTTCCGCTCAGCGCCACGAGTTTCCCGCTCCATCGCTCCCAACCGGCCGAGTTGTCGGAGTTGGCGCCGTGGCAATTCACGAGCGTCGCGGGGTGCTTTTTGAGATCATCGCGCGTCGCCGGAGTCACGTCGTACCCGAGCATGGCGAGCAGGGCCGGCATGAGATCAACGGTTCCTCCATTCAAGGCGAAGTACGGAATGACGCGCGCCGTACCGACGGATGGAGGACTTTCCGCGTCGCGCGGGCACGACCGAACGGGTGGCCCGAATCCGGCCGCGCCTTGCCGCGCGTCGCGCAGGATCTCGTCGAGCATCGGCCGCGTGAGGCATCCGATCGCGCTGGCTGGAGGAAGCTCGATCAGATCCCACTCCCGCCATCGGCCGGCGGCGATCCGGCCGATCAGACTGGCGGCCTTGACATATTCGGCGCGGAACCGCTGATCGGCGGAAAGGTCGAGCAGTGTGGCGTATTCCTTGCCGGCGTGCGCCAGGACATCGCACGTGGCCGCATCGATTCCCTGTCGGCCGAGCAGCCAGGCGATCGCCTCGGGGCCGCCTTGCGCCAACCGGAGTCGTTCGCATTCGATGAGGCTCACGCCGCGCGACCGGCACTCCTCGAGCACGCTCTCGTACTGTTCACCGAACGCGGTCGCAAGGAGCGCGTGGCCGGCCGTCGCGAGCATGGCTCCGAGCAACACGCCTTGCGAAACCGACTCGGTTTGATGATGGCGAACGAGCGCGTCGGCGGCCATGGTCGACGCGACGCCTTGCCGCGTCACGATTTCGCAGTCGATGTTCGGCGCCGCGCGCAGCGCGATTTCGAAGAGGACCTTCGAACCGATGACGAGTTCCCCGAGCCGTCGGGGGCCGAGCACCTGGATCGCCTGCTCTTCCGACGCGACCCGTTCCCGATACCCGTTGAAGCAGGCGCAGTTCGCCAGATCCACGACGGCGGTGACGAGCGCGGCGTCGCGGGCGAGCACCTGCGCGATGCGTTTCGGCTGGAATGTCGATTCGCCCACCATCCGGTATATGTCGGCCGCCACGGGAGACACCAACGGCTCCGACCACGTTTGATTCAAGATGTCCCTCGCCTCGTCGAGCGACAGGACCGAGGTCCGCTCGACGCGCGACGCCGACGAGCGGCCGAGCACGCGATGGCGCCACACGGCCACGATCTTGGCGACCAGCACGGAACCTTCGATCGGTTTGAACAGAATGTCGTCGACGCCTCGTTCGAGCAGATCGCACGCCAACCGCGGTTCAAGGATGCTCGTGTAGACAATAATGACGGGGCGTCGTTCTCCCATCAGAAGATCGCGAATCAGCGCGTAGCCGTGTTTTCCAGGCATGCGGAGATCGACGATCACGATATCGAACGCCGCTTCGCGCAATTTGGCTTCGGCTTCGAGTCCGTTGGTCGCGACGTCGCACGAGATGCCCTGGCTCAACAGGGCACGCACGGTGAAGGTGCGGGCGACGAAGTCGTCCTCGACGACCAGCACGCGGCTGGGAAGCTTTCCGGAAGCCCACCTATCCTCATGCCCCGCGCCGCCGACTGCCCCTGCATTGGTCATGCGAATTCACCCCCGGCTCGACCGTGTGGCCGGGCCGGGCGCGTGATCGGTGCGATTCCCCCCCTCGCTCAGCCGCCGCACGGTTCAATTTTCAATGTGAATGTCCCTATTCAAAAGAACGGCAGATCGCCCGCCCCACTGAAGAAGAAGTCGGCGATTCGCGGGCCGGGGCCGCCATTCTTGTCCTTGGCCGGTCGCGTGGGGCAAGAAAAATCCGCGACCGGTGCGAATCGGAGACGGCGCGCGGCGGACATTTCCTAAATCATTATCAGTCAAGATGTTTCGACGCGGATCGCTCGGTGGACATCGTCCGTCGGCTGTGATCCCATTCGCCGCAAGTCGTTGGCTCCAAACCGCATGACGCGTTCGTCCGGTCGATAGTTGACTTGCCGAAACAAAGGGCTACACTCTAGCCCCTACGCAAGATGTTGTGGCCGCGTTCATTCGGGCTACAATATGTGGTGGTTTCGTTTCCTCTCCGATTCTCTCGACGTTCTCCAGACCCAGTTTCTGGCCCCAAAGGCGTTCGCGATCGGGCGAAACCCTCGCAAGTGAGGGACCCGGAACGGCCGAGCATATACATTTGAACAGGATGGCGCGGGCTTGGGGTGAACCGGAGCCGATGGCGCGGGTCCTGTCATGCGCGGGACGATTGGGATGGCGTCTCGGGATAGGAGGCACTGCAGTCAAGCCAAGGAGATTGCAAGGATGGCAAGCGTGGGCATTCAGCGCGCCGGTGGAACGATGGCTCGGGAATCACGAACGCAAGGCATGCGGATCGAACCGCGGTTTTGTCCAGCCGATGCGGCGGACCCGTTCGACACGGTCGAATGGGACCTTCGGACGGCGTCGATCAAGGACGAGAACGGTTCGCTCATGTTCGAGCAGCGGGATTGCGAGATTCCCGCGACGTGGACCCAATTGGCCACGAACGTCGTGGCAAGCAAATATTTTTACGGCGAGGTGGGAACGCCGGAGCGGGAACGGAGCGTTCGGCGGTTGATCCACCGGGTCTGCCGGACGATCGCCGATTGGGGCATCGAGGACGGTTATTTCGCGTCCGCGGAGGACGGCGAGCATTTTTGTCGCGAGCTGGCGTGGCTGTGCCTGCACCAGTGCGGCTCGTTCAATTCGCCCGTCTGGTTCAATGTCGGCCTGTACCATCTCTACGGCGTGCGGGGCGCTCGATGCAATTGGCGGTTCGATCCGCGCGCGCACCAGCTAGTGCAGCCCGAGAATCCGTACGAATATCCGCAGGCGTCGGCGTGTTTCATTCAGAGCGTCGACGACAACATGGAAGACATCATGCGTCTTGCGACGAGCGAGGCGATGCTCTTCAAGTTCGGCTCGGGAACGGGGACCGATCTTTCCACGCTCCGGTCGCATCGCGAGAAGCTCTCGGGGGGCGGCAAGCCGTCGGGTCCGCTTTCCTTCATGCGTGTGTACGATCAGATCGCGGCGGTCGTGAAATCGGGAGGCAAGACGCGCCGCGCGGCGAAGATGCAATCGCTGAAGATCTGGCACCCGGACATCCTCGAATTCATCGAATGCAAGTGGAAGGAGGAACAGAAGGCGCGGGTGTTGATCGAGAAGGGTGGGTACGACGCGAATTTCAACAGCGAGGCGTACGGCTCGATCCTCTTCCAGAACGCGAACCTCTCGGTCCGCGTGACGGACGAATATATGGAGGCGGCCGAGCGGGGCGGCAAGTGGACGACCCGGTATGTCAGCATTCCGGGCAACGGCCCCGAATACGACGCCCGGTTCTTGCTCGACCGCATGGCCGACTGCGCGTGGCACTGCGGCGATCCGGGCGTGCAATACGACACGACGATCAATCGGTGGCACACGTGTCCGAATTCGGGCCGCATCAACGCGAGCAATCCGTGTTCGGAGTACATGTTCCTCGACGATACGGCGTGCAATCTATCGAGCGTGAACCTGATGAAGTTCCGTCGGAGTGACGGAGCGTTCGACGTCGACCGGTTCCAGGCGGCGTGCCGTCTCTTCTTCGTGGCCCAGGAGATCCTGGTGGACCACGCGAGCTATCCGACGGACCGGATCGCGCGGAACAGCCATCTGTTCCGGCCGCTCGGCCTTGGGTACTCGAATCTGGGCAGCCTGCTCATGACGATGGGCCTTCCATACGATTCGGACGCGGCCCGCGGCGTATGCGGAAGCGTCACGGCCTTGTTGCACGGATCGGCGAATCTGGCGAGCGCCGAGATGGCGTCGGTGGTGGGCCCGTTCGCGAAGTTCACGGAGAACCGCGAGCCGATGCTGCGCGTGATGCAAATGCACCGCGACGCGGTCGAGAAGATCGACCCGGCCGCCCCCGCCTATCTGAAGGAGGCGGCTCGGCGCACCTGGGACGGAGTGCTCGCCGAGGGACGGCGTTGGGGCTACCGGAACGCGCAGGCCACCGTGCTGGCTCCGACCGGCACGATCAGCTTCATGATGGACTGCGACACGACGGGGATCGAGCCCGACATCGCGCTCGTCAAGTACAAGCAGCTCGCGGGCGGGGGCATGCTCAAGATCGTCAACCGCACGGTCCCCCTCGCCCTGCAGGCGCTCGGGTACGACGAACGGCGGATCGAGACGATCACGCAGTACGTCGACGAGCACGACACGATCGAAGGCGCGGCCGATCTGCAGCCCGAGCATTTGCCGGTCTTCGATTGCGCGTTCAAGCCGGCGAACGGGTCGCGGGCCATCCCGTGGCGGGCGCACATCCGCATGATGGCCGCCGCGCAGCCGTTCCTCGCCGGAGCGATTTCCAAGACGGTGAACATGCCGTCCGAGTCCACGCCGAAGGATGTCGCGGACGCGTACGTCTGGGGCTGGAAACTCGGCCTCAAGGCGATCGCCATCTACCGCGACGGCTCGAAGCAGAGCCAGCCCCTTTCGACGCAGACCGAGGCCGACAAGGCGGCCGGACGCCTCCAGCGCCCTCGGCGCGAACGGTTGCCCGACACGCGCCAATCGATCACCCACAAATTCAATGTGGGCGGCCACGAAGGCTACATCAATGTCGGCCTGTATCCCGATGGGCGGCCCGGTGAACTTTTCCTCACCATGGCCAAGGAAGGCAGCACGGTCGGCGGCTTGATGGATTCGTTCGGAACGGCCATTTCGATGAGCCTGCAATACGGCGTTCCGCTGGAAGTCCTCGTGCACAAGTTCTCGCACACGCGGTTCGAGCCGATGGGGCAAACGACAAACCCCGATATTCGGATCGCCAAGAGCATCGTCGACTACATCTTCCGATGGCTTGGAATCACGTTCCTGCCTGGATTCCGGGAAGCGAACGGCATCTTGCCCGCCGGACCGAAGTCGGGCAAGCCGGGCGACCGGAAGCCTTCGAAGATCGCCGACCGGGAATCGGGTTCGGCGAAGGACACCGCTCCGCCGGCGCACGCGGACTCGGGACCCGACCGTTCGCGGACCCAACCGGGATCGGTTGACCGACGGCCATCCGCCGGACCGTCGGTCGGCGAATCGGCGCGGCGATCCAAGTCGGCCGGAAACGGGCATGCGCCGTCCGACCCTTCGAACGGCAACGGAACGGCGACGGCGGTCGGGGAGCATCCGGAATCGGCCGTCGATTGGGCCATGACGGGCCGCTCGGGATTCGTCGAGCAATTCGCCGGGTTCCAGAGCGATGCGCCGGCGTGCGACAACTGCGGCTCCATCACTGTCCGCAACGGCAACTGTTATCTTTGCCACAACTGCGGGAACAGCATGGGATGCTCGTGATCCGATGCGCCATTGGCTCGCGAAATTCGGCAACGCATTCCGCGGCCTGCGCGCCGGCGTGCGGGGCCAATCGAGTTTCCTGGTCCATGGTGTGATCGGCGGGCTCGTGACGGCGGTCGCCTTCGCCCTGCGCCTGCCGCCGATCGACGGGTGCATGCTGCTGTTCGCGATCGGTCTGGTGCTGGTCGCCGAGCTGTTCAATTCGTCGATCGAGTGGTTGGCGCGGGGATTGGCGCCCGGCCATGATGAGCGGATCGGGCGAGCGCTCGACATCGCGTCGGGCGCCGTACTGGTCGCGAGCCTTTTCGCCGCGCTGATCGGACTCTTGGTGCTCGGGCCTCCTTTGTGGCGGGCATTGGGGTTTGCGTGACGCGCGGCCGGTTGGCACGTCAGTCCAGATGAAACGGCGGTCCCCGCCGTGCCTCACGACGCGGACCGTCGTGCGACGACGATTGGCGAAGGTCGAGGTTCCACCGCGCATGGTCGATACGGACACCGTTGTGCAGTTCGCTCAAAGTCTGCTGCGCGCGGGCGCGGCGCGGGGAGACATCACGCCGCCTGTCGGGATCTACCACCGCATGTGGGGCGCGGCGACGCATGACCGCGCCACGGGCGTCCATCGTCCGCTCACCGCCACCGCGCTCGCCCTCGCGCCGCTCGACCCGCGCCGCGCCGACGAGACATCGGTTTGGCTCGCCGTCGACCATTGCCTCCTATGGCAATCGGACATGAACGGACTGCTCGACGCCGTCTCCCGGGATTCGGGCGTGCCGCGGTCGCGGATCGTGATCGCCTTTTCGCACACGCACGGCGCGGGTTTGATCGGCATGGAGCGCAAGGACCTGCCGGGCGGCGAACGGATCCCCGAGTATCTTGACCGGCTCGCGTCGGAGCTCGGCCGTCTCGCGCGCGACGCGCGCGACGCGATGGTCGACGCGCGGATCGTGTACGGCCGGGGTCATTGCGATCTGGCCGCGAATCGCGATTATCGCGACGCCGAGCGGGGCGCGTACGTGTGCGGATACAATCCGAGCGGTCCCGCCGACGATACGCTCGTCGTCGGCCGCGTCACGCGAGCCGACGGGTCGCCGATCGCGGTGGTCGTCAACTACGCCTGCCATCCGACGACGCTCGCGTGGCGCAACACGGTCATCAGCCCCGACTATCCGGGCGCGCTGCGTGAGGTTGTCGAGCGTGAGACGGGCTCGCCCTGCTTCTTCATCCAAGGCGCGTCGGGCGATCTGGGTCCGCGCGAGAACTATGTGTGCGACACGGCGGTCGCCGACCGCCATGGCCGACGGCTCGGTCACTCGGTCGTCTCGGTGCTCGAAGGCCTCCCCCCTCCCGCCACCGCCTACCACTATCGCGGCGCCGTGGTCTCGGGCGCGACGCTTGGAACGTGGGAGTACGCGCCGGTCGCGGCCGAGCGGGCCGAGGAATTCGCGCGATGGAGCCTCCGCGAGGTATCCGCGCGGCTGCCGTATCGTTCGGACCTTCCGCGCATCGACGATTTGGAGGCGGAGTCCGCGCGATGGGAGCGCGCCGAACAGGATGCGTCCGCGCGGAACGACGCCGTCGGCGTCCGCGACGCGCGGGCGATGCGCGAACGGGCGACGCGCCGCATCACGCGGGCCGCCAACCTGCCGCCGGGGGACGCCTATCCCTTCGTCGCCGGAGTCTGGCGCATGGGCGACGCCGTGTGGATCGCGCTCAACGGCGAACACTACCAGATCCTCCAACGGAGGCTCCGCGAGGCGTTTCCGAGCCGGACGATCGTTGTCGCGACGCTCGCGAACGGATCCAACGTCTGGTACCTTCCCGACGCCGGTTCCTACGGTAAGGGCCTTTATCAGGAGGAAGCCTCCGTTGTCGCGCGCGGAGGTCTGGAAATCCTGATCGCCGCGCTCGAAAATCACCTGCGCGCGGACCTTTGAACACGAGGAGACGCCGTAGCCCATGCGCATCGAGGGAATCGAAACGCTTGTCTGCCACGCGCGGATGCGCAATTGGATCTTCGTCAAGGTGCGGACCGACCAGCCGGGTCTGCACGGTTGGGGCGAAGCGACCTTGGAATGGCATACGCGCGCCGTCGTCGGCGCGATCGAGGATCTCGCCGAGTTGATCGTCGGCGAGGATCCTCGGCGGATCGAACACGTTTGGCAGATGATGTACCGCCAGCATTTCTGGCACGGCAACGGCATCGTTCGGGCCACGGCCATTTCGGGCATCGACATCGCGCTGTGGGACATCGCGGGCAAGCTGGCCGGCGTACCGTGTTCGAGCCTATGGGGCGGCCCGGTTCGCGACTGGGTGCGGACGTACAGCCACTTGGGCGGCGGGCGCATGGAGGACTTTTACGAGACGCCCGTCGACAATGCGCGCGCGTTCGCCGATCTGGCGCGTCAGACGGTCGAGGACGGCTATACGGCGTTCAAGTGCATGGCCGTTCCTCCCACGATGCCGATCGAGGGTCTGCGCGCCGTTCGGATGGCCGAGACGGCGGTCGCGGCGATGCGCGACGCGGTCGGCGAGGGGATCGACATCATGGTCGACTGCCACGCTCGGCCTTCGCCCGCGATGGGCCTTCGGTTCGGCAAGGCGCTCGACGACTTTGGCCTCTATTTCCTCGAGGAACCTTGCTGGCCGGAATGCGTCGATGGGCTGGCGATGATCAACGGCGCGCTGACGACGCCGGTCGCGACGGGGGAACGGGTCGTCGATCTGGCGTCGTTTCGCGACATTTTTGAAAAACGCGGATGCGAGATCTGCCAGCTCGACTTGACGCACTGCGGCGGTTTCACGGCGGCGCGGCGCGTCGCCGCGCTCGCCGATGCCCATCGCATCGCGCTCGCGCCGCACAATCCGCAGGGTCCGGTGAGCACCGCGGCGTCGCTCGAATTCGGATTCGCCCAGCCGTCGTACATCATCTGCGAGACGGTCCATGCCGATGTCCCCTGGAGGCACGAGGTCGTGACCGAAGGGTACCGGATCGATCTCCATAAAGACGCGGCGGGACGCATCGTCCGGCCCAACCAGAGGCCCGGTCTGGGAATCGAAATCAACGAAGAGGCCGTCCGCGCGCATCCGTTCAGGCAAGAGCGGCTCCAACGCGTCTTCTACCGCGACGGCGCGGTCGGGGATTGGTAGTCGAACGCGAACCGTCTCCAGGGAACCTCGGAATGACCGGCAAGCCCATTCGCGGTGTCCTTCCGATCGTGCACACGCCGTTCACCGAACGCGACGCGATCGATTGGACGAGTTTCGCGAGACAGGTGGATTGGGCGCGCGGCGTCGGCGCCGACGGGTTCTGCACGGGCATGGTCTCCGAGCTCTTGCGGCTGACCGCGGGCGAACGATGCGAACTGACCGAGAAGCTGGCCGAATGCAACGCGGGACGCAGAGCCGTGGTGGCGGGCGTCGGCGCGGAGAGTACGAAACAGGCGATCGAGTACGCGCGGGTGGCCGAGCGGGCCGCGTGCGACGCCGTCATGGCGATCCCGCCCATCTCGACCGCGCTCCCCGCCGACGCGCTGCTCGCCTACTTCAGCGCGATCGCCGATTGCGTCTCGATTCCCCTCATCGTGCAGGACGCGTCGTCCTACGTCGGTCAGGCGATTCCGATCGCCGTGCATGTCGAGCTGGTGCGCCGGTTCGGCCCGGACAAGATCTTATTCAAACCCGAAGCCCCGCCGCTCGGACCGAACGTGACGGCGCTGCGCGAGGCGACCGATCATCGCGCGCGGATCTTCGAGGGCTCCGGAGGCATGGCGCTCGTCGACAGCCACCGGCGCGGTGTCGCGGGCACGATGCCCGGCATGGAGTTCTTGGAGGGAATCCTCGCGCTCTGGAACGCGCTCGAACGAAACGACGACGACGCGGCCTACCGGATCGCGTTCCCGATCGGAGCCTTGGTCGCCATCCAGATCCAGGCGGGGCTCGACGGGTTCCTCGCCATCGAAAAATACGTCCTGAACGCCAAGGGCCTTTTCGCGACCGACCGCAGGCGCGAACCCTACGCCTGGTCGCTCGACGAGGAAACCCGGCTCGAAGTCGATCGGCTCCGCGCCCGGCTCGACGAGGCCGTCCGAGGCGATCGGCCCATGCCGCGTTGAACGCGGCCCGTACCGAAGGACCCCACCCCGATCCGAGACCGAGTGCCGTGGAGGTATCGCATGTATCGTCCCGTTCGATCGGATCGCAACGCGGCGATTCGCGCGTTCGCCGTCGCCCTACTGTGTGCCGTCCCGTCGATCCGCGTCGGCCGGTCCCAAGAGAACCCGCCGGGACTTGCCGTCGGCGAGATCTCTCGATCCGAGCATGAAGTGGTCGACGAACGGAATCAAGGCGCGCCGATGCGCGACGGCGCCCGGTTGATGGTCGACATTTTCCGGCCTCGAGCCGAGGGCCGTTTTCCGGCCATCCTGTGGCTGACTCCCTACAACAAATCGGGTGGCGAAGCGCGGGCGCGGTCGTTCGCCGCCCGCGGCTACGTCGTCGTCAACGCCGACTCTCGAGGTCGATTCGACTCGGAAGGCGAATGGGATCCCTTTTCACCGAACCACAAGTTGGACGGCCACGATCTGGTCGAGTGGATCGCGCGGCAACCGTGGTGTACGGGCAATGTGGGCATGTACGGTCTGTCGTACATGGGGTGGGCGCAGTGGTGGACGGCGTCCCAATCGCCGCCGTCATTGAAAGCGATCGTGCCCGAAGTGGCGCCGCCCGATCACTTCCACAATTGCCCGTATCAAAACGGCATCTTTGTCTGCTGGATGATGGACTGGGCCGGGAACATGTCGGCACGGCGCCCGCATTCGCCGGGACCCGGCCCCTACGGCGGCTACGCCGTCCATCGCGAGGCGGCCTATCGCAACCTGCCCTACATCGATTTCGAACGCACGCGGAACCATGCGCCCACGTCCTGGTGGCGGACCTGGATGCTGCAAAACACGGCGAGCGGCGACTACTGGCGGGCGATCGCGTACCAGACGCCGGAGAGCTACGCGCGGGTGGTGGTTCCAAGCCTCGCGATCACCGGTTGGTTCGATGCGAACTTTCCAGGCACGCCGATGAATTACCTGGGAATGAAGGCGCATGGCGGCACGGCCGCGTCACGCGCGCCGCATATGGTCATCGGCCCATGGGAACATATCGTCAACACGCACCGCGAGGCGGTGGGCGTCGATTTCGGTCCCCAAGCGATCCTCGACTGGGACGGATACGTATGCCGCTGGTTCGACCACCATCTCAAAGGCGTCGCGAACCACGTGATGTCCGACCCGCCCGTGCATGTCTTCGTGATGGGGCGCAATCAATGGCGCGCGTTCGCCGATTGGCCGCCGCCCGAGATGGTTTCGACCCGGTACTTCTTGCACAGCCAAGGCGAGGCCAATTCCGCGAACGGCGACGGATGGCTCGATACGCGTCCGCCCGAAAGCGAGCCGCCCGATCAATACACCTACGATCCCGAGAATCCGACTCCGTCGCCCGCGTTCGCGAACGGGCATATCGACGGTCCCCGGGACGTGGGCATCGCCGCGGCTCGGCCCGACGTTCTGGTCTATTCCACGCCCGTGCTCGAACGCGACGTCGAACTCGTCGGACCGATCACCGCGCGGTTGTTCGCGGCGACGAGCGCGCGCGACACCGATTGGATGGTCCGGTTGGTCGATGTCCATCCGGATGGCCGAGCCCTGTTCCTCGGGGAAGGCGTGCTGCGAGCCCGTCATCGAAGCGACGCGCTCGACGGCGCATTCGATCCGGACCGTCTGAGCGTGATCGAGGCCGATCGCGTCTACCCCTACACCATCGCGTTCTGGCGGCCGACGGGTAACGTGTTCCTCAAAGGGCATCGGATTCGCGTGGAGATTTCGAGCAGCTACTATCCGTACTACCTGCGGAATCTGAACACGGGCGAGGACAACCTCGCGCTCGCCACGCGCCCCGTGTCGGCGACGCAGACGATACGCCACGACGCCGACCATCCTTCACACGTGATCCTGCCGATCATCCCATCCCCAGGACAACCTTGAGCGGTTCGATCTCGTCCTCCGACTTCGGCATGATGTGGAAATAGAGGCCGCGGGGATCGAGGTTGTCGAGGAACAGCTTGAGTTCATCGGGTGTAACGTGCCCGCGGACCAGGAGCGGCCGATCGGCCGCCTGAACCTGTCGGAAAAAGGGCAGCATGTCGGGAACAGGCGTATTGAACGGTTCCAGGTTGATCTGGAAGCCGCGCAGTTCCTCGATTTCGAGCAGCGCGTCGAGCATGAACATGGACGTCGGGTGGAGGTGGATGAAATTGCACGGGAAATGGCTTGCGATCCGGCGGTCGACCGGCTGAACGAGCTGCCGGTAGAGGCGGGGCGAAAAGGACGCGGTCGCGTCCTCCTGCATGCGGATGATCGGCTCGGGCGACCAGACCTGATACTGCGCGTCGAAATAGCCGCCGTGAAAAAGGGGGATCCTGCGCCACGATTCCTGGAAGTATTGGATGAAGGCATCGCCGAGTTGTTCGAGCAGCCGCGCCGTCGCCGCCGGTTCGTCCATCAGGTCATAGATGCTTCCACTCGCGCCGCGCAGGAGCGCATGGAGATCGGTCGGACCCAATTCGGTGCCGTGGCTGATCGGATACCGGCCGGCCGATCGTTCGATCAGCGCGTCCAGGAACTCGACATATTTCTGGAACCACGGGTTATCGGTATCAAGCCGCCGCTCCATCGCCTCCTCGAACGACAGGAACAGCTCGTCGCCCAGCACATTGTCGGGCAGTACGCGGATGGGACAACCGAGAACGGCGGGGATGAAGACGGGAAACGCGACTTGGATCGGGCACGCCCCCCGCAGCATGTCGTCGTCGATGCGTTCCCCCTCGCGCAGCAGGTCCTCGTAGTCGTCGAACCATTCGGCGGGCCGCAGCATGTCGGGTGTGAGCAACTGATGGATCGGCCACGACCTCGCCACGCGGAAGTACTTGAGCGGATACCAGCCGACGAACGTGAATCCGACAAGCGGCCGGTCGGTGGACTCACGGCTCCAGAAACGCCGATACCGCTCGATCTTGGCCGGATCATTGCCGAACGCATGCGTGGATGCCATGGCGTGCTCCTCAAGGGACCGCCTATGATACCACAAAGCCGTCGTTCGCTCCGCGAACCACTTGAAGCAGCGCCGCGGCTTGGATGGAGGGCCAGGCTGATCGCCGAGCGAGCAGCGACTTTCGGCAACTTGGATCAGACCTTGATCTGAACGAGGCAACCTTCGCCGTCGTCGCGGCCTTCGACGAGCCGCGGCTCGATCGGAATGGTCGGCGGTTCGAGGCCGAGCCGCTGTCGATCGATGGCGAGGAACGCGCCGAGCGCCTTGCCGATCTCGCACAGGAACCCGTCTTCCGCCTTGCGGCGCAGGGCGATGGCGAACGAGGTCGCCCACCAGATCAGATGGTCCCGGAAAAAGGCCAATCGGGCCGCGTCGCAAATGCCCGCCTCTTTGCCTTCCGAATCGGACGGCGCGCCCATCCGTTTGCGCAAGAGCAGATAGGCCATGAACTCGAGCTCAATCGCCAAGTGATCGGGCCGTTCGCCGAACTCGTGCGAAGGCTCGATCCCGAACGCGCGATAAAACCCGGCGATGTCCGCCATCTGCTGCGTTCGAAAGAACGTATCCTCGTTCGGATGGAACTCCGTCTCGTACGGTGGACACTCGCGGCACGTGATCAGCCCGAATACCTTGGTGTACTCGGCGCGGACCGCGTCGGGATCGGCGCGAACGATGTCCACGGCGGGGCCAAGGTCCAAATCCTCGGCGGCCTGCTCGCCGAATCCCAACCGGTTCGCCCTTCCCGCGAACTCGCCGCGCAGCAGATTGGCCGATTCGACGGCGAGCCACTGCGCGTCGCGATCGAATACGAGCGAGAACTTGGGGTCCCTCGAATCGCTCACCGCCGCCGCGAGATACCGGTAGAGCGATTCGCAGGCGAGGTCGATCGCCTGTACGCCTTCCACGTCAATCGGCTCAAATTGCGTTGGCATGTTTCTCCGCCGGTCGATGGATAATCGGTTCGTCGACCGTGACGCGTACGACCTCCTTGCCGAACTTGTTGTACCCGATGATTGTGTCGTTAAACAGTTCCTGGACCCGCTCCTCGCCGTTCGGCATCCGCACGGGGATCTCGGCGATCTTGGGTCCTTTTTCGATCTGGAATTTGAACAGGATCTGCCGTTGGGCGCGGAAGAGCTGGAGGACGCCGAGCAGTTCGCGGTCAGGGCAACTGTATTGCTCGATCGCCCGATCGACGCCCGGTCCGAACATCTGGTGCAGGTATCCGCGCGGCACCCAGCGCGGCGGGATATAGAACCCGTTCGGCTCGGTCCCGAATTGCGGATAGAGCGGAAGGGCGACCTGCCGTTCGCGGATGAGGTAATAGAGGGGGCTTTCGGGATTGGGAGCCCACTTGCCGTCCTCGCCGATTTCGACGAGTCCCTGCATACGGATCTTGCCGACGCAGACCGCCATGCAGCGAGTCTCGACCGGCGCGCCGTCCTCGCAAATCTCCGGATCCTTCCCCTCGATGCGCGGATAGCAGGCCACGCACTTCTCGCTCGTGTGCGTATTGCCGCGATACATGGCCTTCTTGTATGGGCAGCCCTCGACGCACCGCCGATACCCCCGGCATCGCGTCTGATCGATCAGGACGATCCCGTCCTCAGGCCGCTTGTAGATCGCTTGCCGCGGGCACGCGCCCAGACACCCCGGATAGGTGCAGTGGTTGCAGAGCCGCGCGAGATAGAAGAACCAGACGCGGTGCTCGGGCAACTGGCTCGACCCGTCGAACTTGCCCGGGGCGAAATTCGAGCCGGCCGCCGAGTCCTCATGGATGTTGGGGGATCGCCATTCATCCTCCGTCGGCAGATAGCCCATAACCGTTTGAGGGCCCTCGGGACCGATCCGCGTTTGCGCGGCCTCGAAGATCGTCTTCCCCTTGAACTGTCCGTACGGTCCCGCCGCCGGATCGGGAGCCGTCGCGTCCCACGCCTGGCCGCCGGGATTGGCCGTCTCCAGCATGCCGAGCAACTTGGAATCCCAACTCCGAGGATACCCGCCGTGCGGTTTCGACTCGACGTTGTTCCACCACATCGATTCCTGGCCGCGCGAAAACGTCCACGTGCTCTTGCAAGCCATCGTGCAGGTCTGGCATGCGATGCATCGGTTCGTGTTGAATACGAAAGCGAATTGCCACTGGGGATGCTTCTCCTCGTACGGATAGTGCATCGTGCGACCGAGTTGCCAGTTGTAAACCTGTGACATGGCTCATTCCTTTCGGGTATTGGACTCGCCGCGCGAATCGTTCAATAGCATGCCGCGTTGATGTTCCGCGTTGATGTTCCGCGTTGGTGTCGTTTGGCCTTCGTGTTACAGCGATGGGCCGACCTTTCGGTCGATTTCCTTGCCGCCGGTCGAATTGGAATCGATTCCCTCGGGATCGGCGTGGTCTTGGGGAAGTCCGCCGAGCTGGACGAGCGGAGGTTCGAAGCCACCGCCGCAAAAACCGAACGACGTCGATTCGAGGTCGAACGCGTCCATCGCGCCGATCGGCATGACGTCCGCGTCCAGCTCGTCCAGCTCGTCCAACTCGTTCAACTCGTCCTCGTCCGGCTCGACGACCGTCTCCCGGAACCGGAGCACACCCGTTCGAGCGACGAGCGCCTCGATTCTCGCGTTCAGTTCCTCTTCGCCGTAGTGCTCGCGGAGCTGGCCCAGCACCGGGTAGTCCGGATGCCGGAAGAGGCCCTTGAGCTGTTCGGCGTTCCACCCCATCCAGAGGTATTCTTCGAGGATGCACGACAGCATGACCTCGGGATCGCCGGCGACCGGTTGCGCCATCAGCTCGAACGGATCCTCGGGACTGGCGCTTCGGTCGAGCGGGTGCTGTTTGGGCGCCCACCGCGACGCGTCCGCGGAGCTGTTCGGTTCGAATTGGCCATGATCGGTCATAGGCATCACCCAAACCCGCGGCGGCCATTTGGCGCGCCGCCGCGGCGGCTAGCGATCGCAGGCTACTCCCTGACGACTTGCACGTAACCGCCGGACAGGTATTGCTGGTTGGTCGGCGTATCACGTGCCGGACCGAATTCGGTACCGGCGACCGCCCATTCGCCCTCTCCGCCCATACCACCGAGCTCGGCCTTGGTGATCTTCACCAAGGTTTCCTTGGGTACGGTGTTGACGGCGTGATTATCGGCCTCACCACCAAACATGAATCCCATCTTGACCTTCGCCTTGTGGAACAAGGTATCCGTCTGATGCATGGGCATAAGCCAATTGCGCGTGCACGACTGTTGGGATCCATAGCGCAGGTTGGAC
Source organism: Planctomycetota bacterium (assembly GCA_016872725.1). Lineage (GTDB taxonomy): Bacteria > Planctomycetota > Planctomycetia > Pirellulales > Pirellulaceae > VGZC01. The sequence continues at coordinate 21,336 of VGZC01000062.1, forward strand.
TGGTACCCGGTATCCTCGGATCGAGCCCTGCCGTCGGGCCGCGTCTCGTGCGCCTTCACCGTCCTCTCCGTCGAGATAAACGGCGCGTGCTTGATCATGACAACGCCCCGGGGATAGCTCAGGTTAAAGGTGAGCCGCACCATGAGCCGAGCGACCTTCGCGCGTTCAGGATCGTTCTGCCATCCTCGGAAAGGACGATCGGCCGGGTTCGCGTCGACGTAGACATAATCACCGGCGGCGAGCCCCAATTCTCGGGCGTCGTCGGGATTCATGTGCATCTGATGTTCGCCGAAGAACGGCGTCCGCTTATCGCGGCGATACGGATCGCCGTAATTCGAATCCCAGATCATGTGCCAGTCGACGTTCGACCATTGCGAATGCACGCGGTGCCGCGTCTTGGGAGTCAGCAGGAAGAACCGGAATCCTTGCTCCCAAAGCGGGTTCTTCGTCTTCTGGACGTCGGTCCACGCCATCTTGACGTTCCTGACCGTCCGCTCATCCCAATGCATCGCTTCGGCCGACAATCCGTAATCCTCGGGCCGGATCAGCGGATTGGTGCTCACGATCACGTTGGGGAGGAACTGAGTCGCCTCGGGGCCCTCCCGATGCACGATGAAGTTCTCACCGTACTCGATCGCCTCGGGGATATCGCAGTACGAATTCAGGCGACCCGTATCGGTCCAGAACGGCATTCCATCGTGGATGCACTCGTAGAACGGAATCCGCGGATAGGTCCGGAACAGCATCAGCGCCACACCCGGCTCGCCGTATTTCCCGTTCAGGATGTCGTCGATCTTATAACCGCGGAGCGTCGTCGAACTGTCCAGCAATCGCTGGATGTAGACTTTGACTCCGTTCGGCTGGTCATCCAGGATGAACTTCCAGTAGGCCGCGAAACGCGGGTCGCCAAGTTCCTTGCCGAGCGACTCGGCCGATTCGGCCAGGATGCGGACGTCGTCCCGCGTGTTGTAGACCGGCGCGACGCCACCTTTCCAGGTTTCGAAATACGGGTTCGAGCACGACGCCGTGATCTCGTACGTCTGGAACTCCATCCACGTGTTCGCCGGAAACACGATATCCGAGTACTCGACCGAACTGGTGATCTCGACATCCTGCGCGACGATGCAGTCGATCTTCGGATTCGTGACGAAGAACATGTCGTAGGCGTGCTTCGCGTTGTTGAACAGGTTCACGTTGCTGAACCAGAGGAACTTCGTCGGCGTCGGCATGTGCGTGTTGCCGGTGAAGCACTTGCGCCCGAACTTGGGCGTCTCGACAACCAGCGGCCGATCGCCGTGATTCCAGTACGCGGGCTCCTCGTCTTTGGTCGTCTTGCGGACCTTGATCTCCTTGCCGTCGACGGTCGGATCCAGATTCGGAGCGAACGGATCCTCGGCGATCCAGCCGAGGAACCCGGGCCCCGCATCGGCGGATCCCTGGAACAAGGCGGCCTTGTAGTTTCCGGCCCACGTGTGGCATCCCGCGCCCGGCTTGCCGATCTGACCGCTCAGCATGAGAGGCAGGTATTGGGCTCGATTCGCGAGCGTCGCATGGAACCAGTGGTTGATTCCCTCGCCGACGTGGATGGCGACCGTATGCCCGGCGGCCGCCGTATCCCAGATGTCCTTGGCGAGTCGCTCGATGAGCGACTTGTCGGAGCCGGTGATCTGGGACACGCTGTCGAGATCGTAATCCTTGAGGTGGATCTGGTATCCGTCCCACAGCGTCATGACCTCGACCTCCTCGCCGCTCACCAGCTTCACCTTGCCGGTGTACGTCAGGGCCGGGTTGACGCCGTCGGCTTCCATGCGCGGTCCGAGCTGATCGCGGGTGATTGCCCGGACCTGCTGCTGGGTCGCGTCATACACGCAGAAATCGCCGACCTGCGCGTATTGTTCGTCGGTCAAGTGCTGCGTCGTGAACGACGGTCCGTCCTTCTTGAGCCCCGGTTTATAGTCGGGGAACACTTCGGCGGCGCGGAGCCGCTTGAGCGTGTCGGTCCGGATGAGGAACGGGAAATCGGTGAACGCCTTGACGAATTTCTCGTCGTACCATTTGTTGTCGATCATCGCCCGGGTGATGCCGAGGAAGAGGGCCGTGTCGCTGCACCCGGGGCGAACCTGGATCCAGTAGTTCGCTTTCGTCGACGCGGGCGAGTATTCGGGCGTGATGACGACGATCCGGCCGCCGCGTTCCATGATTTCGATGAACCAGTGCGAATCGGCCATCTTGTTTTCAACGAGATTCTTGCCGCATCCGATATGGAGCTTGGCGTTCCGCATGTCGTTGAAATCGCAGTCCGACGTCTGAACGCCATGGACATACGGATGGCCCGGCGCCTGGTCGCCGTGCCACGTATAGTTGGACCAGATGCGTCCGCCGAGCGCCTCGGCCGGAGGCACCGAGCGGATTTTCTCGTCGAGCAGGGCGAGCATGTTCGACCAGCGATACATGCCGTACTTGCCCGTGACGCCGAGCAGGCCCATGCCTCCGCGCAGTTTGATGGTGCGCGTGCCCGCGTGATGGCAGGCCTCGATCATCTCGGGCTCGTATCCGTCCTTTTGGAGCCGCGCCGCGCCTTCCTCGCCGGCGTACGTCTTGGCGATGGCGATGGTGGCCTTCGAGTGGTACGCGTACGCCTCGGGCCAATCCATCTTCACAAACGTGTCGGTGCCGCGCGAATTGAACTTGTACTTGTCGCGCAGTTCCGGATTGTCGGACAGCGACGGGAACCCGTCGTCGGCCCATTGCTTCCACCCCGCCCGGATCATCGGCGAACGGAGCCGATAGGGCCCGTAAAGGCGGCGCTGCTGCGAAAACCCCTTGCCGCAACCGCGCGGATTCCAATGGACCGTGTCCGTGTTGCCGTAGAGGTCGCCGCATTTGCCGCCCTCATACGCCTGCTCCGAACGGATCACGATCCCGTTCCGGATGTAGCCTTTCAGGCGGCAATTGTGCGTATCATTGGGAGCGCAAACCCAACTGAACGACGAATCGTACCGATACTGGTCGCGGTAGTGCTTTTCCCAATCGCGGTCCGGATAGACGCCGAGCGGGTTTTCGACGTTCACCGGATCAAACGCCCAGAGTCGCGGGGCCAGCGCGCCGGTCCCCGCCATCGCGGAACCGGCCATCCGCAAGAAATCACGGCGATCCATAAGGCATTTCTCCTTCGTAGTGCGAACGTCTCGTTATTCGAGTTTCAAGTCGTTCCAGATGGTGATGAGCTTCTGCGACGCCCGATCGCGCGTCGCTCCGTCCCATTTCGCGAACGCGATCGACGCGCGGCCGCCGGCCTGGAGCGACGGGCTTCCGTCGTCCGTCTTCAGCGCCCGGACGAAGACGACGGTCCACTTGCCGTCGGCCCATGCGCCGGAAGTCTGGACGGCCTGGGAGGCGGCGAGCCGGAACGTCGAACTGCCGGGCCCCGCCGCTTCGAGCCGCCCGGCATTGTCGCCACGCGTGGCGACCGGGTTGCCCGCGACCCGAGCCGTAATGAAATCGGGCAACTGGTCCTTCGGGATCAGCTCGCGGTAGGTGGGCGTGTCGAACGGATACTCGTCGAGAATGTAGTTTTCTTCGCCCGAGTCCTTCAAGCCGCCGCGCCAGTGCCACATGTCCAAAGGCGCGCCCGCCGCGCCCATTCCCAGGAACGGCTCCTGATCGCCCGTGCTCAGTTCGACGGCGAGCATGTCCTCGAATTCGTCGGGAAGCACGGCCCGCGCATTGGGGGAAACATCATCCCAACCGACGCGGATCGCGATCTTCTCGGCATCGTGAATCGCCTGGACGCGGACCTGCGAACTGGCCTGCGAGCGCCACCACAGGGGCATCCATCGCACGGGGATCACCGGAACGCTCGCCCAAACCTCGGCGTTCGCATCGGCGGAAACGGCCGGCACGGACGCCACGGTGATCGACTCCCGACGCACGGCCGCCGCCTCGCGCATCTCTTCGGTCGACAGCGAACGGATGAAGTGCGCCAGATCGACCATCTCGGTGGGCGTCGCGTTCGCCGTCGCGGGCATCGGCGTTCCGGGCATGCCGTACGCGATGCGCCGGAAAATGGCGCCCGGATCGTACTGGCCCTTGAAGATGCCGAGCGTGAAATCGCGGGGCGCGGTCGGCAGATTCATGTCGTCGATCATCGCCTGGGCGCCGTCGCCCTTGCCCGTATCTCCGTGGCACGATTTGCAGCCGAGCCGCACATACACTTCCTTGCCTCGGGCCACCGCCGCGTCGTCGGCGGCGGGAATCTCGGGTAGCTCGCTCGATTCGCCGGGCGTCGTTCCGGTCGCCACGGCACCCCGGATTTCCTTCTGGATGTCCTCGGCCGCGATCTCCGCATCGGTCAGGCCATCGTTTTCCTTGAGCGACTTGATGAGTTCGTCGCGAATCCCCTCGCCCCTGAGCGACATCACGAATTCGGCGATCGCCCTGCGGTCCTCGGGCGACAGATGGGCCCACGGAGGCATCGACGAGCCGGGCATGCCGCGCACGAGCACCGCGTCCAGATCCGCCCAGCTCGGCACATTGTTCTTCGTACTGACCAATCGGAAGTGTCCCGTGCGGAAATCGCGAGGCTTGGGATAAAGGAATTTCGCGGCGACACCCTGTCCGTCCCCCATATCGCCGTGGCACGACGCGCAGTGCCGAACATAGAGATCTTTTCCGACCGCGTTGGCGGCGGGTTTCGCCGCCGGAGCCGTACCGGCCACGACATTCTCGGTTCGCTCACCCGTCGGGGCCGCCTGGGCCGGCTTGGTCTCGCCTCCCACCGCGCCTGCCTTATCGCCGGCGCCCTTGGTCTCGCCGGCGCCCTTGGTCGCATCCGTGCCCCCGTTCGCATCGGTTCCGGATTTCGGCGCCGCATCGGTCTTCGCAGGGTCGGCCGCGCTTTCGGCCTTTCCCGCGCCGCCCGAACCCGCGGCATCGGCCTTGGCCGCATCGTCTTTGGCGGAGCCCTTGTCCGCCCCGCCGTGCGCGCCGGTTTTCGCATCCGCCGCGGAACGGGCGGACGATCCGCCCTTACCACCGCTCTTGCCGCCGCCCTTCTTCGCGGGACCGCAGCCCGTTATCGCGAACAGGGCGACCGCCGCCACCATCAACGCCCAAACGAAAGGCGATTTCGAATCGACGCGGGTCACGTTGCAGCGACACCACATGCGAAGGCTCCTTAAAGCACGTGGAGATGATTGGACCGAGAAGTACGCGAACAGCTCAAGCACTTGGAATGCCAATTCGGCCAAAACGCGGGCACTCATTCGTTCCGGATCGCATGCCGCCTCGATCGGAGGCGCCGCCGTGCCGGGATTGTCGCCTCGCTTGAAACGGCCAGCATACCGCTCCACACTCCGAATGCCAATACGAAACGGGAAACAGCGGAACATCCACCGCCGCCTAAGCGTATGCGAGTCATGTCCGCCTCGCCAGATCTGCGACAATTCGACGCAGGATCGCGGGCCCCCGAAACGCGCGGCCATTGGGTGGACCGACCGAATGGAATAGTACCGATCGGCGAATCGCGTCCGGTTCTCCAAGAGAAACCGGAATTCCCCCCAATGCGTCATGCCGATTCGCCATGCGGAACCGAGCGCGCGGTCCCCGTGCGCCGTGCACCGTTCGCACAACCCAATCCATCGGCTATGCTCCCGGCTCGTGCCCCTGCCCGTGCTCGTGCTCCACGTCCCGGCGCCGCCCCAACGGAGAGAGCCCCCATGATATGCCGAACGATATGGCGGCTATTGGTATTGGCGTGCGCCTCGGGTTCGACGGTCGTCGGCGAGAACTGGCCCGCCTGGCGAGGGCCTCAGTTCAACGGCGTCGCCGAAGGCGAAGCGTATCCAGTGGCCTGGACGGCCGAAGAGAACGTCGCGCGGCTCACCATGGGCGGCGAACCGACCTTCGTGTCGATCGACGACATGGAAGGCGATGAATGGACGGTCGCGGCGGCGTACGAGGACGTTTGGCACTTCCTGGCTCGACGAACGTCGAACGGGCCGAAAAAACGTCGCGCATCCTCGACGTCAAGTACTTCATACTCGTCCCGAAATACCACGACAACGGCTCGTCGATCGATGACCCGCAGTGGTCGTCCGTCCTGCGGTCGGTCAGCGGATTCGAGATGTTCCGGAAGAGGCATCATGGGATCACGCCCGAGCGGGGCGTCGGATTCCTGATCCTCGACCGATTGCAGATCCAACTGAACGAGGTCGGCACGACGATCCACGACACCTACATCGCCGTCCAACCCGATTCGACCCGGCGGAGATGATCAGGGAGTAAAGACATCGCTTTGCTTCGTCAGTTGCGTGCCGTTCGCCCGATTGTAGAGCGCGAGCGTCGACGTCGCGTCCCCTTGCCACGGAACCCGCATCCGGAACCGTCCGTTCTTCGGATTGTACCAGTAGATGTCGATCGTCGTCGTCTTGTCGGATGGATGGACCTTGGCCGAGTTCTTGCTTCCGTCGACGTATTTGGTACCCTTCACCGTCCTTGTGGGCTCGAACGGATTGACGGGCAGGCTTTGGGGTTGGAACCAGGCGCCGTCGAGCTTCTCGGGAAACGCGCCGGTCCGCACGTAGTTCTCATTGACGGCGCGCTGCACGCCCGTGACGGCGTGGAGCGACGCGGAAACCTTGGCGTGCAGCATCGCGTCGGCGACCTGGGGTATGGCGGCGCCGGCGAGGATGGAGAGCGAGACCACTACGATCAGGACTTCGATCAGCGTGAATCCCGCGTTACCGGAACGAATTCTCGATGCGCCCATGGCCGTCCGTTCGTGGTGGAATCCAGGCGTCACGGCTACCACCCGCGCCGCCTCCCCAACGCACACTCCCCTTCACCCAAGCGTAGCTCAAACGGAGAAAGAAGTGGGGACCGCCGAAATCCGGTTGGGAGGCCTGTGCGGATCATGCCGATTGTCGCTCGCCTCTCCGAGGCGAGTTTCCTATCCACAAACCTTGCGCACGCGACTACTCGCCTCGGAGAGGCGAGCGACTAACTCCGAGGCGAGTTTCCTGTCCACAAACCTTGCGCACGCGACTACTCGCCTCGGAGAGGCGAGCGACTAACTCCGA
>VGZC01000063.1 GCA_016872725.1 Planctomycetota bacterium
TCCGCACCGTGCTCCTGAGCCGCACTTGGGACGCCACCTACGCCAAGTTCCTAGCCGCGCGAGCCACAGCCTTGCCCGCACCTTACGCTCTTCCGGTCCGCCACACCCACAAGAAAGCCGCGTAAAACGGCGCACCAGAGGGACCACACCCCTTTGATTTCAACCTCGACGACTCCGACCATGCCGTTCTCACCACGTTCCAGATCCTCGATCCCTTCAGGTGAAGTTGGGCCGGAAGGGTCGTCATCCGAGACCGGATGCCGAGTGGGTCGGCAAGGTGATTGCCCGGATCGGTAAGGCGGCAGGGGGCGTTGTGGAGCAAGCCGACGAACGGACGGGGCGACCCATGAAGTATGCGACAGCACATGACCTCAGACGGTCATGCGGGCGACGGATGCGGGAGGCAGGAGTCCCGCCCCTCGTCATTTGCCGGGTGATGCGGCACTCGTCTTGGGAGACGACCCGGAAACACTACGCCTCAGGGGACATTCAAAAGGATGCCGAAGTGCTCAAAGAAAAGCCGGGAACGGGGTCGGCTTCGTGACCTGTACCCACCTGTACCCACTTTTTAATGGGTACAGTTTGGGTCAACGAAAAAGGGCCGCTCGACGTAAGTCGTTGCGGCTCAAGGTACACCCCACAGGGCTCGAACCTGTAACCTTCGGTTCCGTAGACCGATGCTCTATCCAATTGAGCTAGGGGTGCGCCGGTGTTCGACGCGTGTCGAACCACGAAAGGAGTTTAGCAAAGTTGCCGGCCCACGCAAGGCAACTCGCGGGCCAACGTGAAATCGAGTTCGTGCCTTTCATCTCGCCGTCGTAGCGTCTCCGCGTGAGAGGCCTTTTCCGGGCGAGGCAGAAGGTCTCGCGCGGAAGACGCGGAAAGGCGCCCCGCGCCCATCCCCCGACGTCGAGAGCGAGTTCACCCGCGGCGACCGTATTGGATGTCCCGTCGGTGACGTCGCGCATCGCAAACCGAACGCGATGATCGGCGGCGTAACGCGTTCGGCCACGCACAACCCGGGATCGCTTCCCGGGATGAACGCCTCCTTCATCGCGTGGCACTCCGCGGCGCCGCCGCGGAGCGGCGATGGCTTTCGATCGCACTCATCGGAAAAAGAACACCCGCTCCGCCGTCTTCGCAAGCAGCCATTCGCGGTCGGCGCCGGAAAGGAAATCGAGCCGATCGCGCACCAGTTCGATCGACGCGCGGTAGGTGTTGACGCCCTGAATCTGATAGGGCGCGTCACTCGCCCACATGAGGCGAGACGGACCATACGCATCCATCAGGCGCCGGATCATCGGTATCAACTCGTCATGCGGCGGTTGTTTCCGGCCCAGCGCGTAAAACGCCGAGATCTTGACGTGCGAGCGCGCGTGCCGAGCCAACCGGACGAGCGATTCGAGGTCGGGGTCTCGGATCCGCCCGTCGACGCCGATCCGCGCGAAGTGGTCGATCACAACCGGCGTATCGGGAAACTCGGCGCACATGCGGTCCACCCGCTCGATCTGCTCGGCGTCGATCAGGCAGCACATCGCCTGCCCCGTCTCGGCGCCGACCTTCCAAAGGGCCCGCATGCCGGGCGAATCGAGCCACCGCTCGGGATGCTCCTTGTGGATGAACGGCGTGATGCGGAACCCCGTGACGCCGTGTTCCAGGAGCCGCCGGGCACGCTCACCCGCGTCGTCCCGACCGTCGTCCACCATGCCGACGGCTCGAAATCGGTTCGGATGCCGCCGGACGGCATCGAGCAGATACCGGTTGTCGAAGAGATGATAGACGGAGTGTTGAATCAGGACGACGCGCCCGACTCCCTCCGGACGAGCCACGGCCATGAGCTCATCGTCCGTAAACGAGCGCGGATCGAGGTCGGCTTTGGTGAGGCCTTCAACGAGCGGATAGACGTCCGTTTCGGAAGGCCAGGTATGCGAGTGCGCGTCGATCCACTTCCCCTCGGACTCCGACAGGTCGCTCGCGGTCCGTGTCATGGCCAACGCACCCTGCCTCCTTCCCGTTTCGCCGAGTTCGGCGGCGAGCGCGGCGAGCGTGGCGGCGCCGAGCCGCATCCAATCGCGGCGGTGGACGCCATTCGCTCCCTCCGTCGCTCGGGATGCACTCTCGTTCATCGTGTCACCTCGCATGGAGCGGGCTGCGCCATCGCGTCACGAACCGACGGTTTCGCCCGCGCCGCACCGTTCCATTCGAAGCAGGCGCTCCTTCATCGATGTTCCCTGGGGGGCCGAATAGCCGCCGAGCCCTCCGCCCGACGCGAGCACTCGGTGGCAGGGCACGATGAGCGGGACATTGTTCTTGCGCATCACATTGCCGACGGCCCTGGCGGCCCGAGGCGCGCCCGCGCGGCGGGCCAAGTCGCCGTATGTCGCCGTGCGGCCGTATGCGATCGCGCGGCACGCACGGATCACTCGCCGCTCAAACGGCGTTCGGTCCTCGTCGTCCACCACAACATCGCGGAAATCGTCCGGAGCGCCGTCCGCGAACGCCTCCACCCGCGACACGAGCATCCGCTCGTCATCGTCGAGTTCATCCGGATCCATCCAATCGACACCGCGTCCGCCAAATGCCGTGGCTCGGGACAGGTCCGCCCGAACGCCTCGTGGGGACGATCGCCCAAATGTCAAGCCGATCACGCGAGGCCCCCGCCATCGCACGGCGCACCAACCCAATCCGGTCACGAAACTCGTCCCCCGATCCCGCATCTCCATCCCGCGTCTCCCGCATCCCGTGGCCATCGATTTTGGTGGTCCTCCGCGCCCAACGGCACCACCGGCTCGACCTGATTTTACCGACCGGGAACCGGATTTCGCCAGTAGCCGCGCGTCTCCCCCGCCGGACGCCACCTTGGAACGAAACCGAGCCCCTACGTATACTGGCGATAGGATTCGAGCCCCTCCGAGTCACACCAGGAGAACTTCGAGGATGCCGCGATACAACACGTTCAGCGACGATCTATACATCAACATGCACCTCAACACCGAGATGGATCTGCCGCAGAATCGTGAGTCGGTCCTCCACTACTTCGAACAAGTCCGCCGCAGATACCCCGGAATGCGCAATTTCTACAATCGTGAGCGGCAGGAGCTCGTGCTCGAGGAAGACAAGGACTCGGGCTCGTATCGATGGGCGAGTGTCGAGCCGCGCCGTGTCTGCTCGGGGTACGTGAACCCGCCGTCCGCGGACGAGGCCGTGCGGCAGCACGTCCACGTGCTGGAATTGGCGCCGTGCGCGCTTTCACTCAGCCCGCTCGACTGCGAATCCCTTAACATGATGTACGGTTTCGACTATACCTACCGAGGCAACCACAGCCAGTTGCTCGTGGATGTGCTCGGCTTGATCCCCCCGTTTGAGCGTATGGCGCAGATCCCCGGCGCGTCGATGCTCTCGTACGAACCGGCTATCCAGATGGCGTTGGACGAGGAATGCCGGTATCAATGCCGGATCAGTTTCGAGACGCGAACGAGCGCGTATCACGTTCGAACGGGCGATTTTCCCGAGGACCAACTGAGCGTCTATCTGACGGTCCGCAGGTATGGAAGCCTGGAAGGTTCGGAGACGTACGCGGACGCGATGACGGAGTTGGCGAGGGTCAGTCGCGAGATCGTGGAGGGCTACATGGTGGACGGCATCCTGCGTCCCCTGCAGGAAGCGATCGCGATCAGTTGACCGCCCCTTTTCGGACCCTTGGAACGGTTCGAACGGCCGCTCGGAAAATGATATAGGCCAGTTTGCCCGGTTTCGGTACATTACCCCGGTGAAACTGGAGGGGCGAGCCGCACGAATTCGAGCGCAGGGAGGTGCTCCATGTCGGGCCCCGCATTCCGATTCGTTCATTCGGGTGACTTCCGATTGCATGAGACCATCTCCGGTTTGACGGAGATTCCGGAAGGTCTGCGCGATGCGCTCCTGGACGGCCCCTTTGCGTCGGCGCGGCGCGTCGTGGATGTCGCCATCGAGGAAGAGGCGGCGTTCGTGGTTTTGAGCGGCGACTTGTTGAATCCGCTCGAGACCAGCCCGCGCGGACTCGCCTTCCTGATCGAGCAGTTCGAGCGGTTGGCGGAACGGCGGATCGCCGTGTATTGGGCGGGCGGACGAGCCGATCCCCCCGATCGTTGGCCGGACGCGATCGGTCTGCCCGACAACATTACGTATTTCTCGCGGACCCGTCTCGAGGAAGTCGCCCATTACGTGTCGGACCACCACTCCGCCACCCTCTTGGGCCGCAGTTCGGGCGGACGAGCCCGCATCGACCTGACGGAATTCAGCCGCGACACGAACGACGAATTCTGCATCGCCGTCTTCAATGGCGACGTGGATGCCGATTCGCTCGCCGGCACGACGATCCACTATTGGGCGTTGGGCGGCCGTCCGAACCGGCGCACGCTCATCGAACAGCCGCGCCGCATCGTTCATTATTGCGGAACACCCCAGGGCCGATCCCCCAAGGACCTGGACGCGCACGGTTGCACGCTCGTGCAGGTCGATACGCAGCGTCAGGTTCACGCGAAGGCGATCGCGACCGACGCGGTGCGATTTCGAGTCGAACCGATCTTCGTCCCGGACCGGTCGAGCCGATCGGAGGTTTCCCGCATCCTGCGCGAACGGGCTCGGCAGATCGCAGGCGAATCGGGAGAGCGAACGGTGTTGGTCCAATGGGACGTCGAAACGGGTTGTCGCACGGCGGCCGACCTGCGGCATGGCCCGCTGGCCCAGGAGGTCATGCGGGACGTGCAGCCGAGCGGCGGGGCGCATGCGGTGTGGACGATCGGCATCGAACCGCGCATACAAGGCGAGTTACCCGCGCATTGGTCGGAGGAAGACACGATCCTTGGCGACTATCTGCGGGCGATCCGGGAATACGGGGAAGACTCTCAGCCACTGATGCTGGGGGAGTTCCTGGGGTCGCGTGAACCGGACGGCATGTTGCGGGACCTGCTGCAGATCGCCGAGTCGAGCGAGCGTCGGGAGTTCCTGCGCGAGGCCGCGCTTTTGGGCGCGGATCTCTTGCGCGGCGATGCCTGAACCGTGCCAGGGAAGGAGGCCGGGCGTGAGAATCACGGATGTGCATGTCGACGGTTTCGGAGTGTGGAGCGATCTGGGTATCCAGGAACTGCCCGCCGCGATGACCGTCTTTCATGGGCCCAACGAGGCGGGCAAGACGACGCTGATGCAGTTCATCCGAACCGTTCTCTACGGGTTTTCGCCGGAGCGGCGCGAGCGATACCTGCCGCCCGTGCAAGGCGGCGTCGCGGGCGGCAGCCTCGGCGTCGTCACGCTCGGCGGCCGATTCCGTATCCAGCGTCGGGCCCCTGAAATCGAGCGGGGCGAGCACGACGCGGGCGACGGCCAGTTGATCGCCGCCGACGGTTCGGTCCAGCGCGGCGCCGTGCTGGAGAATCTGCTGGCGAGCGTGGACGAATCGGTTTTCACGAACGTGTTCGCGATCGGCCTTCGCGAACTCCAGGAATTGGCGACGCTCAACGACACCGAGGCGGCCCAGCAGCTTTACAAGTTGACCAGCGGCATGGACCGCGTCTCGCTCGTCGACGTCATGTTCTCGCTCGAAAAGGCCCGATCGCGGATCGTCGGCCGCGACGCGAAGCCGGCGCTCCTCGACGGACTCCTGGCCGAACGCGACCGGCTGGCGGCGCAGGTCGAATCGCTCCTGCAGCAAGGCAGGCGATGGGCCCGCCTGGCGTCCGAACGCCGCGAATTGGACGAGTCGGCTCAGAAGCTCGAAGGCGCGATCTGGGCCGCCGAACATCAGGGGCGCGTGATCGAGGCGGCGAATCAGGTGCGCGAGCGGTGGCTCCGCATGCGGGCGGTCGAACGGGAAATCGCGTCATTGCCCGAGTCGCCCGAGGTTTCCGCCGACGCGCTGCGCCGGCTCGACCGCCTCCAGGAAAAGATCGCCGAACGCAACAAGCAAATCGAGGCCATGCGCGACGCGCGCGGCGCGCTCCGCGACGAGGATCGCGCGATCCCGTGGAATGAAACCCTCTGGGAGAACCGGTCGCGGCTCGCCGCCCTCACCGAACATGCCGCCTGGATCGACTCGCTCCGCAAACACGCGGAACAGCTGCACGCGGAAATCGACCGGCTGAGCGGCGAGCTCAAGCAAACGTGCCAGGAACTCGGCTTGACGCCGAACAACGTCACGCCCCAAAGCACGCGGCTCGATCACCGCACGATGAGTGCCCTGCGAGGTCCGGCGCGCGCGGCGCGCGAGGCGGGCCGACGCGCGAAACAGGCGCGGACCGATCGAGACAACGCCGCGCGGCACGCCGAGGAGATCGCGACACGGCTCGAATTCGAGCTCGCCGAACGGGGCCACCCGCAACTCACCGGCGCCATCGAGCGGTCCGGGGAACTCGCCGATAGGATGCGGCGACGCATCCAAATCGAGGAACGGCTCGATAAACTCATCCGGCACAAGAAGGAACTCGACGAGGACTGCCTCTCGCTCATGCAGACGCCGATCATGCCGCTGAGGCAGATGATCGCGTGGGGGTCGATCGTCGCCTTCGGCGTTATGCTCATGATGGTCTCGCTGTTTTCGGACATGGTGGGCGAGAACCGCATTCCGATCGTCTTCTTCGGCATGATGTGCACGGGCGGCGGCTTCCTGCTCAAACACGCCTACCAGCAGATCAGCGGGCAGGAACTCGACGAGTGCCAACGGCAACTCGCGCTGACCAGGAAACATGTCCAGCAGGCGACCGCCGAACGCGACGAACTCGACGCCGCATTGCCGCAGGGTTCGGGTCCGATCGAAAACCGCCTCAAGAAGGCCGAAGAGGACGTCCGCAAGCTCGAACAGCTCGCGCCCCTCGAACAGGAACACGCGGTCGCCCAGCAACGGCTTGAGGAATCCGACAAACGGCTGGCCCAGACGCTCGCGGCGCAGAAGGACGCGCGGCAGCGCTGGCGCTCGGCGCTCAAGAAACTGAGTCTCGCGGACGATCTCACGCCCGAAAAGGTCAAGCACCTTGCCGACGGCCACGAAAGGCTCGCCGCCATCCAACGCCAATTGCACGCGAAACGTAAGGAGAAAGAGGAACGCGAGCGCGATCTGCACGGCCTCGCGCAGCGCATCGGCGACGCGCTCCGCGAATGCGGCCTGACTCCCGAGTCCGACGATCCGAGACGGCAGATTCGCCAGATGACCGACTCGGTCGCCGAACAACAAAAACACCGCGATCGGCGAGCGTCGCTCAGGAACCAGGACCGCACCCTTCGCCGCAAGTCCGAACGGTGCGCTCGGAACGTCGAGAAGACGGCCTTGCTGAGGCAGGCCATGTTCAGTCGTGCCGGCGTCGAAAACGAGGTCGAGTTCCGACGGATCGGCGAATTCCAGGACCGGGGCCGCCGTCTCGACGCCGAACGCGTCGATCTCGACCAGCAGATCCGGCTCGCCATCGGAATGCACTGCCAATGGGAAGAAGTGGACGGCGAACTTGCCAGGAACGTCGACCTGCGGCAGCTTTGGCGCGAAGCGGCCGATCGCCAAGGGGAACTGCACGCCGAACGCGACCGGCTCAACCAAAAGCGGGGCGAAAACCAACAGGAAATGAAAAGCCTGCTCGCCGACCGACGACTCGAACAAATCCAACTGGAGTTGGCGAGCGTCGACGAGCGGATTGCGCGGGCCAAACGCGACTGGCGCCGACTCGCCGTCACCGGACTCGTCCTCGAACGCATCCGCAAGGTCTACGAATCCGAACGCCAGCCCGAGACGTTGAACGAGGCGTCGCGGTTCCTCGCCGCATTCACCGAGGACCGTTATCGACGCATCTGGACGCCGCTCGGCAAGAACGCGCTCCGTGTCGATGACGATCAGGGCCGTCCGCTGCGCGTGGAGTTGTTGAGCCAGGGAACGCGCGAAGCCGTGTTCCTCAGCCTGCGTCTCGCGCTCGTCGCGGCCTACGCGCGTCGCGGCGCCGACCTGCCTCTCGTGCTCGACGATGTCCTCGTCAACCTCGATTCGCGCCGCGCGGCCGCCGCCGTCCGCGTCCTGCGCGAATTCGCCGACGGCGGACATCAGGTCCTCCTGTTCACATGCCATGAGCATATCGCCGACCTGTTCCAGGCCGCCGGAGTCGAGACGCGCGAGCTGCCCATCGAAAAGACGCGGGGCCTGCGGATCGCCGCGCGGCCCGTTCCGGAAGCCGATCCCGCCGAACGGCCGCGCTCGCATGACTCGATTCCCGCCGCGCCGGAGACGCGCGAGGCGTACGAGGAACCCGACGACCGCGATGCACCCGACGCATGCGCATTGGCGGACGGGCCGATCATCGAGGAGGACTGGGCCGAGTCCTCGACGGGGACGCCGACGACGGCCGCGATCCACGCGTCGACCGATCGGGCGGCCGAAGACGCGGCTCCTGATCCCGACGCCGTCGATTGCGTTCCCGTTGACTCGACGAACGCCGAAGCCGACACGCTCGACACGGGTGGTGTGGAGGAAGCCAACGAGTCCGAGGCATGGGAAACGGAGGATCCGATCGAGGATCGCCGGGACGCGTCCGTGCGCGATCGAAGTCGACAAGACACCGCGACGTTGCCTCGCCGAGCGGCGCGACCGCGGCGCGTTCGCCGCCGCGAAAGCGCGAAATCGGGCGGTTGGACCAAGAAGGACAAACGAAATCCCGCGACCTGGTGGGACCGCGACTGAGAGCCGGCGCCGTTCCCGCAACGGAAACGGCCAACGCTCATCGAGGGAGCTACGATCCTATGAACGGCATGGTGCTTCTGCTGGCGCTTTCCGCGCCCGGCATCGACTACGGCTGGCAACCCGGCGCGGACGGGCGGCTCGAGTACATCATTCAGATCGAAGACGCGGCGATCGAAGCGCTCGGCGCCGGCAAGGAAGTCAGCAGCGACATCCATCCCGACGTCGTGCGCGGCGTGCAGCGGTACGTCGCTCGGGCCGAAACGCCTCGGAACACGCGCCCGTCGATCGGCGCGCGAAGCTCGGCGGCTCCCGCCGTTCAATACGGATGGAAGCCCGGAGCCGATGGACAACTCGAATACGTGATCCAGCTCAATACGGCCGCGCTCGACGCGATGCGCCGCGGACAGGAGATCAGCGGCGATATCCATCCAGACGTCGTCGGACTCGTCAAGCGGCTCGTACTGCGTGTCGGCGAAACATCCCTTCCCCGCATCGTGCCGGCTCCCGCAAACCCCACCGGACAGCCGGAGACCGGTCGGCGCACCTCGCATGACAGCGGTGGCTGGTTCACATTCGGCGACGACGTTACGACCGATCGCGGTACCGATCCGGCGGCCGATCCGCGCCGCGCCGGCCATGTCGCGTCCTCCGATCCAAGACCCGCGGGCTCCACGACAGGCGGCAGTCGATACGGCGAGCCCGCGCGTCCCGCCCCCTCGACGTCGTCGCACGCCGGATGGACCGAACCGTCGTCCCGGCCTCCCTACGATCCGGGGCCGGGAACAGCCACCGCCTGGAATTCCGGCGCCGCCGATCCGCGCACGCTGGGCGATCCAGGTGTCCCCGCTCCCGCGAACCCGGTCGGCGCGGACCGTGGCGCCGCCTATGGTGCGACGAGTCCGCCATCGTCGACGACCGACTGGCGATCGGACGGCCGCGCCGCCTGGGATCCGCGATCGTCGGCGACGCGCGATCCACGGGCCGCCCAGGATCCTCGGTATGCCGATCCGCGCGCCGCGCATCCGCCGAATGCCGCGTCGGATCCGCGTTCGACTCAAGATCCCCGCTTTGCCGATGATCCGCGATATGCGACCGACCCCCGATATGCTTCCGATCCGCGTATTGCCTTGGATCCGAGGTACGCGACGGATCCGAGGTACGCGACGGATCCGAGGTACGCGACCGATCCGAGGTACGCGACCGATCCGCGATTCGCGTCGCCATGGCCCGCGGGGGCGGGTACGGGAACGACGGCGGAATACGCGCCCGCGTACGCGGGCCCCACGGCACGCCTTGACGGTGCTCCCCGATTGCTCGATGACCGGGGCGCGCCGAGCTCGTCGACATCGGGCGCCGGCTCGTCGTCCGATCCGCGCGGCGCGTCAAGTTCGACGTCGGGCGCCGAAACGCCGGCCTCGAACCGATCGGGAGCTCGCACGAATGACACAAGTCCGTCATCTCCGTCGTCGGCGGACGCCTCGCGCGACGAGCGGGCTTCGATGCGCAATGCGCGGGATACGGCGGACGACGCGATCGAAGGGAAGTCCGAGCGTTCCGGCAGGCCCGTCGACAACGCGCTCAAGGAGTTCCTGCTCTTCGCGTCGATCGGGATCAACGTGGTGGCCGTCGTGATCGCCCGGCAGTATTATCTCCGGTACCGGATGTTGATTCGCGAATACCGCGAGACCGATACGCTGCCCGCGTGACCGCCCGTTCGCTGGCGCGGAAATCGGACCGGTCGGTGATTTCGGCATTCGGTTCCGAGTGGGAGTGGCCATGGTTCGCTGGGCGTCGTTCATCGTTCTGATCGCGATCATCCTGCTGGTCGGCGCGCTCTTTTTTCGGATCCTGGCCGGGTTCCTGATCCCCCTGTTTCTCGCGGCGATCCTGGTCGTCGTCTTCCACCCGGTGCATGTCCGAGTCGCCGCGCGCTGGAAACGGCGGCCTCGCGCGGCCGCCTTCGTGACGACGCTGATCGCGATGGTCACCGTGCTCGGTCCGGCCCTGTTCGTTGTCGTTTTCGCGGCGTTCGAAGGCGCGTCGATGATGTCGCAGGGACGGATCGAGGAGATCCCGCACCGGCTCTTGGCGCTCCGAACGCGGCTCGGACTCGACATTCCCCACGCGGACATGTTGCGGCGCAGCGACGCCGCGTTCGCGGCGATCGTCGCCGCGATAGGGCAGGACGCGGCGACCGATCCGCGGCGCGTCGAGGCCGCGGCGGGGGCGATTCGGTCTTGGGAAGGCCTCTTGGCCGATCACGATCCCCGGTCGCCGCGACGAGCCCGGCTCGCCGCGGCACAGACCGCGCTGAGCGAGTCGGCCAACCGAAAGGACCGCCACGACCGCGAGGACGCCCTGATTGACGCGAAGCGGGAATACGAACGATTCAAGACCGATTTGATGGGCGGCGTCGCGCGGCGCGCCGTCATCGAATCGGTCAACCCCAGTGAGAATCGCCAAGAGGAGTGGATCGCGAACAGCGTCGCGGCGTTCCGGAAATTCGTGGTTCCGGTGGGCGGCGCGGCCGCCGTGACGCTCATCGGAGTTCTGTTCGGCACGTGCATTACGGCGATCGCACTCTATTTCTTTCTCGCCGACGGACCCGCCATGCTCGAAACGGTCATGCGCCTCTCTCCGCTCGACGATCGCTATGAACAGGAACTCCTCACCGAATTCACGCGGGTGAGCCGGGCGGTCGTGCTCGCGACCCTCCTCTCGGCCGTGGTGCAGGGTGTGCTCGCCGGAGTCGGCTATTGGTTCGCCGGCATGGGATCGGTCTTCCTGCTCACCCTGCTCACCGTACTCGTCGCATTGATCCCGTTCGTGGGCGCCGCGACCATTTGGGTGCCGGTGAGCCTTTGGGTCTATTTTGTCGAGGAGCGGGCCGCGGCCGCCGTGCTGCTTGCCCTGTACGGAACCGTCGTCGTGTCGCTCTCGGATAATCTCGTCAAGCCGTGGGTGCTCGCCGGCCAATCACGGTTGCACCCGCTCTTGGCCTTGTTGAGCATCCTGGGAGGCGTGCGGGTGATGGGACCGGTCGGAATCCTGGTCGGACCGATGGTCGTCGTCTGCCTCCAGGTGCTGTTGAACATCTTGCGGCGCGAGTTGGGGCAACCGTTCCGAAAGGCCGCGACCGGTACGTGAATCCTCGGGGAGGGATTGCCGCGTGGAGCGGGATTCCCTCGGTGTTGATTGCGACGTGGACTGAAGTCCACGCTACGGATATTCGATGGCGCGCGGGCTGAAGTCCACGCCACGTTGACGGAGACGATGACGTGCCAAATCCGGATCGATTCGCCACCTTGCTTGTCGTCGCCGCCGCCGCGATCGGGACGTTTCCGTGCCGCGCGGACGACGCGGATTTCCGTGCCGGATTCGCCAAAGCGGAGATCACGCCGCGGCGTCCGTTGCCGATGTGGGGATACGCGGCGCGCCACGATCGTCTTTCGCGCGGCACGCGCGATCCGCTGTTCGCCAAGTGCCTCGTGATCGAAGCGCGCGGCGCGCGACTCGCCATCGTGGGCCTCGACCTCGGCCGATCGCTCGGCGAGCCCAACCTGTCCCGCATCCGGGACGCCGCGCGTACGCGTTCGGCCGTCGAACACGTTCTCATGGTGGGGTCGCACACGCACCATGGCCCCGTGCTCGAACTCCGCGATCTACCTGGGCAAGGCAAGGGCAAGTTCGACGACGCGGTCGCCTATGTCGGCGAGCTCGAACGGACGATCGCGGCCGTCATCGATGAAGCGGCGAGGAACGTGCGGCCGGCGCGGATCGGCTGGACATCGCGCGACGTCGATTTGAACCGCAACCGGCACTCGAAACGCGAACCCAAGCCGCGCGACACCGAGCTTTCGGTGATCCGCGTCGACGACCGCGACGGCAAGCCTATCGCGGCGGCCGTCCAATTCGCGGCCCATCCCACCATGCTCGAAGCGGCCGACATGCGATGGTCGGCCGACTATCCGGGCGCCATGATGCGGCGCGTCGAGTCGGAACTGGGCGCGCCGTGCCTCTTCCTGCAAGGCGCGGCGGGCGACATGAGTTCGAAACCGGACGCCAAGGACCATGTCTCCGACGACGATCCGCGTCTCCAGGACGCCGCGCTCGATCCCGCGCTCGTCGCCGACCTGCGGAATGAACTCGGCGTCGACGAATCGGAGGCGACGCGCGCCGCGCGCGAGTTCGTCAAGGCCGAACTGCGGATGGAAGCGTTCGGCACGCGGCTCGGCGATCAGGTCCTCGAATTGGCTCGATCGACCGAGTCCCGCGTCCCCGAGTATCCCTCGCTGCAAGGCCGGATCGAGACGATGGAGTTCGACTCCCGCGTCGACTTCGGGAATGACGCGGTCCGCGCGACGTACGGCGCCGCCTTCTTTCCCGAAATCGCGAATGCGTACGCCGCGGATTACCGGGACAACATCGTGCGGGCCACGCTGACCACCGTGCTGTTGAACGGAGAACTGGCGCTCGTCGGCGGCTCGGGCGAGTTCTTCTCGCAACACGCCGTTCGACTCAGGCAACGGGCGCATGCCGGCAAGACCGTGTTCCTGGGGTATTGTAACGGGCACAATATGTATTTCCCGACGATCGAAGGCGCGGCGCAAGGAGGCTACGGCGCGGACGCGCTCGTTTCGTGGGTCGAGGTCGGCGGAGGCGAACGGATCCTCGATCAGGCGCTCATCAACATCTTCACCATGCGGGGAAGTCTCGTGCCCTGACGCGCCGAGCCCGCGCCGCATTACCCCACCGCGAGACGACCGACCAGGCCTTCAAGAACCGGAGCGATCCGAGCGAACCGGATCTCGTCGGACAGCATAGCGTCCGCGGCCTGCGCGCATGGGCCGCTATCGAGGTCCCCTGGGCAATTCTCAATCAACGACGCCACCGATTCGGGCGTCGATTCCAGATGGAATTGCAGCGCCAGCACGCGCGGTCCGTAGCTGAACGCCTGCCGCGCGCACGCGGCGCTCGCCGCCAAATGCACCGCGCCTGTCGGCAAGTCGAATGTGTCGCCATGCCAATGGAACGCATCGAGCGTCGGGGGAATGGCCGAACCGAACGGTGACTGTTCCGCCTCGGGCGCCCGAGTGACCGGATACCAGCCGATCTCGCGGCAACCGTTCGGATAGACCGGTGCGCCGAGCACGTTGGCGATGAGCTGTGCGCCGAGACAGATCCCCAGAACGCGTTTTTCGTCGCGGATGGCCCGCTCGATCAATCGCTTCTCCTCGACAAGCCACGGATAACGGACCTCGTCGCGCACCCCCATCGGGCCACCCATCACGATCAGCCAATCGAACTCCCCGGTCGACGGCAACGCGGCACGATCGTAAAGACGCGCCGCCTGGACGAAATGCCCCGATCCGACCAGGTACGCCTCGATCGTGCCGAGCCCCTCGAAGGGAACATGCTGCAACCAGCGAACTCGCATCATCCCGTCTCCTTATCGGTTCGCAATCGCTCGGGTTTCGTCGTCGGGTCGAAAGGTCGTTTCGGGTCGGTAAAGGAAGATGGTTGACGTCGCTCCAACTCGCCGAACCGGCCGGAAACGCATTATACTGGACGGCCGTCGTCCGCCGGATCCGGCACGTCCCGAAAACGCCCTCCGCGCATGGGTCGGAAAGAAGTTCCTTCGCACCAAGGAGAAACGCCATGTATTGGAAGTCGTCGCGTTCGACCGATTCCGTCGTCGGGATTTGGTCGCGGCCGCGCCGCCGGTTGCGTGCCGCCGTTGAGTCCATTCGATGGGCCGCGTGCCTCGTTGCCGGCGCCGCCTTGGCGTTCGTTCCCGCAGCCCGCCCGTCGATCGGTCAGGAGCCCGCCGTGATTCCAAGTCCGTTGCTCGCGAAGGACGATTTTGAAGCCCACGTGCTCAAGGTCCTCGACGACTTGGATCGCAATCAACGGCAAGGGAACATGAACGTGCCTCTCGATGACGGCCGACTCCTGCGGCTCCTGACCGAATCGGTCGGTGCCCAGCGCGTCGTGGAAATCGGCACGTCGAACGGCTACTCGGGCATTTGGTTCTGTCTCGCCCTCAAGAAAACGGGTGGGCGGCTGATCACGCATGAACTCGACGCGGGGCGAGCCGCCCTGGCCCGCGAGAATTTCGAGCGGGCGGGTGTCCAGGACCTGCTCACGATCGTGGAAGGCGACGCGCACGAGACGGTCAAGGCGCTCAAGGACCCGATCGACGTCCTGTTCATCGACGCGGACAAACCCGGTTATCCCGATTATCTGGAAAAGCTCCTTCCATTGGTTCGTCCGGGGGGATTGGTCATCGGACACAACATGCACCGCCCCGCGCCATCGCCCGAGTACATTAAGGCGATCACCACCAACCCGGCCCTCGATACCGTTTTTCTGAACATGCATGCGGCCGGTATCGCCGTGACGATGAAGAAACGATAGGCCGTCGGACCGGGACGACGGGGACCGTCGTCCCACGTAGGCGATCGTCCTCGATCGCCCTTAGGATCTCGCGTTGTTCGGGACGACGGGGACCGTCGTCCCACGTAGGCGATCGTCCTCGATCGCCCTTAGGATCTCGCGTTGTGCAGGACGACGGGGACCGTCGTCCCACGTGGGCCGAATTGGCCCGTTTTTTTTGCGGTGAACCGCCGGGTGCCAGAACCGGTCGGCCGAATTCGGGTTATTTGTTGCGTCGGCGATAAGATAGACTTGAGCGGGCAGCTGGGAACGCCCGGCCGCCGCTTGGTCCAGGCTCGGGTACGAATCGCGTGGATGTCCGAAGGGGAGACCAGCACATGCTTCCGCAAACGATCTTCGTCGCGGCACGACGTCCGGTGAACGAGCGATCGAGGCGCCTTCGATGGGGCGATCGATGGGCGCTCCGATCGGGATGGACGCCGAACCGTTGGACGGCAGTGGGCGCGTGCGCGGCGATGGTGTGCGCGGGTGTCCTTTCGAGCGCGCGGGCGGAGTCCGGCGAGGCCGGGCGATCCAAGCTCGAACCACTTCCGTCGGGCTCGTTCGATCGGGCGGCGGCGGCCCATTTGCTGAGCCGCGCCGGATTTGGCGGAACGCCCAAGGAAATCGATGAACTTCACGCCCTGGGCTTGGACGCCGCCGTCGATCGACTCCTCGACGTCCAGGGCGACGATCCGGTCGGTCCGTTCAACGCCACGTTGACGGAACGGCTCGCGCGAGGCGAGTTCGCCAAGCTTTCGCCCGAGGAGCGGATGAAGCGGCAGCGCGAGTTTCGGATCAAGGACCAGACGCAGCTTCAGCAGCTTCGCGGCTGGTGGCTCCGCCGGATGGTGCTCAGCCCCAATCCGCTCGAAGAGAAGATGACCCTCTTCTGGCACGGCCATTTCGCGACGTCGCACATCGACGTCCGCAATTCGTACCACATGTACCTGCAGAACGAGACGCTGCGCAAAGGCGCGCTCGGGAGTTTCAAGGACCTGGTCACGGCCATTGCGAAAGACCCCGCGATGCTCGAATACCTCGACAACAACACCAACAACCGCAACAAGCCGAACGAGAACTTCGCGCGCGAGTTGATGGAGCTCTTCACGCTCGGGGTCGGCAACTACACCGAAGAGGACATCAAGGAAGCGGCCCGCGCGCTCACCGGCTGGACGTTCCGCGGCAACGCATTCACCTTCGTTCGATTCCAGCACGATCCGGGTGAGAAGAAGGTGCTCGGCAAGAAAGGTCGGTTCACGGGCGACGACGTCATCGACGTGATCTTCGGTCAACCGGCCGCGTCCCGGTTCGTCGTACGGAAGCTGTTCGTCTATTTCGCGCATGAAAGCCCATCGGACGACGTCATCGAATCGCTCGCCGCGACGTTTCGCGAGAACGACTTCGCGATCCGTCCGGTTTTGCGGGAGATGTTCCGCAGCGCCGAGTTCTATTCCGAGCGGTCTCGCGGCACGCAGATTCAGAGCCCCGTGCAATCGGTCGTCCGCACGCTTCGTCTCCTGGAACTCGATCCGGGACCTTCGCCCGTTTACGCCTCGCTTGCCGGGCAAATGGGTCAGGATCTGTTCGCGCCGCCCAGCGTGAAGGGGTGGGACGGCGGCCAGGCGTGGATCTCCACATCGACGATGTTCGATCGGCGCAACTATGCCGTCGTCATGCTCGGCCTCGTTCAGCCCGACGCGATGCGCCGCCAATTCCGGCTCAATGCCTTCGGAGGCGGCGGCGGCGGCGGCGGATTGGGCGGCCGGTTCGCGGCGCCACCCCAATGGGACGCGCAGAGCGGAGCCGTTCGATTGCTCGGCGATGACGCCAACGCACTGACCACCGAACAGGTCGTCGATCGGCTGCTCGAACGGTTCCTCCTTGTTCCGGCCACACCCGAAGCGAGGCGGGAGCTGATCGAGCTTTATGAGAAGGAAGAACCCTCCAAGCGGCTCACCGCGGTGATCCACTTGATCGTCAGTTCGCCTCAGTATCAGTTGGGTTAGAACGGTCTTGGATTCTCCATTGGACTGGAATATTGGACTGGAATATTGGACTGGAATATTGGACTGGAATATTGGACTGGAATATTGGACCGGAATATTGGGAGTCGCGATCATGAGTCCGCTTTTCGCTCGAAGGCAGTTTCTGAAATTCGGCGTCGCGGGAGTCAGCGTCGCGGGCGCGTTACCCGCATTCGTTCGAAAGACGGTCGCCGCGGTTGAAAGGCAGTCGGACCCCCACGACGACCGTATCCTGGTGGTCGTGCAGTTGTCGGGCGGGAACGACGGCATTTCGACCGTCGTGCCCTACGGCGACCCGGCCTACGCCGCCGCGCGCTCGTCCACGCGGATCGACGAATCGTCGGTGCTTCGCATCGACGAGCATGTCGGCCTTCATCCCAATCTCAAGGAATTGAAAGGTCTGTACGACGAAGGCCGGATGGCGATCGTGCAGGGAGTGAGCTATCCCAATCCGACGCGATCGCACTTCGAAGCGATGGACATTTGGAATGCGGGCGACCTGAGCGGCGCGCGGCGCGGTTCCGGCTGGCTCGGCCGCGCTTTGGACCAACTGGTGAAGCAGGCGGATCCGACCGCCGGCGTGAATGTCGGCAACAAGGTCGCGCTCGCGATGGTCGGCGAGCGGATCAAACCGGTCGCATTCGAGGACCCCGACCGTTATCGCTGGCGGGGCCGTTCGACGCAGTACGACGCGTTCAAGGCGTTCAATGGCGAAACGCCCGACGCGATGCCGGAAAAAGGCGCCGATTCGAAAGTCGGTGAGCTCGACTTCCTGCTCCGCGTCGCGCATGGAGCGGATGAATCATCGGCCGCGATCCGCAAGGCGGTCACCGGGTATCAGACGTCGGCCTCCTACCCGGAGAACAACAATCGGCTTGCGCCGGGACTCCGCAATATCGCGGCCATGATCGCGGGCGGCCTGACGACGCGCGTCTATTACGCGTCGCTCGGCGGCTTCGACACGCACGCGAATCAGCGCGCCACGCACGACAATCTGATGACCGCCTTTTCGGGCGCGGTGAGCGCGTTCATGGGCGACCTGGGCGCCAAGAAACTGCTCGATCGCGTCACGATCCTCGCGTTCACCGAGTTTGGCCGGCGCGTGAAGGAGAACGGCAGTCGCGGCACCGACCACGGCGTGGCGGGCCCGATGTTCGTGTTCGGAGGCAGGGTGCATGGAGGCCTGTTCGGCAAATATCCCAGCCTCACCGACCTCGATAAGGGTGATCTCAAGATGGCGGTCGACTTCCGCCGGGTCTATGCGACGATCCTCGATCGCTGGCTTGGCGCCGACTCCAAAGCCGTGCTCGGCGCGGCGCACGAGCCCCTGAAATTCCTGGCTTGAGCTGACATGCTTGGCCCCCGATACTCGAAGCGATCTTCGATTCGGTATCGCGGTCCGCGCGAGTGGAAATCGCAACGCGTGTCGGGTACAATCGGACGACGAAAAGGCCGATGGTCATTTTTTTCGGCCCTTCGCGCGCTCGATTTCCAGCCAAACGACGCCTTTCTGGATAGGCGGGGCACGCCATGGCAACCGACAGCCGGGGAACCGACCTCGAACGGTATCGCCGTTATCTGCGCGCGGCCGCCGCGATGGATCTCGATTCGGGCCTGCGGGGCAAAGTCGACATCTCGGGTGTCGTCCAGCAGACGCTGCTCGAGGCCCATCAGAGTCGTTCTCGCTTTGCCCAGGGAAACGTATCGGGGTGGGCGGCATGGCTGCGCCGGATCTTGGCCCGCAATCTGATCGACGAAGTCCGTCGGCTCCGTCGCAAGAAGAGCCCGGTTTGCCGCGAGGAACGGCTCACCGGCCGCGCCGACGGCGTCGTGATCCCCATCGAAACCGACCATACGTCGCCGAGCGGGCACGCGATCCGCAACGAGCGGCTGTCGTGCGTGGAGGACGCGCTCGAACGGCTCCCCGCCGACCAGCGGCGGGTGGTCGTCCTGTTCCATCTCCAGCGCGTTCCGCTCGCCCATGTCGCGGCCGACCTTGGCCGCAGCAAGGAAGCGGTCGCGGGGCTCCTTCATCGAGGCATCCGCGCGTTGCGGGACATGCTGAACGAGCGGGAGTTCGGCGATGATTCAGGTCAATGACCCCGGCAATTCCGCGCGGCCCGACGCCGACGATCGCGAACGGCGGATCGAACGCGTGCTCGCCGCGTATCTCGAAGCCGTCGAACAGGGAAACGCCCCCGATCCGCTCGCATGGCTCAAGGAGCACGCCGATCTGGCGGACGAACTCGGCGATTTCCTCTCCGCCTGCGCGTCGGTCGGTCGGACGGCAACCGGTCCGACGCGGACCCACGTAGCGCCGAACCTGGTCTTCGAGGGAAGTCGGCCGTTCGGCGGCTATCGTTTGCTCCGCGTGCTTGGCCGAGGCGGAATGGGCGTGGTATACGAGGCGAAACAGGCCCAGCCCGATCGGACCGTCGCGATCAAGGTCATGCATCCGACGCGCGAATTGGACGTCGTCGATCGGCAGCGGTTCCGCAACGAGGCCGAGGCGTCCGCATGGCTCAATCATCCCGGGATCGTTCCGATCTATGAAGTCGGCGAGCATGAGGACCATTTGTACTTCAGCATGCGGTTGATCGAGGGAGGAAGCCTGGCGGGCCGAGCGGGGCGCCCGTCGGTTCCGCGCGAGGCGGCGACGCTGATCGCGGCTGTCGCGCGGGCCGTGCACCACGCGCATCAGCGGGGCATCCTCCATCGCGATCTCAAACCGTCCAATGTGCTCGTCGATTCCGCAGGCCTCCCCTACGTCGCCGATTTCGGACTCGCGAAACAACTGCATCTCGATTCCGACCTGACGCAAACGGGCGCGATGATCGGAACCCCCGCCTACATGGCGCCCGAACTCGCCGCGAACGCGCCGCGTTCCCACGCGTCGCGCGAAATCCGCCGCGCCCGGCAGGCGACGACGGCCATCGATGTCTACGGGCTGGGCGCCGTCCTGTATTTCCTGCTGACCGGAAAAGCCCCGTTCCGAGGCGAGACGCCTCTCGATACGCTCGCGCAAGTCGTCGGCAAGGAACCGATACCGCCCGGCCGCCTGACCTCCATGGTCGATCGGGACCTCGAAGCCATTTGCCTGAAATGCCTCGACAAGGAACCGGCTCGCCGTTTCGGATCGGCGGCCGAGGTCGCCGACGATCTCGATCGTTGGCTCGCCGGCCTTCCGACCCGCGCCCGCCCGTTGCGCCGATTCCATCACGCGGTTCGCTGGTGCCGCCGCAACCCGGTGGTGGCGTCGCTGAGCCTCCTCCTGTGCGTCGCCGTTGTTTTGGGAACCGGAGCGGTCGTCGCCGAACGACTCGCCGTGCGCGACGCGCGGCGCGACGCGGGGATTCTGGAACGGACTTCGGAGACTCGCGCCGAACAGCTCCGCGTCCGCGAATACCCGAGCCTGATCGGAGCCGCGTACCAGCATTGGCTGCGGGCCGAGCCGAACGAAGCGCGCGATCTGCTCGAGCGCGCCGCGCCGCCCGACGGCGGTCGCGATCTGCGCGGATTCGAGTGGTCCTATTTGTGGAACCTGCAGTCGGACCGGCGCGGCGAACCGATCGTTCTGGCGGGCCATTCGAATATTGTCTATCACGTCGCCTTGTCTCCGGACGGAACGCGGATCGCCAGCGGCGGCGCCGATTCGCGCATCCGCATGTGGAATCCGGCGACCGGCGCATGCACCTCCGTGCTCGATCCGCCGCATGCGGGCGATGTCAATTGGCTTGGCTTCTCGCCCGACGGCTCGCGGCTGGTTTCATGCGGCGAAGACACGGCGATCCGCGTCTGGGACGCCGCCTCGGGCCGACCGCTCTTCGGTTGGAAACATCCGACGCGAACCGTCGAATGCGCGGTTTTCAGTCCCGACAGCGCGCACATCGCCACGGGCGGCGTCGACGGAGTCGTTCGACTGTGGAACGTCGAGACGCGCGACATCGAACAGGCGTGGCCGACCCACTCGACGATCCCCGCGCACGGGGCCATCTCGCCCGCGGGCATCGAAATGCTCGCCTTCTCTCCCGACGGACAATGGCTCGCATCCGCCGGTCATGACCACCGCGTGGTCATCCACGATCTGGCGACCCGCGCCGTGCGCGCGGCCATTGGACTCGACGCCGCCGCTCTCGCCGTCGCCTTTTCGAGCGACAGCCGGCGCGTCGCCGTCGGCACGCGCGGCGGAAGCGTCTCGGTCTGGTCGGTCGACGGCTCCAACGTCTGGTGGGAATGGAGGCACCGGCACGCCGTGCGGGATGTGCGGTTCCTTCGCCAAGGCGATCAGGAACTGGTTTTCTCGTGCGGTGAGGATGGCACACTCAGGCGTTGGGATGCGAACGACGGACGCGACCACGAGACACTCGTCAACGGCCAGTGCCAATTCTGGGCGATCGGCGGCGCGCCCGACAAGCCGTTCTGCGTCACGGCGGGACATGATCATATGGTCCGGATCTGGAACCTCGATCGATTCCAAGACCGACAAATCCTTCCGGATCGCGAGGCATGGCGAGCCGCCGCATGCGCATGCTACACGCCCGATGGACGCCGCCTTCTGGTCGGCGACGCGTCCGGTCGGATCGGAATCTGGGACGTCGACGACGCACGGTGGATTGCCGAATGTTCGGCGGGCCAGGATGGGCTTTGTTCGCTGGGCGTTTCGCCCGATGGCTCGCGCTTCGTTTCAAGCTCGCCCACCGGCCCCGCCGTCATTTGGAATCTGGGGGACGGGAGGTCGCCCGAACCTGGACCCGAGGATCGTGTGCTGACCGGCGTGGGCGGGCGCATCGCCTGGATCGGAGACGAGCGGATCGTCTACGCGACACCCGATGAGGTCGTCCTTCTGGAATACGCCGCGAACCGCATCGTTCAGCGCACCCCCAATCGTCCGGATGCGACATGGTTGGCGACCGACACACTAGCGGTGTCACCCGATGCGAGCCGAGTCGCCATCGGGCGAACCGACCATTCGATTTGGCTCGTCGATCCGCGATCGGGCGTCGAGCGGTTGATTCGAGGGGCGCACAGCCGGCCCATCGTGCGCCTCGCGTTCTCGCCGGACGGCGCGCTCTTGGCCTCGTCGTCCGCCGACCGATCGGTGCGCCAATGGCATGTGGCCGATGACCTCGACAACCGTGCGATGGTCGACGCGGGCTCGGCAGGCGCCGGGGGCGTTGGCGCCGTCGTCGGCGCACTCGTGGAGTCGGTCGAACTCGGACCGCTCGCCTTTTCGCGCGATGGGCGCACGCTTGTGGTCGGAGGGGCCGACGGAATCGTGCGATGGATCCACGTTGCCACGGGTACGAAGATGCTCGAATTCGCGCTGCAGCCCGGCCCGGTCCTCGATTTGCTGTTTGCTCCGAACGGCGAACAGCTCGTCGCCGTCGGTGGCGACGATTCCCGGAACGCGGCTCGAGTCGTACTTTGGCACGCCTCGCCTCCCGCCTTGAAATAGCCCGCCCGCTCTCGCATGCGATCACCCCCCACGAACGGACTAAACCCTGACAGCAAATACCACCCACATGAGCGGGGCTCTTGGGCGCGATCGTGATTTTCATCAGAATTCGCGCTTGTTTTTCTCAATTTTCTCGCTCATTTTTCGGGCTAGTCGGCGTTCTTGGGATAGAGATTCGCTGCGCGCTCGGGGGCAGGGGGTCGATATGCGATCATTCAGGGGGGGCACGCCCGAATAACTCCTTTGAGGTTGTGATCCATGATTCAGGCCATGCGGGATCGGATTCGGAGACGGCGAGCTCTTCTGGCGAAACGCCGAACCGCGCCGTCGGATCGGCGGAGTCGACGCCTCCGGCTCGGCTTCGAGCCGCTCGAACAGCGCGCCCTGCTCGCCTCCGTCCATTGGGACGGCGGCGGCGGGGACTTCATGTGGCAGAACGACTTGAACTGGGACACCGATCTCGCCCCGCAGTCAGGCGATGACGTCTTTGTGACGGGCTCGGGATTCATCGTGGAGTCCGATAGCCATGTCGATGTGAACAGCGTCACGTCGGATGTTCCGCTTGAGGTCGCGAGCGGCGTGTTTGATATCCATGCGTATTCAAGGGCATCCGCCGTTACGGTTTCCGGTGGCGGTCTCCTCAAGAGTATGGGCGGCGGCTCATGGGATGTTGGCGGAACAACGTCATTGCGCGAGGACGGCGCAATTGAGGGGCTGTCGCTGTTTGCTCACGAGCTCTTGATTGACTCAAACAACGTCGAAATCCGAAGCTCGACAATCGTCGTGGACATCGTTACTGTCGTTGGGGCCGACGATGTCCGGTTCGCGGATTCGTCGATCGTGGTGGAGGACCAATGGGATCACCAGACCGACGCGGATCTGATCGATTTCGGCAGCTCGCCTACCGATATCCGACTCAACGGCCAATTCGCCAAGAGTCTCGGCGGGTCAGGGCTGACGGTCATCGAGCCTCGGTTCCATAACAACGGTACGGTCTATGCGTCTTCGGGAACGATTCGCTTTTCGGACCTGGGTGTGTCGTGGGACAACGGCCGACTCAGTGATGGCGAGTGGGTTTTCGCGGGCGGAACGATCGAGTTCCCCGGCCCCGGACCGCTGACGGACAACGTCGCGTCGATCACGATCGAAGGCGCCGCCAGCCCGCAAAGCGCCCTAAGTCGGCTGGAAATGTCCTCGAATGTGCTCAACCTCAATTCCGACGCGAGTCTGATCACGGCGGGCGATTTCCAGACCAACGGCGATTTGTACATCGATTGGAACAGCACACTCGGAGTCGGCGCCGTTCCGCTCACCGGACTCGCCGCCCAGTGGCACGCCGAGAACAACGCGTACGACGCCGTCGGCTCGCTGGACGGCGTGCCGGTGGACAACACGACCTACACGCCGGGGAAAGTCGGCCAGGCGTTCTTGTTCGACAATGCGGGGGATTACATCACATTCGGTGATCCTGTCACCGGTGAAGTGGATTTCGGGGCGGGCGATTTTACGATCTCGATGTGGGTGAAGCCGGAGACGTACGCCGGCGCGCTGATCAACAAGGGTTCCAACGCGGGTCTAGGGATTCCGGTCGGTTCGCGCAGCGGCTATTTCGTCTATCTCAACAGTAACGGCACGGTCCAAGCCGAAATCTCCTCTTGGGATGCGAACAGCCAGTACGCTCAGGTCGTGACGACGGATACGATTCCCCTCGATGCGTGGACACACGTCGCGATCGTCCGAACGGCGGCGGACCTCAGGGTCTACTTCAACGGCATCGAGAAAGCGACGACTCCGACCGGGACCGTCAGTTCGGTGACCGACGTCTCGACCGACGCGCCCCTTCGCGTCGGCGCTCGGGATACGACGGCGATTGGGACGCTCGGCGCGTTCTTCGACGGCGCGCTCGACGACATCACCATGCACGCCCGCGCGCTGTCGCATTCCCAGATCACCACCATGATAGCGGGTGGGACGTTCACGCAGGGGATTGGCACCACGAGCGTCTTTGGAAAGCTGTTTGCGAACGAGGTCGCCGTCTATGACGGTAACCTCTGGGTCAACGGGGCGGTCTTCGCCGACGTCGTGAACGCCGGCACCATCGCGAGCGCGGCGGCGCCGAGCCCCATCTCGATCGACGGATCCTACGAACAGACGGCGTCCGGCGTGCTCAGGCTCGAACTGGACGGCTACAACCCCGGCGAATTCGACTCGTTGGAAATATCGAGCGATGCCCCAATGCTTCTCGACGGTGCGCTCGAGGTCCATCTCGGCGGCGGATATACGCCCGACTCGGGTGAAGTGTTTCTCATCATCCAACAGCACGGTTTCGGCGCGATTTCCGGGACATTCGACGGGCTACCCGACGGAGCCTGGTTCGTCGTGGACGGTTTTGGATTCCAGATCGACTACTCCGACAATGACGTCGTCTTGACATCGGCGCCCGACGACCTGCTCGTCACAACGACGAGCGATTCCGGCGCCGGCTCGTTGCGGCAAGCGATACTCGACGCGAACACGATCCCCGGTGAACAGAGGATTCTGTTCACGATTCCCGGGCTGGGACCGTACCTGATCCAACCGACGAGCGCCCTTCCGAGCATTACCGATCGGGTAACGATCGATGGACACGCGTTCCCCGACTTGCTGGGCGCGCCGAACGTCGAAATCCGCGGACTCTTGGCGGGCGGGGCCGCCGACGGACTTCACGTCGCGGCGGGTGCCGACTATTCGTCTGTTTCGGGCCTGATCATCAACCAATTCGGAGACGACGGGATCGTGGTGGACGCCGCAAACGTGACGATCGCGGGCAACCGCATCGGCACCGACGCAGCCGGCTCGTCGGACGCGGGCAACGGCGGCGACGGACTCGATCTCGCGTCGACGGCGCACAGCTCGACCGTATTCGGCAACGTGCTCTCCGGAAACAGCAATGCGGGCATTCGCATCGCCTCGGACGACAATCACCTTTACAACAATACGATCGGCCTCGATGCGATGCGTACGGCCGCCATCGGCAATTTTCGAGGCATCGAGATCGTCTCGGGAGCTTCCTACAACCTGATCGGCGGCGCAACCGCGCCGTCGGCCAATGTGGTGAGCGGGAACGCGAATGACGGGATCTTCCTCAACGGCGTCGGCACGTCCAACAATCGGATCTTCGGCAACAAGATCGGGACCAATGGAACCGGTTTGGCGGCCATCGCGAACGCGGCGAGCGGCGTCGCGGTCACCGCCGGCGCCTCGGGCAACACCATCGGCACCGACGGCGACGGCTTGGACGATGCCGCCGAATCCAACCAGATCAGCGGAAACGGAACGTTTGGGGTCTGGATCCATGGATCGGCGACGACCGGCAATACGGTCGCGGGCAACCGCATCGGCACAAACCCCGCGGGAACCGCGGCCATCGCGAACGTCGGCGGAGGCGTTGGACTCTACGGCGGCGCGCATCACAATCGCGTCGGAACGAACGGCGATGGAGTGTCCGACGTCGACGAACGCAATTTGATCAGCGGCAACGGAGGCAATGGCGTGACGATCGCCGATGCCAACACGGACATGAATTCGGTCGCCGGCAACTACATCGGCACCGATTCCGCCGGCGCGGCGTCGATCAAGAACGCCGGCCGCGGAGTCTGGGTTCTAAATGGTCCGAGCCACAACACGATCGGCGGGCTCACCGATTCGCCAGGCACCGGACTCGGAAATGTCGTTTCGGGAAACTTGTCGCAGGTGGGCGTGGTCCTCGAGGGATCCGGAACGGAACAAAACACTGTGGCGGGCAATCTGATCGGCCTTGCCGCTTCGGGATACGCGGCGCTTCCCAACGCGGGCGGCATTTGGACAAATGCGTCGTACAACACGATCGGCGGGGTCGATCCCCGAGCTCGCAACGTAGTTTCAGGAAACACCGGATCCGGCATCGTATTCAACGGCGCATCCGACAACGCCGTCTTGGGGAACTACGTCGGAACCGATCGTGCCGGCGTGCTGGCCGTCGGCAACACGATCGACGGCGTGCGTCTGGTGAGCGACTCGTCGAACAACATGATTGGGGGCCCTCTCGCGGCGGAACGCAATCTGATCAGCGGGAATGCCGGAGTCGGCATCCACATTCTTTCCTCGTCGTATTCCAACACGATTGAAAACAACTATATAGGCGTCGCTGTCACGGGCCTGACCCCGTTGCCAAACGGAGCGAGCGGCGTTCTCATCGACGGGGCGCACAACAACCGCATCGGAACCGACGGCGATGGCGTCAATGACGGTCAAGAGGGAAACGTCATCGCGGCGAACGGCGGTTCGCTCGACGCCAACGTCAAGATCATCAACCAAAACGCGTTGAACACGGTCATCGCGGGGAACCGTATCGGCACCGATGCGTTGGGGAACGCGGCGATCGCCAATCCCGGCCCAGGGATTTGGATCGAGAACATCACGCGTCATCGGTTGCCGCCGTCTCCCAATCGGATCGGCGGACTTCAGCCGCTCGAACGCAACATCATCAACGGCGCGGCCGGTACGGCGGGCATCTATGTCGCGTCCTCCGTTGAGCCAACCGAGATCGAAGGCAACTACATCGGCGTGAATTCCGCGGGAACAGCCGTGCTGGGGAACGCCGGAGATGGAATCCACGTCTTCTCCTCGCTCCTCGTGTCGATCGGCGGCGCCGAGCCCGGCGCCGGAAACGTCATCTCGGGCAACGTCAATGGCATCACGCTCACCGGCGACGGCACGACGGAGGCACTGGTCAAGGGCAACATCGTCGGACTTGACGCCGACGGGACGACGGCGCTGGGCAATTCCGCCCACGGGATCTGGATATCCTATGCCGACGCCAACGCGATCGGAGGAACCGACGCGGCGGATCGCAACGTCATCGCGGGGAACGCAGCCCATGGAATCGCGATTGAAGCGGGTTCCGACCTGAATACGATCGCGGGGAACTTTATCGGCGTAAACGCCGCGGGCACGGCCGCGATCGGCAACTCCGGAAATGGTATCCATGTCTCCGACTCGTCCAATCAAGTGATCGGAGGAACGGTTGCCGGCGCCGGGAACGTGATTTCGGGAAACACGATCGGCATAGCCATCGCCGGCTCGACGACGACGGGCGTCCAGGTATTGGGTAACTTGATCGGGCTCAACGCCGATGGCACGTCCGCCCTGGGGAACTCGCAAAGCGGAGTCCGAATCAGTTTCTCCGAATTGAACTATATTGGCGGCACTACCGTCGCCGAACGCAACGTGATCGCCGGAAACGCGACGCATGGCGTCGAGATCTTCGGCGACTCCAACGTCGTTCAAGGCAACTTTATCGGAACCGATATCACCGGCACTACGGCGGTTTCCAACGGTTCCAACGGTGTCTATATCGCGTCCGATGACAATCGCATTGGAGGAATCGAGGGCGGCGCGGGAAATGTCATTTCCGGCAATGGCTTCAGTGGCGTGAGGTTCGACGCGGGATCATACAACGACGTGTTCGGCAACCTGATCGGCACCGACGCGACGGGAACGCAAGCCATCGGCAACCGGTACGCGGGTGTGACCGTCCAAGGCAGTTACAACCGGATCGGCGGTCCGACCCCGGCGCACCGGAATGTCATTTCGGGAACCTGGGACCCAGGCTCGGACGTTAGGGCGCGCTTAACAATAAATTACCGATTTCGGCATTGACCTAAACAGCCATTTCGGCGATGGTTTCCGGCATGCCGGATGCACAGGTGATTGAATGGATTCGCGAAAAGTACACCGCAATTGCCGCGGATCTCGAT
>VGZC01000064.1 GCA_016872725.1 Planctomycetota bacterium
AGATGATCGACGAGGATCTCGACTTCCGCCGTCATGCCCGGCTTGAGCCCCGTGGATTCGCCTCCGATCTTGACGATCGTCGCGTATTTCTTCACCGATGAGGAGAAGAAGTTACCGGGTTCGGGCTGGTTGGCGATCGATTCAACGGTGCCTTGGACCTCGCGGTCTTGGATCTTGATTCGCGCGCGCATGCCGCGCCGGATGCTCTCGACCTTGGTCTCGTGCACGGCCACCTTGACTTGCATCTTTTGCAGGTTGGGGATCCGAAGCAACGTCTGTCGTTCGCGGACCTGGGCTCCTTCCTCGATTTGAGGGCCTTGCTGGCCGCCCATCCGCGACCGCGAGGCGTCGTTCGCGAAGACGACCATGCCTCCCGCCGGCGCGGTGATCGCGCAGTTCGCGATTTGGGCTTCGAGCCGTTTGAGCCGGCCGTCCTCGAGATTGAACGCGGCCTTCTCCGAGTTCATCTTGGCGAGCGCGGTCGCCACTTTGCTTTCGAGATCTTCGAGCATCTTCACCTTTGTGAATTTATCGAGGACGTCTTTGGCGGTGCGCGCCGAGTCGAGTTCAAGCTGGGCGCGCTGCACGGCGAATTGGGCGCTTTCAAGGTCAAGCGAACTCACATAGCCCTTGCGGAACATGCGGTTCGAGTAGTCGAGCGAGTTCTGCGCGCTGCGCAGATTCTCCATGGCGATCGTGATCGTGGCGTCGGCGTCCTGAACCGATTTCTTGTACGTGCCTTCAAGGTATTCCTTGACGGCGATCTGTGCGACGGAGTAGTCTTTCTCGGCCTGCGTGACGGCCGATCGCGCGCGCTCGAACGTGATGCGCTGCGTATTGATCTGTTCCTCGAGCTGAGCCTTGTCGAGTTCGACGATCTTGTCGCCTTCCTTGACTTCCGATCCATCCTGGATGATCCAGAGGATCGAGCTTCCCCCGGCTACCTGGCATTTGATCTCGACGTTTTCCGCGCTCTCGACGTTGCCGTCCTCGGTTACCGTAACCAGCATGTCGCCCTGAACGACGTCGTAGAGCTTCATTTGATCGTCGGGCGCCGAACTGGCCTTGGGCCAATAGTAGTTCGCCGCGTAGACTCCGCCCCCGATCAGAACGGCTCCGAGAACCACCGCGAACAAGAACCGCGTCATTCGTGTCTCCCACCTGAGGGCGCTGGGGGGGCGTTCGCTGCATCGGCGCGCACGTTCCCCGCTGTCGGCCACCTTGTCCGACTATTTTAACACCGCTCCCCCTCGCAAGGACTGGCGAACTCGGAAAAAAGACGGCTCATCGCAATAGTCGGCCCCTTCCCACCGAACAAGAGTGGGGTTGAATCAGTATGAGGCATAGCTTGAGGAACAGGCATTCCGGAACAGGATCGCATAGAGAGAAGAGGCGGGATCATGAGCACGGAACTGATTTGTCGTTGCCCGAACGGGCATCGCGTACGCGTTACGGAGAAGCACCAGGGTCGACGAGTTCGGTGCCGCGGGTGCGAGGCGATTTTCGAGGCGCCGATATCCCGTGAAGGCGCGTCGTCCGCGGAACCGAAGCGAGGAGAAGATCTGACCGAGTCGGCCGTACTTCGCATTTTGGGCGAGTTTGACCCCTCGGAGACGCTGCGTCCCACATCGCTCCGGGTCGAGCCGTTCGCGATGCGTTCGGACCGAGGCCATCCCTGTCCTCGATGCCTGGCGCACATCGAGGCCGGACTGCGGATCTGTCCCGCCTGCAAGCTCTATCTGACCCAGATCCCCGATTCGGCGGCTGGATAGAAAAGGTCGTGGTTCGCTCCGCGAACCACCGGAATCGCGCGCGACTTGGATGCCGGGGCCGTGACGGGCGGACTAGTCTTCCGCGCCTTGAGCCGTTTCGACGACGACGGGCGCCGGGGAGTCCGCCTCGTCCGATCCGTTCGCGCCCTCGCGCGGCATGTCGTCCGCCCCTTCGCCTTCGGGTATCGCGCGCAACAGGTCGGACGGAATCTCGGGAGGCAAGGGCACCTCTTCGAGGTCCTCGAACCGGAGCGCATCGAGCGATCGTTCGATCCAGCGGCCGTCGTCGTCGAGCCGCATGATGCCGAGTTCGCGTTCGAGCCGCATGTGCATGGCGTGGTAGTTCAGCCATACGCTCATGAAGTTGTTCTGCGTGCTGCGCAGGTCGGAGAGCGCGGTCAACAGGTTGAGCGCGGCGGTCGGGCCGAGTTGGTTCGCGGGCTGTCCCGGCGCCGCCGGCGCGACGGGCCGATTCAGGTTCTCCCGCGTCAGGTCGACTCGGCGAATCGAAATCACCACGGCCCTCCGCTGGATTTCGAGATTCACGCGAAGTTGTTCCATCTGCCGCAGGATCTGCCGCAGACTCCGGTTCGTTCCGTCGATTGTCTGGATGAACTGCCGCCGATCGCGCTGGTAGTCGATCAACGATTGGCGGTAGTTATTGCGTTCGAGGAGTCGCGTGAGCGGCGCGTCGAATTGCATGCCCGCGCGCAGGTTGCCCGTCGAGTTGTTGAAACTGAATGGGTTGTCCCGCGTCGTTCGGATGTCCCCGTTGAACACGACATTCAGTCCGGCTTGAAGGGCATCCATGTTGAACGAGATCAGCCGCCAACTATCGACAAGGCTCGCTCGCGCGTTCATCAGATCGAGTCGGTGGAGGAGGGCGATGTTCAACGCCTCATCGGAATCGAGTTCAACAGGGTCGACAAAAACGGCCTCAAGACGAGCGCGGGCCTGGACGAGCGTCACCTCCTGAACCATGCGATAGACGGTGCTAAGCCACGTCACCAGCGCGCCGGCCGTCGTCTTGGATTCGGCCGTCGCCGACTCCGACTGGATGGTTTCCATTTCCGCAACGCTCTTATCGAGCCGTTCACGGATGCCTTCGAGCGCCGCGCGA
This sequence comes from Planctomycetota bacterium, assembly GCA_016872725.1. Lineage (GTDB taxonomy): Bacteria > Planctomycetota > Planctomycetia > Pirellulales > Pirellulaceae > VGZC01. The sequence goes on from VGZC01000064.1 coordinate 2,893, forward strand.
AGCGACTCTTCGTCCTTTTCAAGCAAGCGTTGGTCCGGTTCGGTCATGTGCCGCTTGCGAAACGCGGATTGCTCGCGGAACTGGTCGATATCGGAACGGATGAGGTCGAATTGACTGCGGATGGCCTCGGGTAAGGACGCCGCTTGTTCGAGCACCGCGCGGATCTCCTCGGCCCGCGGCTGCTCCGCCAGATCCCCCACCGCGTTCTGGAGGTCGGAGATCCGGTTCTGCAGGCTGGTCGCCCTCGGATCGACGAATTGGAACTGGCGGATCATCCCGTCGTCGAGCGTGACGGGCAGATCGGGAGGCAGACCAAGGGTCCCCGTCTTGTAGTTTTCGAGCGCGTTTTCGAGCGAGTTCTCGGCTTGCAGGAGATTCGCGCGTTCGGTTTCGATGTTCTGCCGGAACTGGTCGACCTGCGTGAGATCGATGACTCCCGCTTCGAGATTGGCTTCGAGAAGGCCGAGGGTCCGGACTTGCAGATCGAGCGTGTCGCGCGTGTTGCGGATTTGCTGGAGTTGTTGGAGCAGGCCGATGAACCCGCCGACCGTTCCGGCGCCCCCGCCCGCGAACCCCGTTACGCCGCCACCGCCGCCGCCGGCTCCTCCTCCGCCAAACCCCGTACGTCCGAATCCGGTCGCCTCGCCGACACCGCCGAGTCCGCCGGCACCCGTTCCGGTGAATCCGGTGAGTCCCGTGCCGCCCGCGAACCCACCGCGCCGCGACGGGCCGCTCACGCCCGACTCGCCGATGGCGATGTTCGTATAGAAACCGTGCCGATACCGCTGGAAGGCGCGCAGATTCCCGAGCATCGTCCGCTCGACGATCGTCAATTGCTCCATGGCGACGTCGCGGCCCGCGGCGCGGAGCAGCGGTTGAACGAGCGAGAAGTTCATCAGCGACGTCGTGTGGTTCGTGTCGGATCCCGAGAATTGCCAGACGAACGAATTGGCGAATCCGACGATCAACTCGCCGGCCGTGCCGAAACGCGTCCGCGCTCGGAAGGCGTCATCGGTTTGATACGTGGACGCCGACGCGCTCGTCCGCATCGATTGGTCGACGTTCGGGCCCGTTTGGCCTCCGCTCGTCATACCCGACGAAACCGCGCCGGAACCACCCGAGAATTGCGTCGCGAAACGGAACCGTTCGGTCGTGACATCGAGCGCGGTGAGATAGAGCGTTTCGAGTTGCGACTGGAAGTCGGGCGAGTGGATCCGAGCGAGGGTGAGCGCCGAGTCGATCGAGAGCAGGATCTTTCCGTCGTCGGTCATCTCGGCGTATTGGCCGAGGTACGAGCGCCAGTCCTCGTTCTCGAGTTCGATCCGGTCGCCGAACCGATGCCAGTATGGGTACCCTTTCTTGCAGTTCGCGAAGTGCATGAATGCATGCGAGGCGGGATCGTCCGGAGGGAGGGGCGGGCAATCGGGATCGTACGGATCGTGGTATCGGCTGCGCGGATCCATGTCGATTCCGAATCCGGGAGGCAGGCCCCAGCGCGCGTCGCTCGATTTCTCCGCGACGACGATCGACGCATCGCAGTCCGCCTGTGCGCGGTAGTGCCGGCGCGTGCATCCGGTCGCGAACGACGAGAGGGCGACGGCCATCGCGACGGAGACGATCGTGCGCCAACCGCGCGATGTGCGAACCAGGCCATCCATGGCGCCAAGCCCCCCAAAGGTCCCTCGCCCCGATACGCGTCCCAAGGCGTCGATCGCTGCGATCGACAGGCCGCGCATCGTCCCCCGACAAAGCGTATCGAGTCCCCGGATTGGCAATCTTTAACGATTCCAACGACCTTGACGGTTGGGACGGGCTGAACGGGTAAGAAAGGAAGTCCGGGCGAAGGTCATTACCCGGAATTCGGGTCGGCACCGCCTACTCGACGGTGATCCGCTTTTTGGGCGGCTTGCGGACCGATGGGCGGCAGACGACGACCAATCCCAACGCGATTCCAAGGAAGGTCAGCGCGTAGCCGATGGCCCAGATCTTGGCGAACAGGATCATGATCGACTCCGATGACGGGCGACGGCAACATCGATGAGGGCGTCGGCGGACGGGTCCACCCCCGTCTTGGATTCCAGCAGTATAGTCGACGGCCGAGCGGCGTGCGAGCCGCGCGATCAAGCCACCAGGTCCCGCAGATGGTCGACGAGTTGCCCGGCGTCGGGGCCGACGTGAACGACTTCCTGGCTGCCGACCTTGAGGTCTTTGATCCGGCAGGTCCCCGCCTGGAACTCGTCCTCGCCCAGGATCAGCACGGCGCGGAAGCCTTGCTTGTCGGCGTATTTCAGTTGCGCGCCGAGCTTTCTGGGTTCGGGAAAGAGCTCCGAGCCGATACCCGCGCGGCGAAGGGACCGGGCGAGCCGCAAATAGTCGTGGTACCGGTCGGCCGCGAAAAAGGCGATGAGAATCGGGGTCGGCGTTCGTACACGCTCGATCAGGCCGAGCTCCTCCTGCGCGGCGAGAAGCCGGTCAAGACCGAGCGACGCGCCGATTCCCGGCAGTCGTTGGCGCGTGAAGAGTCCGGCGAGATCATCGTAACGCCCGCCCGAGCAAATGCTGCCGATGGCCGGAAGCTCGTCAAGAAACGTCTCGTAGATCGGACCCGTGTAGTAATCGAGCCCGCGCGCGATCGAGGGATCGATGCGGAGTTGCCCGGGCTCGCCGGTCGCCGCTTCGAACGCCGCGACGATCTCGCGCAGGCGCGCGACGCCCGTCTGGCCGACCTCGGAACCCTCGGTCCTGTGCTCGAGGTCGCGCAGGATCGCGTCATTATCCCCATCGAGGGCCGCGAGTCCCACGACATCGCGCGCTTGAGCGTCGCTCAGGCCGACGACCGATTCGAGCTCCTTCGCGACGTCGTCCGCGCGGAGCTTGCCGAGCTTGTCGAGCGATCGGAGCACGGCGCTTGCCCGGTCCGCCAGGTCGAGGCGCTGGAGAAGGCCGTTGAGCACCATTCGGTTGTTTAGTCGCAGCGTGAAACGCGGCATTCCGATCGCATGCAGCAGCTCGAAGATGACGAGCGCCGTTTCGATGTCGGCCGTCACGCTTTCGACGCCGATCGTATCGAAGTCGCATTGCATGAATTCGCGGTAACGACCCCGCTGCGTGTTTTCGCCGCGCCACACGGTCGCGATGTGGTATCGCTTGAACGGCGTGCCGAGCTCCTGGATGTGCTGCGCCGCGAACCGCGCGAGGGGCACGGTCAGATCGAACCGCATGCCGACCTCGCGCCCCCCGTGATCGACAAAACGGTACATCTGCTTGTCGGTCTCGTCGCTCCCCTTGCCGGTGAGCACGTCGAGGTACTCGAGCGCGGGCGTGTCGATCGGCGCGAAACCGAACGATCGGTAGACGCGGCGGGCCGTGTCGATCAGCCGCTCGCGCGGGATCATGATCTCGGGCGGGTAGTCGCGGAACCCCTTGAGCGTGCGGGGCGTGATCCGAGCGGCCGATGAACTCGTTTCCGGGTGCGACATGCATTCGTTCCAAGGAATTGCGGAAGCCGTTGCGACGCGCGATTCCATGCGCGCCCTCATGCGAGGACCGGCAGCAGGTCGGGCCGTCGACTGCGGATGTCGTCGTCGGCCTTGCCGAATACCGCCTCGACGTACTCCTCCACCTGTTCGGGCGTCTCGAAATAGTGATCGTAGACCGCGTTGTCCTCGTATTCGCAGTTCTTCGTCGAGTACTCCCGGCAGATTTCCGGACGCGTCGCGTAGATCCCGCATCGATGGTCGGGCAACAGGTGTTCGCACGTCGTATGGACCAGCAGATACCATGTTCCGCTGTCGGTGAACACGGTGGCCCGGTCGTGCAGCAGGTACCAGCGGATGAAATCGAAATCGGCCCGTTTCTTCGGCGTATCGATCGCGAGCGCGAAGTAGCGGCAGCACTTGGCCGTACAGTGGTCGCACAGCGAATCGACGGGAACGGAATCCCGATCGGGCTTGGAATGGGCCGGAGGGAGATCGGCTTGGATTGGGCTGTCCATCGTGTATCTTTGAGTCGTTTCCGGACTCCCGGCTCCTGGCGGACCGCCGCACGGGGACGTACAACCGCTAGGGCGCCCGCCCGCGGGCGGCGCGGGCCGCGAGGCCGGGCGTCGAACGGCGCGGCGACGGATCGATCGCGATCACGGGCCGAAGCACCAACAGTACCAGACACCCGGCGGCGTGGCCAGTACGCTCGACCCGCCGCCGGTGGATATGCGGAGGATTGCGGATGGAGGTGGTCATCACGGCGGTCGGGCCCGACAACGTGCGGCTCGCCGATTCGATCATCCACTACGTGACCGGCGAAGGCGCGAACATCGCCGAGATCCAGATGTACGATCACGACGAGCAGGCGATATTCGCCATGCTGATCCGAATCGACCTGCCGGCGACCGACTTGACGACGCTCCGCGCCGCGCTGAGGGAAATCGGCCGCCTCAAACGCCTGTCGATCCGCGTGTGGTCGCCCGACGAGCGAACGGACCGACCTCGGATCGCGCTGTGCACCACCTATCGGCCGGAAACGCCTTCGGCCGTGCTCGAGGCGATTCGCGACGGGCGGATCGGCGCCGAAGCGGCGCTCATGGTCGGCAACCGGGACACCTGTCGACCGATCGCCGATGCGTTCGGCGTGCCGTGGCATTCGATCGGCGACGCCGACGGAAACCCCGACCATGAACGGCTCGTCGAGCTGCTCGACGAACACGCGATCGACTACATCGTTCTCGCGCGCTACATGCGCGTCCTGCCGCCGTCGGTTTGCTGGGAGTTCGCCGGAGGGCGGATCGTGAACCTGCACCACGGACTCTTGCCGAGCTTCCCCGGTGTCCGTCCGTATCATGACGCCTTCGCGTGCCGCATGTTGACCTACGGCGCGACCACGCATTTCATCGTTCCCGAGCTGGACGCGGGCAACCAGATCATCCACCAGACGACGTTCACCGTGACACCGGGCACGAAACTCGACGCGATTGTGCGGACGGGTCAGGAACAAAACGAGCCGTCGTGCCTCGCCGAGGGCGTCCGCCGGGTCGTCGCCGGCGAGGTCCGCCTTCACTTCCACCGCGTCGTCCGCCGCGATCGGACCGCCAGGCGCTAGTGCTCGGTCACGGCAAGAACCCCCATTCGCCGTTGGACGGTTTTCGGGCGAACGGAGGGGAACACGGAGGGTCCCCTTGCGGAAGGGAATGGGGAGAGGGTCCGCGAAAGACACGAATGGGACGCCAAAGGGAAGAGGAGAACGGCGGCAAAGTCGACGACCCAGTAGGCGTTCTTTGAACTCCATCCTGGAGTCGCGTGATGCCCTGGTGGCGGACACGTTGGACCACCCCAGGGTTCCATCAACCGGCGCCAAGCGGGCATCGCGCTCTCGCCCAGGAATCCCTCCACGCCCAGCGTTCGCACTCGGTCGGCGGTTCCCAGATAGAGCGCGACGTGCGGCCAATATCCGGGCAAGAAATAGTTCGTGATCGCGAATTCCTTACGCACGATGAGGATGTCGCCCGGTTCGAGCCGCTGTCGCAGGCATCGACGATCCGCGGCGGCAGTTGGGGCACGTGGTTCCGCCGGAGATACCGATCGGAGACGAGCACGCCTCCGAGTTTTCGAGCGACCGGTCGAACAGGTCCTCGACGCGCTGATCCGACGCCGCCCGCCGCAGTTCATCCCGGTGCGTCTCGTCGTATCGGAACGCATGGTAGAGGTGCCAGGCGTGGCGAGCGCTGAGCAGGGATTCCTGAACACGATCATAGACGCCCGAGGGAATGCCGAACTCGGGCGCAGGTTCGTTCAGCTTCTCCTTCAAATGGGGCCGGTCCTCGGCCAGCTCACGCAGAAAACGGGCGGCGTCGACGAGCATCAGCGCGCCGCAGTACCCGATGAGGAACGCGATCGGCCGACGCTCGGCGTCGATCGCGTCCAATGGAGTTCCTCGAGACAGACCGACAGTTGACGGATCGTGCGCGATCCCGCGTCCAAATCGATTTCCGATGGCCCGTTCACCGGCGAGTCCTCCTCGGACGCGGCTACTTCCGATCGGCCACATTCTTGAGACGCCAATGGGATTGGCCCGTCCGATAGTTCGTCTCGCGCTCGAGGGTCACCGTCAACGGGATCGCGCCCGTCTCGGCGCCCGATTCGATCACGATGTCGTACCGCAGTTCGACGACCGTCAGCGGATTGACTTGGATCGAGTGGAAAACCGAGGCTCCGCCGTACTCGGCGCGGAACCCGCGGCCCGCGCCGCGCATCCGCTTGATGGGCGGCGCGTCGAGGAACATGCGGAGTTCATTCGCGGGATCGGCCATCTCCATCATGACCATCCGCTTCGCCCCTTCGGTGCTCAACCGGTCGCGGTAATGCTCGCCCAGGTCCGCGCCGGGAGGTTGCCGCTGGCCGACCGACAGCGTGAGCTGATGGGCTTCGAAATGCCTTCCTTCCTTGAGGAGTTCGAACCAGGCGTCGGCGTATGCGACGGCTTGGTCGACCGCCAGCGCGTTGGCCGTGAGATAACGGGCGGGGGCGAAGCCGAGCAGTCCGCCCGAGACCGCGAACATGACCCAGGCGAGCTTCCCGCCGCTCATCGCCACCCCGCTGCGCGCGATGCGCCGGATCGCCCAAGCGGCGAGCAGGGCGCTCATGAGGGGAACGAACCAGAGAACGGGAGTCAGAAGGGCGAGCAGGGAAACGAGCGTCGTCGGAACCGAGCACCACGCGATCCGGCTCACCGGCCGATACGACGGGTCGAACGGAGCGTCGAAGTCGGTGAAAACAGGGCCTCGGGCCGACGACCCCGGCGGTGGATTGACGGGCGATGGCGGCGCGGCGTGCATCGATCGCGGACTATCCATGGCGACTCAATCCGAATCCCTAACCGTCCAGAAACCCGCTCAACGACTCGAACTGTTTCCGCCGCTCGAAATGCTTGCCGCGGTACTGGCCGTTCGGGTCGAATACCTGGCCGCCCCGCAACCCCATCTTCGATTGGCCTCGAACAAAACCGAACCACTGCTTGTCGGGGCTCATCCCAAGGAACGACGAGGATTCGGCGGATTGCCATGCGCCGTTGAACGGACTCGACTCGATCGGCGCGAGGTGCAACGTCGAACAGGTGAACATCATCACGACGTATCCGATGACCACGGCCGTCACGCTCCGCCCGATCAACTCGACATGCGGGTCGAATCTCAGCCGCTTGCGCGAGAGGAGGTCGGTCACGAGCCTGAGGATGCCGAAGACGATCGTGAAGAGGAGCCAGATCAGGAGGAAGTCGAGCAGGTAGGTATAGGGACGCATCTGGCCGACGGCCTGCGCCGTGATCGGTTCGTAGTACGACGTCGCGACCATGGCGGCGACGAGCAGGTTGACGAGCGTGATGCAGTTGCTCCAGAGCCCGTGGAGCCAGACGAGGCCCGCGGCGGCGGCGAAGACAACCAGGAGGAAGAGCGTCAGCAGCATGATCGATCCACCTACAGTTTCATGACGCGTTGCAGTTCATTGAGCGACGTGGCGCCCTGCGCGACGAGCAGCAGGCCCTCGTCCTGAATCCCGCGATGCCCGGCCTTGCGCGCCGTTTGGCGGAGCGCGTCGAGCGTGGGGCCGCGCGCGATCACGTCGCGCAGATCGTCACCGACCTCCAGCAACTCAAAAATACCGGTCCGGCCCTGGTAAAACAGGCCTCGACACGACGGCCCCACGATCCCGCACACCTCGCACGCGCCGGGAGGCAGCTTCTTCCGCTGCGCCTCGCCCGTCGGGTCGGGCTGCCATTCGCGATACAACTCCTTCACCCGCCCCGCCGGAATGCCCAGCTTCTGCAGGAGTCCGGCGGGCGGTTGGTAGGGCTGCCTGCACGTCGTGCTCAGCTTGCGGATCAGCCGCCCGTTGACGACGGCCTTGAGCGCCTGCGCGAATTCGTCGACGGGAGGCTTGAGCATCAGCACACGCATGATCGCCTCGCTCGCGTCCTTCGCCCGCACACCGGCGATCACGAGCCGGTTCTCCTCGTTGACCTCGCGGCACAAAATGCGCACCGTCTCGGCGTCCCCCAATTCCGGAAGCACGAACACATCGGGCTGTTTGAGGAGGAGTTTGGGGAGCAGTTTGTCGGCCGTCTCGCCCGCCGCCGCGTTGTACTTGTGCACCTCGACGTTCTCGACGTACGGCGTCCGCTGCAGGACGTCTTCGATGCAGACGAAGTCGCGGAGCATCCGGTCGGCCGACTTGAGCACAGCGGTCCATAAAGTGGTCATGCCGCCCGAGGGCATGGCGGAAACGAGCACGAGCGCGCCGCCATGGTCGCCACGGAGATAGCCGGCGAGCGTATTGCGCATCGCGTCGCGCATGCCGAGCTTTTCGAGCGTTTCGAGGCCGGTGAGCCCCCGCTCGATCTTCAGCACCATCCGCTCGCCGGTCTGCGTTCCCTGGCTGATGAGCTCGACGTCGTATTTCGGTTTCGGTTGGGGATACGTGAATTGGAAGACGCCCTGCTGGCGGTTCCGCCGATCGGCCGGGTTCGCGTTGCACAGTTTCTTGAACACGGCGAGATATTGATCGGCCTGCTCGCGTGTGTGCGGAGGCCCGTTCTGCCAGACCCCGTCGATCTCGTATCGGACGGTGACCGCGTCGCGCGTGAAGTCGGCCATGATCCGGTCGGCCCGGCCGTCGAACGCATCGGCGATCAGTTCCTTGGCGGGCACGTAGCCCGGCAGTTGCCTGGCGGAAATCACGTTGACCTGATTGCCCGCGTCGTCCGCCGCGCCCTTCGCGATGAAATCGACGTTCGGCCCCATCTCGTGCGGCAGCTTCACGACGACCGACTTCTTGTCGCGTTTTCCGAGGTTCTGGAACCAATTCGCGATGTGTTTCGGCGTGAGGACCCGCATGTCCTCCATGACGAGCCGGTTGCGGTTCGAGATATAGACCATCAACGGAACGAACAGGCCGACGACGGCGATCGGATAACCGGCCCAGAAAATGGGAACGGCGAAACAGGCGACCAGGAAGACGCCCAGGAACACGAACACGAAGACCGCGTTCCACTTCGTGGTGTCCATCGCGTAGCGTTCGCCGATCTCCTGGCAATCGCGGTTGAGCCAATCGGCCAGCCGCACGAACCAGGCGAACAGGGCCCACCAGAGGAGCAGTTTCCACCAGGCAAGATAGAAGCCTGGGCCACGCGTGATCGGGTCGGCGGCGCAGGCCAGGGCCGGCGCGCCGAGCGAGACCAGCATGCCGATGCAGGCGATCCAGGTGCGTCTCATCAGAGGATTCCGGGTTCGCGAACGTTGATGCCTTTCAGCGCCATCTTGAGCGCGTCGCGGTTGGGGGCCACCGCGAACGCCGTCGGCCGATCGATCAGCTCCTCGTCGATGAGCTGCTTGAGGCTCATCGTGAAATCCTGCATCCCCTCCTCGGCGCCGATGCGGATGGCGTCGGCGAGCTTCTCGTCCATGGATTCGAGGATCAACTTGCGGATCGTCGCGTTGAATACCATGACCTCGACCGTCGGAACGCGTCCGACGCCCGGCTTGATCGACTTGAGCAGCTTCTGAGCGATGATCCCCTTCATGTTGAACGCGATCGCGCTCCGGATCGCGCCGTGAAGCTCCTCGGGGAACAAGTCCAGAACACGGCCGATCGTGCTCGGCGAACTCGACGCGTGGACCGTTCCGAACACCAGGTGCCCCGTCTCCGCCGCGTGGATCGCCGTCATGAACGTCTCCTGATCGCGCATCTCGCCGACCAGGATCACGTCCGGATCCTCGCGGACCGCGTGCTTCATGGCGATCGAAAAATCCTTGACGTCCTGGCCGATCTCCCGCTGATTGATGAGGCAATTCTCCTCGGTGAAAACGAACTCGATCGGATCCTCGAGCGTCAGGATGTGCTTGGAATAGTGGCGGTTCACGTAGTTGAGCATGCTCGCGATCGTCGTGCTCTTGCCCGATCCGGTGACTCCGGCGAGCAGGACCATGCCCTGGTCGAACTTGCAGAGTTCCTCGATGATCGGCGGCAGATGGAGGCCCTCGAAATCGGGGATCCAGTTGTTGATCCGCCGCGCGACCAGACCGATCCGGCCCAATTGCTGGAACATGTTCACGCGGAACCGCCAACTCACGCCGTCCACGTCGATCACGTGCGCGAAGTCGCATCCCCCGTCCCGATCGAAGATCTGCCTCGACCGCTTGTTCATCATCGGAAACAGCAAGTTCACCATTTCCTCGGTATCGACCGGTCCGCGGTTGAGCGGGCGGAGCGCGCCGTGGACGCGTACGATCGGCGGCCGCCCCACTTTCATGTGCAGGTCGGATCCTTCGAGCTTGACGAGGGCGCGGAAGTACTTGTCGACCTCGATCGCCTCGCGCTTCTTCAAGAACCGGTCGGCCAGTTCCTCGTGGGAAATATCGTGGACCTGTTCCGCGACGCCCTGCTGCGTTTCATGCGACATAACCGAATCACTCCTCCTCGACGGCCCCTTGGGCACTACGATGGTCAACCCCTGATGGTCTCCGCGCGCGCTTGTCGGCTCGGGCCCGCCCGATTCGAATCCTTCACCGGCGAACGGGGATGCCTTGGCGAGCCATGATCTCCTTGGCGGCTCGGATCGAGTATTCCCCGAAATGGAAGATGCTCGCCGCGAGCGCCGCGTCCGCCTTACCGATCCGGATGGCGTCGGCGAGGTGTTCGGGGCGCCCCGCGCCGCCGCTGGCGACGACCGGGATCCCGACCGCTCCGCTTACCGCCGCCGTGATTTCCAAATCGTATCCGTCCTTCGTTCCGTCCCGGTCCATGCTCGTCAAGACGATCTCGCCGGCGCCGAGCGATTCGACGCGCCGAGCCCATTCGACGGCTTCGAGTCCGGTCGGGACACGGCCCCCGTGGATATGCACCTCCCATACCTCGTGCCCGTCCCGAATCACGCGTTTCGGATCGATGTTCACGACAATGCACTGGCTGCCGAACCGCCGAGCGGCCTCGCGGACAAATTCGGGATCGCGGCACGCGGCCGAATTGATCGACACCTTGTCGGAACCCGCCTTGAGCAGGGACCGGATATCGTCGATCGTACGGACGCCTCCGCCGACAGTGAGCGGCATGAAAACCTGCTCGGCCGTGCGGCGAACCACATCCATCATAATTGCCCGAGCCTCGTGGCTCGCCGTGATATCCAGAAAGACGAGTTCATCGGCGCCTTCGGACTCGTAGCGCGCCGCCACCTCGACCGGATCCCCGGCGTCGCGCAGGTTCAAGAAATTGGTCCCCTTGACGACTCGCCCTCGGTCCACGTCCAGACAGGGGATGACCCGATTCGCCAGCATGATGGTGGCAACCGCCCCTCGCTCGTCGACCCGCCCGAATCGCCCGTTTTCGAACCGCCCGTCTTCCGAGAAGACCGATGCGCACCGGCCGTTTCCGGGATACCCAACGGCCGGAACCATCCACTTTACGATCGGCCTTGGGGCCGGTCAACCAAGGCCGAAACCAAATGCCCGCATGTGGACAGGGAACGGTCGGATTCGGTACACTGTCGGCGGCCTCGGGTCGGAACGCAGGCGACTCGACGCGATTCGGGTCGCGTCGGCGTCGATGGAACCAGGGGCCGAATTGGAAACAGCCAAGGTATGGGCTGCGGCGAGCGATGCTCGACCAGGCGATCGCACAAGGACCCCGTGTCATGACCAGGAAGTGGCGATGGCGTCGGATGCACTCCACGGTGCTTTCCGGATTGGCGGTCGGAATCGGCATGGGAGTCATGCTCCTCGCGGGCATGTGGCTCACGGGGCGAACCCCGCCAAGCCATGCCTTCCCGCCAATTCCGCTCCATGCGAGTGGTTCGTCGAGCGGTCAGACGCTGGCGATGGCGACCGGGATGATCGATGAGAGCGAGGGCCTGTTCGTCCTCGATTTCCTCACGGGAAACCTCAACTGTTTCATCATCAATTGGCGTCAACCGAACAAGTTCACCGCTCGGTTCGCGACCAACGTCGTGCAGGTGCTCGGCGTGGAACAGGGCAAGAAACCCGACTACGTGATGGTGACGGGGACGATGGATTTTCGGCAAGGCGCCGCGTTCACGCGGCCTGCGGGGAGCATCGTCTATGTCGCCGACGCGAACACGGGCAACTTCGCCGCGTGGGCCATTCCCTGGAATCGCCAGCTCGCCAACACCGGAGCGTCCCAGCAAGGCCCGCTCGTTCTCTTGGACATTGGCAAGGCGCGGAATCTCGAAATCGAACAGGCCGCGCCGAAATAGGCGCCCGCCGACCGGTGAGGGTCCATGCGCAACGCAAGCGGCTCGGCGGAGATCCCGTCGTGATGATCCAGGTCAACGGACGGGATGTCGAGCTGTCCGAGCCGACCAACGTCGAGCGGCTCCTTGCGCGACTCGGCGGGCCCCGTTTTGTCGCGGTCGAAGTGAACGGACATGTCGTGCCCCGCGCGCGGCACGCCGACGTCGAACTGAGCGAAGGGGATCTTGTCGAACTCGTCACGCTGGTGGGGGGAGGCTGACTCGACGATGGAATCGACGGCCAACGTGCACGGTCGCGATCCGGAATCGCCGCAAACGCGGGCGGCCGAGTCGTTCGGCGCGGGCCTCGGCGATGCCGAGCCCGCCGGTCGGCTCTTGATCGGCCGTCGCGAACTCCGAAGCCGGCTGATCATCGGAACCGGCAAGTACGCGTCGTTCGAGTTGATGCGCGAGGCGCTCGACGCCTCGGGCGCCGATTGCGTCACGGTGGCCGTTCGTCGCGAGCGGCTTTTCGACGCCGCGGGCCGAAGTATCCTCGACTATGTCGATCCGAACCGCTACACGCTGCTTCCCAACACGGCCGGATGCTTCACGGCGCAGGACGCCGTCCGCACCGCGCGGCTCGGCCGCGAAATCCTGCTCGAACTCGGTAACGCCGGCTCGAACTGGGTCAAGCTCGAAGTGCTTGGCGACGCCAAGACCCTCTTACCCGACCCGATCGGAACGCTCGAAGCGACCGAGACGTTGGTCGCCGAGGGTTTTGACGTCCTTTGCTACACGACCGACGATCCGCTGATGGCGCGGCGCCTGCAGCGCGCGGGAGCGGCCGCCGTCATGCCCGCGGGAAGCCCGATCGGCTCCGGTCAGGGAATCCTGAACGCCAACAACCTGCGGATCTGTTTCGAGTACCTCAAGGAAGGGAACCCCGACTACCCGCTGATTGTGGATGCGGGAGTCGGCACGGCGAGCGACGTGACGATCGCCATGGAACTCGGCGCCGACGGCGTTCTGTTGAATACGGGTGTCGCCCACGCGCGCGAGCCCGTCGCGATGGCCCGCGCCATGCGGCTCGCCGTCGAGTCCGGCAGGCTCGCCTATCGCGCGGGCCGCATCCCCAAACGGCTCTACGCGACGGCAAGCAGCCCCCAAGAAGGTCTTATCACACGGTTTTGATCAGGAGTACGCGGCATGTCGACCAACGGCGGTCTGAATCGCAAGTTGCGCATGGCACTGGTGGGCGGAGGCCGCGGAGCGTTCATCGGGCGCGTGCACGCGACGGCCGCTATCCTCGACAACCGAGCGACGCTGGTCGCCGGCGCGCTTTCGTCGGATCCCGAGAAGGCCAAGGCGTCCGCTCCCGACTACGACATCGCGCCCGGCCGCGCCTACGGTTCGATGGCCGAACTCGTCGCCGGCGAGAAGCAACTTCCCGCGGGCGAACGCATCGACTTTGTCACCGTCGCGACGCCCAACCATACGCACTACGAACTGGCCAAGGCGGCGGTCGAGGCCGGTTTCCATGTCCTTTGCGACAAGCCGATGACGTTCGATCTGGCGCAGGCCGAGGACTTGGCGCGGGTGGTCGAATCGAGCAACGTCGTGTTCGCGCTCACGCACAACTACACCGGCTACCCGCTCGTGCGCCACGCCCGCGAGATGATCCTCTCCGGGGAGCTTGGCGAGATCCAGGCGGTTCGTTCGGCCTATATCCAGGGCTGGCTCCGCACGCGGCTTGAACTGTCCGAACAGAAGCAGGCGTCGTGGCGCACCGATCCGGCGCGCAGCGGCGCGGCGGGCTGTTTCGGCGACATAGCGACCCACGCGTACAATCTCGCCCGGTATATGACGGGCCTTCCGCCTTCCGAAATCAGCGCGCATCTCAAGACGTTCGAACCGGGCCGCGTGCTCGACGACTACGGAACGGCCATCCTCCGATTCGAAAACGGCGCGATCGGAACGGTGACCGCCTCCCAAATCAGCCACGGGCGCGAAAACGACCTGTTCATCGAGATCGACGGAACGAAGGGCGCGCTGCAGTGGAGGCAGGAGGAACCGAACCGAATGATCGTGCGGCGCAACGGGCAGCCGCATGCGATCTACTCGCGCGATCCCAACGCGCCCTATTTGAACGACTCCGGAAAGGGCGCGTGCCGCCTTCCAAGCGGGCATCCCGAGGCGTTCTTCGAGGCGTTCGCGAACGTCTATCGGTCGGCCTATGACGACATGGCGCGTTGCGCGGCCGGTCAAACGATCGAACGGCGGAACACGGTCTATCCCAATGTCTACGACGGCGTGGAAGGGATGTACTTCATCCAGCAGTCGGTGGAAAGCAGCAAGCAGAACGGAGCCTGGTTGCCCTTGCGGCACGAGGCGGCTCGGCGGTAGGCCGCGCCTCTCCGGTTTCACCCGTACGACGACGGCGGGTCCGGTTGCTGCCACACGCTCATGCCGCCGTCGACGAGCAGCATCTGGCCGTGAACGTGTTCGGCCGCGTCGCTCACCAAAAAAACGGCGCCCGGACCGCAGACGTCGGCGGGAGGAACCTGGCCGTTCGGAGTATGCAACTCCATCCAGCGGCGGAACGACGCTTGGCGCAGCGCGGGGGCCGTCAGAGGTGTCTCGACGAGTCCCGGCGCCAACCCGTTCACGCGGATTCCAAACGGCGCGAGGGCGACGCACAGCGTTCGAACCATGGCGTCGATCGCGCCTTTCGACGTGTCGTACGCCGCGTGATTGGGTTCGGCGAGCCGCCCGTTGATCGATCCGATCAAGAGGATGCGTCCCCGCGTGCCCGCCACGCGCCATCGACGCGCGAACCGCTGCGCCATGAAGAAATGGGAGAAGACATTGAGCCGCATGGTGCGTTCGAACGTCGCATGGTCGATTTCGAGGAACGGCCGTTCATCGTACGTTCCCGCGTTGCTGACGAGGATGTCGATCTCCGGGTCCGCCGCGATCGCCGCCTCGACGACCCCGTCGACGCACGCCTCCGTCGGGCCCGCGAGATCGCCGAGTATGAGCCTGGCGTCGGCGCCGTTCCGCGAGCAGGCATCGAGCGCGGCGCGTGCTTCGTCGTTGTCGTGCCGGCCCTGGATGACGATCCGCGCGCCGGCGGCCGACATCGCCTTGGCGATCGCGGCTCCGACTCCCTTCGTCCCGCCGGTAATCAGCGCCGCGTGTCCTTTCAGATCGATCATCTTCGTGCTCCTGTTCGATCGGACGGCTTGCCGGGCCTTGTCGATTCCGCCGCTTCGGCCGCGCGGCGCGCGGATCGGGACCGAAAGAAAATCACGCCATGTCCCGCGCGTGGTAGCTGCTCCGCACAAACGGACCGCTCGCGACCTTCGTGAAACCGATCCCGCGCGCGAGCGCGCCGAGTTCCTCGAATTCCTCGGGAGTCACATACCGCGTGACCGGCAAGTAGCCTTCACCCGGCCGCAGATATTGGCCGAGCGTGAGGCGTTCGCAGCCGGCCTCGCGCAGGTCGGATAGGACGGCGAGCAATTCGTCGCGGGATTCCCCGAGCCCCAGCATCAAGCCGCTCTTGGTTCCGATGCGCGGATCCCATTGTTTGACGAGCCGCAGCATGTCGAGCGTCCAGGCATAGGACGATCGCGGGCCTCGGACCGACCGGAACAGCCGAGGCACGGTTTCCATGTTGTGGTTGAATACCTCGGGAACCGCGTCGACGACTTGGCGAAGGGCATCGGCGTTCCCTCGGAAATCGGGCGTCAATACCTCGACCGACGCGCCGGTCCTCGATCGCACGGCCAGAACGCAGCGACGGAAATGTCCGGCGCCGCCGTCCGGCAGATCGTCGCGCGTAACGGACGTGATGACGACATGCCTCAATCCAAGCCGGCTCGCCGCTTCGGCGACGCGTTCGGGCTCGCCCGCGTCGACCGGCTCGGGTCGGCCCCGCGCGACCGAGCAGAATCCGCACGGCCGCGAACAGACGTTTCCCAGAATCATGAACGTCGCCGTCTTTTGCGCATAGCATTCCATGCGGTTCGGGCACCGCGCGTGGTCGCACACCGTTTCGAGGTTCAGTTCGGCGACGAGGTTCGCCGTGTAGTGGTTCGCGTTGCCTTTGGGAACCTCGCGCTTCAGCCATCGCGGCAGCCGCGCCGCGGGCGGGTCGCTCGAGCCCTGTCGAGGCGCGTCGAGGACGGGCAGCTCGATCGCCGGATCGGGTCGGTTCACGCGGTGGGTCCTCATGTCGGTGTCCAAGTGAAAAGGGCGGGCATGACGGGCGATCATTCGGACCAGCGCAGGCGGAGTGTCGTGTTCGCCCTTCCAAGCTCCTCGGACCACGCGCGGAGTTGCCCCAGAATCTGATCGGGGCTCAGGTCCCGTCTGGGGAGCATACCGCCGAGTCTCTCGTCGTCGTCGCGGGCGTGCGGTGGGCGGCGGACATGGTCGACCTCGTCCTGGATCGCCTCGATCCACACGGGGACATCGAGTCCCGCGCCGCTCGGTTCCTTCGCCATCATCGCGGCGTCGTGTTCGAGCAGGGCGAACGCGATCTGCCGGGACGGATCGTTCAAATGCGCCTGCTGGATGGCCGGTTCCACGAGCGCGCGGATCCGGTCGATCATCAGCGGTTGCGTGAATCGCTCATGAATGCGGTCGGCGACCGTCGGCATCTGGATCGCGTACCTGCGCTGCATTTTCCGCAGTTCGGTTACGAACTCGCCCGCCTTGTCTCCGATGCGCCGAGTCAATTCGCCCCGCCACTTCCGCGCGACGTGGTGGAACCCGCGCCGAACAAGCCGTTCGTGGGCCAATACGACGGGCCGCATGTTCCAACTGATGCGTTCGTAACGCGACAGCAAACGGAGGAAGTCGAGCAGCACGTAAAGCATGTCGCCCCGATCGGACTGCGTCGTCGTACTGTTGTAGTCGCGATACTCGGCGTAATTCTCAACGACCGCGTCCAGGATCAACGTGAGATAACGCACGACCTTGTCGCGCGGGATCCCGATGTCCAGGTCGTCGAGCAGGGACAGGCGGACGTTCGGATTCCGCGCGAGTTGTTCGAGCCACTCCCCGGCGCCTTCGTGCAGGATGGCCCGGATGTTGCCGAGTCCAAAAAACCGTTGCGTGAAGAGTTCGCGTCCGTGCCGCTTGATGAACTGCAAGACGTCGCGCCACGCTTGATCGTCGTACAGGTACTCGAGCGCCGACAGGCGGAGCATCTGGCTGTGCGCGAGCCAACTCATGAGCATTGATTCGGTGAGTGATTCGAGGCACTCCATGATCCGTTCGGAGCGGGCCGATTTTTGTCCGGCGTCCTCGCGCGTCGCCCGGCCGAACGAGGCCAGCACGCTGTCGACCAGCGACCGGAAACCGAGCGTGAAGAGCTCGTCGTATTCCGTGACGGCTCCCGCGCCCACCGTGTTGACCCGGTCCATCGTGCGTG
Source organism: Planctomycetota bacterium (assembly GCA_016872725.1). Taxonomy (GTDB): domain Bacteria; phylum Planctomycetota; class Planctomycetia; order Pirellulales; family Pirellulaceae; genus VGZC01. Next base: position 20,561 of record VGZC01000064.1, read on the forward strand.
CGGTTTCGATGAGCCGGCAGCTTTCGAGGAGGAATCCGGCCCGCGGAAGCCAAATGAGCAGGTCCTGGATCATGCGGCGGCGGGCCCGCGCGGCGACGATGCGGCGCGGATCACCGCCCTTGGTCACCGGCACGTACAAGAGCGACTTGTTTTGGAACGCGATCTCGACGGCATGCCACCATTTCCGGAATTCGGTCTCGTCGCCCCTCAACAGCGCGCGGAGCGCGTCCTGGACCGCCCGGGATTCGTCCATCGATTCGGGATGGCCCGCGCCGGTCGAGTCCGCCGAGGCGATCCTCGACACGGGAGCGGGCTCGGCGGCGGCTCGGAGCCACAGCGCGGCGTCTCCCATGTCGACCGCCGCCGCGATCGCGTGTTCCAACAGCGTATCCCGCGTCGTTCGGCGCCGGTCGTATTGCACCATCGATTCATGGTCGCCCGATGTCGCGGGCAACCGGTATCCGCCGACGACGTCGAGCAGGGCGATCAGTTCCTCGCGGTTGGCCGCCGCCTGATCGCTCCATCGCGCGAGATACTCGGCCTTCACGTCCAAATCCTCGCGGCGCTCCACTCGGAACCCGACGTGGATCGCGGCCGTCTTCCAAAGGCGCGCGACGCATCGCAGGAACGACAGACGCTCGACCAGTCGATTCGCCTCCCGATCGAATTCGTCCTCCGAGACTTTCGACTCGGATTCGTAGATCGGCGCGTCGATCCCGTCGTCGGTCTGATCGATGTAGACCATCTCCTCGTAGGCCGCCCCGAACAGTCCGTCCGCGTCATTGTCCGGATCGTCGCCATCGCCGACCGATTCGGCCTTCGCCCGGTCGCTCGCGGACGATCTCCGCGAGGTTCCCAGTTCGAACCGAGGCACGCGCCAATGCTGTTCGGCGTTCGCTTCGAGGAAATCGAAGAATCGGCGCGCGGCTCGCCACCGTGCCTCCGCGGCGCCGGGGCCCGGCTCGTCCTTCTCGGCCAGCCTTCCGAGCCAGGAGGTCGCGAGGCGGAGGAACGACGCTTCGCCCTGCATGAGGGGAATCCGATCGGACTCCGAGAGCCAATGCATCAGCAGGGCCATCGACGCGATGAAATCGTGGCGCGCGAGGAGCGATTCGACCACGAGGGCGTAGGCTTCGGGCGAGGGGAACAGCTTCGCGTGCGGAGCCCAATACGCGACGTCGCCCGCCGCCGCGCCGCCCTGATGCCACGCGCCGAGCGCTTCGGCGACGAGCTGCGCGGAGCGGAAAACGTGTTCGGGGTCCGGAGATCGGACGCTCGAACACGCATGCGCCGCGAATCGCCGCCACCACGCGACGACTTCCCGAAACGCCCGCTCGACCCGCTCCGCAACATCCGAATCGCTCCGCGCCGCCGCTTCGCTCCAAAGATTCGCGCAGAACGCGAACCAACTCTCCATCAGTTGCAGCAACTCCTCGATCCGGTGGTCGTGGATGCTGCTTTCGGACGATGCGAACAGCGTGAAATGCGCGTCGAAACCCAGGATGTTCCACGGATCGACGATCGCGCCGCACTCGATGCCCCGCCGGACCAGATCGTGGATCCGGGGCAGTTGGTCGGCCGCGACATCGAGCTGTCCCGCGCGCACGAGCCTCAGGCCCTCGGTCAACGAACATTCGATCCGGCAATGGATCCGCGCCGACGCCGCCTGCACGACTTCGGCCTGCTTCGCGGCCGCCGACGGATACCCCATGTTCGAGTAGATGCGCGCGAGCTGCAGGTGGGCGAGCTGCGCGGCGCGGCGCCGCGCCAGCTCGGCGTTCAAGTGCTGCCGCGCGCCGCCGAACGCTTGCCGCCTTCGAACGGCTTCGCGACGAAGCCGATCACCCTGCCTGCCGGGGATCTTCTCGAGTATCGCGTCGTAGTAGGCGTCCCGAAACGATGCGATCCCCGTCAAGAGGTCGGCCAACGAGAGCGTCGACTCGAACGCGTTCGGGCCGTCTCCACTGATCCCCGACGCCATCAACATCGTGCCGCCGAGCACAACGGCCGCTTCCAGTTCCAACTCCCCCTTGCCGAGCCGCTGCGATTCGTCGACCCGCTTCTTCAGCGAGCCGAGCGTCACGTCCTGCAGAACGAATCGCCGGTAATGCCCCTGACCGTCGATCTGATGCGGATCCCATTGGCCGAAATGATGGTTCGGCCGCTGGTTCGCCGGATGATCGAAGTCGTACGCCCGCGGATCGATCGCCAATTCGTCCAGAAGCGACAGATCGAATCGCGCCTGCGCGAGGATCGACTCGGGCGCGTCCGCGAGCAACTCGAGCGCGCGCTCGATGATGTTCCGGTAGGGGCCCACCGCCGTGCCCGCGCCCCGAATATGAACCGGAATGGGCCGAACCCACTCGTGCGCGTACGGTTCGTGTTTCTGGGTCTCGAGCGTCGCCACCGGACGATGGCCAACAAAATCATTCAGTCGATCGATCACCGAGCTGACGATCCGATCGCGTTCGGACCACGGCGCTCCCGCCTGCAGGACCGCTTCAAAAATCCGGCCGACCAGGAACGGCTGGAACAAGGTCGCCCGCGTGTGATGGAACAACAGGTCCCGGTGGAACTCGACATACGCCGGTAAGCACGCGTCGCGCACCAGTCCGACAACGGACCGGGCTTGAGTCAAGTCGGCGAACGCGGGCGTGGATCCTTCCGACCGATCGAGGGTCGCCGTCAGCCAATCCAGGACCCAGCCAAGCGGATCGTCGGGAGCCTCGGTCTCCGCCGACTCCCATAAGGCGTTCCATCGCGCGAAGAAGGACGGGTCATGGGCGCCGGAGGAATAGTTCAGGTACCCCAGAACGGAATCCGGGCCCTGCCTGCTTCCGCCGTCCGACACGTTCCGTTCCATCAAATCGAAGCTCCAACCAATCCACCTTCCCGCGATGCGTCCCGCCGTCTGGGGGGTGGCGTGCGATGCTCCGCCGATCTCCGCCGAGGCGGCGTCCACACGGCCCGCCTCAGCTGCGTTCATCGTAAAGGCGGGCCCGCGCGGGGTCTAGGGGCGCTCGAAGGCCGACGGGAGCGAGCCGATCGGGGTGACTTCTCCATGACGTAAGCGTCGGCTGTTCAATCGCTTTCGTCCTGGGTACGGTGAATGGGCTCGAAACGGGGACGGAGGAGGCGGAAGGATGAGGGAAGGCATGGAAATCCTCGAACGGCCGACGTTTGTGACGCACTTGGAATGCGGACTGAGCGGCGAGCGGTACGCGTGTGACCGCGTGCACGGATTGTCGCGGTTGGCCAAACCTCTGCTCGTGCGCTACGACCTGAACGGGCTTCGCGACGCCGTCGATCGCAACACGATGGCACAGCGGCCCGCCGACCTGTGGCGGTACCGCGAGTTCCTTCCCGTGCGGCACGCCGAAAATATCGTGAGTCTCGGCGAATGCCGGACGCCCCTCATCCGCATGTCGAGACTTCGGGCCGGGTCCGGTGAACTTGTCGTCAAGGACGAGAGTCGACTGCCGACCGGTTCGTTCAAGGCCCGCGGACTCTGTTTGGCCGTCTCGATGGCGAAGGAACTGGGAATCCGCCGCGTCGCCATGCCGACCAACGGCAACGCGGGAGCCGCGCTCGCGGCGTACGCGAGCCGGGCCGGCATCGAATCGTATGTCTTCTGTCCGGCGGATACTCCGGAAATCAATGTCCGCGAGATCGCCGCGCAGGGAGCGCATGTATGGCGAGTCAACGGCCTGATTCACGACTGCGGGCGCATTGTGGGCGCGGGAAAGGAAGCCGAAGGTTGGTTCGACTTCTCGACGCTCAAAGAGCCCTATCGCATCGAAGGCAAGAAGACGATGGGGCTGGAACTCGCCGATCAATGCGGCTGGAGCTTGCCCGATGCGATCTTCTATCCGACGGGCGGCGGGACGGGCCTGATTGGCATGTGGAAAGCGTTCCAGGAACTGGACGCCATCGGTTGGCTGGAAGGAAAACTGCCTCGGATGGTCGCCGTGCAGGCGTCGGGATGCGCTCCGATCGTGAAGGCGTTTGAGGAGGGCTCCGAGCAGGCCGAGCTGTGGCCGAGCGCGCACACGGTCGCCTTCGGGATCCGGGTGCCGGCGGCGATCGGTGACTTCCTGATCCTGCGCGCCGTGCGGGAAAGCAACGGTTTCGCAATCGCCGTGGACGATGCGTCGATCCTCGCGGCGCGCGACGAGGCGGCTCGGCGCGAGGGGCTCCTGCTGTGTCCGGAGGGGGCGGCCACCTATGCCGCGTACCGACGGGCGATCGCCGACGGCCGAGTCCGCTCGTCGGAAAATGTCGTCCTCTTCAATTGCGCGTCGGGGCTGAAATACGACCTGCCGCCGATGCCGCGGACCCTGGACCCGGGCCGGACGATCGGGGACTGAGGCCCTTCCCCCTTTCGCATCCGCGGATCGACCTCATTGCGTCGATTCGGCGCTTGCCGTTTTCTTCAGGCGCGGATTGCGGAATTCGAGCTCGCCGTTCTCGCCTTGCAGGCCAAGATAGCCTTTGCGCGGTTCGAGATCGTTCGCGGAACTCGCGAGCGTGCCGTTCAATCGCACTTCGCATCGCCGTCCGTCGCAGAGGATTTCGATCGTGTTCCATTCCCCGGTGGGCTTGAGGAGCGCCTGGGCCTTCGCGGGGTCCCGCCGGCAATCGGTTCCAAAAATATGGACGATTCGTTCGCTGTTCTCGCATTGCACTTCGTACTTCCGGTCGGGCCAATTCTTGCCTTCGATTCCGGAGCGGAGGAACACGCCGCTGTCTTGCCGATCCTTGAGCCAGCGAACTTCGAGCTTCAGGATGAAGTTGTCGTATTGCTCAGTCGTGCGCAGCCAGCCCATACCCTGTCCGTGCTTGATGACGCCGTTCTCCGCGGTGAACTTGCTTCCGTTCATTTGTTCCCAACCGGCGAGCGACTTGCCGTCGAACAGGGATACAAAACCAAGATCCTCGGGCGGCTCGGCGTTCGCGGGGGCGAAGGCGGACACACACAAACAGAGCGAGGCAATCGATCGTCCGATCATCTTCGGTCCTCATCGCGGTCAGCAACACCGATTCGCGGCAAGAATCAACCCTTGCACGCCCCGCAGCTTATCATGCCGCCACCGCGCGTTCAACGATGCGCGCTCGAACGGTTCACGAAGGACGCCGTGCGCCTTTACGAACCGCTCTTTAGGCAAAACGCCTACACGGAGACGGTTGCGGATAGACCGGTTCCGAGGCGGAATCGATCTTTGAAGAAACGTGGCTCTCGACCATGCTGTGGGTGGTACAAAACAACCACGACAGGGAAGGAGCCACGGATGGCCAAGCGTAAAGAAAACTCGCGGCGCCCGCAACCTCGGCACAAGCGAAAACTCGGTCCATCGCAGTTCGACAAGCGGCGAAGGCTCGCCACGCCCAATCCCAACCGCAAGAAGACGGTGCGGGCGAGGGTGCCGTTGAGCGGCGGTCTTGCCGCCATGGCGGCGTCGATGGGCGGCCTGCTCGACGCGCGGATGGGGTTCCGTTTGGCAATCATCATGGCGGGAATAGTGCTGGCCGGCGAGCGGCGCGTGGCGGCGGCTTGGTTCGTCGCCGGAGGCGTCCAAGACGATTGGGACCGGTTCTACGGGCACAACTGGGTCAGCCTTGCCATGGTCGTCAAGCACTCGTTGTGGGGCGTGATCGCTCTGCCCCTGCGATCGATGCTCTACGTTCGCGCCGCGAATTGCCCCAAATGGACGGAGAAATACGGCTGGGAATTCCGCACCAAACATGAACAGCTCATCGATCTCGTCGCTTGGTTCGTGGAGACGGCGCGAGGCATGGGCCTGCGATGCGCGATCTGGCTGGCCGTCGACGGCGCCTACGCGGCCCGCCCGTTCCTGCGCGCGATGGGCCGATGGAGCGTCGTGGTCGTGAGCCGCTTGCGCAAAGACGCCGCCCTGTTCGATCTTCCCGAAGAACGGGCTCCGGGCAAACGAGGCCGCCATCCCATTTACGG
>VGZC01000065.1 GCA_016872725.1 Planctomycetota bacterium
GAATAGTCGGGGTGGCGTGATTCGAACCCACGACCTCTTGCACCCCAAGCAAGCGCGCTAATCCAGGCTGCGCTACACCCCGATCGATCTTCGGGCCCACGATCGCCGTACGGCGTCCGGTAGGCGACTGAGATCCTACCGCAACGTCCGCGTTTTGCAAGGCGAGATGGGCCGTTGGACAGATTTCGGGCGAGGTCCCATAATGGTCGGCTTGGGGACGATCATGGCGCAGACACCCATTCCGTTTTCCGAACGGCTCGCCGCGCGGATCCGCGAACGGCGCAATCCCGTCGTCGTCGGACTCGACCCGCAATGGGCGTCCATCCCGTCGGCCCTGCGTCGAGGCGTCGACGCCGATCATGGGGCCGACGTCGCGAAGGTCTACCGAGCGTTCTGCCTGCAGATCCTCGACGCCGTCGGCGGGCTCGTTCCGGCCGTCAAGCCGCAACTCGCCTTCTTCGAGGAGCTTGGCCCCCGCGGGCTCGATACGCTGCTCGACGTGATCGACTACGCCCGTTCGCTCGGCCTGATCGTCATCCTCGACGGCAAACGGGGCGACATCGGCTCGACCGCTTCCGCGTACGCGCGCGCGTACCTCGGCGCCGCCAGCCCATGGCGTGGCGACGCGCTGACGGTCAATCCCTACCTTGGTCACGACACGCTCGAACCGTTCGAAGCGGCGGCCGTCGAGCGGGGCGCCGGCGTGTTTGTGCTCGTCAAGACCTCGAATCCCGGGAGCGCGGCCCTGCAGGATCTCGCGGCGCCGCGCGAACGTGTGTATCGGCAGGTGGCCCGCCACGTCGAGACGATGGCCGCTCGGACGTCCGGACCGAGCGGCTACGGCGCGATCGGCGCCGTCGTGGGAGCGACCTATCCCGAACAGCTCGCCGAACTCCGAGCCGCCATGCCGCACGCGTGGCTGTTGGTGCCGGGGTACGGGGCCCAAGGCGCCAAGGCTTGCGACGTCGCCCTCGCCTTCGATCGGGAAGGGCTCGGCGCGGTCGTCAACAGTTCCCGCGCGATCCTGTACGCGTTCGCGAGGCCGGAATACGGCGACCGGTTCGGCGAAGCGAGGTGGCAGGACGCCGCCGCGGAGGCCACGCGCGACATGATCGATGAACTCGCCGCGGCCCGCGGCTGATCGCTCGCCGCGGACGCTTTCCGTCGCGCGGCGTAGGGCGGCTATTCCCCAACCGCCCCTCCCTATCTCTATCAGCAGATCCGCCGCGCCGCCCGACGCGCGGCGTAGGGCGGCTATTCCCCAACCACGGTCAACCAGGGTCCGATGGTGAGCGGGCAGTCGTGGAGTTCGCTCGGCGCGAAATAGAGCTCGATTTCGCGAGCCGCGGCATCGGCGCCGTCGGACGCGTGGACGAGATTGAGCTGGCGGCTCGAACTGAAGTCGCCTCGGATCGTGCCCGGCGCCGCATTCCGGCCGTTGGTGGCGCCGAGCATGTCGCGCACCACGCGGACCGCTTCAAGGCCCTCCACGACCATCGCCACCACCGGGGACGCCGTGATGAACGACTCGAGCGCCGGATAGAACGGCTTGGCGACATGTTCCGCGTAATGCCGTTTCGCCAGGTCGGCCGAGATCCGCAGCATCTTCATCGCGACGACGTTCAGCCCTTTTTCCTCGATGCGGGCGATCACGCGCCCCATCAGCCGTCGCTGGACACAATCCGGTTTGAGCAGCACCAACGTGCGTTCCATGATGGTCGAATCCCCGTTGTTCCACGCTGCATGCCATGATCGATGCGTGCCAAAGCCGACGCGGACGCGTGCGCGCCGCGCGCGGCCGTCATCGCACGCGCCATCGCCGACCTCCGATCCGGTCGGACGGGGAAGGCACCCCCGGCGCCGGTTGGGGCGAGGGTACCATTTCCGGCATCGCGCCCTGGATCGGCGGGTTTCCGAAAGGAACATCCGCGCACGGCCCACCGCAGCACCGCGAGCGCACATGGTAGCCGTCGCTCCACCGAAAACCGGCGTGGCGCATGACGTCGTTGAAGGATCGCGCGTCCGCGTCACCGGCCCCCGCGATGCTCGCCATGATCATGACCAGGACCACGCATCCGTTCAAGGGCCCGTGCGGGCCCGCGTTCGCGCGTCGCTTCATGTTCACATTCCGTCCTCGAGGATCTCGTGCCGCGGATGACCGGCCCGGTCATTCCACGGGATCGCCTTATCCATGGGGCCCGGTAGTTCCATCGAAAGGAGCGGCTCGACGCGCTCACGGAAAACGGTCCGCCGCGCATCGCCGAGCCGGCTCGACGGCCGTTTCGACCCGACGTGCCGATCGTGCGGATTGCGGTGGCCGCGCCTTATCGGAAGGGCCCTATCGGACGGGCCGTGGTCGGAAGGGCCCTATCGGAGGGGTCCTATCGGAGGGCCGTGGTCGGAGGGCCGTGGTCGGAGGGGCGTGGTCGGAGGGGCGTCGAGGCCGGAGGCCCGGTCACGCGAGCGACGGGATCCGTTCGAGCGGTCCGACGGCGCAGACGGTGTGCCGGGTGAGCGGGAACTGGTCGAGCAGCGCGTGGATGTCGTCGAGCGTCACGCGCTGGTAGGCGTCGACCACTTCGCGGACGGTCCGGTACTCGTTTCGCGTGAGCCACGCGCCGCCGACGGCGAACAGGCGGTTGGCCGCCCGTTCGCTCGACAGGACAATATGCGAACAGATCTTCGACTTGACGCGATCAAGTTCATCGAGCGTCACGCCGCGCCGATGCGCGTCGGCGAAGACGGTCCGCATCCGGTCCAGGTTGCTCGACGCGTCATCCGATTCGCAGCAAAGGTAGGAGAGGAACAGGCCCGTTCCCTGGAATTCGTGCGAGCCCATGGCCGCGCATTCGGCGCGTCCGGTGTCGACGAGATCCCAGAACATGCGGCTTCCCGTGTCGTCGCCGAGGATCGTGGCGAGCAGTCGGCCCGCGTGCCGCGCGGCGTCGTCGGCCGCCGGACCGTCGCTCACCAGGATCACGTATTGCTGCGAGGCGAGCGGGTGGCGGACGACGCGCGTCCGCGCTTCGGACGGAACGCGGCGGGCGCGGGTCGGATCGCGGCGGCCTTCGAACGCGGGCCACCCGCCCGCGTGGCGTTCGGCGAGCGCGACGAGTTGCTCGAAATCGACGTTGCCCGTCGCGACGAGCGCCATGTTGCGGGGGCTGTATTGGGTCGCGTGGAATCGGCGCATCGGCTCGACGCCGAGCGCGATGATCGATTCGCGCGTGCCGAGCACGCTTCGGCCGAGCGAATGCGATTCGAAATGGAGGGCCATCGCCTTCTCGAACGCGCCGAACGGAGGCTGATCGTCGTACTTCGCGATCTCCTCGAGGATCACCTGTTTCTCGGTCTCGAGATCCTCGGCGCGCAGCGCCGGCCGCATCAGATCGCTCAGCAGGTCGACCGTTCGATCGACGTATTCGGGGAGGACGACCGCGTGATAGACCGTTTGCTCCTCGCTGGTGTAGGCGTTCGAGTGGGACCCGATGGCGTCGAGCTCGCGGTTCACGTCGTCGGCGGAGCGAAGGAGCGTGCCCTTGAAGACCATGTGTTCGAGGAAATGGCTGACGCCCCAGACGTCGAGCGATTCGTCGCGAGCTCCGGTCTTCACGAAATACCCGATCGCCGTGCTGTACGCCTTTTCGTTCCGTTCGGCGAGGACTTCGAGCCCGTTCGCGAGCGTATGCCTAAGAAACTCCAAGATCGGCCTCCAATTCCTTTTCGCCAAGGGTCACGATCGTCACGGGCCGGAACGGATGCCGGTCGAGGAACGCGTTGATGTCGCGGGCCGTCAGCCCGTCGATGAGCGACTTGAGCTCGTCGAGCGTCCGCACGCGGCCCCAATAGTACCAGTCGCCGGCGATCGAGCTGGCCCGGGCGCCGCTCGACTCCTGCTGCATGATCAATCCGCTCTTGATCCGCGCCTTGACCCGCGCGAGCTCCTCGTCGCGCACTCCCCGGTTCAATCCGTCGAGTTCGGCGAGCATGACGTCGAGCGTTTCCTGGGCTCGTTCGGCCGTCGTGCCGGCGTAGCACAGGACCGAGCCCCGGTCGAGGAACGAGTGGCAGTAGGCGCTCACCGCATAGCACAGCGCGCGGTGTTCTCGGATTTCGAGAAAAAACCGCGAACTCACGCCGTCGCTCAGGACGCCCACCGCGCCGCGCGCCAGGAAGTAGTCGGCGTGGTTGTACGGCACGCCGGGACACGCGATCGCGATGTGTGTCTGGTTCGTGTCATGCTCCAGATGGCGCCTGCCGCGGCAAGGCCGTTCGTCGCCCATGCGGCGCAAGGCGTGCGGCGTCCATCCCCCGAAATGCCGCTCGACACACGCCGCCAGCGATTCCCAATCGAATCGGCCCGCGACGGCGAGGATCGCGCCCGTCGCTCCGTACGCCCCGGCGAAGAACGCGCGGACGTCGTCGATCGTCGCCCGCTCGACGTGATCCAATACCCCGGCCGCGTTGCGGCCGAGCGGGTGCCCGTAATGATCGAGCCGGAGCCGCTGATGGGTCATCTGCGCGAAATCGTCGTCGATCGAACGGATCTCGTGCAGGCAGACGAGCCGCGCGTCGTCGAGCTGTTTTTCGGGAAGATGCGGGCGCCGGACGAGATCGGCGTACATGCCGAGCGCGTCGGGGAGCCGCTCCGACATCATCGACGCCATGTACGTCGTGTGCATCGCCGATACCGACGCCGAATGGTCGACGCCGAGCGATTCGAGCCGCTCGACGAACTGGCGGCTCGAATGGGCACCGCATCCCCGCTGGACCATTTCACACGTCAGATTGGCGAGCCCGAGCCGATCGACCGGATCGAACACGCAACCGCACGGCACGTGCAGCGACATGGCGGCCGATTCGAGCCACGGCATCGATTCGGCCACCAGGATCAGGCCGTTGTCCAGCGTCCGTACGTTGATCGTCTGCTCCACGCCGCCACTTCCGTTCCGAGATAGCGTCCCGTTTGGTTCCCGCCGCCGATCGCCCGCCGCGGAGCGGGCTTGCCATCCCGCATCGGCCGCCGCGCGGCCGTCGGGCCGTCACACGACGGCCACGTCGGCCGCCTTGTATAGCGTCTTGACCGTGCGGAAGCCGAACCGCTGATACAAGCGGATCGCGCCGTCATTCCGCGCCGTGACCTCAAGATACGCGCGCGTCAGCCCGGCCTCCCGAAATCCCGTCAGCGACTCGGCCAACAGGCGGGTCCCCAAGCCTCGACCCCGATGCGACGACGTCACACCCAGGTTTTGGATCGCCCCGAAATCTCCTTGGTCCGAGACGCCCTGCACCGTGCCGCACTCCTCACAGGCCCCGTCGCCGCGAAACCGGGCGAGCCACGTCGCGCCGGGAACAAAATTCGTCCGCTGGGAAATTTCGGTCATCAGCCGGCGGCACCCATCAAAATCCCCCAGGCAAGGAAAGACATTCGCATCGAGCTCGTTGCGGAAACTGTGGTACTTCGCTTCCGCGTGCGAATCCAATAGCCCCTCGGTCCACGCCACCAGTTCGTACGCGTCGTCCCAGACCGACCGAGCCCATACCGGCAGGCCCCGCCATGAACGCAAGCCGATCTCCATCCGAAACCGTTTGAAGTAGGTCAGTCCCATCGGTTGGTCGCCGGAAACAACGGCCTCTCCCCGCTCGATGCGTCCCGGCCATCGTAGCACCAGCCCTGGGGGCGGTCAATTTTCCCCGCGTTCGGTCGGATCACCATCCCGCGCCGACCCGGCGGCTCGGGCTTGACAGGTTTTGTGTTTTGAAAGACGATATTTTGGATAACCAAAAAAGGTGGAGAATGGCGTTCCAACGAACGACGTCCCAACGAACGAAGGGAATCGTCATGAGCCGGATTGCGGTTCCCCAACCGGTCCTTGCGTTTGGGATCGCATTATGCGTTGTTGGGTGCGGGTTCCCCATGGGCGGGTCGGACGTAGGGCCGTCCCGTTCGAAGGGTCCGCGGGTCGTGACGACCGTGTCGATGGTCACGGATCTCGTGCGGGAGATCGGCGGGGATCGTATTGAGGTGATCGGTCTGATGGGCGAGGGCGTGGACCCTCATCTTTACAAGCCGACGACGCGCGATGTCAAAGAGGTGTCACGCGCGGATGCCGTGTTCTATTGTGGCCTGATGTTGGAAGGCCGCATGCAGGATGTGCTCGAAAAAGTCCGCGCGGGCGGCAAGCCGGTCCATGCGGTGACCGAATCGATCGATGCGGGCCGACTTCGGTCGCCGGGCGCGTTCGCCGGTCATCATGATCCGCACGTTTGGATGGACGTGGCGTTGTGGTCGGATTGCGTGGAGACGGTCGTGCGCCGCTTGTCGGAATTGGATCGGGAAGGCCACACCGTCTATCGATCGAACGGGGACCGCGTTCGAGGGGAACTGGCGGAGTTGGATTCCTACGTCCGCGAGGTGATCGGCACGATACCCGAGCGTCGGCGCGTGCTCGTGACGGCGCACGACGCGTTCGGGTATTTTGGCAAGGCGTATGGGATCGGCGTGCGATCGGCGCAGGGGATCAGCACGGAATCGGAGCCTGGCGTCCACGACATCAATCGTCTGGTGGACTTCCTGGTTGAGCGGCGGATCGCGGCCGTTTTTGTGGAGAGTTCGGTGCCCGCGTCGAACGTGCGGGCGGTGGTCGAGGGCGCGGCCGGTCGAGGATGGCGCGTCGAGATCGGACCGTCGTTGTATTCCGACGCGATGGGCGCGGCGGGAACATACGAGGGGACCTACATCGGAATGATCGATCACAACGCGACGGCCATCGCGCGGTCACTCGGCGGTCGCGCTCCCGAACGCGGGCGATTGGGACTGCTGGCCGAGTCGATTCCGGCATCGGATTCAGGCGGGTGACGCGATGCGAGCATCCAACGGCGCCGCCGCGCGGACGGGCCCCGACGACGGCCGCTCGGAACCAAGCCCGCTCTCGATCCGCGACTTGACCGTCGCCTATCATCTCAAGCCGGTGATCTGGGACATCGACTACGAAGCGCCTTCGGGACGGCTGATCGCGATTGTGGGACCGAACGGCGCAGGCAAGAGCACGATGCTCGCCGCCTGTCTGGATCTCATTCCCCGGACAACGGGCGAGGTCCGGATTTTTGGTCGGCCGTTTCGAAGTCAGCGGGGGCGGGTCGGCTATGTGCCTCAGCGCGAAAGCGTGGACTGGGATTTTCCGGTGAGCGCGCTCGACGTGGTGGCTATGGGTCTCTATCACCGCATCGGATGGTGTCGACCGGTGACACGCCGTTATCGGCGCGAGGCGCTCGCCGCACTCGAACGGGTCGGCATGGCTGAATTCGCCTCGCGCCAGATCCGTCAACTGTCAGGCGGCCAGCAGCAGCGTGTGTTCTTGGCGAGGGCCCTGGCTCAAGACGCCGATCTCTATCTGATGGACGAACCGTTCGCGGGCGTGGACGCGGCGACTGAGCTGGTGATTGTGGATCTCTTGCGCGACCTGCGGTCCTCCGGCAAGACGGTGCTCGTCGTCCACCACGACCTGCAGACGGTCGAGGAGTATTTTGACGAAGTCGTCCTCCTGAACATGCGGCTCGTCGCGGCAGGACCTGTGGAGCAAGTGTTTACGCCTCAGAATCTGCGCAAGACCTACGGAGGCCGGCTCGCCCTGCTCGATCGGGTCGGAAACCGTTTCACGTTCGGACCAGGGGAATAGGCGAGGTGGCCGGATGGCACGCGGGATTCGAACTCCGCGGACGGCGGCACCGAACGCGGCGCGGCGCCGACGCCGTGTGATGTTCGGTGTGATGTTCGGCGTGATGTTCGGCGTGATGTCGGCGCTGATCGTTCCGCGCGCGGGCGTTGCCCGGGACGGCGTTGCCCGGGACGGCGAGCGGATCGAATCACATGCCGACGGTCCGGCGGATGCGTCTTCGCTTCATGACCCGTTTGTGCGCGTAATCACCTTGAGCGACCACAACACGCGGGTCGTCTTGCTCGGCACAATGGCGCTCGGCGCGAGCGGCGGTGTCATCGGAGTCTTCATGTTGCTCCGCAAGCAAACGCTCGTCGGCGACGTCGTCAGCCACGCGGCGTTGCCGGGCGTGGCGATCGCGTTCCTGGCGATGGAGTGGATCGAACCGGGAACGGGCAAGTCGCTGCCGGGCCTGTTGGTCGGAGCGGCGCTGAGCGGCATCGCGGGCGTGCTGTGCGTTCAGGCGATCGGGCGTTGGACGCGCGTCAAGGAGGATGCGGCGCTTGCGGTCGTGCTCAGCGTCTTCTTCGGCGTGGGCATCGCCCTGTTCACGATCGTGCAACGGCTTCCGTCCGGAAACGCGGCGGGGCTGGCCCATTTCATCTACGGCAAGGCGGCCGCCATGAAGGCCGACGATGTCTGGTTCATCGGAGGCGCTGCGATGCTCGCCGTCGCGACATGCGCCGCGCTGTTCAAGGAATTCAGGCTTGTCGCCTTCGACGCGCGGTTCGCGGCCGTGCAGGGCTGGCCGGTCGCCGTGCTCGACAGCGTGCTGATGGGGCTCGTCGTCCTGATCTGCGTGATCGGCCTGCGCAGCGTCGGCCTGCTGCTCGTTGTGGCCATGTTGACGGTTCCGGCGGCGGCGGCCCAATGCTGGTCGGAGCGGCTCGCGACGATGGGTGTGATTGCGGCGATGTTCGGCGCGTTCGGCGCCGGGCTGGGCGTCGCAATCAGCGCGGCGGTTCCCCGGGTCGCGACCGGCGCGACGATCGTCCTTTGCGGCAGCGCCGTGTTCCTGGCGAGCCTCGCCGTCGGAACGCGGCACGGCTTGGTATGGCGGTTCGCGCGTGCGGCGCGTCGCGAGGCGTCTTCCATGCCGTCGGCGGAAGAAGGGCATCCTGGCCAAGGCGGACCGTGATGGTACTCTTCGAGATCTGGAACCACCTTGCGCGATGGAACGCGATCGACGCGTGGATCGTGGCGACCGGAGCCGCCGCGTCAATGGCCTGCGCCCTTCCGGGCTGTTTCCTGCTCTTGCGCCGGCAGTCCATGATGGGAGACGCGATCAGTCACTCGGTTCTGCCGGGAATCGTCCTCGCGCTGCTCGCCGGTCAGGCCTTGCACGCCCGCGGCTGGTTCGATGAAAGGGCCTTGGCTTCGTCGCGCCATGCGATCCTCTTCGCGGGCGCCGCCGTGATGGGCATCGTTTGCGCGGTCGCCTCGGAGAGTCTCCGGCGGGTCGGGAGGCTCGACGCCGGCGCCGCGCTCGGCGTCGTCTTCACGTCGCTCTTCGCGCTCGGTCTGCTCCTGATGCGGCTCGTCGCCGACACGATCGACATCGACCCGGACTGCGTCCTGTACGGGACGCTCGAAAACACGGTCCTGGATCGGAGCGGTCCCCAGGGCATTCCGGCGGCCTTCGGGATCAACGCGCGCATGCTCTGTGTGAACGGTCTTGTCCTCACGATGTTCTTCAAGGAGTTCCGCATCAGCGCGTTCGATCCGGCGCTCGCGCGATCGGTCGGCGTTTCCGCGTCCGCCATGCATTACCTGCTCATGGCGCTCACCGCGGTGACTTTGGTGACGGCGTTTGAGAGCGTGGGGAGTATTCTCGTGATCGCCATGCTGATTGTCCCGGCGGCGACCGCGCACCTGCTGACCGACCGATTGCCGCGCATGATCGGCATAAGTCTGGTTGTCGCGGCATCGAGCGCGCTGGTCGGACACGCGCTCGCGACGGCGGCGCCGGGAGTCCTCTTTTCACGGCTGGGCCATCCGGAAATCCAGGACGCGAGCACGTCCGGCATGATCGCGGTGGCCTCGGGGCTCTTTTTCCTTGGAGCGGCCCTCTTCGGTCCCCGGCACGGCATCGTTTCGCGCCGCCTCGCGCGGGCGCGTCTCGAGAACCGCATGGTCCGCGAGGACGTCTTGGGGCACTTGTTCCGACGGAAGGAGCGGTTTCCCGACGCGGCGGGCGATTCGCTCGCCTCGATTCGCGCGGCGCTCGGAATCCGCGTCCGAACGGCGCGGGCCGCGATGGGACGCCTGCGACGCATGCGTTGGATCGAACGGGCGGGGCCGGATTGGCGGCTCACTCGACTCGGAGAGGAATCGGCCAGGCGGCTGGTCCGGTCCCATCGCCTGTGGGAAAGCTACCTCGCGAGGAACTACCCGTCGCGCGGCGCGCTGCACGAATCGGCCGAACGGGTCGAGCATTTCATCGACGATGATCTGAGAAACCAACTCGCGAGGGAGTTGGATTCCCCGAGCCGCGATCCGCACGGATCGGTCATTCCGTCCGACCCGGAAGCGCGCGACGAAGGCGACACGAAGGCGGTCGATTGAGCGTCCCGTAGTCCGCCGATCGACCGTGGGATTCGAGGGCTCGATCGCTTGCCGGTCACACCCGCGCGGCGATGGAGTCGAGCCCCACGAGTTCGGCGGCGTCTCCCGCGTCGCGCACCAGTTCGCAGACGGCGCGGATCGTCCGGAACTCGGCGTCCTCCACCAGGAGGCACGAGGGGTGTGCAAGGAAGTCGAACACGGCGCGCTGTTCGATCGTCCAATGAACCGCGCGGCGGATGGCGGTGAGGAAATGGTCCAACTTCCAGTAATGGGCGCGAAACGCCGTCACGTCGCTGATCGGGCTCATCGGGACCTCGATCAAGCCCGTCGGATAGCGGAACGGCTGCGCCGCCCGCAAGGCGTCGACGATGCCCTGGTAAACGGATTCGCCTGGCGCTTCGCGCGGCGTTCCCGACGGGTGTGGGGGATAGAGCGAACTGACCCAGGTGAATCCGAGTTCGAGGAGCATCCGCTGGATATCCTCGCGCCCCGCCAGCCCTTGCGCGAACCCGCCGGGTGTGCGGAATCCGTTCGCTTGGATCCCGGCGCGTTGGTCGAGCGCCCGCGTCGTCATGCGAACATTTTCGCGCAGGATCTGCTCGGTCGTCCTTCCCTCGGTCAGCCACGGCGCGCGCCGGAACCGGAATTGGGTCTGGGCGGGTTCGCTCGCGAGCATGTTGACGTGGTCGTACGTATGGTTGCCGATCGGATGGCCCGAGTCGGCGAGCCGCGCGAGCCACGAAACGTCCGCCTGTTCGAGAACGCGTCCAACGCAGAAGAAATGGACAACGCCCCCGAAATCGCGCACGATCCGAGCCGCTTGCTCCGCGTACCGTTTTGTCGGTTCGTCGAGGTTGCCCTTCTCGTAGTCCCACTCGACGATTTCCCGCTTTGGATAATTGCGGCACATTTCGAGGTCGAGCGTGACGGCGATGCGCGCCTTGGGCTCCGAAGGCATCCGCGCCGCGGCGAACGGCGCCGCGCACGCGCCGGCGACCCATCCCGCCGACGCGGCGAGCCACTGTCGGCGCGAAACGACGGCGTGCGAATCCGAACGATCGCCGATCACGGGGCGTCGCCCTTTCGCGGATGGTGTTTGTAGGTCAGCACGGGGCACGGCGCGCGCCGCACGATCGATTCGGCGACGCTTCCCATGAGCAGGCGACTCAACCCGGTCCGCCCGTGGGTGCCGAGCACAATCAGGTCGACATGTTCGTCCTGCGCCAAACGCACGATGGCACCCGCGGGATCACCGGTCACGAGCCGATGTTCGAACACGACCTTGGGATCCGTCGGCGTGACGTCGTGCAGCATGCGCTTGATTTCCTCGAGCGCGGGTTCGGGCATGCCGTAGTACATTTCGCCGCCTCCATACGCCACGGGCGGCTCTTCGACATGGGCGATCAGGAGCGACGCTCCCGAGTCCCGCGCGAGGGCGGTCGCAAGCCGCAGCGCGGCGTCGCCCGTATGCGAGAAATCGGTCGGAAACAGGATCTTCTTGACGTTCATCGCGACGAGCCTTTCTCGATACGGGGTCACAACCCAGCCGGAGCCCGCTCCGCGAACCCAGGCGCCTTCGCCATATACCATTTTCCCGACGGGATCTCAATCAAACGCGGAGATTCCCCGCGATGGTCTGACGGCTCTCCGTGCCGATCCCAACCATGAAGCGGTCGCGGCGAGCGCCGCGCGGGCCGATCACCGGGAATACGCGGCCTTCATCTCCGATGTTCAAAGGCCATCGGCCTGGATGGGTCGGCGAAACGCGCGATCAACGGGCATTCAAGTCGCCTGAAATCGCTCGTCCGCATCCGAATCGCCTCATCGTGCGTATTCCCCTCGAAGACGATCCACTCGTCGTCGAGCAGGTCGGCGTCGACGAGCGTCCGCATACCGTATTGAGACCCGAAAGGCGGGAGAACACCCGCGTCGCAGTCGGGACAATGCTCGATCAACTCCGATTCGCTCGCGATCTCCAATTCGCTGCCTCCCAAGACGGGCGACGCGCGCGTCAGATCGACACGGCGGCACGCGGGCACGACGGCCACCAAATATCGATAGCCGTGGTCGGCGCGGAGCAGTACGGTTTTCGCGACGTGTTTTCCCGACAACCGCAGTTCCTTCGACATGCGCTGCGCGTCGCACGTGGCTCGGTGGGGTATCACATCGAACGCCACCCCCGCCTCGTCCAGGAAATGCCGCACGTTCATGACGCACCTCCTCGCTTCGTGAGCCACCGAGAGTCCATGGCAACCAAGGTGCATTTCACATGCCGAACGCGCGCACCCGGACGGTGCCTGGACGACGCATGGTCCTATTTCGGCGCGAGCCTATTTCGGCGCGAGCACGTAGACTTCGATTTGGTTGTCGATGCGCGCGATCGCGGCGTGACCGTCGACCAGTTCGCGCAGCGCGCTCTGCGCGACTTGCTTCAGGTAATACGTCGCGACTCGACCACGCAGCGTGAGTTTGCCTTCATGGAATTCGCACGCGATGCGTCGCAGCGCGTCGTAACCGCTGCCCTTGAGCGCCGCTTCCGCCGCTCGAGCAATCTCGGTCGGCCCTTCCTCGGCCCGGTCCCGCGGTTCGGGTTCGGTGACGGACCGCGCCGCTCGAACGTTCGACTTCGCTGCGGCGACTTCCGTGGCGACATTCTTGAGTGTGGTCATGGCAGGCGTTCCTCCGTTGAAGTGCCAAAACCGAAAGGGCCGATCGGCCCGAACGGGCGCGGGACGCGGCACCTGGCGCGATGGACGTTCCCGCTGTGCCACCCTGTCCGCCGTCCAAGGTCCCCGATGCGCCCGCGCCGACCTCCGGGTCGGGTCGCGATCGTGAATGTCCCGACGGCGGCTCGCCGCGAAGCAACTTCCTGAGCGGCACAACAAGGATCGGCGAGCCACCCTAATCTAGTCTTTAATGGAGCCGTGTCAATCATTGCCGGAGTCGATTGTCGAATCGAACGCCTCGGCGGCCACCACGATCGCCTCCGCGATGTCCACGAGTTTCCGGTTCCGATCGCTGGCCAACTGTTGGAGGCGGCGGAACGCGGCCGCCTCGTCAATGCCCGCTCGACGCATCACCAGTCCTTTGGCGCGTTCGATCACCTTGCGGTCCTTCAGGGCCTGGCGCAGGTCAGCCGCCTCGCGCTGGACCTGTTGGAACTGCTGAAAACGGCGGGTCGCGATCGCGATGGCCGGTTCGAGATCGGCCTGCTTGATCGGTTTCACAAGGTAGGCCATCACGTGGTCGGCTTCGGCTCGCTGGATGAGTTCGGAATCGTAGTGCGCCGAGACGAGGATGATGGGCGTCGGCCGTTCGGCGGAAATCGCCTTGGCCGCTTCGATTCCGTCGAAGGCGGGCATCTTGATGTCGGTAATGACGAGATCGGGCATGCAGACGCGGCATTGGGCTATCAAATCGCGCCCATTGTCCGCCACGCAAACGACCTCATGGCCAAGCCGCGGCAGGACGCGATTGAAATACTCCCGCATGTCGGGTTCGTCGTCGGCCACCGCGATGCGAAGTCGTCCGTTCATGACACGATTCGGCCCGAAGCCCTTGGCCGGCTGGAATTCGCCCGCGGCGCGGCCACCGTCACACTCGAAAACGACCGACAGCGCCGGCCCGTTCGGCGTCGGCATCCGGCTCGTCGGGCGCGCCCAAGCGACCGGACGATGTGCGGGAGAGCGCGCCGGCACCGATCATCATGGTGGAACGGGCGGATGCCAACCGTGAGGCAAACGGCGCGCCATGGACGGAATCCACGTCCCAACGCATCCACACGAACCGCGACGACCGTGCGGCGCGCGCCGCGCGAACCTTCTTGGGGTGGGAGATCGCCGAACCCGGTTGGCTAGGTGGGAATGGCCTTCATTGCGGCGAACCCGGCCGCAGTCAACGAATACCCGCCCTTGAACTGTTCTTTGATCAGGAAATTCTTCGTGGTGAGCTGTTGAAGGGCCGAGCGGAACCGTTTGAGATTGGCACCTTCAAAACAGAGCATTTGACCGGGAGCGACTCGAAACAAGCGGAATGTCTGAAGTACCTGTCGTTCGGTTGAAGACAACAAGGTGAACTCCCATTGGCCCCACGAATACGGCCGCGCGCCGAGCACGGACCCATCGAGGGAGACCGGGGCTGACAGGGATCAGCCCCGGTGCTCCTCGTTTCGATTCGCGATCGGCCTGGATCCGGCGAGACGTCGGATCCAAACGCGGCGATTTCGTCAAGCTTCGTTCGAGAGACGAAAAAAACCGGGATCAATATCGGCTGCCGCCGCGGCCGCCGCGGCCACCGCCGCCGTATCCACCGCCGCCGCCGCCACCACCGTAACCTCCACCACCGCCACCGCCTCGGTAGCCGCCGCCGCCGCCGCCGCCTCGACGATCCTCGCGCGGACGCGCCTCATTGACGGTGAGCGGGCGTCCTTCATGATCTTTGCCATTGAGCGCGGAAATCGCGGCCTGGGCCTCGGCATCACTGCCCATTTCCACGAACCCGAAACCCTTGCTCCGATTGGTATCCCGATCGGAGATCACCTGAGCGCTCTCCACCGTGCCGAACTCTGAGAAAAGCTGCTCCAAGTCCTGGCTCGTCACATTGAAACTCAGGTTACCGCAATACAACTTCCTTCCCACTACTTTTGCTCCTGTCCGAAGAAATAACGGCCCACCACTTCACTTCGCTAAACGGGCCACAATGGAATGGGCCGAAGTGGCAGCCCACTGGGTGGAAGTGACGAAACAGCAGCCGTTGGCCGATCCGCGGAATCGGCATCGCGCACGCGCATTCGACGAACCCACCGACGCACGTACCATATCCGATCGGCCGACCGTTGTACACCCCCTTTTGGCTTGTTCTTGACGGGCGGGGAAACGCGAGCTATGCATTTCAATGGCACGGCATGTTGGGTAAATGGCCAACGACCGCCGAGGCCTCTCATCAACGGCTCTTCGATTCCCCGCTCCCGCGAGGCTGGCCGGCCGGTACCGACCATCCCTCGGGACGGCCTTCCGCGAAGGAGTCCACCGTGATTGCGCTGCGCCCGTTCCGCTCGAGTTCCCGCGTTTCGGCCGCGATCCTGGGGGCCGTCGTCGTTTGTTGGGGGGCCGGGGCGGCGCCCCGCGTCGTGCTCGCCCAGTCGGAGGTCACGGTGGTGCGCATTGAGGAGGACTGGGTGTTGGCCGTCGCGACGCCCGATCCGAACGCCACCGCGCCGCAGGTTTCGTGCGCGATTTCCCCGACCGGCGATGCCACGTCGCTCTTCGCCGTCTTCGAGCTCAATCACCAGAGCATTCCGTCGTTTGTCCCGGGCGGGCTCCAGCTTCAGATCTGGAACGGCGACGAGCCGATCGCGTCGCACATGTATCCCCAGGACTCGGTCATGGAAACCGACGGCGAAGTCGTGCGGTGGACGCAAACAATGACGCTCGCGAACGGCCAACTGACGTTCGAGGTCGTTTCGGGCGAGTCGACGACGTGGGGCGAGTTTGGAGGCCAGGGATACCTCAAGCATACGACGACCACGGAACTCGCCGGCTTGAACGCCTATGATCCGGCCGTTTCCGTCGCGAACTCGGCGGTCGGGTTCGCGGGCAATCGAGTCACCGTCCTGGCGCTGGAGCGGGTTCGGTACGTACTGAGCACGGGGCTCGTGGTCGAGGACTCGCAGGCTCGGCTCGTCGGCTCCGCGCCGTAAACAGGTCCGGAAATGGCCGCACGATCCTCACATCGAATCCGAGGCAATTGCCGCGATCGCGGCGACGAGGTTACCACCATGAACGCGACCCCTCGACTACAACGCGCGCGGCGAGGCAGCATCGTGGTGCTCGCCGCATTCTCGATGGTCGGACTGATGGCCCTCTTGGCCTTCGCGCTCGACCTGGGAGTCGTGCTCGTGGCGCGAAGCGAACTCCAGCGATGCGCCGATGCGTCCGCGATCGCGGCCGCGTGGGAGTTGATTGACGAGAGCCCTTTGACGGGCGGTTCGTACAGCGCGGTTTTGGCGAGCAATGCGCAGGCCCGCGCCTCGGAATACGCGGGCCTCAATCAGGTCCTCGTCAACTCGCCCTCCATGGCGACGGGCGACATCGAAGTCGGCTATCTCGCCGACCCGACGGTCTCGACGCAGTCGATCGATCTCTCGGGAAACAACCACCCCAATACGGTCCATGTGGTCGTGCGTCGCGAGGCGGGCCGGAACGGCGAGATCACCATGACGTTCGGGAGATTGCTCGGTCGGAGCAGCACGCCGGCGGTCGCCGAGGCGACCGCCGCGCTGCTCACCTCGTTCCAGGGCTTCCGCGCGCCGTCGGACGGCGGAAATCTCGACCTCCTCCCGTTCGCCCTCGATAAGACGACCTGGGACAACATGCTCGACTCCAACGTCGGTTCGGACAACTACAAATGGGACGCCCTGAATCAGCAGGTCGTTTCCGGATCGGACGGGATCCTCGAAGTCAATTTGTATCCGCAAGGAACCGGATCGCCAGGCAACCGGGGCACCGTGGATATTGGGAGTTCGAACAACAGCACGTGCGACATCGCGAGGCAAATCACGACCGGCATCAGCCCCGCCGACCTGCAATACCACGGTGGATCGCTTGAATTCGATGCATCGGGCAATCTCTATCTGAACGGCGACACGGGGATCAGCGCGGGTGTGAAAGACGAACTGGCGTCGATCAAGGGCCAACCCCGCATCATCCCGATCTTCACGGCGGTCAACGGGCCGGGCAACAATGCCGAGTACACGATCGTGCGATTCACGGGGATCCGGATCATGGCGGTGAAGCTGACCGGGAAGGCGTCGAGCAAGTACGTGATGGTGCAGCCGGCGAACATCGTCACAAAGGGCGGCATCCCAGGCGGCAACGCGACGTCGGACTTCGTCTTTTCGCCCGTCCGGTTGGTCCGCTGATTTCGCGCGAAGGCCGCGTCGCAAGGATCGATCGCTCGATTCAGGACGCGCCCACCCGAAGGGACTCGACCAAGGCGCGGGCCGTTCCGAGGTTCGTCGCGAGCGGCACGCCGTGGACGTCGCAAACGCGCATGAGGGCCGACACGTCGGGCTCGTGCGGCTGGGCGGTCAACGGGTCGCGGAAGAAGAGCACGCCTCCGATCGATCCCTCGGCCACCCGCCCGCCGATGATCAGGTCGCCTCCGTGCGGCCCGTGCGCGACACGCTCGACGTCCAAGCCGAGATCGCGCTGAAGACGCTCACCCGTGCTCCCCGTCGCGACCAACCGCCTGGCGCGGAAGATGTCGAGATGTTCGCGGACGAAGGTCACCAGGGCGTCCTTCTTTCCGTCATGCGCGATCAGGGCGATCGTCGATCGGCGTTCGACGGGAGGCTGCGAATCGTTCATGCCATGGCCCCTATGCGAGTCGGGGAGTCGTTCGTGAACCCGTACGCAACGGTCGGCGCTCGCCGCGCGCGTCGATCGCCGCTCGCTCGGCCGAACGGCCCCGAGAGCGGAGGCTACCCGCGCGGGGAGACCGACGATATGTTAGCAGACACTCGGAGGCGGCGCACCGGGCGGTGCGCCGGAGTCTCGCCATGGACGCATCTCCCGTGCCAGCAACCCCGCCCTGCGATCCGCCGTCCGGGGCGCCCCGAGCCGGACGCTTGCCGTTCGCGGTTCGGATCCTCGCGTGGGCGAGTTATTTCAACGACGTCGCGAGCGAGTTGGTCTATCCGCTGCTTCCCACGCTCTTGACCGGCGAGCTGGGCGCGGGCCGAACCGTGCTCGGCTTGATCGAGGGAATCGCGGAGACCGTTTCGAGCGTATTGAAGCCGGTCGCGGGAAGCCTCTCGGACCGGTGGTCCCGCCGGAAGGGATTTGTCGTCGTCGGTTATGGGCTGGCCGCCGCGGCGCGCCCCCTGATGGGCTGGGTTTCCAGGCCGTGGATGGTCCTTGCGGCGCGCACGGGAGACCGGATCGGCAAAGGCCTTCGGAGCGCGCCGCGCGACGCGATGATCGCCGACAGCACGCCCGAATCGATGCGCGGCCGCGCTTTCGGACTGCACCGGGCGCTCGACCATCTCGGCGCCGCGACCGGCCCGCTCGTCGCATTCGCCATGCTCGAGTATTTCCGAGCCGACTTGACCACCGTATTCGCGGCAAGCGCCGTGCCGGGCATCGTCGTCGTCCTGCTCGTTGGTTGGGGCGTTCGTGAAACGCGTCGCGCCGGCCCGCGCGCGGAATCCGTGGATCGGTCGCCCCGAACGGGCGCGCCGATCGGCGCGGTTCGAACGGGTTCCCGAGCGCTCGGGCGACCCTTTTTCGCCTTCCTCGCGGCCGTCCTTGTCTTCTCGCTGGGGAATTCGAGCGACCTGTTCGTGCTGGTTCGCGCCGAGGAAATCGGAGTCCCCCTCGCCCATTTGCCTCTGCTCTGGTCGTATTTCCATATCGTGAAAAGCGTGGGCGCCTACGCGGCCGGCGCGGCCGTTGACCGGCTCGGTCCCCGGCGACTCGTTCTGGGCGGCTGGGTCGTCTACGCCGTGCTCTACGCCGCCTTCGCGGTCGCTCGGTCTCCGTCGCAGATCTGGGGCATGGTCGCGTTGTACGCGGTGTTCCATGCCTTGTCGGAACCCGCCGAGCGCGCGTTGATCGCCCATCTGGTCGGTGAAAACCAGCGCGGGCGGGCCTTCGGCTGGTACCATTTCACCAACGGAATCGGCGCGTTGCCCGCGTCGCTCGCGTTCGGCGCGATCTACGAACGGTGGGGCGCTCCGTTCGCCTTCGGTTGGGCGTCGAGCCTCGCCCTGATCGCGAGCGTCATTTTCCTCACGGCCTTCGGAATCGGTTCCGGCCGGAGATCGGTCCAGGAATCCGGCGCCGCGTCCGCCTGACCGCGCCGCGCCGCATGGCCCCCTACCCATCGACGACCCGCCTTGCTAGAATGCGATGACCTGATACTGATTCTCAGTTGCTTCTTGTGGGTGCGGGGCCGAACCGCCCGGCGCGGGCCGGCGCGGTGCCGCCCGCCGGAGCGATAGAACGCGTCTTTCGATCGAGGTTGTCGGGATATGGGTCCCACGCATTTTCCACGATCCCCTAGCCGCGGCGCGGACGTGCCGGGAGTCGCCGCCTTGGCCGCGCTCGTTCCCCTCCATACGCTTCGGGCCGGTGACGAGGGCCGCATCCGGGAGATCGAGGGCGAACCGGCGTTTGTGCACCGGTTGGCCGAAATGGGCCTTCGCGCGGGGACGCCGATCCGCATGGTCCGGCCGGGAACGCCGTGCATCGTTCTGATCAACGGCCACCGGTTGTCGCTGCGGGCCGACGACGCCGCATTATTGGTCTTCGTCGAACTCACCGCGGCCGGATAGGACGCCGTTCGATGGCCGACCGCATGACCCTCGATCGATTGCGGACCGGAACGAAAGCCCGCATCGTCGATGTCCAGGGTGACGACGCGATCGCGACGCGGATCCTGGAGATGGGGATGACCGAGGGCGAACCGATCGAGATGGTCGGCCATGCGCCGCTCGGCGATCCGATCGAGTATTCGGTGCGCGGGTATCGCCTTTCGCTGCGGAAGGCCGAGGCGCGGCGCGTCATCGTGGAACCATCCGACGCGGAACCGTCGCGGGGTCGGTAGGGGCGTGCGGCGCGGCCGTCACCGGGTCGCCTGAGATTGGGGTCGCCTGAGATTGGGGTCGCCCGAGATTGGGGTCGCCCGAGATTGGGGTCGCGAGAGACTTGCCTGTTGGACGACTATGGAACCGACTCCCGCGCCCCGCGCCCTGACCGTCGTCCTCATCGGCAATCCGAACACGGGCAAGAGCACGGTGTTCAACGGGCTATCGGGGCTCCAATCCCGAGTCGGCAATTATCCGGGAGTGACGGTCGAAAAGAAGATCGGCCGCGTGCGATGGGACGGTCGCGACGTCGCGCTCGTGGACTTGCCCGGCACCTACAGCCTTTCGCCCCGCACGCTCGACGAAATGGTCGCGGTCGACGTCTTGCTTGGCCACCAAGCCGATGTTGCGGCGCCGGACGCGGTCATCGTGATCGTCGATGCCTCGAACCTCGAACGGAACCTCTATCTCTTCAGCCAGATCCTCGACCTCGGCATGCCCGTCGTCCTCGTCCTCAACATGATCGACGTGGCCCGGCACAAGGGCATCACGATCGATGCGCGGGAGTTGGAACGGCGGATCGGCGCGCCGGTTGTGGCGACGGAGGGGCACCGCCGCGTTGGATTGGACGGCTTGGAACGCGGCGTGTTCCGCGCGATGGCGGAGCGAGGAGGGGTTCGACCGGACGTTTTTCCCGAGGCGTTTCGACTCGAAGTGGTCGCGCTGGAAGACGCGTGGCGCGCGTCCGGAGGATCGCCGCCCGAACGCTATCTCCTGGAACGCATGTTGTTGGACGTGGGAGGCCAGATCGAACGGCGGTTCGCGTCGACCGCGTCTTTCGAGCTCGGCGCATGGCTCGCGTCGGCTCGAAGCCGGCTCCGCGAGTCGGGGATCCGCATTCCGGCCGTTGAGGCGAAAGCGCGTTACGCGTGGATCCGGCGAATCCTCGACGGAGCCGTCTCGCATCCCGAAACGGCCGCGCGGACCTTGACCGACCGCATCGATCACGTCGTCACGCATCGGTTCGCGGGACTCCTCATCTTCTGCCTGTTGATGTTCGTGGTCTTCCAGTCGATCTATCAGTGGTCCGAGCCGTTGATGGGCGGAATCGAGGGCATCCAGGAATGGGCGGGCGGCGCCGTCGCGGACCGTCTCGAACCGGGACCGCTGCGCAGCCTGCTCGTCGATGGAGTCATCGCGGGTGTCGGCGGTGTCCTGGTGTTCCTTCCGCAAATCGCCCTTCTGTTCTTTTTCATCGCGGTCTTCGAGGACTGCGGCTACATGGCGCGGGCCGCCTTCCTGATGGACAAATTGATGAGTCGGATCGGGTTGAGCGGAAAATCGTTCGTGCCGCTGATGAGCTCGTTCGCGTGCGCGATCCCGGGAATCATGGCGACGCGCGTCATCGAGAACCGGCGGGACCGCATGGTGACGTTGCTCGTCGCGCCGCTCATGAGCTGCTCGGCTCGGCTTCCCGTCCACCTCCTGTTGATCGGAGCCTTCGTTCCGAAACGGACCTATGCGGGCGGCCTGTTGACGCTCGACGGAATCGTCCTGTTCCTCATGATGGCGGTCGGCGCGATCGTCGCCGTACCCGTGGCCTTGCTGCTCAAGAAGACCTGGTTTCGCGGAGAAACGCCGGCGTTCGTGATGGAGCTTCCGAGCTACAAATGGCCTTCGTACCGGATCGTGCTCGGGCGCGTGGCCGATCGGTCGCGGGCGTTTGTCGCGCGGGCGGGCACCTTGATTTTCGCGACCACGGTCCTGGTCTGGGCCGCGGGCTACTTTCCGGCCGACCGGTCGCGGCTCGACGACGTCGTTCGCCAAATCGAACGGCTCGACGCCGCTCCCTCCGACGCGAACCGCTCGGCGCGCGCCGCGTTGTCGCGCGAAAGGGCCGACCTGGCCGGACGGGCGATCGCCACCAGCTTCCTTGGCTGGGCCGGCCGCGCGATCGAACCGATCGTCCGGCCGGTTGGCTGGGATTGGCGCATCGGAATCGGCGTCGTCGCGTCGTTTCCCGCGCGCGAGGTGATCATCGCGACGCTGGGAACCGTGTATAGTCTGGGAGGGGAACCGGAGGGCGAGGCCGAGTCGGACGTCAACAGCGAGGGAGGTCCGAGCGGATTGATCGACGCGTTGCGGACGGCGCGGTGGCCCGATGGAAGGCCGGTCTTCGGCTTGCCCGTCGCCCTTTCGCTGATGGTTTTTTTCGCCCTGTGCGCTCAGTGCGCGTCGACGCTCATGGTGATCGGCCGGGAAACGAACGGTTGGCATTGGCCCGCGTTCACCTTCGCGTACATGACCGCGCTCGCCTATGCCGGCGCGTTCCTTGCCTTCCGGTTCGGAACGGCCATGGGTTGGTAGACCGAAACGCTCGGGAGGTCGCGGAATGTCGAGTCAGGTCGAGACATTGATCGTCGCGACGGGTATTCTGGTGGCGGCCGGAATCCTCGTGTCGCGCGCATGGCGCGGCTGGCGGTCGAACTGTTCCGGCGGGTGCGGCTCGTGCGGTGGTCCGTGTCCCAATGGAGGTCCGCCAAGCGGCCCGCGTTCCGAGGACGCCGAATCGCGGTAAGGTGAACTGTTGGTCGAGAAGGGAAGCGTACCGATGTGTCTTGCGGCTCTCGAGTCGGTCGATTCGTTGATGATGGTGGGGATGGCGGTCGCCGTGCTGCTGATGATTGGCGCCTCGGCGCTTTCCTCCTGGCTCGGCGGCCGGAAGGTGACCCGATCGCGGGGTGTCGATCGGCAGGCGGGCGCGACCCTCCATCCGGTCGACGGCGACAGGCCCTCGCCGCCCTCGGATTGGCGATCGCTGGCCGCCGATCCCGATCGAAAGATCCAAGCGGTCAAGGCGTACATGGACGAGCACGGTTGCGGACTCGCCGACGCGAAGCGCGCCGTCGAATCCCACATCGGGCGGCGCGACGCGTAGTCCCGCGCCTTTTCTTGGCCTCGAAGGGGCCTGTCGGCGACTCCTGGAGGAGGCGGCGCAAGGCAACCTGGCCCCATGCCGAGCACCGCGGCGAAGACCGGCGACGCGAACTCGGATCGCCGTGGCGGATCGTGGCTCCACGCCTCCGCCGGCGCGTCGCATAACCCCGCATGACACCGAACGGTCACCCGACGCGAGCGTTTTTCGGCCCATCGCGCGGACGGCGACCGGACGTTGCCAGGCATTCCCGCGCGGGCGCGCCGAGCATCCGCTGAATCTCTTCCCGCCGCCGCCGAGCTTGCCTCGGCGGCGCGCTGATTCTGCGCTGCCGCGCAGCGCCCACCACGTTCTTTCCGCGAGACGCGGCGAAGGCCACCGTTTTCAAGGTGTCGGAGCAACGTCTGGGTGATCTCGTCGCGGATTTCGCTTTGTGTCGGCATCGAAGGTTCTCCAAAGGCTGGTCTTGTCCACATGCCTTCAGAGGGTGTCCGTCGTCCGTGAATTCGCACGGCACGTTCCGTCGTCTAGCCGCTTGCAACGCCTTCGAGGTTTGATAAGGTTTACCAAGGGTAATCAACCGTCCGTGGAGGCCGTCGCGTGGTCAAGCTGCGTGATTTCCTGCGTATCGCCGAAGCCGCCGACTACCTTGGGGTGTCGCCGAACACATTGAGGAACTGGGAGCGCACCGGGAAGATCGTCGCCCACCGGCATCCGTTGAACCACTACCGGCTGTTTCGGCGTGAAGACCTCGACGCGGTTCTCAGGAAGGTCGCCAAACCAGCGCGTCCAAGAGCGAAGAAGTGACTGAAGGGCCAAGATCGGATTGATGCACGGCGGCGGGCCTGAACATGACCATCGAAGACATCCTGCAACAGCTTGCTGACGGGGCGACCCTCGAAGGGCCGCACTGGACCGAACCGGTCAAGGTGCTGGCAGTCAAGGCTCGCGGTGCGCGCGTTGAAGTGCAGGCAGTCGGGCTGCACACCAAGCGGCTTTGGAACAAGCTGCTCAAGTCCGAGGACTTCGACGGTGGGATCAAGATCACGCAGGCCGGGGAACTGGCAGCGCTCACCGGCAACCCGACCCACCTCCGTCTTGCCGCCGAAGCTCATCGCGTCCGTCTGGCGTTTCAGTACGATCCGCACTTCGCGGTGTCCGTCTCGCAGGTCGATCCGTTGCCCCATCAGATGGACGCGGTGTACTCGCACTTGCTCACTCAGCCACAGTTGCGTTTCCTGATCGCGGACGACCCGGGGGCGGGCAAAACGATCATGGCCGGATTGACCCTCAAGGAACTCAAGTTTCGGGGCTTGGTCGAACGCACGCTCATCGTCACACCGGCCAACCTCACCGACCAGTGGCGGCGTGAACTTCAGGACAAGTTCGGGGAATCGTTCTCGGTCATCAACCGTGGCACGGTCGGTGCCGCCTACGGCGGCCCTCGGCATGGACACCGAAACCATGTGGGACCGCACCGGCGTCCTCGAAAAGTCGGGCGAGAACGTGCAGGCCACCCCGGTCGCCAAGCGGATGAAGATGAAAGATCTGGGTGAACCAAACGCCGACAGCACCCCGGCCAGCTTGATCGACGTGCTGCACCGCCTGTGCGTCTTCCGCGAGAAGGGCGACACACAGGGCATGGCCGAGTTTCTGTCCCGCAGCGGCCAAGGGAAGAACCCGACCCTCTGGCTCGTCGCCCAAGCCGTCAGCGAAATCCTGCCCGACGGCGACAAGGAAAAACAGTTGATGCAGGGCCTCCTCAACCAGCGCGAGAAGCTGGAGCCAGAATCGGGAGTCTTGTTTTGAATCACGGATTGCACGGATGAAAGAACCGAAGGCGTTCGATCCGTGTCATTCGTGTGATCCGTGGTGAGAGAAAGGAGAGAAAGATGGATTGGCAAGATCGAATCAGCGTGGACCCGAAAGTGTTGGTGGGCAAGCCGGTCGTCAGGGGGACGCGAATCGCCGTTGAGTTCGTTGTGGACCTGCTGGCACGCGGCTGGACGACGGAGCAAATCCTCCATGAGTACGATCACCTGACGCCGAAAGACATTCAAGCGTGTTTGGCCTACGCCAGCGAGGTTCTCAAGTCGGAACGGGTTTACCTTTTGCCGACTTGAGGTGTCGAGCCATGCGTTCTATACCGCTCAGCTGAATTGACCCGTGTCTGCTCAGCAAGAGTGACCCACTACTTGGAAAGGAGAAGAGTCAGCTTCCTTCTTTCGAGTAGCCCGTTCAAGATTCGCGGTGAGGCGAATTCGGTGAGGGC
>VGZC01000066.1 GCA_016872725.1 Planctomycetota bacterium
CAAAGATGCTCGAAAAACGCGAACTCTTGGAAACGGTATCTTTGAACCGTACCTTGGGCGACGTAACTCTAGTCGTAGAAAAGAGAAAGCCGTTCGACATTCTCGCCGAACGGCCTTCAATCCAGTCAAGTCGGGGCGGAGGGATTTGAACCCACGGCCTCCTGCTCCCAAAGCAGGCGCGCTAGCCAGGCTGCGCTACGCCCCGTGCATGTTGGCCACGCGCCCCCCGAGAAGCGCGCGAAGCCCGATCATGCTAACGCGCGCCGACGGCTCACGCAATGCGACCGGGAATCCGACTCGTTATCCCTCGACGGGCTAACCCTTCGAGAAATAATCCGATTCGAAGAGAAGCGAACAAAGGGCCTTGTCGATCGCCGATTCCTCCGCGTCCTTCGATTCCCCTTTCCGCGAAGCCCGTTCCGACGCCAGTTCGTCGATCAGATCATCCAATCGTGACAAGCCGCTCGGCGAATGGAACGCCGATCCCAACGCGTCCGGTAATGGACCCATCGTCGGGTCTAGGCGCTTCGCGAGCCGCAACGAATGGGACTCGACCTCCTCGGACGAACCGCCCTGCGACGTCCCGCGGTCCGACGACCCCACCGACAGGCTTGACGGATCGATCGCCGTTGTGGCCAGGATCGGTTCCGACGACACCGACTCACCCTCGGGCGCGCCGCCCGCCTTCTGGTTCAACCAGGTGATCACCGCGATCGCATCGCTGACCGTGATCAGATTGTCGACGGGCACCGTATCGAGGTACGGCGGAGTCGGACCGAACGGAGGCCGTGAACCATTCTGCTGCAGGAAGCGGATGATCAACAGGGCATCGAAGGGCGTGATCGCTCCATCCGCGTTGACGTCGAGGTTGTTGCGGGGATTGCGCCACGGCGTCGGGTTGGGGGTGACAATCACATCGATACGACCCGGCGCGGAGACCGCCCCGACATTGTCGCCGATCGTGTACTGGAAAGTGTCTCCTCCGAGGAATCCCAAGTTCGGCGTGTACGTGATGCGCCCGTTCGCCGGATTGACCGCCGTGACTCCGTTCGACGCGCCCGAAACCACCTTGACCGTCGAAGGCACGACCGACCCGTCGGCGTCCGAGGAAAGGGCCACGACGTCGATCGTGACGGGAACGCCCTCGAACGTCGTGACCTGCGTGTCGCCCGCGATCGGGAAGATTGTGGTCGTCACGGAAACCGTCGCGACATTCGAGCTCAGCGAGTCGGTCCCCTCGGCGTCCGAGAACCGGTACCGGAAGGAATCGGGACCCGTGTATCCCGGCGCCGACGTGTAGCGGATCGAGCCGTCGGCGAGCGGCGTCGCCGTACCATGGGCCGGCGGCGTGACGATCGCCACGGAAAGCGGATCGAACGGACTGCCGTCGATGTCGGAGTCGTTCGCCAGAACGCTCATGATGACCGACGAATTCCGTTCATTGATTCCGCCGAGGTCGTCGACGGCGACCGGCGCGTCGTTCTTTCCGGTGACGCGGATCGTGATCGTACCGGGATTGCTGACCGCGCCGCGCCGATCGGTCGCTTGATACTGCACGGTGACATCGCGCGTCTCGCCGGGCCGCAGGTCCTGGAATCCGGCTCCCGGAATGAACGAGAACGTCCCGTTGGCGTGATTCACCACCGAACCCTCGGCGGGGCCCGTCTGCGCGATGAATGCGTAGGCGAGCGTGTTCTGATCATCTTCCAAGTCCGCGTCGTCGCCGAGGAACGACGCGATGACCGATGGGCCATCCTCCTGCGCCAGGACCAGGACGGGATTCGCAATGGGACGGTCGTTGCGTCCGGCGACGGCGATCGTGGCCGTCGCCAATGCTTCGCCGCCCTTGCCGTCCATCACCGTGTACACGAACGTATCGAGCATGGACTGGCCGAGGTTGAGCGCCTGCAGGGCGGCGGCGCTTCGGGGATCGTACGAGAACGTCCCGTTTCCTTGGATCGTCACCGCCGCTCCGTTCGTGCTTGCGATGATCACCGGCGCACTCTTAACCGACAGGATATCCGATGCATCGGGATCGCGGTCGTTGGCGAGCACTCCCGAAACGGGGTTGTTGATCGAAAGGACCGCATCCTCGGTCGTCGAGTATCCGTTCTGGGTCGTCGGATCATCGACCGCGACCGGAGTGTCGTTGACGCCCGTCACGCGGATCGTGACCGTTCCCAGCGCGCTCGTGGCCGCATGCCGATCGGTCGCGTTGTAGAACACGGTGACGTCGCGCGTTTCGCCGACGGCAAGATCCTGGAAGGCGCTTTGGGGGTCAAACGTGAACGTGCCGTTGTTGTGGTTCACGAGCGAACCTTCGGCGGGCGTTCCGTAGACGCGATAGAGCAGCGATCCCTGATCGTCGTCGCTGTCGACATCGGATCCGGCGAACGGAAGCGTCACGGGACCGCCGTCCTCGACCGCCATAACCAGCATGTTGGCCGCGATCGGCAGATCGTTCACGCCGCCCACCATGATCAACGTGATCGCCTCGCCGCTCGTCGCTCCATGCCGATCGGTCGCCGTGTATCGGAACTGCACGACGCGCTCCTCGCCCTGCGCGAGGTCCTGGAACGCGATATTCCTGCGCGGATCGAACGTAAACGTGCCGTTGCTGTTGTTGATCAGGAGTCCTTCGACGGGCCCCGAACCGGGAACCACGACGTAATTCAGGGTCGTCGGCGAATCATCGTTGTCCACGTCGTCCCCGTTGAATCCCGCGACGACGTTGGGGCCATCCTCCATCGCGTTGAGCGAGACCGGCCTGACGGTCGGCGCATCGTTGATTCCGTTCACCTTGACGGTTACGGTGGCGACGTTTGAGAACAGGAAACCATCGTGCGCGCGGTACGTGAACGTATCGTTCAGCGTCGTGCCGGCCACAAGTCGCTGGACCTCGACCGCGGTCGCCACCGTCGGATCATAGGTAAACGACCCATCCGCGTTGATCGTGACGCGGGCCCCCTTCGCGCTCAGGATCTCGCCCGGATTGTGCACGACGAGGGGATCGCCGTCGGCGTCCGTGTCATTGACAAGCAATCGCAAAGCCGCACTGGAAACGACCAGGACCGAATCCTCGTCGGTCTCATAGGCCCCCGGCGCAACCGGGTCGGGGTTCGCGACGGGAGGCGTTCCCGGCCGGATGTCGATCAAGTAATCTTCGACTTCGCCCGCTTCCGCAAGGCCGCTCGGCGCCAGGCCACCCAAGCTGCTCAGCCGGAACCGGCTCAGCGTCGGGCCGGGCACGGCCGTTGAAGGCGTTCGCGTAAACAACACGTTGGCGCCGGTAACCACGGCCGTGCTGTTGAATACCTTCTCGCCCGGGTCGTTCCAATCGCCGTCGCGGTTGAAGTCGACCCACGCGTCGAGCAACCCGGGGCTCGAGGCCGTGACGACGATCGGCGTATCGAGGTACGCGTTGAACGCGCCGTCGAACCGAATCCCGTCCTCGTCGTCCCCGTCCAGATCGATGGCGCCATTACCCATCGGAACCGGTGTGACTCCCAATTCCACCGAGAGGATCGCGTCGCGGATACGCTGGGCGAGCTGTTCGTGCGTGAGCCGCACGTCGATGTCGATGACGTTGTTGCCGAGCACGGTCTGGCGGTTGTTGTCGAATTCGAACGTGAACACCGTCGCGCCGCGCGTGATCGAAAACGTGTTGCCATCGACCACGGTCCCCGAGACTCCACCCGCCACGATTCCGCCGCCGCCCGTCGCCAACGTGTGGTTGGCGAGGCTGCCGAGGTGGATTCGGCCGTTCCCCAGATTCACGGGTGAAAGACCGAGTGTTGTCGCGTTGATCGCGTCAATGATCGCCGACGCGATGTCGTTGCTCGTCGACCCGGCACTGTACGAAACGGGGACGTTGCCCGCGACCCACGATCCATCCAGATCGAGTTCGAGCGTCACCGTCTGCGCACCATCACCGAGCGTGATCGTCTCGGTATCGGTCAGCGCGATTCCGCCCTGGTCGGGCACCTGGAGGAACAGCGTTTCCGGCACCGACAGCTTGAGCGGCGTGACGGTGTTCGTCGCGGACAGCTTCGGGCTTCCGGTCAGGTCGAGCGCGAGGCCATTGCCGCCGATATCATCGCCGTCCGCGCCGCTCGACGGCGATCCGTCCCTATCCGCGTCCACCCGGACG
Organism: Planctomycetota bacterium; assembly: GCA_016872725.1. Lineage (GTDB taxonomy): Bacteria > Planctomycetota > Planctomycetia > Pirellulales > Pirellulaceae > VGZC01. The sequence continues at coordinate 4,151 of VGZC01000066.1, forward strand.
CCCAGATAGAGCGGATTGTCGCGGAAAATGACATGCCTTGCGCCGTTCTCGGACGCCAGAGTCGGGTAGGTGAACTGGCCGAGCGGCATGACGCCCGCGTTCGGCGCGTCGCCGAAGTCGAGCCGATTCGAGCCTAGGAGGATTGTGAACCGCGTTTCCTGCGAATTCTGGTTCGGCTGGAGGTCGTTGAGCGCGAAGTCCTTGATGCCGCCGAGGAAGAAATTGGAAATACCGTTGATCAGGCTTCCCGTCGGATCGACTCCATCGAGGAACAGCGTGCTGCCGCCTCGGACCGACGCCAACACGTTGGTCAAGCTGCTGTTGTTGATCGCGCGGAGAACCGAAAGGGCCATCTGCGATCCCAGGAAGCTCGCGGTCGGAATGAAGTTCACCGCCACGGCGCCGCCCGGAACACCGGTCAGCGACATCGTGGTGCTCGCCACGTCCACCCGATGCCGAGCCTGCCCTCCGACCTCGACGACGCCATTCCCCAAATGAACCGGATTCAATCCGAATCCCGAACCCGCCAGGGCCGTCACGATCAGGTCGGCGATCTCCTCCCGCGTGCTCGACGACGTGATGCTGATGATCGTGTTCCCGGCGACCGTAATGCCGTTGTTGTCGAACTCGAACACCACGGACCGGGTCCCGTCGGTGACGAAGAACGTCTGGCCGTCGGAAATGCCCCCCGTACCGCCGCCCTGGATGGGCACGTGCAACCGCAGGTTGGAGGTCACGCCGGGCCGGCCCGACGTCACGAGATTGCTTCCCGTCGTCGTGATGACATGGTCCGTGCCGCCCACATGGACCTTGCCCGCGCCGATATTCTCCGGCTGCAGACCAATCCCCGCCGCTCCGATGACTTGGACGAGCGTGTTGGCGATGTCGTCCTGCGTGTCCGACAATTTGAAGGGAACCCGAATATTGCCGGGGAACACGTCGCCCGTCGGATCGAGGTCGAACTCGAACGTGAGCAGCGGATTGTTCGGCCGGTCGATGGTGAACGTCTGGCCGTCAATGACCGCGTCGGCGCTTCCGTCGCGGATCAGCTTGGTGGTTCCGACGTCGAGCGAATGGCTCGGGGTTCCGCCGATATGGACAATGCCGCTCCCGAGCGTCTTGGGCGACAGGCCGAGGCCCGCGTTGCGCACGACGTCGGCGATCGACTTCGCGATCTGATCCGCCGTGTCGCTCACCGAGAACGGTACGCGACGATGCGATGCGTTGACGAGCGTGCTGTTGCTGTCGAATTCGAACGTCACCGTCACGGCGCCGCGGCTGATCGTGAACGTCGAGCCGTCGGTGATGCCGCCGAGTCCGCCTCCGGCGGGAGGCACCTGCACGGAAAGCGTTTTGGGAACCTGGATCGTGTATCCGCTGTCGTATTCGAAGACGACCTTCACGCCCAGTTCATCCGTGATATCGAACTGATCCGAATCGCTGACCTGATCCCCGCCGGGAGTCGTCAGCACAAACCGGTCACGGTTGTTGAGTGTCACGACGTATACGCTGTCCGGTTGCCAGATGCCCGTAAGGGGCGTCAGCCGGATAATGCGGCTCGTCGTGTTGTAGCTGAACACGTAGTCGATATCCTGCCGCAGGAACTGGCCGTTGCGCGTGACCGTCACCGTGTCCGGCAGAACGGTTCGCGGATCGACGCCGATGCCGTCGATCGGGCTCGCGCCGCCGCGACCGTCGTTGAGCTGGATTTCGAATCGCGAGAAGACGCCGGTCGGCCGGTCGGCGACCGTCAACGTCGGATCGACATCGAGGCGGTCCGCGTCGTTGTCGCGGGGTTCGGTGAGCAGGGCGGTCGGTCCGTCGAGGTCCGAGCGGTCGTACGCGCCGCGGTCCTGATAGGTGTTCTCGCCTTGCCCGGACGGCGTCGAGATGTTCGGATCGTCGACGCGGAGTTGCCCCGTCACGTCGCGTTTCGGAGCGAGGATGGGCGAGGACGGAATTCCAAGTGGGTCGCGAACGCGGACGAGATCAAAACGGTCGCTGACCGAGGCAACCGAGCTGTCGATCGCGCGGGAGCCGTCGGCCAGGTAGAAGACGTCGGCCGCCGCATCCACAAACAGCGTCTTGTTCGGCTCGGTCGCGAGATCCAGATTGATCGCGAAATCACCGACACCGACCGGCGTATTTGCGGGTACGCCGTTGTCCTTGTAAAGGATGCCGCTGATCACCGTCGACGCGGAACTCGCGTCGACCCGGATGCCCGTCGCGAGGTTCGTGACGATGTTGTTGAGCAGCGTCGGGCTCGAGTTGTTCCGCACGTCGATGCCGACGTCGTTCTGATTCGGGCCGCGGCCGTAGATCGTGTTGTTGACGATCCGTGCGAAGGAGACCGGCGCGAGCTGGAGACCACCTGGGTCGCCGACAATCGAAATACCGCCCTGACCGCCTTCGTGGATCAGGTTGTTCACCACGGTGACGCCGGGGACAAGCCGCTTGTCGTTGATCTCGGAGAAATTGCGGACCGGACCGGGATGCGGGTTATTCGTTTGGAAATAGTTCGGGAAGTTCAAAAGGGTCTCGCGAACACCCGGGTCGATGCGGACGCCGAAATTCGCCGAGTGCCGGATCGTGTTCGCGTTGATGAGGACCTGCCCCTGATCGCGAACGACGTTCGAGTCGCCGATCATCGCGTGTTCGACCGTTTCCGTCACCACGTCGCCCCGGTTCACGCGCCGTTCCTGGGTAACGCCGTAGACCTTGGTCGCCACGTCGCCGAAATCGTACGCGCTGTAATCCTGCGGTGATTGATTCGTCGGGAGGCTCCCCACGACGTTGCCGAACAAGTCGACAACGTGGCTCGTGCTCGTGGTTCCCGTGACCGCCCCGTCCGAGAGCGCCGCGGTGATCTGGAGAACGTCCTGGACTTCGGGACTATTGATCGCGTCGCGCACCCGCGCGGCCATGACCTGTTCCGTATCGTAATCGTAGAACCCGATCCGGACCCGTCCGGCTTCGACGCCGTTCCCCAGGTCGATATCGTCGTACTCGAACGTCAGGGAATCCACGCCGTCGCTCAGCGTGAACGTCTGCCCCTCGCGAACCATGCCGCCGGGGACCATGACGAGCGACGTGACGTGCGCGAGCCGATCGTTCGTGTCAAACGTCCGGTACAGACCCAACGCCGGATACGTGATCGCCGGATCGTGCGGCGGGAAGACCGAGAGGCCGAAATCGGCCGCGCGGCGGATTTCGAGCTGATACGCGCCGTCGAGGATCTGGCTGTCGGGAAGCTGTGGATTGACCATGAACCCCGAATTCGCGAGGTTCAGGGCCTGCTGCGTCGTTCCCGTCACCATCTCGCCGCGCTCGGCGAACCCGATGATGATGTCGTCGATGTACGCGCCCTCGAAGTTGTTGCGCTGGTTGCGCAGCGATCCGGGATAGATCGGCATGATCACCAGGCCGTCGGCGCGCGTCGAGGCTTCGAGATAACCGAAGCCCGTGCCCGTGGCGCGACCCGGATTGGTGTCGCCGATCCCCGTCAGCGGATTGAACGTGCTGTCGCCCGGGAGCCACGTATTATTCCAACGGCCCGCGACACCGAACGTCTTCGCGCCGAGCGCGTCGATGTTGTCGCCGACGGGCCCGGTATTGTTCGAGTTCACCTGGTGGCCGACGAGTCGAATGAAATCGAGTTTCTGCTTCACGGCGCGCAAATCGCCGCCGTGGTACGCGTCGGCGAGAGCCCGCCGCATGGCTGTCGCGACTTCATACCGCGACATGTCGGAATGCACGCGGATGCTGAAGTTCGGTTGCACGGTCGGAGACTGGCTGTCCGATCCCGAATACACGCCCGCGCCGCCCTCGATGACCCGGGCGAACGGCGTGTTGGGCGCGCCGACGAAATAGGTCGACGTGATCGAGAACGCGCCCGGCACGTTCACGCGGTTTCCATCCCGGTGCGTGTTGACGAACGTGTACGGGTAGTCGATCGCCGAACGGTTATCGCCGTGGATATGGCCGTCCGCCGCGATCGGGCCCGACAGCACGGGTGGCGGATCGGGGTTCGTCACGGTGATCGTGAGCTGGTAATTGCCCGTCGTTCCCTTGGGCCCGGAGAGTTCTTCCCACGGGTTGTATCCGACCGACTCCGCTCGGTACCCCGGCGGCGGTCCGCCCAGTTCGCGCGGAACGTTGCCCGGCGTTTGAATCCGCGAAATGGCGTTCGTGTCGTCCTGCCCGCCCGTAACGACGACGTAATAGATACCGCCTCGTGTGAAATAGCCCGGATCGGAAGTCGTCTCGCGCGGAATCGGCGGATCGTTGTGCTGCGGCGCGCTCGCCGTGCTCACCGGCGCCAGGTTCGGAACCGAATTCAACGAGGCCGTCCGGACCCCGGTCTGGAAATCGGTCATCTGATAACTGAGGCCCCGCACGATCCGGTTGAGGGGATCACGGACGATGTTGCCGTCCTGACCGAAGATCGCGACGACCGCGTTGCGGGCGCCGCCGGCGATGTTCGTGGCGACGCGAACATCGATCCGGCTTCCCGCCGCGACCTGGATGCGGTAGACGTCCATATCGCGGCCGAGCGCGTTCTGCACGATGACCGCATTGTTCACGAGGTTCGGATTGTCCCCGATCGCTCCCGTCGCCGAATAGACGGCCTCTCCGTTGAACAGGCCCGTCTCGACCGCCTTCGCCATCGCGTCGTTCGACACGTATCGGCTGTCGGCGGCGGAAACTCCGACCGGGGCCGGCGTGCCGAGCCGAGCCGTGAACGTTCCGGGAAGCAGTACGGCGGGCGACCCGCCCGACGTGTCGACGACCGCCTTCACCGGCTCGCCCGTCGCCGTCGGAATATTGGCCGCGTTGATTTCGGCGGCGAGCTCCTGAGCCATCTGGAGCGCTGTGGTCGGCGTCGCGCCCGACACATAGTCGAGGAACCCGGGACCGTTGACGGCCGAGTTGCGGAACGTGAATGTCCACGTATTGCCGAGCGGATTGACGACGCTCAGCGACCGGCCGTTCGAAAACGTGTTGCCGTTGCCGGTCACCGTGATGCGCTGGACGCCGCCGAGCGGGCGGCTGAAGTCGTCGACGGTCGTCTTGGTGAACGTCCGCACGCTGTAGGCGTCCTCGACCGCGATCTGCGTATTGACCGCGACCTCCTCGGGCGTCATCTGGATATGGAACGGAACGAGCATATTGCCGGCCGCGATGCCGTCGCCGTAATTGTTGCCTCGCACGCCGTCGCGGTCGTCGTCGTCGAATTCGAACGTCACGCCGTCCACGACGAACGTCGCGCCGTCGACGATCTTCGCGCCGCTCGGCATGACCAGCGTGTATCCCAAATCCGCTTCGAACCGGTTCGACGTGTTGACGATCGCCTCGGTCTCGTCGTAATCGTCGAGCCCGAGCGACTGGCCGTCACGGACATCCGGCCCATCGATCGCGCGCAGTTCGTCGCCGCCCGTCAACGGGTCGCCTAGGTTCCGGTCGGCGGCCGAGCTGAAGTCGAATCGGATCCGGAGATTCTCGCGGCCCGCGTATTTGCCGAGCGGAATCCGCGCTTGCCGCCAAGCCGAAACATCGTAAAGTTCCTGCACCGTCCGCGCCGTGTTCGAGCGATCGTTGTAGTCGAATTCATCGGCCGAGCCGTCGGGAAACCGGTTGTTCTCGAACTGGTTGTTCGTTCCGAGCAGCTCCCAAGCTCCGCTGTCGTCCGAGATGAACACACGGAACGAGTCGAGGAAATACGACTGGGGTGTCGGTTCGTACGGGCCCGCGTAAACACGATTCTCGGTATCGAGGAAGTAGTTGAAATACAGCATCGGCTGATCGGCCGCCGAATAGCCGGTCAGATCGAAGGGAGCGCTCATGAGCGCGCCGTACGCGCCGCCCGCGAGGTCATACGTCCCGCCGTCGCTGGGTTCGCGGCCGAAGAAGAGGCTTCCGCCGCCGCCCGATCCGAGCCGGCTGCCGTCCGGCGGCGCATTGACGCCGTGACCGGCATCCCCACCCCGGTTCACGCTCGCGTGCCACAGATTGCTCTGCAAATTCGAGAACGCGATGCCCGTGACGATCCCGTCCGTCGTCATCTGCACGAGCGTCTGGCCGTCGAAGAAGATCGGCTCGAGCTGGCCCGGAATGGCGACGCCCGTCGCCGTCGGCTGCCCATTGAACGCGCCGAGCCGCCCGTCGTGGGTCATGCCGAACAGGATGTTCGAATACCGACCTCCCTCGACCGATTGCGGCGCGGCGGAAAGGCCTTCGAAATTCATCCGAGTCGGGTTGGCGGGATTCGTTTCGGTATCAAACACGTTGGAGATGAACCGCCCGATATTGCGGGGCGAACCGACGCTCGCGCCGCCCGTGTACGTGACCTGCCACAATCCGCCTTGATCGCTGACGGCGTACATCGTGCCGCCGATGAACGCCGCGCCCGTGACCGCGCCGCCGGGTCCGTAGCCGGGCTGAGTCTCCACCGTCCAACCGGCCGACGTCGCCACGGGGAAGAAATTGGCGGCTCGGGCGTTGGGATCATCGTATCCAAACCCGTCGCCGCGCCCGATGAAGAGCAACTCGATCGTATCGTTGGTCGCCGTCGGCAACTGGCCGATCTGCTTGCGTTGTCCGGCGACGGCGCGATACATCCCGTTAAGGGCCGGATTGAGGTTGATTGCGGCGTTCAACGACGCGACCACCTCCGCCGTCGATCCTCCGCCCGGAACCGAAATCGTCGCGATATCGAAGATATCGCCGCGTCCGAACGGCGTCGGCGCCCACGGATCCCATCTGCGGAACGTGATCGTACCACCGGCCCCCGATCCGCCCGGGAGAATCGTCGTGAACGTCTTGACGACGCCGACGTCCAGGATCTCGGTGCCCGCGCCGAAATGCTTCTGATCGTCGGGGCTCGAGGGTCGCGGACCGCCGGGCGCGTTTTGGGCCGTACCGTCGCTGTCGAACGTGTACATCACGTTGTCGGAGTAGTCGTTCAATGACGTATTGTTCGCCTGATGGGAGCCGCCCGGCGACGTGCGCCGATTGCGGCTTCCGATTCCGAACATCTGGCCCGTCGAACTGAAAGCCAGCGCGTTGTACTCGTAGCCCCACCCGTTTTGCGATCCGTCGCTGCTGAACGATCGGCGGCCCGCCGGAGGCATGTCGGTGTCGGACGGATCGTATTCGAGCGTCGTGAGCCCGTCCTCGCCCCGGAACGAAATCGCGCCGTTGTTCGTCGTGTCGAGGCGCAGGTAATCGCCGGTCGAATCGTCGTTGCGCACCTCGACCGGGCTTTGCTGAATCGTGAACGCGCCGAGCTGCGTCGAATTGGGCACGAGCGCGATGTCGCCGACGTTTTCCGGAAATACGCCGACGACGTTCTCTTCGTGGCCCGTTAACGGATTGACCATCTTGACCCGGCCGGCCTGGGCATTCGACGGCGCATTCGGGCCCCGCTCGCTGACGAACAGCACGACATTCCCCAAGTCGTGCGCGATGGAGCTCAGGAATCCGCCCGCAACGTCGGCCGGCGCCGCGATGTGGCTTCCCGATCTCAGCGCGAGACGCTCGACGTTCTGCGTCGTCGATGTCTGAGTGGGGATATATTGCGCGAGGTAGGGCCCCGTGTTGTCGAGTTGCTCGACGATGACCTGCGCCGGTTGCATGCCGACGTCGATGTGATCCTCGACGATCCGCCGGACCGACGTGAGCGGTTCGAGCCGCGTCGTCGGATCGGTGGCCTGCGCCTGATAGAACTGATTCATCACGGTCGGAATGCGCGCGATCGAGGAAACGGCGACGTAATACGTCGACCCGCCCGTCGCGATGCTTAGCTCCAGCGGTCCGATGAACGCGTCGAGCGTTCCGTTCGAGCCGCGCCCGAGATCGTCGACGTTCGCCCCCATGAGCGGCTGCGGCTGGTCCTCGGAAACATTTGAGTTGTTTCCGGTGTAGATCAACAGGCCAATCCCGTCGAATACCGACACGACCGTGTTCGCGCGCGAAAAACCGTCCGCGTAGTCGAGATCGAACGTCACGGGAATGTGCCGGACGGGGTTGTTGAGCGGGTCGCTCAGCGGATTCACCGCGCCGAACACCGACTGGACGTTTTCGTAGGCGAGATCGAAACGGTACCAATCGACGTCGTTGAATCCCGACACCCCGGCGAATCCGGGGCGAGCGGGGATGCCGAGCACGCCCGCGACGCTGATCGCCGCACGGTCCGTGCTCAGCAGATCGCCGATATTCTGCGACTGGCCAAGGCCGTTATTCGTGTCGTCGGTTTGGTTTCCGTTGAGGATCTCGACCGATTCGCCGCCGAGTGGCGTGTGGCCCGGGAGGCCGACAAGGTGAATGCCGTCATCCGCATACCGCAAGTCGACGTAGCGGACGGTCGAGCCGGGTTGTTCGTCGAGTTCACGGAGCCGGATCTGCAATTGGTAGACGCCCTCGGTCAGGCCGTCGAGGAGCTTTGCCATATCCTGAAGGTCGCTGCGCGGATCGACCGACCTCAGGTTGCTGCTTCGAACGCGAACGAAATAGGTTGGTGGCGCCGCCGGATTCGGCTCGCCGGGAAGCACGATCCGCAAGCCCGCGTCGCGCCGGTTGGTGCCCCAAAGGTCGGTTCGCTGGAAGAGCGACCTCTGAAGGACATTGGCCTGCACGATGTCCACGTTGGCCGGATTGTCCTCGTGGATCGACTGTAGGCCAAGACTCTCGCTCAGCGAATTGTCGGACTGCGCAATCACGCGGCCGCTCGCGTCAAGCAGTTCGATCACGGAGTCCAGGCTCGTGTGCGATCGATCGATGTCGATCCAGACCTCGGTCCCGGGATCGGCCGTGAAACTGTAGACGTCCACGTCGTTGATGTCGGCGAGATAGCCGTAGACGACATATCCGAGCCGCCGATTGTCGTCGCCCGCTTTTTCGTGCGGCGCGAGATCGCCGAGGAATTGGGCCGTGTTGGGCACCGCGTTCGTGCCGGGCGCCGTGACATCCGGCGCTTCGAATTCGAGCGACAATTCGACGTTGCGGTCGTTCGAGTACTGGTCGACCTTGATGCCGCGCCAATCGCCGGGCGCCGCCGACGTGGCGGCGCCGTTGTTGTTGGTGTCGACCTGGGGTTCACCGAACGGATCGAAACCCGCGCCGACCGTGTCGTCGTCGATCGACGTCAGGATCACGGGGAATCCCGGCTGGCCGACGATATGGAGCGAGCCGCCGATGCGGTCGTCGATGTCGAGCGGCGTTCCGGTCGCCGTGAATCCGGCGTTCGTCCCGTCCAATTTCACGACCAGGCTCTGGTTCGGACTGCTCTGCAGGCGCAAGCCGCCGTACGTGTGGAAGTCGGGCACGATGATCTCGGCCATCACGACGTGCACCATGTCCACGTCGTCCCAAACGCCCTGCGTGGTGACGAGCCCGCCGCGCACGACGGTCGCGTTGAGTCGATTGCCCGAGAGCCGATTGTCCCGGATGAGCGGACCGTAGTTGTTTCGGAAGGCGGAATAGGCGTCCGCGAATCCGATCGACCGCCCATGATCGCGGACCGGGTCCGCGTTCAGCGCGTTGACGTTGACGCTGATCGCCGAAACGAGCTGCGTGACACTCGGATCGAAATCGACGTTGTTGACGTCGAGGTTGTCGCGGATGATGTTGTTGACGATGATCGGCTGGGCGCCGCGGATGAAGATCGCGGCGGGCGCGTTGAAGCCCAGTCCGAACCGGGTGGACGTCGGTTGTCCCGACTGGCCGCCCTGCCCCACCTCGTTCCGCTCGATCACGCTGTTCGTGATGCGGGCCTCGCGGGCCTGCTGAATCTCGATCGCGTTGGACGCGAAGAAGCTGCCTCCGCCCTTGGTGATGCCGCCGCCGAACGTGATCAGCGCGTGATCGATGCTGCCCGTGCTGTTCGCCGACAGATAGATCCCGCCCCAGCTCCCGGGCCGGGGCTGTGCTTCGTTTGCGCCGAGCTGATCGTCGGCATTCGTATCAAACGTGCCGCTGCCGCCGAACCGATCGTCCTGCCGCGAAGTAAAGACGATCTCGCGGCCATCCTGACCCTCGGCCAGGAAGCTCGCGCCGATTCCGACATGGATGCGCGATCCCTCGAGCTTCACGATCGTGCCCGGGTCAATCACCAGGCCGGGATTCATCCGCGCGCGGCGCACGCCTTCGACGTCGCTGACCGTCGTATCGAGGACGCCGCCCAACCGGCCGCCCCGATCCGCATACGACGTGTCGGTCGCGTTGATCCGCGCGACAAGCTCGAACGGACCGCTTCCGCCCATCACGCTACGGTAAATGCGGCGTCCGACGAAGCTTCCCGTCGCGGTCGGAAGGTTGTTGAGCTGGATCGCGCCGTTCGCTGCGACCGTCGCGATGCTCGGGTTGTCGGTGAGCGCGGGAGTCGCCTTCGACGGAGGGCTCTCGTAGCCGTTGCGGTCGACGAACGTCACCCGATACCGGTAGGTCGATCCGGGCACCAGCGTACCGGCGATTCCCGACGGCGACGTGAACGCGACGAGTTCCACCGGGGGAGCGGTCTGTTCGAGGTACGGGCCGCCGGGGTTGCCGGCGAGCACGAGGTTTTCGGTGAGCACGTGCGTGATGTCGCGATCGTCCCAGCGCGCCGTCACCGTCTGCGGCTTGACGTCGTTGTTGGCGAGCGTCTGGATGCGCACCGTCAGGCCGTTCGTCGAGTTCCTTCGGACGCCGTTTCCGTAGATGTCGGGTCCGACCCGCGTGTAGTCGAGCGTATACGAAGCGCGGTTCCGAACGAGCGACGGCGAGCCGATCAGTTGGCTGCCCGGATCGTGGAAGTTCGAGACCTTGAACGCGTCGGGATCGGCCGACATCGCGCCGCCCGCGCTGAACGTGATCGTGTTGAACGTCACCGTCGGACGCGCCGATTGCATGAAGATCGGTTCGACCGATTGCTGCACCGAGTTCACGACGACCTTGCCGCCGCCGTACCGCATGTCGGCATGGTTGACGTAGTCGAGGAAAATCCCGAGCCGTTCGTACGACTTGCGGGCCTCGATGTCGTCGTGATCCGCGCGGACCATGATACCGCCCCAATCGCCCTGGTTCGGGGTCTGGGGGGCGGCGGTATTCGTGTCGGCGCCGAGCGATTCATCGTTCCAGGACGTGAAGTAGACGCTGCCCTTCGCAATAGCCCCCGAGGGGTCCCGGATCACGGCGCCGGCCTGGTTGAACATGAACGGAGCGCCGATGACCTGCACCGATCCGCCGCTGCGGTCGATCGTCGGCGATTCGCTGCCGACGTTGATGCTCGATTCGCGCATCTTGAACACCGCGCCCGAATCGATCATCACGGTGACGTTCTTGGGAACGTCGAACTTCGATCCGTCGGCGAGCGGTTGGCCGAACGGAGGGCGCAAGCCGATCTCGTACGGGATGTTGTCGTTGAGCGTCGTGATGTTCTTGTCGTCGCCGCCGTTTCCGACGATCCGGACGATGTACTCGGTCTCCTTGCCCGCCGACGTGAGACGCTGCGCGTTGATGAAGTTGATCGCCGCCGGGATCGTGTTGAACGGGTTTGTGCGGCGGCCGTCCGGAGGCGGCGAGCCGACCGGAGGCTGGTTCGACTTATCGACGTAGATCGTCGCCGCCGTCGCCGGATTGAACGGCGAGGTAAGCGGCGCCGCCGTGCGGAACCAGAAGTTGGAAACGCCGCCCGGCACCCCGTCAAGATCGCCGTCGAAACGGGTGCGCGTGAAGTCGCGCAGGCCCTTGTCCGCCTGCGGGCGGAACACAAGCCGCAAATCGTAGTCGCCCTCGGTCGTGCCTCCGTTCCCCGAACCCTCGACGCGCGGATCGTAGTCCTCGTTCCCCGTCGAACTCAGGCCGACGTAGTACGTTCCCGGCTGCAGTTCGAGTTCGAGGTACGGGTCGTTGCTGAAATAGTTGTCGTTCCGCGCGACCAGATCCACGATCGGATCGCCGTGCGCGTCGAGCACAGGCGCGCCGGTCGCGTCCGTGCGGACCTTGAACAACCGGATCACCGGATCGAGCAGGCTCGAATTGGGAAGCCGCTCCGCGAACGCCTCGAGCGTCAGCAGGCCGCTTTGCTCCAGCCGGAATCGGTAGAGATCGATGTCCTGCTGCTGAGGCCGGAACAGGCGCCGGGCGTGCGCGATGTCCGCGTCGCCCGGGAACACGGGTTCCGCCTGCGTGCCGACCGTATAGCCGAGATTCGGTCCGGCCGGATCGCCCATCACCGAATTGGGCAGTTCATACGCGTTGCCAAGCCCCAGATTGCGGCCGATCTGCCGCATCGCCTCGCGGAACCAGGAACCACCGAACTCGTCGTTCCACGCCTCGGCGTTGTCGAGCACGATGATGCCGCCGCCGGAAATGCCGAGCGGTTCACCGGGACCGGTCGGAACGTACGATCGCACGGCGCGCGGATCGCCCGTCGCGATCGTCACGCCGGTCGCCGCCGTTTCCACGAACTGGACGCCGATATGGCGCGCGTAGACCTCGAGGATCTCGCGGGCCCGCTGTTTCTGGTTGTTCGTGATGACGTTCGCCAGCGCGTTGCCGCTCGCGTCGTATCCGTAGAACGACTTGAAGTTGTAATAGAGGGTCGTGATCGAATCGGTCGTGTCGCTCTGCCAGCCCCGAATGTGCTCCTCGACCTCGATCTGCCGGTGGCCCGGTTCATCGACTCCGCCCGGCAAGCTGATCTCGCCGCGAACCTGATCGGCGCGGACGCCGGCCGCGTCACCGCTGAACACCACGCTGTCCGACCGCGTCAGGAATGATCCGGTGACGAGCGTCGGCGCGCCGGCATCGGTGGAACGACGTGTCAGGAAGACGGTCGTTCCGACCGCCCTCGCCTCAACCGCCAACGTCGACCCGTTGATCGCCGCCGCGATCGCCGCCGCGACGTCGTCCTCCGACGTCACCGTGCCCGCCGGACCCGACGCGTACGGCACCGAAACGGCCGCGGGATCGGCGAGCCCGTTGCCGATCGTCGCGTCCGCGAATTCGTATTTTTTCTCGCTGAACGTCGCGCTGTCGTCGTTCTTGTACCGCACGACGAACGACGATCCGTCGACCAGCGCGTTGCCGTTCCCTTCGACGCGGATGACCGTCGCCTGGACGCCGAGCAGTTCGGGGTCGATCGACGACGAAATCACGAGGCTCGCCGTGTCGGTCGTCGCCGTGCTGAAGGCCGACGTCACGTCCAGGGCCGTCGCGTAGCTCGACCCGGCGTCCTTGTCCCGGACCGGCGTGGTCGGTTCGCGGTAGCGGATCGGCTGATCGATGCGGGACAGTGTCCGAGTCACGCTGGTCACCGTCGAACTCATCGCCACGTTTCGATCGCGGAGCAGGTAGACGATCGGTCCGGCCGCGTCCGACTGGACCACCGCCACGACGTCGAACGCGCCGGTCGTATCGTTGATCTTGCTCGCGAGCAACACGGCCATCTGGTCCCGCGTGATCGTCGCCGGATCGTACGGCACGGGGATGGCGTTGGGATCGAGCTGGCCGTTGGCGAGCGCCGTGTCGACGAACTCGAACTTGCGGACGACGCCTCGGCTGTCCTCGATCGTGATCGACGAACCGTCGGTGAAGGCGGTGCCGGTCACCTGCAGGTAAGCGCCGCGGAATTCATCCGCCGCGTGCATGTCGACGACGTAGCCCATGTCGGCGAGCGCCGCGATCGTGATCCGGCTGATCCGGTTCGGCTCGGCGTAGTTCAAAAAGCCGGTCATCAACTCGCCGCGCGTCTTCGGGGCCGCGTTGTTCGGCGGCGTGAAGTTCTGCGGCTCGAAGAACTCCTCGCGCCAGTACTGCGCGATCACCGGCGCGCCAGTGCGGTCGGCGAGGTTTTCGATCGGAATCGACGTCCCCACGACGTTGAAGTGCGCGTTGAATTCGGCGGTCGCCTTCGGGCCGATGAACCGCGGATTCGCCGTGCCGACGCCCGACACGAGCTTGAGCTGCGACCAGATCGTGCCAAAGCCCATCGCGCGCAGGATCTCGCGCTCCATCGACTCCTTGAGCGTCGCGACATCGTAGAACGGCGAATTCGAAACGCCCCGCGCGCCGACACTCACCACCACCCGGGCCACCCCGGCGGTCGGATTCAGCAGAACGCGCGTGCCGTCCGCCGACAGGAACGCGTTCATCGCCGGCTGATTGGCCGCGATCAGCGCCCGCAAGGCCGCCGCCATCGCGCCGCGCGAGGTGGCCGGCGAACTCGTGAACGGCACGGCGATCGCCGCCGGATTCACCAAGGTCGCGTTGCCGTCGAACTCGTAGAGCACGCTCGCGCCCGACGCGTTCGTGATCCGAACCGTCTGGCCGTCGCGGTAGGATGAGCCGTCCTCGAGCACGTTGATCGCCGCCACCGCGCCGAGCGCGGCGAGCTCCTCCTGGTCGCTCTGGTGGGCCGCCTGGTCGAGCAGATCGTAGACGTCGATCGTGATCTGAGCCTGGAACGGCAATTTCGAATCGTTGCGTGTGTTCGTCGGGAAACCCATTGCGACGTTCGCGCCCACACCGTCGATTCTGCCCGCGATCACCGTGATCTCGAGATCGTCGATCGTTCCCTCGTCCGCCAAATCGCCGACCACGATCTGTTCGATGCGGTCGGCCGCGTCGCGCAGGATCGCCTGCATGTCCGCGGGAACCGAGTAATCGGGATAACGCAGATCGATGTGGTAGTCGTTCTTCGGACCGCCGGGCCCCTTCACGTCGAGAAGAACGGGCGGAGCCGGTCGCGCTTCGTCGGTGCCGACGCGCAGCCGGAACGTCGTCGCTTTCGCCGGATTGCCCGTCAAATTGTAGAGTTCGGTCGCGAACGTCAGCTTCGCCACGTCCGTCGCCGGATCGTAGTCGATCATCGTCGGATAATAGGTCGCGTCGTCGACGTTCGTCGCCGTGTCGCCCGTCGCGATCAGTTGATAGAACCGCGGATCCACGACCGTCGGATTCGTTCCACCCGAGATGTACGAAACGGGCGCATCCCACAAATCGTCGTTGTTGAAATAGATCAGGATGACTTTGTCCTGCTGGACCAGCCGGTTGTTGGCGTCGCGGGCCACCGGCTGAGGCACGACGGCGCGGATCTGCGCGCCGAGATCCAAATCGAAATAGAGCGTTTCGCGATCCGTCGCCGGATCGGTCGGCTGGAACACGTCGCCCGACGCGTTGCGCAGGGCTCGGATGCCCTGAGGCACATTGTCCGTCGAAAAAATCTCGAGCCGATACATGTCGTCCGGCAAGGTCTCGGCGAACCGCAGCAGGATCTCGTTCTGGTTCGGAGCCGAATTCGGACCCAGGAACCCCGGCGCGATCCGAACATCGTCGGCCGAACCCAGGACCCCGTCCTCGCCCGCGCGCGTGACGCGAATCGCCTGGTTCAAAATCGATTCGCTCGCCGAAAACGTCTGATTGCCGTCAAAGCGCAGCTTGAGCGACGGAGGCGCGATGTTGAGCGTTGTCGTCGCGCCGCGCAGGAAGAGGTCCCCGTCCGCCGATTGCACACCAACCAGAATCGGACCCGCCGCCAGAAGCCGACGATCCTCGAACTGCTCCAACTGCATCCGCCGATCGGTGTCCCGCAGGCGCAATGCCAAGCGGCGCTTACGGTTTTTCAGCAATTGGGAGAACGTCGGACGCGAACGCCGAATGGTCATGAACCAACCCTCGTCAGGATGCCCCGCCGCCAACGGCCAGCGAACGATGGCATGGCCCCCCCGAATAGAAGGGGAGAAAGTGAACTCACCACGGGCCGCGAGGCGCACCCTCGACCCGCCGCGCTAAGACGATCCGCACGCACGATTTCAAACTGGGCAATTCTAGCGATTATAGTTGGGCCTCAACCGGTTGCAACAAAAAGGGTCCCACCGGCCCGACCCCTCCGCCTTCATCCATCCGCCGACATAATCCAGGAAACCCAAAAACTCCCCACCCAAAACCACCATGCGAACCTGTGGGTTTCGCACCCCGCGCAGAGCCGCTTGAATTGGACGCACCGTCCGCGCGGCCAGTTCCCCAAAAAATCCGACACAACCCGACATTAACTCGCTATTTTACTCGGCTTGCCCATTTTTACATCCATGATCGAACGGAATCGGGTGGGAATTCGGGTGGCAGGCGCGAAGAAGAAGGCCGCCGGCAATCAAACCGGCGGCGGAGAGCGCGTACCAGGGAGCGGGCAAAGATGCGTCAAGCCATCCCGAGTCGGCCTTGAGAGGCTCGGCTCCGACCGGGAACGTGGCGAGGAGGGAGAGCAGGAGGCCGTTGTGGAGGCCGTGTGCGATCACGGCGGGTCCGATCGATCCGGATCGGAGTGCGAGCCAGCCGAGGACACACCCCAACAGGAAGCTGGGAACGAACCGTTCCATGGCGAGCATTCCGGGGGTCACCAAATGGAACGCGGCGAAGAGGAGTGCCGAAACGAGTACGGTGCCTCGCCCGGAGAGGCGGGTCCGCAACGCGGCGAGCAGAAACCCGCGAAAGAAGAATTCCTCGGCGATCGCGGGCACGACACCCATTGCCGCGACAATGAGTCCGACGGGGACGCGGCGCAAGTCGTCCACGAGCGTCGCGGCGCGGCGTAATTCCGAGTCGCCGAGCGACGCGAAGCCGGAGGCGGCGCCCCACTGGAAGGCCGCGTGCGCGGCGGGCCAAAGCGTCAGGCCCAGGACACCGCCGGCGACCCACGCCGCAACGGGCGCGCGGTGCATCCGGAATCCCGCGGCGAGGCGGATGCGTCCCCACAGGGCGGCCGCCAGCGGAATGCCGGCGAAGAGGCCGAGCGTGGCGAGCGAGGCGGCGACCAGGCGACCGGCGAGCGAAACGGAACGGGCCTGCGCGATCCATCCGCCGAGCAGGAATTGGCCGGGATAGGCCGCGGCCAGGCAGGCCAGCGAGGTCCCGACCGACGCCGCATCGAGCGGACGGCTCGGCCTGCGCCCAACGTCCGTCCATGCTCGGCGGCTTCCGGCGAGGATCGAGTCGGTTCCGAAGGCGCGCGAGGCGAACGCGAGACCGGCGAGCGCGTAGAGCAGAGTCGCGACCATGGCGGCCGTACCCAGGGCCGGATCCAGGGTCTGGCGGAAGAGGTCGCGGGCGGTGAGCACGAGGTTGACCAGCGGCACGGCGGTGAGCCACGGCGTCAATTCGAGGCCCGGCGCCATGCTGAGCAATCCGGGCGTGATGGAAACCAGCATGAGGGGAATCAGGTAGGCTTGGGCTTCCTTGAAACTGCGGGCCATCGACGTGATCGAAAGGAGCACGGCCGAGAAGAAGGCGGCGAAGAGCACGAGCAACGCGAAGACCCGAACCACGACACCGGGCGAGACGCCTTCATCGCCGAAAAGGAGTTCCGCGAAGCCGGCGACTTGGACCGTGACCGTCATGGCAACGAGGTTGACGGTCGCCGTCAGCAGGGCGACCGCGACAACGGCCACGTATTTCGCCATCAAGAGCGATAGACGCGACACGGGCGCCGCGATCAACGTCTCGAGCGTTCCCCGTTCGCGTTCGCCGGCCGTGAGGTCGATCGCCGGGTAGACGGCGCCGGTCATCGTCATGAGGAGAAGGACGAGGGGGACGAGCGTCGCGAGTGGGGAAGTGCCCGGCGTGGACTCGACGCGATGTCGCCTCACGTCGAGCGCGCGGAGCGGTTCCAGTCCGAGCCGGCGCACTTCGTCATCGACGGCCCGCGCATGGGCCGCCGCGAGAAGCCGTTCGATCCGTTCGAGTGCCGCGAGACTCGCGATCTCCTCGCGGTACGCGATGTGCACATCGAGACGGCGGTCGGGACCTTCGCGGATCGTGAGTCCGATCTCGGCGGCCCCGTCGCGAACGGCCGCCTCGACGTCGTGAACGGCCCTTTCGTCGCGCGGACCGGTCAGTGTCACCTCGGACGATTCGTCCGCGTCGCCCCGCCGTTTCAATTCGCCGACCCCCAGCTCGAGCCACGGCCCGATTTGGTCAAAATCGCCGCCCCGTTCGAGGATCGCGATCGCCGGGCCGGGCGCGCGCGACGACAATTCGGCAAGCAGGAAACGCTGGAACGCCATGCTCAGAAGGGGATACACGAGTATCGGCATCAGGAGGAGCGTGCCGATCGTGCGCCCGTCGCGGAGTGTTTCGCGGAGTTCCTTCCCGGTGAGACGGGCCTGGCGCGACCATCGCGCGGCGAGTCGGGAACCGGCGGAACGGGTCGAATCGGGCATGCGTCACGCGCTCCCGTTGGCGAGCGGATCGGGAATGCCGGCCAGCTTCATGAACATGTCGACGAGCCCGTCGCATCCGGTCGCCGCGCGCAGTTCGGTCAGCGTTCCTTCTTGAACGAGCCGACCGTGATGGAGCAGACCGAACCGATGGCAGAGCCGCTGGGCTTCGTCGAGCCGATGGGTCGTGAGGATGACCGCCTTGCCCTCGGCGCACACGTGCCGCATGTAATCGACGATGATCTGGCTTCCGATCACATCGAGCCCGCGCGTCGGCTCATCGAGCAGCATGACGGGCGGATCGTGGATGAGCGCGCGGGCCAGGTTGAGCCGCTGCCTCTGCCCCGTGCTCAACGTCGCGCAGCGCTGATGGAGGAACGGTTCGAGGCGAAAGAGGCTCGCGACCGACTCGGCCCGCTCGCGGGCCCGTCGTGGGGGCACTTCGTACAGATCGGCGAAATACAATAGGACTTCCCGGGGCGTCAACCAGGGATAGACGCCGGCGGACGCGGAAACGAATCCGATCCGCCGCTTGACTTCGTCCGGCGTGTCGCTCGTCCGAAACCCGGCGACCTCGGCGAAACCGTCATCGGCCGCGAGCAGGCCGAGCACCATGCGCAGCGTCGTCGTCTTGCCCGCGCCGTTGGGGCCGAGCAGGCCGTATGCCTCACCCGGCGCGACGGTGAACGAGAGCCGATCGACCGCGGTCAATTCATCGCGGCCCACACCGAATCGCTTCGTCAGTGCGTGGATTCGAATCATGATCGGGGGCCATCGATCGGGCGCGGCGGGACGTTGCGCACTACCTTACGGCACGCCTCGATCGGCCGCCATGGGTTGGCCCGCGGGAAAGGCGTCCACTACAATGGGCCTCGCGCCCCGCGCTCCGCCAGGTCGCCATACGACGGCGAACGAGACGGAACGGCGACCCGCCCGATACCGGCCTGGATTCGCAAGGGGCCGGCGCGAGGAGCGGGAGGACGCATGGTCGGTGAAACGGAATCGGTATCGGGATCGGGATCGGGATCGGATCGGTCGGACCGGGGTGGTCGTCGCGGTCCATGGACGGCGGCCGGCGTGATCGGTTTGGCCCTCCTGGCCGGGCTCGGCTATGCGCTGGGTGTTCCCGTCCTTCGCAACGCGATTCGACCGGCAGGGCCTTCGGTGCCGGGTCTGCCCGGCATGTCGATCGCGGAGGAAATCCGCGGCCACGCGCTGGAGGTCTTCGCCGTTGTCTGGCTGTTCTTCCTTGGTGCGAGCATCGGGAGTTTTCTGAACGTCGTCATCTACCGCGTTCCGCGCGGCATGACGTTGTTCGGCCATTCCCAATGCCCGCGCTGCGGCCATGCGATCCGAGGCCGACACAACGTGCCCGTTCTGGGCTGGTTCTTGCTGAACGGGCGTTGTTACGACTGCGGTCAACCGATCGCGCGGCGCTATCCAACCGTCGAGGCGATATGCGGAGCGATGTTCGTGGGGCTCGCGTTCATCGAACTCGTTTCGGGGGGGATGAATCTGCCGGCGCGGCCTCCGAACGTCTTTCGAGGCATCGCGTGGATCGTGCTCGACCCCCAAGGGGATCTGTTGGCGATCTACGCGTATCACTGCGTTCTCTTGTCGATCCTGTTCAGTTGGGCATGGATCGCGCACGACGGAGGTCGAGTTCCCGCCGGGTACACGCTCTTCGCGTTCGCGCTGATCCTCGCCGGACCGTTGGCCGCGCCCGACGCGCA
>VGZC01000067.1 GCA_016872725.1 Planctomycetota bacterium
TGCGCTAGCTGCCATGGCGGGGAAGGGGGAGCGCGCCGGGCCCGCAAGCTGGACGGCGAGTCGTTGCAGGCGATGTGCAATCTCACGCGGCCGGAAAAGTCGCACGTGTTGCGCGCGCCGCTTGCGCAGAGTGCGGGCGGGCTTGGTCTGTGCGGCGATGACGTCGTCAAGGACACATCCGACCCGGCCTACCAAACCATCCTTCAGGCGATCCGCCGCTCGGCCGACGCGTTGGCCGAGCAAAAGCGGTTCGATATGCCGGGATTCCACCCCAACGAGCACTATCTCCGCGAAATGAAGCGGTTCGGCATCCTGCCTCCCAACGTGACGCGCGACACACCGGTCGATGTGTACGATACGGACGAACGCTACTGGCGTTCGTTCTGGCACGTCGGACGCGATTCCGAATCATCGCGACCGACGACAGAATGATCGCGCGGCGTTGTCCATGAGACCTGAGCCAGTGTCCGGAGTCCGGCGGCATGGATGCGATCGAGCGCGAATCGGAGCCGAATTGGAGGGCCAACGTCCGGATCGCGTGGAGCGCCATGGTCGTGGGTATCGCGACGGGAATGATCATGGGGCTCTGGTCGTTCGCGGGCCCGCTGCCTGTTCCACAACGGCTCGGCGAATATGATGACGTGGCGCGCCGCCTGGCGCGCCTGGGACATATCGCGTGCTTCGGTCTCTCCTTCGTCAATCTGTTGCTGGTTCGCGAACTGGAGCGTCTCGACCTTTCGGCGCGGGCGGCGCGGGCGGCCGCGCTGGCGATGAACTTCGGCAATGTGGCGCTTCCCGTCACGTTGTTCCTCGCGGCCGGTTGGCACCCGATAAAGTACGTGATGCCGGTGCCCGCCGCATGCGTGTTGCTCGCCATTGCGATCGTGGCCCGCGGAACGTGGACCGCGAAACGTGGGTGCCGATGTGGAAACGGTTAGCGCGTTGACGATTCCCGCACTGGTCGCGGAGGCCGCTCGACGGCACGGCGACCGACCGGCGGCTCGTGGCGGTAGCTCCGACGGTCCGTGCCGTTCGTTCGCGGAAGTTTTTGAAGCGATGGAACGCGGAGCGTCGGCGCTCGAGGCGGCCGGCGCGTCGCCCCGCGCGAATGTGCTTTTGGTCCTCGAACCGTGCGTCGATTGGATGATCGGACTCGCGGCGATCCTCCGAGCGAACTGCGTCGCCGTTCCGATGCCCCATGACACGCCGCCGGATTTCGTGCGGGCGATCGCGGCGGCGTGCCAAAGCCCGATCGTGGTGCACGGCGATCGGTCCGCGCCGCAACTCGCCGCCCTGCAAGGGATCACGGCGATCCATGCGAGCGCGCTGCGATCGGCCGAGCCGGCCGATCGGCCCGCCTCCGTCGCGGACGGGAATGACGTGGCCATGCTGGCCTTTACGTCGGGCAGCACACAGGGTCCCCGCGCGGTGGAATTGACGCACGCGAATCTGCTCGCCAATCTGCGCGGTCTGCTCGCCATTCGAGGCGGAAGTCCCGACGACGCGATGCTGGCTCTCCTTCCCCCATCACACCTGTTCGCGCTCGTCACCGGCATCCTCGCTCCGCTTGCGTGCGGGGCACCCGTCGTCTTTCCCGGTTCGCTCCTTCCCAATCGGCTCATCGACACGCTGCGCGATGGTCGGATCACGCACGCGATCGCCGTCCCCGCGCTCGCCGAATGCCTCTATCGCGAGATCCTCGACCGCCTGATCGACGCGGGGCTGGCCGCCGAGTCGCTGCGGCGCGAAGGCCCGGCCGAAGCCCGGCGCGCGCTCCAATCCAAGTCGGACGAGGAGTCCCTCGAGATCCGCAATGCCCTCCGATCGGCGATCGGCCCCCGATTCCAGTCGTTGATTGTGGGCGGCGCCGCCATCAACCCGGATCTTGCCGAAGTCATCGCGTCGGTGGGAATCGGCGTCGAACTCGGATATGGTCTCACCGAGGCCGGCCCGATCGTCTCGGTGGGGCGCGTCGGCCAATGCCCGCGCCGGTCGGTGGGCCAGCCGATTCCGGGCGTCGAGGTCCGCATCGATGCGATCGAGGAGATCCTGGTCCGAAGTCCAGGAGTCATGCGCTCGTATTTCCGGGACCCGGTGGGAACGGCCGCCGCGATTCGCGACGGTTGGTTGTGCACGGGCGATCGAGGCCATCGAGACGGGAACGGGAACCTGTTCATCACCGGCCGGATCAAGGAAGCCATGGTGTTGGCGTCCGGACGCACGGTGTATCCCGAGGAAATCGAGCCGTATTACGCGAGCGCCCGATTCGCCGAGATCTGTGTCGCTGGGGTGCCCGACGTCGAGGGAAACGACGTGCCGAGCCTGTTCGTCGTGCCTGCGCCGTCGGTGACCGCGGAGGATATCGCCGCCGCATTCGAGGCCCTGACCCGTGCGGCGCCCGAGGGGCTTCGCGTCGCGCGGTTTGTTTTGCGCGCAGCGCCTTTGCCCCGAACGGGCTCCGGTAAGGTGAGACGGAAGGCGGTCGTCGAGCACTACGTGCGGGAGTCTGCGTTGCGATGAGCGCGGCGGATCCGGAACGCGATCTACGCGGCGTGCTGGTCGGTCGAGGACACGACCGGGCATCCGATATCGGACTCGATGACGATCTGCCCCACGGGCTCGGCCTCGACAGCCTCGCGAGCCTGCGCCTTCTCGCGCTCGTGGAAAAACAGTTCGCCGTTCGCTTTCCCGACGATCAGCTCGCCCACTATCGGACCTTGCGCCGGATCATGGAGTTCATCGTCGCGCGGCGTGAGGAGTCGGGGCCATGAGGATCGGCCTGATCGCGATGAGCGGCGTGCGGGTTCGGACCAGGGAATTGATCGAACTGGGAGTCACCCTTCCGCAATTCGTGAGCCGTGGTCAGGTGGTCGCCTCGCTTCCGAGCCTGGGCCTGCTGACCGTCGCGGGCCTGACTCCCGACGACATCGACGTCGCGTACCGTGAGATCGCGGAAGTCGATCCGCGGAGTGAACTCGAACTGTTCGATCTGGTCGGCATCTCGTCGTTCACCGCGCAAATCGACGAAGCCTATGAACTGGCCGATCGTTACCGCGAGGCCGGTGTGCCCGTCGTGCTCGGAGGCCTGCATGTCACGTTGATGCCCGAGGAAGCCTCGCGGCACGCCGACAGCGTCGTGCTCTACGGCGCGGAAGGCGCATGGCAGCGGCTCATCGCCGATTTCCGGCGCGGCGCGCTCGATCGGCGCTACGAAGGCTTGCGCCGCGACGTCTTCGAGGAACCGAACGATGTCTTCCCGCGTTTCGATCTCTTGAAGGGGCGTCCCTACAACCGGGTCACCGTGCAAACATCGCGCGGATGCCCGTTGCAATGCGAATTCTGCGCGGCGAGCGTGCGACTCACGTCCGCGTTCCAGCAGAAGCCCGTCGACAAAGTCGTCCGCGAAATCGAGGCGGCGCGGCGCGTGACCGAACAGCCGTTCTTCGAATTCGCCGACGACAACACGTTCGTCAACAAGAAATGGGGCAAGGAGTTCCTGCGGGCCGTCACGCCGCTCGGCATCCAGTGGTTCACCGAGACCGACGTCTCCATCGCCGAGGACGACGAACTGCTCGAACTGCTGGCCGACAGCGGCTGCCGCCAGGTCCTGATCGGGCTGGAAAGCCCGAGCGGCGAGGATCTGGGCGGCATCGATCCGACCGGATGGAAACGCGAACACAGCGCGCGGTATCTCGAGGCGATCGACAAGATCCAGTCGTATGGCGTGACCGTCAACGGTTGTTTCATCTTGGGACTCGACAACCAGACTCCCGACGTCTTTTCGCAAGTCAAGGAGTTCGTCGATCGTTCGCGACTGATCGAGGTCCAGGTGGGCGTGCTGACTCCGTTTCCCGGGACGCCCCTTTACGATAGACTGAAACGCGAAGGCCGCTTGCTTCGCGATGTCTATTGGGATCGCTGCACGCTGTTCGACGTCAACTATCGCCCCAAGGGCATGACCGTCGAGCAATTGGAAACGGGCCTTCGCCGGCTCTTCGCCGAAATCTACAACGAACGCGAGTTCACGAAACGAAAACGTCACTACATGGAAATCGTCAAGAAACGGCTTTAACGGGAGTTCAACCATGTTCCGACATTCCCGCTGGACCATCGCCGCCGCGATCGCGGCCTGGATCGCGGCGACGCAGGTGAAGCTTCAACCCGCCTTGACCCAGGAGCAAGCCGGCCGATTCGCGTGGACGTTGGACGAGGCGATCGGCCAACTCCAACTCCACCCCCGCGATCCCTATCTGCAGTATGTCGTCATGCAGCTCGGCGCGCGGGCGGGCAATCCTCAACGTGTGAGGTCCATCGTCGACGACGCCGTGGGCAATTCACGGCGCCGCAACCCGAATACGGACGACGTTGACTTGATGAGCCTCTTCAGTGGAGCGCTCGCCGTTCAGGAGAGCCTGCAACTGGACGCGATGATGGACGAGCCGGTCGATACGAATCGGCAACCGGCCCGTTCGATCAAGGACCTCGTCGGGCCGTCGGTCAAGAGCCATCCTTGGTCCGAGATGCTCGCCGGGCGAAAGCCGGCGATTTCTCCTTTGGCACTATGTGTCCCGGCCGACTACCTCTATGTCCAGTTCCGCGACGTGGGCACGTTCCTGAACGCGATGCGGCTCGCCGACCACTGGGGCGCCTATGTCGTCAATCAGAACAAGCAGGCGGCTCGCACGTCGTCCGTAACGGCCCGCATCAAACGGCAACTTGCCGTCGAGACGATCGACGCGCTGATCCCCGTCTACAATCAGGTTGTCGACCGGATCGGAGTCGCGGCGAGCGACCTTTTCGTGCGGGAAGGCACCGATATCACCCTGCTGATCCAGGCGAAACAGGCGGCCTTGCTTCGAGCGCAGATGGACCAATTCCTCGCGGCCGCCGAGAAGGCGGAACCCGGCGCGACGCGAACGGACGGAGAGTATCTTGGCGTGCGCTACACGCACGTGACCACGGCCGATCGGGCGCTGCATGTTTTCTCGGCCTATCCCCGCCCCGATCTGCACGTTCGTTCGAATTCGTGGATCGCCTTTCAGCGCGTGCTCGGCGCCATCACCGGCACGGACGTCGATGGCCGGGCGGTCCCGCGGCTCGGAGCGAGCGACGAATTCGCGTTTATCCGCACGATCATGACCGAAGGCGCGGCGGAAGAGGATGCCTTCGTCTACCTTTCGGATCCGTTCATCCGCAACCTCGTCGGTCCGCAATCGAAGTTGACGCAGCGGCGGCGGTTCCTCTGCTACAACAATCTCCGTGTGATCGGCCACGCGGCCTTGCTTCACACGACCGAAACGGGCAAGAAGGCCGCGTCGCTCGCCGATCTGGCCGCGTCACGATGCCTGCCGGACGCGTTTGGAAAGGGCGTTTGGGTATGCCCGGACGGCGGGGCCTATGCGTTGAACGCCGACGGAACGACGGCCGCCTGCTCGCACCATGGGCACGCGGGATCACTCGTCCCCTGCTGCGAAATCCCCCTCTCGGACATCTCCGAATCGGAATCCAATCAGTACAGCGCGTTCCTTGCACGGTACAACCAGTATTGGCGCACCTATTTCGATCCGATCGCCATCCGGCTCCAGTTGACGCCGAAACGTTACCGTGTCGAGACCATCGTTCTGCCGCTGATCGACAACTCGATCTACTCGAATCTCGCCGAGGCGCTCGGCGGCCCGCCCGAGCCTCTCGATCAGTTTCCGATCCCCCAACGCAACATCTTCACGATGGCGGTCAAACTCGACAAGCCAACACTCTTTGAAAAATCGGGACTGCGCGAGATGGACGAGGAGCTTCAGCGCGCCCGAGATGCGAGCCCCAGCGACAAAGGAATAGGGGAGGTCGTCGACTCGCTCAAGCAGGTCGGCGTGGCCCTGCACACCTACCACGCAGCAAATCGCTCGTTCCCACCACCCCCCGGAAAGGGTTCCAAGAATCGTTCGGAGCTGAGTTGGCGGGTCCATTTGCTGCCGTACCTCGAGCAATCCGACCTATACGAGCAGTTTCATTTGGACGAGCCGTGGGATAGCCCGCACAACAAGACGTTGGTCGCCAAGATGCCCCGAGTCTACTGTCCCGACTCACCCGAAATTGCCGCTCAGGGGAAGTCGACGATCGCGGTTTGCCGGGGAGACGGCCTTTTCATTTCCAACGACGGCCTGCGTACGAGATTGGAGACGATTCGTGACGGCACGAGCGATACGATCATGGCCATCGAACTCGATGATGCGGTGGCCGAGATCTGGACCAAGGCGGATGGACATGAAATCAACCTTGAGCATCCGACCGCGAGCTGGAGAACGCGGTCCTTCCGACATTTCGCGCTGATGTCGGACGGAGCCGTACTCGCGATTCCGGCGACAACATCGAACGAACTCGTCGCGGGGATGCTCACGCGCGCCGGCAAGGAGCCGATCGACATCCCGTTGGAATGGCGTTCCGGTGTCTCCCGACCACCGCGGAGCGGTCGCTGGCACGACGACAGGATGCAATTCGTCGAGGAGTTTGGACTTGTCGATTTCCTCGCTCGGGGAATCGGTGAGCAGATCAGCCTGAATATTTGCGACGCGGATCCACTCGTCGACTTCAACGTCTCGCGGTTCCTTGGCATGGGCCTCGGGTCGTTTTCGGGCGGCGGCGGCGTCAATATCTTCGACGAGGAGGTGGTGATCCCGATACTCGCCCTATCCCTCAATGTTCCGATCTACGCGGCGATTTCGGTCCAGGACACGGCGATCGTCGACCGAACACTGGATGCGCTCGACGACTACTTGGCAAGACTGGCCCGGCAAGAGGTCGACGGTCCCGGATCGTTCTTTGAAATCTCCCAGGATTTCTATCGTTTCGAGGACAAGGATGCGGCGTCCGCTCGAAGCTACGCCTTCCAATTCGGGCCGGTCAAATGGCGGTTTTGCTGGGCGAGAATCGGTAACGGACTGTATGTGGCGAGCAAGCCGTTCATCTTGGAAGATCTGATGGCGATCGAACGCGAACGTCGTGAGAAAGGGACCGTGGTGGACCATGACGCGGGCCCGCCCGCGCATGCGATGGTCCGCGTTCGGCCGACGCACTGGAATCAGGTCCTCGGCGCCTACCGCATCGGTTGGTCCGAGAATCAGCGCATCGCCTGCCTCCACAATCTTGGACCACTTTCCGGTTTGAGTCGGGCGTTCCATGCGGAACACGAGGGCGAGAGTCCATTGACCGGTGCGGAGACGCTCAAGCAGCTAGACGTGATGGCGCGCCGCACATACGACGCGACGTTCTTCTGCCCCGCCAACGGAACCTACGTGGTCGGCGAAGACGGGAAGTCGGTCACCTGCACCGTGCACGGCTCGGCCCACGCTCCACGCCAACCGTTCGCGCCTGGCGCCGAAACACGGTTGGGCTCGCTGCTCGCCGAACTCCGGGACGTCACGGTCGCCCTGTCATTCCTCGAAGACGGCCTGCACGCCGTGCTGACGATCGAGAAGGAATGAGCCGAATCGCCCGTTTCAATTGGAAATGTAGACCATGCGGATCTCGGGCCGCGACGCCGTCAGATCGGCGATCACCTGTTTGCCCGTCGGCGACAAACGGGCACTGCGGATATCGATCACCGCCAGGTTCTTGAACGTCTTCAGATGATCGAGCGAGCTCCCCGTCATGAGCGTCGCGTTGAGCCTCAATTCGCGGAGATTTTCCAAGAGGGGAAGCTCGCGAAGGCCTTCGTCGGGAATCGTCGGTCCGAGTTCGAGCACTTCGAGCTTGCTGAGATCCTTCAAACGCCGCAGCGCGGACGGCGTGATTCGCGCATCGACGAGATTGAGCGTTCGGATCGATCGCAACGCGCCGATCGCCTCCATGCCCGCATCGGTGATCGCCTCGGTTGTGAAAACGAGGTCCGAAAGATCGACCATGCCGTCGAGGACCCGGATTCCCGCATCGGAAACACGGGTCGTCAAGAGGTCGAGTCTCCGCAATCGGCCGAGCGGGGCGAGCGGAGGCCATTGTTCGGCCGGCAGCGACGTCAGATGCAGGCCGAGCGATTCGAGCGTCGTCAGGGTCGGAACGCATGCGAGCCCCTCGCGGCTGATACCCGTTCCGCTGATCTGAAGGTCGGTCAGACCTAGTTTGGCGAGCGGAGCCAAACCGGCGCCGGTGACCGACGTATGATGGAGCGCGAGTCGGCGAAGGGCCTTCGCCGACTCGAGCCTCGCGATTCCCGAGTCGGAAACGGGCACGCGGATGAGTTCGAGCTGTTCGAGGGCCTCCAGTTTCGCGATGCGATCGAGGCTCGCGTCGGTGACGCGCGGACATTCCTGAATGCGCAGCCGTGTGAGCGTGGGATGCCGATCGAGCTGTTCCAGGTCCGCGTCACCGATCTTGCCCATCGCGAACGAAAGAAACGTGACGCCGCCGTCGGAATCGCGAGCCAAATCGTTGGCCGCCACCGTCAGTTCCGCGGGAGGGTGGACGATTGCCGGCTTGGCACCCTCGCGTGAATCGGGCCGGCACGCAAGCGTACACGCAACGGCCATTCCGAACAGAACGCGCATTCGGAACGCGACAGGCCGCACGGCGAAGCGAATTGTCGATGGCCGCCGGCGCGTCATGGAATTTGAAGGTCGAAATCGGCGTTCTTGGAACCTCCGGCCGGCACGTCGAACTGCAGTTCGGATTCGTAGTTGTATTTCTTCGGAATCGAATCGCGATGCGGTTTCTCGGAGTCGTCCGAAGGGTCTTCCTCGTAGTCCTTCATTTCGATGCGCACGACGTGTTTGCCGACGATCGCGCCGGCTTGGTCGTCGATGACCGTCCTGAGCGCGTACTTGCCGTCCGAATCGGTCTTGCCGACCGACGACGGCGCGAGTTGGTCCGCGGTATTCATGGGAACAAAGGTGACCAGCGCGCCGGCGAGCGGCTGGCCGTTTTTCTTGATCGTGCCCGAAACGGGGACCGTCTTCACGTCCCCGTCGCCGCCGCAGCCCGCGAGCGACAACGAGGCGGCCACGGCGAGGAAACCGGCGAATCGAGCGTAATGCATGGTGAACGTCCCGAGGAGTGGATACCGGATCGAACAGGCTGACCGCGAATGACGACGTCCGACCACGATGATACGCGCGTCGGCCGACGAATCGTCAATCGTCGACGACCAACGCCTCGCCCTGACAGATCGTCGCCATGTTTCCGAGCAGATCGATGTTGACGTTGGTCGCGATCGGGCGCACCGAGCCGTCGGCTCGCGCGAACATGATGTTCTGAGGGTGCAGACTCGCCCATCCTCGCTTGCACGGGTTCGAGTTCCCCAGAGACGCGCATCGCGTGTAGTCGGGCAACAGGCATCGGGAACCGCCGCCCGGCCCAACGGTGACCGAGGACTGATTGTACGAGGTGTACGTGTACGCCCAAAACGTCCGCCGCCGGTTGTTGGTCCGCGTGTGGTACTCGCCGATCATGATCGTATTGCTCGTGCCATCGATGATGCTCGCCATCGTCTCGTACGAGGCCATTCCGCTGCTCGACGACGTGCCGACGTGATGCAGGACTCCCCGATTGAAAAACGGATAGGCGCCGTCGCTCCAGATCTGTGAACAGTCGGCGTACGAATCGCCCGCGACGCTTCCGCGCGTCCGTCCCGATACGGCGCGGTACGATCCGGGAGCGTAAAAAATTCCGCTCCCCGGCCCGCTTGCCGGTTGGTCCAGAACCTTCGTGTTGATATCCGACGGGCAGACAAAGACGCTCGTGAACGTCTGTACGACGGCGCGATTCACGACGTCCTCATTGAAGTAGTTCTGGTCGTATTGGTCGTAAAGCGTCTGCAATTCCACGAACGGCAGGATCGCGATCGTCCAGGTTCCGCGGCTGAGCGTTCCGCAGCAGGGGCCGATCGTGACGCCGCCCGCCGGGAACGCCTTGTGCGTGTCGTGGTAGTTGTGGGTCGCGAGCGCGATTTGCTTCAGATTGTTGCCGCACTGCATGCGGCGCGCGGCCTCCCTCGCCGCCTGGACGGCTGGAAGCAGCAAGGCGACCAAGATCCCGATGATCGCGATGACGACGAGCAATTCGACCAACGTAAAAGCGGCGCGGCGAACGCGCGCCCTCGGACGGCTGGACATGTTCACGCCCTCACCTATGACGGTACCGGAATCGGAACTGGAACGGAGCCGGACGCGCGCCCCCGTCCGCCGCGCCCGGTGCCGCCATTGTCTCCAATCGCCTTCCAACATGCAAGTCGTTTTCGAACTTGGCCGCCGTTGGCCGGTCTTGGGAACCTGAGTTCGCGCGGATCACGGGGTGACTCGCCGATAAACGAGGATCTTCGCCGCGATCGGTTGGGGGACGGTGACGAGGAGTCCCTTGTCAAGCAGTTCGTGGCCCGCCACCCGCGTCGTGTCGGATTGGTCCAGGTCGGTAATCGAATACGTCGCGTCGCGCGCGATGCCCCGAGGCCGTAATCGGGCCGATTCGTGGATGCTCTCGCCGCGCCGGAATACCTGCACGACGCCTTCGCCGGTTTCCGGCCGGTCGAACTGCCACGCCAGCCAGGCCTCCGGATCGAGACTATACGGCGTCAACGGATAGAAGTCGCCGAGTAGGAACTCGGAAATCGTCTTCCATTCACCTGAAAGACGGCGGAGCGATTCCCAGTCGATATCCGGTCGTCGCACGTCGGCCGCCAACCCCAATGCCGGACAGAAATGACTGCGGACGTTGTACGTCAGGTCCTGCTCGTTGAAATAGACACCTTGTCCATAAAACGGAAACCACGACGACAGCCCGTACGTGTGGCATTGATTGCCGAGCGCGAAACTCGGATCGCCCTGAAACGACTGGTAGTCGCTCCGCAGCAACGGAACGGCGCGACGAAGCGTTTCGAGATCGTTGCGACGTCCCCCGGACGCGCAGCTGTCGATCAAGAGATCGGGATGCCTGCGCCGCAGTTCGTCCCAATAGGCGAGATACCCTTCGACATGCCGCAGTTCGGTGATTCCCTGACGGTCCGGCGGATCGGCGGCTCGCCAATAGGGAAGCGGGTCGACGTTGAAATCCTGTCGATACAGGTCGATGCCGTGCTCGGTGAGCAACCGGTCGACGTGTTCGATGAGCCAGGCGCGCGCGTCGGCATTGCCCAGGTCGAGCAGCCCGCCGTCGGCCCCGCCGTGGATCCACTCGGGATGGTTTTGGGCAAGCCACGTTCCGGCCACGACGCGTTCCGGTTCGAACCAAACGATGAGCTTCGAGCCCATTTGATGGACATGGTCGCTGACCGCGCGCAGGCCGCGCGGGAATCGTTCGGTATCGGGTTCCCACGTTCCGACGCGCGGCCAGCCATCGCCGCAGGGGTACCAACCGGCGTCCATCCACCAGTAGTCGAGCCGGACGCCTTCCTTCGCGAACGCATCGATGAACCGGCGTTCTCCGGCTTCATCGCATCGAAGCCCGGGCATGAATCCGCCGCTGCAGGAACTGAGGATCGGCCGCAACGCGCCGCCGGGTCGAGGCAAGTTGTGGGCGAGCATCCATCGGCGCCACACGTTCTGCGCGTCGACGCGGTCGCCCGTCCAGAACTGAAGGACGGCGAGCGGTCCGCGAACCCGTTCACCCGGGCGGAGTTTCAGCCGCAACAGCTCCTGCCCCGCCTCGATGCGCAGTCCGACGCCCTCATCACGGGTGAACCGAGCCATCCATTGTCCAGGCCAACCGACGGCCGCGATCACGCCTTCCCGCGGCCACGCGATGTTGAAATACGGGAATGCGCCTTGTGTCGGCCGCCCCCCCGACGGCGCGAAAACGAATTCGGACCGGGCGCCGAGCGGCGTTTCGAGCGGCTCGTAGCTTGCCGGCGTGCAATCATCGCCCCGCAGATGGTGCAGCGCGAACTCGCCATCCACGTCGCGCTCGAAACGCACATCCAGAGTCCTAACATCGCTCAGGATCGGAGTCTCGCTCGTCCCCGTGTTCTCAAACGTCACCGCCCATTCGATGGTCGGATAGTCGTCGTATTCGATGCCGCGGCAGTTCACGACCAGGCCCGCCTGCGGATCGCGATAGGTCACGATCCGCTCGCTGCGCTGCGCATCCAAACGCCGCGTCTCGCGCGTCACCGGCCATTCGGCGAGCAGTTCGCTCGATGGCCGGTCCCCATACCGGAACGAAAAGGGAGGCCTCTTGGGAAACGGGCGACGATCGACGCGCGCGATCCTCAGATCGCCGAGCCCAACGGTCTTGCCGTCGGCGAGCGTGATCGAAGCGTCGACCCAGGCGGCCTGATCGCACGAGATGCCGTCCGCGGTCGGTTCGACTTCAAGAAAAAACTCCGATGCGCCTCGCAGATCCACTTGCACCGGCACGCTCGCCATCCCTTCGCTCAGCACGCCGGAACGGAACGCGTCCTGACCGCCGACCGTCACACCGCACACGATCGAACCGCGTCCCGGCCGAGTCATTCCGTTGCTCGTCACACCGACGCGCGCGGAAAAACGCTCGCCGGCGGACGGCAGACGGACCAGGAGCTTGCTGGGCGCGTGGCAATATATGCCTCGAGCGAAAACCGTATTGTCGAGCTTGAGCGGCAAACCCGCCTGCCGATTCGCGAAGACCGGCCCATGGTTCGCGAGGACGTTGAGTCCCACCGCCGTCTTCAGTTCGAGCGTCGTGCCTTCAAAGGCGGCCGCCGTCCAGCGCCGAGACTCGGATAGGGCGTCGGCATACGGACTGTCGGAATACCCGAATCGCGCGGGAACCGCCAGGAATACCAGGATGAATCGGGCGAGACGGAACGAACGTCGGGATGCGAAGTACGGTCCCACCGCGGAGATCCTCCATGCAGTAGGAAAACGCGGAGCAAACGACGCGAACGCAACGGCCGCCTGTCATGCGGGATCTTACCACACGCGATTCCGATTGCGAGCACGAGCACGTAAGCGTCCGGCGGATTGCGTTGGTGGGGGTGTCGGGCGCGGCGGGAGCGGCGGCCTGCGGATGCCGGCGAACGGCACGGTGCCGGGGGCGGTGCCGTTGAGTCGGGGCGATGGGTGCTCCGGTCAGGCGACGCCCGTCGTCGCCCGTCGCTCCGATTCGGGAAGACGCGGCTCGGAGAGTCGCGCGATAAAAAGACCTACGAATCGGCGGCGGCGGGATGATGCGGCTGGAGCCGCGGATACCGAGCGTGCCGGTCGTTCGGTCGCGGAGCATCGCCGCGAGCCGCAGCAGGATCCGCTTCAGCACGGCCGGATCATCGGGCAGCGCGTCCGGATCACCGCCGTTCACTCCGTTTCGAACGCCGCGCCAATGCATCGGACCGGCGCCAAGGATACCACGCAGACTCTGCGTCACCATGGGTCCTTTCATCGGATGGAAGTCGGGCATCGGTCCCTGCCGAGCCGGAATGGCGACGCGGCGGACGGGGCTGTTTTCCATCGTGCCCGCCGGATCCCCCAGGTCCCATGCGATGTCGTCCATGTCGGCGAACAGATGGCAACTCGCGCACGCCGAGTCCCCTTCGAAGATCCAGACATCGCCCCGTCCAACCGACGGTTTGGTCAGTTCCCGATCACCGGGTCGGTCTTGTCCGCGATGCGCGTCCGCGACCACGACCTTTTCACGCCGCGCGCCGGCGACGACGATGTCGCGCGGTTCGTCACCCACGAGCAACGTCTCGCGCACGAACGGACGTGACGCGTCGGTCGCGTCGATCACCGAGACGCTGTCGGACAGATGATTGACGACGAAGATCTCCGAGTCGGACCGCGCGGCGACCGAGAACGTCGAGATGAAAGGGCCGCAGCATGAAGACGACTGGTGGTCGCGATTCTGGAAGTGAAGCGGGGCCGCCCATGAAGCGGACTCACGGAACGATTCGGATTGACGATTCCCGGCGGCACGCGGCCTGCGCCGCGAAGAGCGGAGTTGCCGCCGGGTAGATCAACGTCGAAACGCGACGGGCGGAAAAAGGAGGTGCCGGCCCTCGCGTTTCCCCAAGCGCGCAACATCATCGCCCAACGGTTGCGTGCCGCGCTCGGGTGCGACCACCCTCGGCGCACCACGGGCTATTGCACGCGTCGAACAAAGCGATGTGCGCGAGCGGCGATGGCGGGCGGTTTGGCAACGGTTGATCCATGGCCGCCGGCGCGGCGTCGCGGATCTGGATCGTCCGGACTGGAACGTCGCGGTCGCCGTGCCGGGATGGGGACGCTCGTATTGACGGTCCGCGGATCGGGGTCCTATACTCGGATCGAGCCGGCCGCGACGAGGTCGAGTCGGCGTTACCGGCGCGCGGGAACCGTTTTCGTGCTCGGTTATTTTGGTCGGAGAGGGCCGAGCCTTCGGCGAACGGACTCATGAAATCGCAACGCCGTCATGAATTGCAAACCAACCGACTCGCCGATTCGCTCGGCAAGTCGATCGAGGCGACCCGACCCTACATGAGGTGGATCGGCTTGGGAGCCCTTGCCGTCATCCTCGTGGTGTTTGTCGGCGCGTGGATTTCGAGTCGCAATCAGACCGCGGCGGGCAATGCGTGGTCCGACTATTTCCGTGCGTTATCGAGCACGGATCGGCAAGTCGCGCTCCGCGATGTCTCGTCGGTCTACCCGAATTCCTCGGCGGCCATTTGGGCGGACCTGGCGACCGCCGATTTCAACCTCGGACAGGGCTGCCAGATCATCTATCAGAATCGGGATGAAGCCGACAAGGCCCTCAATCAGGCGATCGGCGCCTACCAGCGCGTGCTCGACTCGAACCCGCGCGATACGTTCCTGATCCAACGCGCGCAATTCGGATTGGGGCTCGCTCATGAAACGCTGGGCAAGCTCAAGGACGCGAGCCAGGCCTACGAAAAGGTGATCCAGCAAGGGGAGTTGACGGCGGTCGCCGCGTTGGCGAAGAACCACCTGGATATGCTGAAACGCGATGAGGTAAAGTCGTTCTACGATTGGTTCGTGGCTCAAAAATCGGCGCCCGACTTGGGCGGCGGGCTGCCTGGCATGCCTGGCGATCTGAACGGGTTGCCCGATTTTCCGGACCTGAAAATAGGGAATCCGCCGAGTTCGAGCGGCGATGGAACGGGAGGGTCGCCGCCCAAGGCACCGTAGCCCGCGACCATGCCGTGATGCTCCCGCCGCAAACCGCCGAGACGGAATCCTTGACGCCGGACGAATCGGTCGAGCTGACCGTATGCGAATCGGAGTCGGGGTTGCGGATCGACGCGTTTCTGGCGAGTCATTTCCGGTTCTACAGCCGGACTCAGTTGAGGGAGTCGATCCGCGACGCGCGGGTCTTGGTCGACGGCGCGCGGGTGAAGGCGTCGTTCCACATACGGCCGGGGCAGCGTGTGGCCATTCGGTTGCCGGATCGACCTCGCGAGCGCCCGATCCCCGAGGCCATTCCGATCGACGTTCTTTTCGAGGACGACTATCTCGCCGCGATCAACAAGCGTCCCGGAATGGTCGTGCATCCGGCGAGGGGGCATTGGTCGGGAACGTTGACCGGGGCATTGACGCATCATTTCGACACGCTGAGTCAGATCGGGGGCGCGGCGCGGCCCGGTATCGTGCATCGGCTCGATCGCGACACGAGCGGCGTGATCGTGGTGGCCAAGTGCGATCGGGCGCACCTGGGTCTGACGGCGCAGTTCGAAGCGCGGTCGACCGAGAAGGAGTATCTGGCGATCACGGCGGGTGTTCCGGACCGGGACCGGGACGTGATCGAGCGTCCGATCGGCGTGCATCCGTATCAGCGTGAGAAGATGGCGATCCGCGCGGAGCACACGACGAGCCGGGACGCGCGCACGTTCTATGAGGTCCAGGAGCGGTTCGCTCGGTTCGCCTTGCTGCGCGTGGCGCCGCGAACGGGACGGACGCATCAGATCCGCGTCCATCTCGAACATATCGGTTGCCCCGTGCTCTGCGACCGGCTTTACAGCGGCCGTTCGCGCATCACGGCCGGCGAATTGGCGGGCGGTCGGGAGTCGGTCGACCCGGTCCTCCTGGATCGGCAAGCGCTCCATGCGTGGCGGCTCAGGATTCGCCATCCGATCACCGGCGCGGAGTTGGCGTTCGAAGCGCCTTTGCCGCTCGACATGCGAGCCGTTCTGGACACGCTGCGGGGAATTCGATCGGAATGAGGCGAGCAGCGACCGCGGAGCGGAGCGGCCGTGACGCGGCGGCGCGCCTCCCGAATGGGGAAACGGAATGACGGGTCGGGACGATTGGCGGGCCCTCTATCCGTTCGCGCCGCATTACCTGGCGATCGACGGGGCCCGCATGCATTACGTCGACGAGGGGAATGGATCGCCGATCCTGATGGTGCACGGGAATCCCACATGGTCGTTCTACTACCGAGAACTGATCCTGCGGTTCCGCGACCGGTACCGGTGCGTCGCGCCCGACCACATGGGATGCGGCCTTTCGGACAAGCCCGCGTACCATCGG
Organism: Planctomycetota bacterium; assembly: GCA_016872725.1. Lineage (GTDB taxonomy): Bacteria > Planctomycetota > Planctomycetia > Pirellulales > Pirellulaceae > VGZC01. The sequence continues at coordinate 16,416 of VGZC01000067.1, forward strand.
TATTGCATGGAACAGCGCGTGGACGAGCTCCTCGTTCTGATCGAGACGCTCGATCTGGAGAACATCACGCTCGTCGTCCACGACTGGGGCGGGGCGATTGGGCTCTTCGCGGCGCTCCGCGAACCGCATCGGTTCGCGCGGTTCGTCCTGTTCAACACGGGCGCGTTTCCGCCGATGCGCGTTCCCTGGCGCATTTTGGCGTGCCGGATTCCCTGGTTGGGAACGCTCCTGATCCGCGGCGCGAACGGATTCGCCCGCGCGGCCCTTCGCATGGCGACCGAGCGTCCCGAGCGGCTTTCCGGACCGGTCGCCGCCGGCCTGCTCGCTCCGTACGATTCATGGCGAAACCGAGTGGCCATCGATCGATTCGTCAAGGACATCCCGCTGACCGCGCGTCACCCGACGATGCTGGGCCTGGCGATCCTCGAGAGGGGGCTCCCCTTCTTCGCGCCGCGACCCGTCCGCATGATCTGGGGCGCGCGCGATTGGTGTTTCACGCTCAAATGCGCGCATCGCCTCCGGGATCTCCTGCCGCACGCGGAACTTTTTGCGCTCGAAAACGCAGGGCACTACGTTGTCGAGGACGCGACGGACGAGGTGTTGCGTCTGGTCGAGGAATTCCTGGAGGGCGAGGGAGCGCCGCGCGCGGCGGGATCCGGACGATGACCGAGTCGTTGACGATGGCCCAATGCGTGACGCTTGCGTGCCTGCTCGAAGCGACGGCTCCCAAGCCGGGCAACGTGCACCGAGGCGCGGACTTCGAGGATCTGACATTTACCGATTTCCTGGTGAGCGCCGCGGTGGTGGGACCGTGCGTGGCTCGTGCGGAGACGCGGGGAGTCGGGCAGGCCGTGTTGGATGGCGTGCGCGCGACGCGACGGTATGTCGGGACGAATACGAACCTCGGCATCCTCCTCGTGCTCGCCCCGCTCGCCGCCGTGCCGCGGCATGAGCCTCTCGGGACGGGCCTGCCGCGCGTCCTCGCGCGGTTGACTCCCGACGACGCGGCGCGGGTCTACGAGGCGATCCGGCTGGCTTCGCCCGGTGGGCTCGGCGAATCCGACCGCCACGACGTTCACGCCGAACCGCCCGCCGATCTGCTCGACGCCATGCGGTTCGCAAGCCCGCGCGACGCGATCGCCCGACAATACGTCGAGTCCTTCTCCACGGTCCTCGATCGCGCGGCGCCGTGGCTCATCGAGGCCCGTCGGCGCGGGTGGTCGCTCAACGATGCGATCGTCCACACGCACGTGCGACTGCTCGCCGACGAACCGGACAGCCTGATCCGGCGGAAGTGCGGTGAATCGATGGCGAATACGGTCGCGGCCCGCGCGCGGGACGTGCTCCGGCTTGGAGGCCCCTCCGACGCGCCCTACCGCGCCGCGCTCGCCGATCTCGATTTCTTCCTCCGTTGCGACGGCCACCGCCGCAATCCGGGCACAACCGCCGACCTGATCGCCGGCGCCCTTTTTGCCTTGCTCCGCGAAGGGGAACTTGGCGGAACCCTCGATGAGGGAAGGATCACGTGACGCAAACGTCCGAACCCGCGTCGTTCACCACCGAACCCGTTTTCCGTTCCGGAGTCCGTGATTGCCATGTCCCGTTTCCGAGTGGACCTCGATAAGTCCGAACTGGTCTTCAGCGCCGCGCACTTCATCACGTATCGCGGCGATCAGTGCGAGTGCCTGCACGGGCACAACTACCGCGTCCGGGCCTCCGTCGAAGGTCCGCTCGACGACAACGGATACGTGATCGACTTCATCGCCCTCCGGGACCGGCTCGCGTCGATCATCCGTCCTCTGGACCATCAGGTGCTTCTGCCCACCCGGCACCCGCTGATTCGGCTGCGGGAACGGCCGGGCGAGGTCCTCGTTTCGTTCGGCGACCGGAACTGGATGTTTCCGCGGCAAGACTGCGTTCTGCTGCCCGTCGCGAATACGACGGCCGAACTCCTGGCGCGTCACATCGGCCGCCGTTTGCGGAACGCCGTCGATCGGGAACCCGAGGCCGACCGGTGGACTCTGGCCGTGGGAGTCGACGAAAACGGCGGCCAATGGGGCTGGTGGAACGAGCGACGGGACGGGTAGGCTATACGGCCGTGACGTCGCGGCGGAGCGGCCATCGAACCGAATATCCCGTGGGGCGTGGGGAGGTGTCGTGGTGATCCGGCATGGGTGGATGGTGGTTTTGGGATTGATGACCATGATGACTGCCGAGGCTCGTGGAGCGGCCGGACCGTGGGCGATCGCCGTGCATGGCGGCGCGATCGGCCGGGCGGAGAATCTGACGGATGCGGATCGCGAGGCGACCCGCGCGTCGCTCGAAAAGGCGCTCGACATCGGCCGCAAGATCCTCGCCGACGGCGGAAGCAGCCTCGACGCCGTCGAACAGGTCGTTCGCGCGCTCGAAGACGACCCCCGGTTCAACGCCGGCCGCGGCGCCGTGCTCAACGGCGCCGGCCGCCATGAACTCGATGCCTCCATCATGGAAGGCCATTCGCACCAGTGCGGCGCGGTGGCGGGCGTGCGGACCGTCAAGAACCCGATCACCCTCGCTCGCCGCGTGATGGAAAAAACGCGGCACGTGCTGCTCGCCGGCGACGGCGCGGAGAAGTTCGCCGACGAACAACAGGTCGAACGGGCGGGGGACGAGTATTTTCGGATACCGGCCCGCGTCCGAGAATTGGAATCGATCCGGCGTGCCGAGCAAGGGAAGGAATCGGGGAGCGCGTGGGAAGGGCACATGGGCACCGTCGGCTGCGTCGCCCTCGACCAACAGGGCCATCTCGCGGCCGCGACGTCGACCGGAGGACTCGTTAACAAGAAATGGGGTCGGATCGGGGATAGCCCGATCATCGGAGCGGGAACCTACGCGGATGACGCGACCTGCGCCGTTTCCTGCACGGGGATCGGCGAGGAGTACATCCGGCGTTCGATCGCCTACGACGTCTCCGCCCAAATGAGATATCGCGGCGCGTCGCTCGATGACGCCGTTCGGGACGCGATCGACGCGCGCCTTCCCCGCTCGTCCGGCGGGATCATCGCGGTCGGCAAGGACGGCCGTCTTTCGGCTCGCTTCAATACGCCCGGACTCTCGCGGGCGCTCGCCGATTCCGGCGGGCGGCGGGAAATCCGCGTCGGCGACTGACGGCCGCCGGAATCGACGTCGGCCCGAGGCAACCAGACTGGACTTGGAAGGCCGACTTTGCCGATGAGGAAGGATGTACGCTCCCGCAAGGAGTGCGCGCGGGGATGGCGCCGCGACGCGGGGCGGACCGCCGGGGACACACGGCCGTGTCAAACGTCCATAAAGCCGCCGTCTTGTTGATGAGCCTGCCGGAGGAGGACGCCGCGCGGGTTCTCGCAAAACTCAAGCCCAAGCAGGTCGAGGCGGTCTCGATCGAGATCGCCCAAGTGAGCAATGTGCGGACCGACGAGCAGGAGCAGGTGATCGTCGAGTTCGCGGACATGAACCCCAAATCGCTCGGCGGTGTCGGCGGGCTGGAACTGGCCCAGAACCTCGTCCAACGGGCGCTCGGACGCGACGCCACAACAACCCTCGAAAACCTCCGCCAATCGATCGAATCGGTGCCGTTCGGGTTCCTTAAGAAGGTCGATCCGCAGAATATCCTGACGTTCCTGGTGGACGAGCATCCCCAGACGATCGCGCTGATCCTCTGCCACGTTCCTCCCCCGTTCGGCGCGGAGATCCTCTCGGGGCTTCCGCCGAGCACGCAATTCGCCGTGATCCGGCGCATCGCGCACATGGGGCAGACCAGTCCCGAGGTGATCCAGCAGGTCGAGGACGCGCTCGAATACCGCATGCAGAACGTCATGAGCCAATCGCTCGAACGCGCCGGAGGCGTCGCGACGGTCGCGGAGATCCTCAATGTCGCCGACCGCGCGACCGAACGCGCGCTGCTCGACAACCTCGGTCAGGACGATCCCGACTTGGTCGAGGAGATCCGCCGGTTGATGTTTGTCTTCGACGATATCGGCAAACTCACCGACAAGGACGTGCAGCAAGTGCTCAAGCACGTCGAGACGGGTCAATGGGCGATGGCCCTCAAAGGCGCGTCCGAGACCCTCCGCCAGAAAATCCTCGGCAACATGTCGCAGCGCGCGTCCGCCACGCTGCTCGAGGAGATGGAGTTCCTCGGCCCCAAGCGGCTCGCCGAAGTCGAGTCGGTCCAGCAGCAGATCGTGGACATCGTGCGCCGACTCGAAGAAACCGGAGACATCACGGTCCAAAGCGCCGAGGAGAAGGACGAGTTCGTCAGCTAACGGGAGTCGGTGTCCTCGCCGCGCAATGCCTCCTGCCAAGCCTGGATGCGGCGCAGCCCGTCGATCGGAGCGATTTGGTCGAGGTCGAGCTCGCGAATCTCCCGGAGCAGATGGTGTTCGTGCGGCGAGAAGAGGGTGAGCTGGATATCGCCGCGTCGTGTCCGTTCCCTCCGCGCGACGCGCGGTTTGCCGTGTCCGTCGAGATGTTCGTCCTCGAGGTGCGCGAGGATCTGCTTGGCCCGCTCGTTCACTTCCCGAGGCACGCCAGCGAGCCTTGCGACATGGATGCCGTAGCTCTTGTCGGCGGGTCCCGGCGCGATCTTGTGCAGGAAGAGAACGTCGTCTTGCCATTCCCGGACCGACACGTTGAAGTTGCGCATGCCGGCTAGCGACGCGGCGAGATCGGCCAATTCGTGGTAGTGCGTCGCGAAAAAGGTTCGGCATCCGATCCGGTCGTGCAGGTGCTCGACCACCGCCCACGCGAGCGACACGCCGTCGTAAGTGCTCGTGCCTCGGCCGATTTCATCGAGGATCACGAGGCTGCGCCGCGTCGACGTGTTGAGGATCCTCGCCGTTTCGGTCATCTCGACCATGAACGTGCTCTGCCCCCGCGACAACTCGTCGCTCGCGCCGACCCGCGCGAAGATCCGATCCGCGACTCCGATCTCCGCCTCCCGCGCGGGCACGTACGAACCGATCTGCGCCATCAGCGTGATGAGCGCCACCTGGCGGATGTAGGTGCTCTTGCCCGCCATGTTCGGTCCGGTGATGAGGTGGATCGATCCGTCGTCGCCGCCCATCGTCGTGTCGTTCGGAACGAACGTGCCTTCGGGTTCGAGCACATCGAGTACGGGGTGTCGGCCGTCGACGATCCGCAGCCGATCGCCGTCAACGAGCTTCGGACGGCAATACTTCCGGTCGAGCGCGAGGTCGGCAAGTCCGCGGAGCACGTCGAGGTGGGCGAGTGCCGAGGCCGTTCGCCGGAGGGTCCGGGATTCGGCGGCGACCCGGTCCCGCAGTTCAACGAACAGGTCGTATTCCAGCTCCTTGGCACGCTCGTCGGCCGTCAGAACCTGCTCCTCGCGTTCCTTCAATTCGGGCGTGATGTACCGTTCGGCGTTCTTGAGCGTCTGTTTGCGGATGTATTCGGCCGGAGCCCGCTCGCGATGCGCGTTCGTCAACTCGATGTAGTATCCGAAAACGCGGTTGTATCCGACCTTGAGCGACGGGATCCCCGTGCGCCGCACTTCCCGCGACTGGTATTCGGCGATCCACTGCTTGCCGCCGTGGGCGAGCGAGCGGAGACGGTCGAGTTCGGCGGAATAGCCCGACCGGATGAACCCGCCGTCGCGGGCCTGGATGGGGCACGTGTCGACGAACGCGGACGCGATCCGTTCGCACAGATCGGGCAACGGTTCCAACTGGTCCCGCAACTCGATCAGCAATACGCTCCCGCCCGAATCGAAATTCTCCCGCAGCGACGGTAGCCGCTCGAGCGTGCGTCCGATGAACTGGAGATCGCGAGGCGATGCGCGGCCCGTCGACACGCGGGCGATCAGCCGTTCGAGGTCATACGCGTTCGACAGGCAATTACGGAGTTCCGAGTACCGGAAAGGCAGCGCCAGTTGGCTGACTGCGTCGTGCCGCATGCCGATCGCCGCGGCGTCGGTGAGCGGATTCGCGAGCCAGTCGCCCAGCAGGCGCGCGCCCATCGGCGTCTTGGTTCGATCGAGCACCGATAGGAGCGACCCTTCGCGCCGCCCGTCCCGAATCGTCCGCGTCAGTTCGAGGCTGCGGCGCGTCGACGCGTCCAGGTCGAGCGACGTGCCTTGACGATAGGGAGTCAACCGATCGAGGTGGGGGAGCGCGGTGCGTTGCGTGTCGCGGAGGTAATCGAGCACCGCGCCCGCCGCGCGGACGGCGAGCCGATCGGAATCGGTGAAGCCGAACCCTTCGAGCGTCGCGGCGCCGAACTGTTCGCGCAGGATCTTTTCGGCGTGTTCCTGGGCGAAGCACCATGGCGGTCGGCTCGTCATGGTGATCGGGCCCGTCGCGGGCGGCGCCTCCGTCCGCTCGTCGAATAGGCACTCGGAAACGGCGAGCCTCGCGAGCTGGTCGCCGATCGCCGATCGCGGAAGCACGGCGGCCAGGAATCGGCCGGTGGACAGGTCGCACCACGCGAGTCCCGCAACGCCTTCCTCGTCACGCGAGCCGGCGGGCCACGCGACGGCGGCCAGGTAATTGCTCTCGCGCGGATCGAGCAGGCAATCGTCGGTGAGCGTGCCGGGCGTGACGACGCGCGTCACCTCGCGCTTGACCAATCCCGTCGCCTTGCGCGGGTCCTCCATTTGCTCGCACACCGCCGCGCGCCGGCCCGCGCCGATGAGTTTGCGCAGGTAGGGTTCGAGCTGATGGTGGGGGAATCCGGCCATCGGGACCGGGTTCTCCCCCTTGTCGCGGCTGGTCAATGCCAGGCCGAGCAACTGGGCGGCCGCTTTCGCATCGTCGTAAAAAAGCTCGTAGAAGTCGCCCATGCGGAATAGGAGCAATGCGTCGCCGCAGACCGCTTTCGCGTCGGCGTACTGCTGCATCATGGGCGTCGTGGACATAGCCTCGCCGCGCGGTCCTTCCGCGACGGTCCTTCCCCGGTCGTCGATCGGACCAATCTACCAAGCGGGCCGGCCGTTGGGAACGACCGCCTCGCGCGCCGAACGTTCCGCGTCATGGGGCCGTCACACCGCGGCCTCCGTCGCGTACAATCCGTGTCGCACGCCTCGGGGCGTCGCACGCCTCTCCGAGGCGTGTTGCGCAAGAAACAAAGTCTGCGAAAGGAAAACTCGCCTCGGAGAGGCGAGCGACGGAAAACTCGCCTCGGAATGTCGCACGCCTCTCCGAGGCGTGTTGCGCTGAGAACTAAAGTCTGCG
>VGZC01000068.1 GCA_016872725.1 Planctomycetota bacterium
ACGGAGAAATACGGCTGGCAATTCCGCACCAAACATGAACTGCCCATCGATCTCGTCGCTTGGTTCGTGGAGACGGCGCGCGGCATGGGCCTGCGATGCGCGATCTGGCTGGCCGTCGACAGCGCCTACGCGGCCCGCCCGTTCCTGCGCGCGATGGGCCGATGGAGCGTCGTGGTCGTGAGCCGCTTGCGCAAAGCCATGAGCGGCAAGCAGATTCAATCCCTCATGCGGCGGTGCCAGATGACCATTGGCGAGCTTTCCAAACGCATGCAGATCACTCAGAAGCGCATCCGCGAGGTGCGCGAGCGGGGGCTGACCGACCCCAATGTCGTTCGGGATTGGGTGCAGGGCATTACCGGCAGCGATCCGGGGCCGATTGCCGGCGGAACGACGACGGTGGCGAGGTTCTTTCCGCAGCGGAGTGCTCGAAGATAACAAGCTCGGGGCGACACGCGTCCGCTCCAGAAGAAGCCGCCATTGTCACCCTGCTGGACCAACGCGAACGGCCCAACCCCGGCGTGCATGGACTCTGTGCCGAGGCCGTGAGGCAGGCTCGGCTCGACGCCGGATGCGTCGTGACGGGCAACGCACAAGTGGGTCACCAGGATTTCGTTGGTTCAAGGATGTCGCTGTGCGAGCGGCCGCCCCCTCGGCAGTGGCTGTTCAATTCTTTCCCGAAAGGGGCGGTGCCGCCGGCAGCTCTCGGTTTCCCAAGCGCAAGCCGATTGGGGGGGCAGGTTGTTGACTGCTGCAACAATTGGTAAGGTTTACGTTGCGGGTGGCGATCGGTTTCCCAATGGGGGGTGAAGGCCGTGCTCGGATTGGAAGCCTTTGTCCGCGTGAAGCAGGCGGCGGCCATGCTCGGCGTGTCGCCGAACACGATTCGCGCGTGGGGCGCCGATGGCAAGATTCCCGAGTACCGGCACCCAGTCAACAACTACCGCCTCTATAAGCTTGCTGACTTGGAGAAGCTGCTGCGCCAGTTGGAAAAATCGGTCTCTCGCATATCGCCCACAGAAAGGCGGCCGAAGTCACGGTGAACACGGTCAGGCAACGCAACAGGAAGACCAAAACGCCCGCGCGCCAGTCGGGACGGACGCCCGCAGTCCGTGCCGTGACGGTTCGCGATACGGGTCCGTACAGCGCCCGCAACAGTTCCAAGGGGGCGTTGATTGACGAAGCGGGGCGTGTTGTTTCCGCGATGCGTCAAGGGCACTCCGTGGCCGAGGTCCGGGACGACGTGCTTCGAGGCGCATTGCTCACTCAGCGCTCACGTGAGAATCGTGAACGAATCTGGACTTCGATTCACCAACGCTACCTGTTTCCTACTACGCCGTGGCTTACTTCCGCGCTCGCCGATGCATGCGAGTCCGGATCGCGTGCCCAGGAATTCGTTTCGCTACTCTATCTGCTGTACGCACTCCGAGACCGCCTCACGTTCGATTTCGTGACCAAGGTGTTGTCGACGAAGGACCACCAAGCCAGGCCCATCGTTTCTCGCAACGACGTTCTCGACCTCTTGAAACCGCGCGGCATCCAGGCCGTCGCCGCGAACGCCCGCAGCGACCGCCAGGAAAAACGCCGCGTCGAATTGGACGACGCCATCCGCGAGCTGACCGACTTCGACGCCCGGCTGGAGCAAGTGTCCCGTCAAGGCTTTGCCACCGCGGGCCTTGCAAAACGGCTCGCCGACGAGCCACTCGACCGCTGTTGTTCGCTCGACGGCAAGCGCCTGCACCCGACGACGACGGCCGACCTGATCGCCCAGGAGTCGGCCTACGTCCCCGACATCAACGACGGCGTGCGGGTGAACATCGCCCCGCTTCAAAACGCCGGCCTACTCGCCGCCGACGTGCTGGCCAAGAAAGACGTAGACAAAGCGATCGCCGACCGCGCCAATTGGCGTGCCGACGAACGCCGCTGGGTCCGCGAAGGCAAACTCCCCCAACCCGGCTGGTGGCGGGAGGGAGAGGGATGAAGGCGGAAGAATGAGGGATGAGAGATGAGAGACGTGGCGAGAGGAGTATCGCCAGTCACACCGGAGAACGAGACGTGAAAATACTGAAACTGGAAATCGAAGGGTTCCGGTCCCTGCGCCACGTGTGCTGGGAACCGGGTGACCTGAATGTCCTAATCGGGCCTAACGGAAGTGGCAAGTCCAACCTGCTGCGTCTGTTGGAAACGCTCGTCCGGTCAGCGACTGGCGGACTCGGGCGCTACGTTCAGCAAGAAGGAGGCATGGAACCGCTCGTTTGGGATGGACGCAGTGATTCCATTCGGGTCGCCCTTGAGGCGTCGCCGTTGCCGCCTTACGAAGACGCCCAAACGGACGCTGTGACCTACGAATTGGTGATGGCCCGCTTGAAAAAGACGAGTGCCTACCGCATTGACCGCGAGACCTTGGAGAACCGCTGTGGGCAGAAACGCCGTAAGGGAGCGGAGCCGTTTGTACTGCTGAGGCGCGATCCGCGTCAGGCGATCATCTTCGATATGAAGCAGCAAGCCATTGACGCGGCCCAAACCGCCTCCATCCCGGAACAAGAAACCTTGCTTTCTGCCAATCAGGGACCGTTCTCCGTGAATCCTTATGTGACCCGGTTCAGGGAGCAGATTGCGGGCTGGCGCATATACCAGGATTTTCATACCGATCGCGAGGCGGACGTGCGCAGCCCCGTAGTCGCTCGCGTGGAGAACCAAGTAGACGAGGATGGCCAGAACCTGATCGCCGTCCTGCACACGTTGTACACGGAGAGTCGTGATTTCAAGCGTGAGGTGAATACCGCCATGGAAGCGGCCTTTGGGGAGGACTTTGAGAAGCTGGAGTTTCCGCCCGCCGCCGATCAACGCGTTCAACTTCGCGTCCACTGGAAGAGTCTGCGGCGCGGAAAGCCCGCGGCCGATCTGTCGGATGGAATGCTGCGGTTTCTTTACCTGATGGCGATTCTGGCAAATCCGTCTCCGCCGCCCCTGATTGCCATAGATGAACCGGAGACCGGGCTGAACCCGTCGATGTTCCCCATTATCGCCGAGCACGCAGTGGAAGCGGCCCGCAAGACGCAGGTGATCTTCTCGACTCATTCGCCGGAGTTTTTGGATGCGTTTCGGGACGCCGTGCCCACAACCACGGTGCTGGAATGGCGGGATGGCCAGACCGAACTCAAGGTGCTCTCCGGTGAGACACTGGCCTATTGGTTGAAGCAATACACCTTGGGAGAACTCTATCGCTCCAGGGAACTGGAGGCGATGGGATGAAGTTCATTCTGCTCGCGGAGGGAGCAACAGAGATAATCGCTGTGGCCGGTTTGCTGAAGCGGTGGTTGGATAGCCGACTCACGAAAGAGAAGGTGCGGGTCGAGCCAGTGCCCCTGGGTGGGTGGGCGAACTTCCGGAAAGAGGTCGTGAAGCGAGCGCAGGCCCACCTCGATGGACCCGAACGCCGCGAGATTATCGCGGTGATCGGGCTGCTCGACTTGTACGGCCCGACATTCTGGCCTCGGCATTGCCGCACATTCAAGGAGCGTCATGATTGGGGAGTGAAGCACTTTGAGAAGGCCGTGAGGCGAGCGAAGTTTCGGATGTTCTTCGCAGTACATGAGGTTGAAGCCTGGATCTTGAGTCAGCCGGAGATGTTTCCGATCGAGGTGAGAGCGTCCGTGGCGAAGCTCGCAACCAAACCGGAGGAAGTGAACTTCGATCATCCTCCATCCAAGCGGCTTAGTGACTTGTACAACGCAAAAACAGGTCGCTCGTACAAAAAGACGACGGACGGCAAGGCTCTTTTCCAAAAGCTCGACCCCGACATGGCTGCCGGCAAATGTCCCGGATTGCAAGCGATGCTGAGCGAAATGTTGCGGCTGGCAGAGAATCATGAACAGGACAAAGGCATGAAGGCGAAAGGATGATGACCAAGACTGAACTGCTCGAACTCATCCGAAACGGCTCCAGCCAACGCGTCGAGTTCACTTGTGACGATGCGGATGCCACCCTTCTGGCAAGGGAGGTTGCCGCGTTGCTGAACCGCGAAGGTGGTCGCATTGTCGTTGGCGTGCGAAACGACGGAACGGTTCGTAGTGCGAGATCCTGGTGGCAACCATGGAGGAGCGTCGCTTGGGAACGTACCGGAACCGACGGTTCGCCGCGTTGCGAGCCTTCCGGCCCGAAACGCTCGGCGCCGAACTTCTTGAGAGGCCCTGTCGGATCGATCGTCGCCGGGGAATCACCGGGAATCGTCATGCGGGGACCGATGCGGCGGGCACGGCGAGTTTGGAGAGCAGACGCGTGACGACATCGGACGCCGAATAGCTGTCCGCGTCCCGCGAGGGAAGGAAATCGACGATCGACAGGATTTCATCGCCGCTCGTCACCAGCGGCGGTTCGACGTACCCGTCGTCGCGGATCTGGGCGAGGCCGACGTTGGCGAGCAGTCCATTGCAGACGCACTTGCGGCCTACGGTGTCCGCTTCGCTGCCGTCTTTCCGCACATAGGCGTCGATTTCCTCGGACGGGCACCGCCAACCGACCGATCCATCGGGCCGCTCGAAGGCATGCCGCAGGTAGCCAAGATCGCACACCCGGTCCCGCGACGCATAGACGCCGGACTCGGAGATCGATTCCGATAACTGCAGCACTTTGAACGGGAATCCGGTCGGCGACGCGCGCGGATCGGTCCGCACATCGAGTCGCGCCGTGCGCGCCATGGCGAGCACCCGCTTGCGGATGTCGGCGCGAAGGCCCGACTCATTGCAAAACGCGAACGCCGTTCCGACCTGAATGCCCGCCGCGCCCCGTTCCAACGCCTCGGTCAGACGGTCGGGCGATCCGTACGAACCGGCAAGCCAGAACGGGAGCCCCAGGGCTTGGATGGCGCGAAGGTCGGGCACATCGCGATCGCCATAGATCGGTTCGCCATGATCGTTCAATTGGATCGGGCCGCGGGGCGGCGCGTTGTGGCCGCCCGCCGTCGGACCCTCGACGACAAACCCGTCCACCCGACCGCTCGCCTTGCGCGCGAGCACCTGCGCCAGCGTCGCCGACGAGATGATCGCAAGGAACTTGGGGCGATTCAGCCAGGGCACTTCGCCGTTCGTGAAACGGATCGGATCGAATCGCGACGCGTAATGCGCATCGACGTGTCCGCCCGACCGGTCCACTTCGATCGGCAATTCCACCGGTTCCCCATCGCTCAACTTGTCCAGGATCCCGGGAATCGCGCGAGGGATCCCCGCCCCCATCAGGATATAGTCGACTCCGGCCAGCATCGCGCCGAAAAGGGACGGGAGCGTCGGCGTCTGGATCTTCTCGAGGAAATTGACTCCGACGAGCCCATCGTGCCCTTCCTTCGCCAGATAGACTTCGACGAAGTTCGCCACGACGAGCAGTTCGAGATGCCGCTGTGGCGGGTTGATGCTGGGAGTCGGACACGCGATGAACGGACGATCAACCGGTTTGCCTCCGGGGATAAAGTACCGGGTGAGGATCGGGTCGATCATGCGCGGATAGGGGAACATGTCCATCGCGCGGCGGAGATGGCCGCTGGGGTCGCCGAGCTGGAGACGTCGGCAAAGAACGAGGTCGAGCGCCGTGCCGGAGACGACGCCCATTTGACCCAGTCGAGCGACCGCATTAGCCAGGGGCCATGCCGAAACGGCCGCTCCCATACCTCCCTGAATGATCAGCGGTTCGTGCCTCGACGCCATCATGATGCTCCTGCGAATGGGTTCCTATTCGCCCGCGAGCCGCCCGTTCTGGCAAGAGACGCGCGGACCTGACCGACCGCTCGACTATCAGTCTAGCAATCGGGCCGTCCCAGGCTGCTCGTGCCAGGTAAAACTTGTGTCAAACAAATGTAATCGTTCGGGCAAGCGGATCGGCGGGAAAAGGGGACTGGGTAGTGTATCCGCTTTTCCTGCGGGGTTTTTTCGCGGTTGGCGCGCGGCCGTTCGGGGTCGAGCGGCCTTGGTTCGCGGATCGAGCCGCGACGTGGGATGGGGCGTGGCATGGCGGCGGCAAGGCCGGCTACCAGCGGGTCGTGATTTTCTTGGACTGGGTCCAAAGACCGATCGAGCTCTTGCCCGTGATGTCGCCCGATCCAAAACGGGAGTCGTTCCAACCTCCAAAACCGAACGGCTCGCGCGGGACGGGCACGCCGACGTTGACGCCGAGCATGCCGGCTTGGGCCGCTCGAGCGAATCGTCGCGCCGTATCGCCGCTTCGCGTATAGATCGCCGCCGCGTTGCCATAGGGCGAGGCGTTTTCGATGGCGAGCGCCGATTCGAGGTCGGGAACGCGCAGGATGACGAGGACCGGGCCAAAAACCTCCTCGTCGAGCACGCGCATGGTCGGCGCGACGCCGTCGAGGACGGTCGGACCGACATAGAATCCGCCCTCGCATCCATCAACGCGGGGCCGACGACCGTCGACCAGAACGCGCGCGCCTTGCGATTCGGCTTCGGAGATGATCCGTTCGATGCGTTCCTTCGCCTGTGCCGAAATCACGGCGCCCAACTCGCGCCCGCATGTCCAGCGCCGCGCTTCGGCGCAGATTCTCTCGAGGATCGGTTCGCATGGTCCCACGGCGATCAGCACTGAAGCGGCCATGCAGCGTTGACCGGCGCAGCCCGCCATCGACGCGATGATGTTCTGCGCCGCCTGCTCGGGATCCGCGTCCGGAACGACGACCAGGTGATTCTTGGCGCCCCCGAGCGCCAGGACGCGTTTGAGCCGACCGGTCGCGCGGACATAGACGCGCTGCGCGATCGGGGTCGAGCCCACGAAGCTCATCGCGCGGATGCCCGGATGGTCGCAAATCGCCTCGACCGCGGCCGCCGAACCATGGACCACGTTGAACGCGCCGCGCGGAAGTCCCGCCTCCGTCAGCAACTCGGCGGCGCGCTGCGCGCTGAGCGGAACTTTTTCGGAAGGTTTGAGGATCATCGTGTTGCCCAGGCACAGGGCGATCGGAATCGTCCAATGCGGAACCATCACCGGGAAATTGAACGGCGTGATCGAGGCAACGACGCCGAGCGGCGCATGTTCCACCCGGCACTCGACACCCGCACTCACGTCGAGCACTTCGCCGGCCGCGATCTGCGGAAGCGAACAGGCGAACTCGGTGATCTCGATCGCCTTGAGCACCTCCGCTCGGCCTTCCTCGACCGTCTTGCCGTTTTCGCGATGGACGAGTTCGGCGAGCTCCTGGCCGTTCGCTTCGAGGAGCGTTCGATAGCGGAAGAAGACCTGGGTCCGGTCCTTGAGCGTGCGGTTCGACCACGCGTCAAACGCGTCGGCCGCTCGGCATACGGCCGCATCGAGATCGTCCGGGCCGGAGAGGACCACGCGGGTGAGCCGCGCGCCGTCGACCGGCGAGATCACGTCGAGGTATTCGGGAGCGGGGCTCAGGGGGGCGAGCGGGGCTCCGCCGACATGGTTATGCAGAGTGGACTCGATCTTCATTGCGGGCGAAGGCTCCTCGATGGCGAATCCCGCGAACCCAGCCGGTTCCTCCGGCTTGCAAGGCTCCGCGCGATCGCCACAATAACGTATTCGACGCGACTTGGCGAATCCCACGCGCGGTGGAACCGTCGCTCGTCGATCCGATCGCGTTCGAATGCGGAACCGCGCCGAACCGAGGCCACGAACATGCTGCGCGACACGGCTTTTCAAATGTCCGCCTCCAATATCCGGATCGGCAAGGGAGTGACCCGCGAGATCGGCATGGATCTGCGGGAACTCGGAGCCCGCCGCATCCTCGCGTTCATTGATCCGGCACTGGTGGACCTGCCCGCCGGTCAGACGGTCGCGGAGGCGCTGCGGGGTGAGGGGCTGGATTTCGATCTCTTCGATCGCATCTCCGTGGAACCGACCGACGCGAGTTTTCGGGAGGCGGCGCGGGTGGCCATCGAGGGCTCGTTCGACGCGTTCGTCGCCGTCGGCGGCGGAAGTACGATCGATACGGCGAAGGCCGCCAACCTCTATTCGACCTATCCCGCCGATCTGCTCGAATATGTCAACGCGCCGATCGGTCGAGGCCAACCGGTTCCCGGCCCTCTCAAACCGTTGATCGCCGTCCCGACGACGGCGGGCACGGGCAGCGAAACGACGGGCGTCGCCATTTTTGATCTCCTCGAACGCAAGGCCAAGACAGGCATCGCCCACCGATACCTCAAGCCGACGCTCGGAATCGTCGACAGCGACAATACGCGCAGTTTGCCGGCCGCCGTGGCGGCGGCGAGCGGTCTTGACGTCCTTTGCCACGCGATCGAGTCGTACACGGCGATCGCCTACGACCAGCGTCCGCGTCCCGACCGTCCGATCCTGCGTCCCGCCTATCAGGGCGCGAATCCGATCAGCGATATCTGGGCGATCCGCGCGCTCGAAATCTCCGGCGCCTTTCTCGAACGCGCGTACCGCGACCCGTCGGACGAGGAGGCCCGAAGCCAGATGCTGCTCGCGTCGTCGATGGCGGGCATCGGATTCGGCAATGCGGGCGTGCACCTGCCGCACGGCATGTCGTACCCGGTCGCGGGTATGGTACGGGCGTTTCGTCCCGAGGGGTATTCCGTCGATCACCCGCTCGTTCCGCACGGCATATCCGTGATCGTCCATGCGCCGGCCGTCTTCCGATTCACGGCGCCCGCGTCGCCCGACCGCCACCTGCGGGCGGCCGCCGCGCTCGGCGCGGACGTGCGCGGCGCCGCGCCCGAGGAGGCCGGACCGATCCTCGCCGATCGCCTCGTCGAACTGATGCGGCGCATGGCTATCCCCAACGGGCTCGGAGCACTCGGGTACACCGAATCGGACATTCCCGCGCTGGTGGCCGGGACCATGCCCCAACACCGGGTCACGAAACTGTCGCCGATTCCGGTCGGCGAACGGGAACTGACCCGTTTGTTCCACGATTCGCTCCGCCTTTGGTAGAAGACAGTTCCCGAATCTTCGAGAGTCGTCCGGAACAGGTCGCGCGACGCTTTGAATTGCCTCACGAGTAAAACGAGGATCGCAATCCGAGAATGCTCAAGGCCATCGCGCGGACGCCGTGTTGACATGGAAAACTACTTGAATTGATCTCGTCGCCGATCGGGGCGATGGGTATGATGGGCCCGAGCGCGCGGGGACGGCCGGAGGTCGACAGCTCCGAGCGGATGTGGGCCAATCGAGGGAAGGGAATCCCGATAATGCATGGGCCGATCGATGCCGGGCGCGTGTTCCTGTTCGCGGGAGTGATCCTGATCGCGGCCGTCGCCTCGGGCTGTCGAGGATATCAATACGCGCGGGTCGTGAAACCCGGTGATCGCGACATGGTGGGAAGCCACCAGGCGGGGGGCGAAACGTTCCGGCCGCTCGTCGAGGAATCGGTCGCCAGACTCCTCGCCCGCCATGCGCAGGCTCCCGTTCAACCGACTGCCTACAACGCCGAATCGATGCCCCGACCGCCCGTACGCATCTGTTTCGTCGGTGTCGAGAACAAGAGCGCCGAGGAGATCGGCGATTTCAAGGAACAGCTCTACCAGAGCATCGACAGCAAGATCCTCGAGTCGGGCGTCTTCCAACCGGTCAGCCGCCGATATGTCGACGCCGGGCTCCGCGATACGCGGTTGCGGCCCGACCAACTGTTCGTCCCCGAAAACATGCGGTCGTACTCGGCGTATATGGAGCAACAAGGGCAGCCGTTCGACTATTTGATGTATGCCACGATCACGTCCGGCACGACGCGCGAGAACAAGAACTACCAGCGCGACTACCTGCTGACGCTCGAACTCATCGATGTCCGCACGGGGCAATACGACAAGCAGTCGGCGGAGATCAGCAAAGGCTACCATCAATCGCGGTTCGGTCGGTGGACGGCCTCCAATCCCCTCGGTCCCAAGTGATCGGCCATGTCGATGCGCGGCGCGGTCCGGTGGGCGGTTTGGTGGTTGCTCCTCGTCGCGACGGGCTGCGCGACACACGCCGACCGACTGCGCCGGCTGAGGCAGGCGTTCCATGAAGGCGACCTGCCGACGGCCGAACGGCTCGTCGACGAGTCGCTCGGCAAACGCGGCGGCGACGCCGACGTGTTGCGGCTCGAACAGGCCATGATCCTATTGGCGGCCGGCCGGCCGCTCGACGCCGAGAAGAACCTCCGCGAGGTTCGGGACCGGTTCGATCACCTCGAACAGGCGAGTCTCTCGGAACACTCGCTCGCGATGCTCGCCGACGATCGGAAATTCGCATACGCCGGCGAGGACTACGAAAAGGTCTTGGTCCGCGCGATGTTGGCGTTGGCGAATCTCCTGCACGACGGAGGCGACGCCGAAGCCTATTGCCTGCAGGTCGCCGAAAAGCAACAAGCGATCATCGAGGCTGCCGTACAACCCGACGGCACGAATCCCAAAGGCCGATACCAGCAGGTCGCATTCGGGCCATACCTTCGAGCCGCGCTGCGCGAGGAGACGCATCGCGATTACGACGATGTGGCCCGCCAGTTCGCGATGGTCGTCGCGTGGGAACCCGAATTCACGCCGGGCCGCGCCCATCTCGAACGGTCGCTCCACGGACGCCATTCCGAGCCGGGCAACGGCGTCGTCCACCTCTTCGCGTTCGTAGGACGCGGGCCGTACAAGGAGGAATCCGTCGAGGAACCGACGTCGGCCGCTTTACTGATCGCCGATCAGATCGTCAGTGCGACGAGCGGCCAGACCGTTCCCCCGACGCTCGTCGGCATCAAGGTTCCTCGACTGGTCGCTTCGCCGAATACCGTTTCGCACGTCGCCGCGGCTGTCGACGGCCGATCGGCCGGACGCACCGAGACGATCACCGACGTGACCCGCATGGCCGTCCTGCAGCACGAGGCGAATCACGACCATGTCGTCGCGCGGGCCGTCGCGCGCCGCGTCACGAAGAAAGGGCTGGTCTACGGCACCAAGGAAGCGATCGGCGTTCGTCGCGGATCGATCGAGAACCTTCCGCTCGACGCGGTCGGCGTCGCGTGGGAGGCCATGGAACGAGCCGATACGCGCTGCTGGGGCCTCTTGCCCGACAAGATCCAGACGCTGCGCATCGAACTTCCGGCGGGACCGCACCGACTCGATGTCGCCGCCCTCGATCGCCACGGCCGGAGGTCGGGACCGTCCTATCCTCTGTCCGTTCAGGTCCACGACGGACGCAATGCGTTCGTGCTCGTCAATTTCCCCGGACCGAAACTCGCCGGGCGTCCGCTGGCCAGTTCGGGCTCCGCGACCGGATCATCGGCCCAAACCACGGGCGATTGAGCTTTGACGCACAGATGAATTGACCTACTTCGGCTCCGTTCCCCACGACGCTTCCTTCCCCGTTTCGCCTTTCTTTGTCGGATTCGTGTCATTCGTGGTTGACTTGCGTCCGGCGGGGCGCATGGGGATCAACCACGAATGACACGAATCACGCGGATGACAGGTCCCCCGAACGACACGGCCGCCAATGGCGTGGCGAACGTCACTTCACCGAACGATACCGAAGCTCCCAGTGTGACCGCTCCGTTGGCCCGGCTCGGGGCAATTGCTCCCGGACTTCGACGGCCGGCCACGCTCCCTTTTCGGCGGGATTCTCGTCCGTGCGTGACCAACGTGTCAACGGGCCTGCCGATGCTCTGTCTTGGCCCCCAGGCTTCCCACGTGCGTTCCGTGAGTCCGTCGGCTATGCCGAGCAAAACCTTTACGCCCGCGCCGCGCAGCTTGTCGGTGACAAGGATCCACGGCAACACGAGTACACGGTCCAGTTCCGCGCGTTCGACGCATCCAAGTCGGGAGCCAAGGTCGGGGTCGCCCTGCTGGTTTCGCTCCGCACGGCGCTCTTGAAGAAGCCCACCCGAGGTGGGCTCATCATCGTCGGCGAAATCCACCTTGGCGGCTCTATCGAACCGATCCACAACGCGACCACGGTCGCCGAGATCGCTGTCGAGAAGGGCGCTTCCGCGTTGCCCATGCCTGTCGCCTGCCGCCGGCAGCTGTTCGATTTGTCCGACGACATGGCAGCCAAAGTCGACAATCAGTTCTACTCAGACGCCCGCGACGCGCTGCTGAAAGCGATCCAGCGGACCGGGCCGGTTCGGCCGTCGACAGGACGGCTCCGATCCATACGATGCTCGCCGCCAGACGGCCATACCCGCAGGACAATCGCCCGGTCACGCGCGCAGCGCGGGCGAACGGTCCCGGAATTTCCACGTTGTCGGGCCGGCCGGATGGAGCCGTGTTCATCGCGGATGCCTTGATGAGGATCGGACCCGGCACCTACAATTGACTCGACGCGCACGAACGCGTGGAAGACCCGAGCTCGCCGCGCGCGGGGGGGCCGCGGGTGTCGATGTCCGGAGGATAGCATGCGGATTCCGTTCAACAATGGATGAGGACTACTACAAGATACTCGGTGTCGCTCGATCCGCCACCAATGCGGAGGTCGAGAAGGCCTATCGGCGGCTGGCTCGCAAATACCACCCCGATCTGAACCCCGACGACGCGAAAGCGAAAGAGAATTTCCAGCGCGTCCAGCGCGCGTACGAGGTTCTGGGCAACGCGGAGAAACGCCAGTTGTACGATCGGTACGGAAGCGCGTTCGAAACGATGGGAGCGGGGCCCCAAGGACGCGGCGGGCCCGGTCCCCAAGGGTTCGGCGACATCGATATCGATCTGGGCGACATCCTGGGCCGTTTCGGAAGGGGAGGAACGGGCGGACCGGGCGGTTTCGAGCACGTGTTCCGGCAATTCGGAAGTGGGGGCGGGGGCCGATCGCGCCGAGCGGCGCGTCGCGGCGTCGACCAGCAGGCCGAAGTCACGATCCCGTTCCAGACTTCCGTGACCGGCGGCGAAACGCGGCTCGCGTTCGCGACCGGGGACGGAGCCGAGACGTTGGCCGTTCGCATTCCGGTCGGCATCGAGGACGGCAAGAAAATCCGCTTGCGGGGAAAGGGCGAACCGGGCTCCGACGGCGCGCCCAACGGCGATTTGATCGTCACCGTCCGTGTCGCGCCGCATCCCTGCTACCGACGGAAGGGCCTTGATTTGGAAGTCGACTTGCCCGTGACGCTCGCCGAGGCCGTTTACGGCGCCAAGGTCGACCTGCCGACGCCGGCGGGTACGATCAGCCTGACGATCCCGAAGGGCACGTCGAGCGGTCGGAGGCTGCGGATCAAGGGGCAGGGCGTGAAAACAACCGATGGACGGCAAGGCGACCTGTTCGCCACCGTGCTCATCCAATTGCCGCCGACGATCCAAGCCAACGCGCAGTCGTGGATTCAGGATTTCGAACGCCAATACGGTCCGTCGCCCCGAGCGAACCTGCAATGGTAGACATCGTCGCTCCCGTCGTCGGTTCGTCAAGACGCGCTTCGGATCGGGAATGAACGCCTCATGCCGGACGACGCAGGTCGCGCCATGGAACCCCGCCGTTTGCGACCCGATCATCGATTGCGACTCAAGCGGGAATTCGATCGCGTGTTCGCGGAAGGCCACCATGCGTCCGACTCGACGCTCGTCGTCGTCGCCGCCGCGAACGGGCGCGACCATTCGCGGATCGGGCTGATCGTATCGCGCCGAGTCGGGTCGGCCGTGACTCGCAATCGGTGGAAGCGGCGCATCCGCGAGGCCTTTCGGATCCAGAGGCACGATCTGCCGAAGGGATTGGATTATGTCGTGCGTCCCGCGCGGGACGCCGAGGCGCGGTTCGCGTCGATCGGTCCGTCCCTGAGCGGTCTCGCGCACCGCCTCGCCCGCCGCATCGAACGCGAGCGGACGGCGCGCGCCCGGCGCGCCCCCACGACCGCCGAAGACAGGCCGCCCGGCTCGGCGCCCCGACCGGAGGAAGGGCGATGAGCGGCGCGCAAGACGCCCTCGCGCGCGCCGGTCGATGGTGCTGGAAGATCCCCGCCTCGGCGGCGATCGCCTGCGCGCGGACCTACCAATGGACGCTCAGTCCCCTTCTGGGACGCCAGTGCCGGTTCACGCCCACCTGCAGCCAGTATTTCATCGAGGCCGTCGGGAAATACGGTCTCGTGCGCGGCGCATGGAAAGGCATCCGCCGGATCGGCCGATGCCACCCGTTCCACCCGGGAGGCCACGATCCGCCGTGATCGTTCGAATCCCGCGACCGCTTGCCTCGGAGCCGCTCATCGAGATGCGCGGGCTATTTCGGATGGTCCACGCCAACGGGTGCGTTTCCGATCTTCGCGGCGCGTCCTTGGCTCCAGAGCCGGAGCCCCTCCAGCCGCATCCTGCCGCGGGCGAAATAGACCTCATCGAGCGTTTCGAGATGCGCGCGGAACGCGGAGCGGCGCGCCGATTCCCAATCGGGGCCGGGCCGCACGACTCCCATCGCCTCGAGTTCCTCGACGAGCCGCTGGGCGATCCACTGGTGTCCCTCGATTCGCGGATGCACGTGGTCGGCCATCACGTCGTCGCCGGGAATTCCGTTTCGCGACATCGACTCGAAGATCGGCCGAATATCGATCAACCGAACATGGGCTCGGCGATGCGCGACATCCTCGAGCGCGGCGTACATCGGTTCCCGGATTCGGAGTGGGCAAAGGTCCTCGTCCTTGGCCTGGATGTAATGCGCGCGAGCCTCGTCGACCCGCCCGAGCGTTTCCAGGCATCGAGCGAGATAATAATGGGCCCCCGCGTGGCGCGCGTCGATCCGTAGTGCTTCGCGCAGCGCGGCCGCCGCGACCTCGGGATCCGACGCGTCCCGCGCCGCGTTCCATCGCCATTCAAACCGATCCCGCTCGTCGGCGTCCGGCAGGGATGAGGTCTCATACTTGAACGGAGGACAATCGCGCAGATTGGTCACCGGTTCGATCACGATCATCGGAACCCGCCGTAAGGCCGTCATGCGGGCCATGCGATCGACATTCAGCGCGAAATGGTCCATGACGCGCGCCGCCCACGCGTCGTCACGGTGATAGTGCGCGAGTCCGCCCCGATAGTCCAACAACGCGTCGACCTCCTCGGGCAAGATGGCCGACGGCCCTCGATCGGGTGCGCCGAACCACCGGTCGGCGGCTTGGCGGGCGACCTGATAAAGCCGCCAATGGGACAGGACGCCATGCAGGGCGACCATCGAGCGGGACGCGCCGCGCGCGGCCGCGTAGGAGCGGTCCTCGAGGAACTCGTTGTGCCCCGCGTAGAGCACGATGAGATCGGGTTCGTAGTCGAGCACTTCGCTCAGGATCGGGGCGAGGCGATACGTCGCGTACGACACGCCGCCGCAGTTGATCACCTGCCAGTCGCGACGCGGATCGGCGGCTCGCAGCGCGATCTCGAGCCACGTCGTGAACGACGTCTCGATGGAATACGGATGCCCCTGGACGGTCGAGCCTCCAAGACAGAAAACGCGATAGGCGTCCTTGCCCTTCTCCGCGGGAAACGCGTCCGATGCGAAATACGGACCGCGCGACGGAGGAATGCGGAATGCTCGCCCGTCGTCGTCCAACGCGAACAACGGACGGATCGCGTGGAAGCCGACGAACGGGTCGGACCCCGCATCGGCGTCTCCCCACCCGGCGAGCCGCAAACTACAATCGACGAGCACGAAGGGGATCAGGCCGAGCGTGACGGCGAGGAGACGGTAACACCATGCCCGCGGCGTTGTAATTCGAGGACGTTGCATTATGCCCAAGCGGATCTTGATGATTGTCGGCGATTACGTCGAGGACTACGAGGCCATGGTTCCGTTCCAGATCTTGACGATGGTCGGTCACACGGTCCATGCCGTGTGCCCGAAGCGGGCGTCGGGGGAATCGGTCATCACGGCGGTGCACGATTTCGAGGGCGAGCAGACATACAGCGAAAAACGGGGGCATCGCTTCGCGCTGAACGCGGCGTTCCACGATGTCGATCCGTCGACCTACGACGGGCTTGTTCTGCCAGGCGGCCGCGCGCCCGAATACCTGCGGCTCGATTCGCGCGTGCTCGAGATCGTCCGCGCGTTCCACTCGCGGGGCAAACCGATCGCGGCCGTCTGCCACGGCGTGCAGATACTCGCGGCCGCCGGCATCTTGGAATCGAGATCGTGCACGGCCTATCCGGCCATTCGGCCGGAGATCGAGGCCTGTGGGGGAACGTTCGTCGCGGCGAGCGACGGGTTCGACAACGCGCACGTCGACGGCAATCTGGTGACGGCGCCGGCTTGGCCCGCCCATCCGGCCTGGATGCGGGCGTTCCTCGAACAGGTCGGCACGCGCATCCAGGCCTGAACCCCGAGCGATCGCCGGTCAGGCGACCATCCTCAGGGCCGATCGAGCCTCCTTTACGCCGTCGACGAACTCCTCGAAGATGCGGATATCGAGGGCGGAGGCGGAATCGGCTTCGGGATGGAACTGCGTGCCGAACGCGAACCAACCGTCCTGGCGGCTTTCAATCGCTTCAATGACGCCGTCCGGGCAGCGCGCCGTCACGGCGAAGCCCGGCGCGACCTCATCGATCGCCATGTGATGGAAGCTGTTGACGCGGATTTCCCCGTCGCCGTAGACGCGTTCCATCAGCGACCCGGAAGCGACGGACAGCCCGTGGCGGTGATGCGGATCCTGCGGATCCTTGTGCGGAAGGGCCGTCGGCACGTCCTCGGGAATATGAAGGAACAGATTGCCGCCTTGGGAGACGTTGAGCAATTGCATGCCGACGCCGATGCCGAATACGGGCGTCCGCCGCACGGCGACGCGCTCGATCAGCGTCCTGTCGAAGGTCTCGCGGCGCGGATCGAGAATGCGGACGGACGAATGCAACATGAAACCGTCGCGGCGCGGGTCGAGATCGAGGCCCCCGACCAAGAGGACTCCATCGATGCGTTCGAGCGCCGCGTCGATGTCGCCTGGTTCGTCGAGCGGTGGGAGGATGATCGGGACGGCGCCGACGCGCCGCAGGCATTCGTAGTAGCCGGCGGCGACGTAGGAGTATGCGGCCGAGTCCTTTCGAATTCCGCGATAGTCGGCGTTCAACGCGATCAGTGGCTTTCTTCGCATAACAATATCCCTCCTGTCATGATGATCCCGAAGGAGACTCCCCGCTTCGGGCTTCGGCCGGATGATCGATGCGATCCGCGCGGGAATCCGAATCCAAGACCGCGCATGGCCGCGAACGCAGGCCATGCGTTCCGCGGAACGTCGGCTCGCCGCCCGTCGAAGGAACCAACGATCTCGACAACCGCGTGACGGGTCAGGCCGGGTAGTTCGGGCGTCCCCGTCGAAATCCCTTTCCTTCTGATTCGGCGTCTCACGCGCTTTCCCTCGCGCGGCGATGGGGCGATCTCGAATCCCCGATCGGTGACAAGCGTTTGTCCATCGCGGGTGCGAGTGTATCGGCCGGCCGATCGCACGCAATCGATTCCCCATATTTTGAGGCCGATCCGGCCGGCCGCCCCCAGATCCTGTGCAAGCACTCCGACGCTAGCACGCCGTTCGCGGCGTACGGCGATTCGCCTCGATGGGACGGGGCCGGCGTCCGAGGTCCGTTACGGCCCACCCTTCAATCACCCACGGCCACTTCTTGTGGGACGGGGCCGGCGTCCGAGGTCCTTTACGGCCTCGGACGCCTTCGCTATCGTGGACAGCTCCGCTCGGGGAGAGCGGCGTCGATGGCCGAGGATGCGGGGCCCTCATGCTGTATCGCCACGTTTGTTTGGAATCGCTCGGCTACACTTTGCCGAGCGAAATTGTGACGTCGGCCCAGATCGAGGCGCGGCTCGCTGCCCTTTACGCGCGGTTGCGTCTGCCCGAGGGCCGGCTCGAATTGATGACCGGCATCGCCGCGCGGCGGTTCTGGCCCGAAGGCGCGTGGCCGAGCGACATGAGCGCGGCGAGCGCTCGGCGAGCCCTCGAAGGGGCCGAATTCGACGCGGAACGGGTCGGAGCGCTGGTCCACGCGTCCGTGTGCCGGGACCATCTCGAACCGGCGACCGCGTGCCGCGTGCATCATTGTCTCGGCTTGTCCGAGCACGCGGCCATCTACGATGTTTCCAACGCTTGCCTCGGACTGCTCAACGGTATCCTGCAAGTCGCCAACATGATCGAGCTTGGCCAGATTCAGGCCGGGCTGGTCGTCGGCACCGAGAGCGGCAGGCAACTTGTCGAGAACACGATCCAACTCCTCAATGCCGATCGAGGATGGACGAGGCAATCGGTCAAACCGGCCTTCGCGTCGCTCACCATCGGTTCGGCGAGCTGCGCCGTACTGCTGGTGCATGACGCGATCAGCCGAACGGGAAACCGACTTCGCTCGGCCGTCGTTCGAGCGAGGACCGAGCACCATCGGCTTTGCCGGAGCGGTCGTGACGATGCGGGCGACTCGATGCGGCCGCTCATGGAAACCGACTCCGAGGGACTCCTGCTCGCGGGCGTCGACCTCGGCGCGGCGACGTACGGCGACTTCGTCGGGGAGTGGCATGATCTCGCCGACTCCGCCGGCGCATCCGGATCGGTCCAGTCGGCGCGGACGCCGAAATCCATTTGCCATCAGGTCGGCGGCGCCCATCGGAAACGCATGCTCGATGCGCTCGGCCTCGATCCGTCGCTCGATTACTCGACGTATCCCTGGTTGGGCAACACGGGATCCGTGGCCCTTCCGATCACGCTCGCGATCGGAGCCGAACGGGGATTCCTGAGTCCCGGCGATCGGTGCTCGCTGCTTGGCATCGGGTCGGGAATCAACAGCGTCATGCTCGCCGTGGATTGGAACGGCACGTTGGTCCGCGGCGATGACCCGGCCGAACATCGCGGCGCGGTGCCTCGTCGAGCGGCGTCGACCGCGAGACGGCGGGCGATCGCGACGACCGCCGCCGCTTCCGCATCTTCTTTCGCCGAGTCGGCCGGGCCTTCATGCGACACGATCGACGGATCGTCCGATTAGGTTGCACCCGGTTCTTCCGCGTTCCGTCGCGCGGGCTCGTTCGCCTGTAACGGTTCTGATTGTCGAACCGCGCCGACGGCGGGAATTGCGGTGGATGCGTCGCCGCTGCCGATAGAGTAGACGGTTTCGCCGGAGGAAAGGGCCGGCGACCGGCGGGATGAGCGGGTCGGCGCGCGAGGCGACCGGCATGATTCCCCGCCGATGCGAGTGGCTCTTCGGATCCGCGGGCATCGGATCCCCTGGGACGGCCTATTCCGGCGAGGCGGCGATGCGAGTTCCCAAACCTCATTTCCTGCTCTTCTCCGAGTCGCGCGGTCCGGCCGAGGAAGGGGCCGGCGAATGGCGGTTTGTCCTCGAGGACATCGAGGGAGACGTCCGAATGGAAGTGGAAGACGAGGAGCCGTCCGTACGCGGCGATCGACTCGACTTGCTGGCGACCGTGCGCGGACTCGAAGCCCTCGATCAACCCTCGCGCGTCACGCTTGTCACGAATAGTCGATACGTTGCGCGGGGATTTCGGTACGGCCTACCCGAATGGCGCGAGAACGACTGGCAATGGGAGCGTTTTGGACAAATGGCTCCCATCCGCAACGACGACTTGTGGCGGCGCATCGACCGGGCCTTACAGTACCATCAGGTGGACTGCCGATCGCTCCATCCTTCATGGGTATCGTCCGCCCCTTCGGAAACGGACTCGGCGGACCACCGCGTCGCGACGCCGCGCGACGGCGCGCGGACACCGACGGCCGAAGCCGGTCCCGATCGCGGACGGGGGACGCGGGGTCCTCGCGCCGTCGCGCGAACGGCGCATGCGGCCCGGCCCGACGCGGCCGTTTTCGGGTCCTCGTCGCGGCGTCGAGCGACGTCGGCGGCGCGTCGATCGGTCGGCTGGCTCGCACGCCTTCGCGCGGCCGCATCCGCCGTCTGGGGGATTCCCGCAAACGTCGCTAGCGGAAGGTCCCTTGACCCGATGATACAGGCCACGGAATCATGAGGAGGCACACGAGTGCAATCGAACGTTCCAACGGAGGGAATAGGAGCCCTGCTCGACGGCGTGCACGCGAATCCGTTCGATCTGCTCGGTCCGCATGAAGTGGCGGAGGGAGGTCGGCGCGCCCTCGCCGTGCGGGCATACTGGCCCGAGTCGCGGCAGGTTTGGATGATCGACGAGGAGCACGGGGTCCATCGTCCGATGCGTCGCATCCACCCTTCGGGCCTTTACGAAACCGTGTGCCCGCTCGACGGAACGGAGCGCCCCCACCGCTACCGGCTCCGCGTCTCGACGCAAAGCGGACAGATCATCACCATGCACGACCCGTACGCCTTCGAGCCGCTGTTGACCGAACTTGACTTGCATCTTTTCGGCGAGGGCAAACATTTCGATATCCACCGACGCATGGGCGCGCAGCGTCGGACCATCGAAGGCGTATCGGGGACGAACTTCGCCGTTTGGGCGCCGAACGCCCAAAGCGTCAGCGTCGTCGGCGACTTCAATGCCTGGGACGGAAGGCTCCACCCCATGCGGCGGCGGGGTTCGAGCGGCATTTGGGAGCTGTTTCTGCCGGGCGCGGCGGCCGGACAGAAATACAAATACCGGATCAAGTCGAAATTCGGCGATGTCGGCGATCGGTCCGATCCGTTCGGGTTCCATGCCGAGCTTCCGCCCTGCACGGCGTCCGTCGTCGCCGACCTGGATCAATACGCATGGAACGACGAACCTTGGATGCGTGAGCGGCGATCATCCGATCCGCTCCGCAAGCCGATCTCCATCTATGAAGTCCACCTCGGCAGTTGGAGGCAGGATCCCCACCGGTTGCACGGGTGGATGAACTACCGCGACCTCGCCCATCAGCTCGTGGAATACTGCCTGCGGATGGGCTACACGCACCTCGAACTGTTGCCGATCAGCGAGCATCC
Source organism: Planctomycetota bacterium (assembly GCA_016872725.1). Taxonomy (GTDB): domain Bacteria; phylum Planctomycetota; class Planctomycetia; order Pirellulales; family Pirellulaceae; genus VGZC01. The sequence goes on from VGZC01000068.1 coordinate 20,766, forward strand.
TTTCACGGGGAGCTGGGGATATCAAACGGTCGGCTATTACGCGCCGACCAGTCGCTACGGAACGCCCGCCGATTTCATGTACTTCGTCGATCATTGCCATCGGCACGGCATCGGGGTGCTTGTCGATTGGGTCCCCGCCCACTTTCCCCGCGACGCGCACGGGCTGCGGCGGTTCGACGGAACGGCCCTATTCGAGCACGAGGATCCCAGGCAGGGCGAACATCCCGACTGGGGCACGCTGATCTTCAATTACGGCCGCAACGAGGTGCGCAACTATTTGCTCGCCAACGCCCTGTTCCTCGCCGACCGCTACCACATCGACGGGCTCCGCGTCGACGCCGTCGCGTCGATGTTGTATTTGGACTACAGCCGCAAGGAAGGCGAGTGGATTCCGAACCGTCATGGAGGCCGCGAGAACCTCGAAGCGATCGATTTCCTGCGCGAGTTCAACACGCGGGCGCATGAGCGATTCCCGGGGATCCTGACGATCGCCGAGGAATCGACGGCGTGGGGAGGCGTTTCCCGCCCGGTCGATGCGGGTGGGCTGGGATTCAGCATGAAATGGAACATGGGATGGATGAACGACACGATCCGCTACATGCGGAACGATCCGATCCATCGGCGGCACCATCACAACGAACTGACGTTCAGCCTGATCTACGCGTTCAGCGAGAACTTCGTCCTTCCGTTGTCGCATGACGAAGTCGTCCACGGCAAACACGCTCTGCTCGATCAAATGCCGGGCGACCTTTGGCGGAAGTTCGCGAATCTGCGCCTTTTGTTTTCCTATATGTGGACGCACCCCGGCAAGAAACTGCTCTTCATGGGCGGCGACTTCGGCCAGTGGACCGAATGGACGCACGAGCGGCCGTTGCCTTGGGACCTGCTCCAGTGGGAAACCCATCAAGGCGTCCAAAAACTGGTCGCCGATCTCAATCACCTCTATCGCCGTTGTCCGGCGCTGCACGACGCCGATTTCGACGGCCGGGGATTCGAGTGGATCGACTGCCACAACGGGAATGACAGCGTGCTTGTCTACCTCCGCAAAGCGGTCACGTCGGAGGATCTCGCCGTCGTCTGCTGCAACTTCACTCCGGTCGTGCGAAAGGACTATCGCGTCGGCGTGCCTCGCCCCGGATGGTATCAGGAGGTGCTCAACAGCGACTCCGCGTACTACGGCGGTTCGAATGTGGGGAACTACCCGGGCGTGCACGCGGCGAACCGAACGCACCACATGCGCCCGCATTCGATCACGGTCACGCTGCCGCCGCTTTCCGCCGTCGTATTCCAACGGACGGGATCCGACTAGAAGCGGCGGCCGTCGTCCTCGAATGGCCGCCCGGGAACGGGGACGCGCGGACCGGTCCCGAGTGACGTACGATGTCTCGACGGCGGCCAATCGCCGCCCGGGAACGGGACGCGAAGACCACCGGGACGCGAGGACCGGCCATTCGGCTCGGTACGCCGCGGCGTACCTATTGAGGCGGCCGCTTCCACTCGACCTTCATTTCCCGTTCGAGCTGAGCGTACCAACGACGGTAGTAGTCCTGGAACTCGCCCTGCGCGAGCGCGGCGACTTCGCTGCCGCCTTGAAAAAACGTCCTGAGAAACCGCTGCCGCTGCGCGTCGACGTCGGGGCCTCGGCGCGTGACCAGGAAGACGTACGCCGAGTCGTGCGAGGCGTTGCGGACGACGCCCAGCTCGCCCGCCTTCTTCGCGAAGACCGTCTCCATGAACTCCCAGGTCACCGCGTCGACGCCTTCCACCGAACTGAGTTGGGGCGAGTTCATTTGGGGAATCAAACCACCGCCCATCGTGATCCAAGAGAATTCGTTGGTCGACGTGATCTTCTCGGCCTGAGCCGGCAATCGCTCCTTCAGGCCGCCCTCGCGTTCCGAAGCCTCTTTCCGCAATTCCTCGACCCGCTTGTCGACAAGTTTCCTGGCTTCGAGTTTCTTCCAGTCGCGAGCCACATCGTCGCGGATGTCGCCCAGTTCCGGAATGAACTGGTCCTTGACCGACGTCTTCCAATACACGTACTCGACGTCCGTTTCCTTCGCGTCGCGGATATCGCGGGGCCGATACATGGGAATGTCGGGGTCAAAACCGATTTCGCGGAACGGCCGGAACGAAAACGTGTTCTGATCGAACCGGGATGTCTTCCCCAACTCGGTCGATTCGACCGTGTGGTAGTCGACGAGCCCCGTGCGCCCGGCCGTCATGCCGCTCTTCGCGGCCAATTCCTCGAGATTGGGAGCGGTCGGCTCGGGCGCCGCGTCGCCTTCGGCGCGCTGCGTCCAAATCGTCCGCTTTTGGTAGTAGGCCTCCATTTCCTTGCGGACTCCGTCGAGCAGCGCGGTGCGCCGCGCTTCGGCCTTGGGCCGCGCAAGGCGTGTCACGATCTGATCGCGGACTTCCTCCAGCGGCTTGTCTTCCTGGACCGGCGCCGGAGGCGCCCCCGGGCCCGCGGCGGGCGGAGTCGCCGGCGCGGACGGATCGGCGGCGGGAGGCGTTGCGGCGGGAGGCGTTGCGGCGGGAGGCGTTGCGGCGGGAGGCGTTGCGGCGGGAGGCGTTGCGGCGGG
>VGZC01000069.1 GCA_016872725.1 Planctomycetota bacterium
GCGACTACTCGCCTTGGAGAGGCGAGCGACTAACTCCGAGGCGAGTTTCCTATCCACAAACCTTGCGCACGCGACTACTCGCCTCGGAGAGGCGAGCGACTAACTCCGAGGCGAGTTTCCTATCCACAAACCTTGCGCACGCGACTACTCGCCTCGGAGAGGCGAGCGACGATCGGGGCCGGGGACGGGCCCTTCGAGAGCGAATCCGGGCATATCCGAGGAAGGCGGCGCGAATCGGACGGGCTGGCCTTCTTACCGGTTGGAGCCGAACGGAATGGCGGGCAGGTACCGAGCCAACTGAAGCGCGACTCCGGATTGCCCCGACGCGGCGGTCACCTCATCCTTGACCTGTCCGCTGTTGTACGGTCCCGCTCCGAAGAAGAACCAGTTGTTGTCCTCGGCTCGAGCGAGCGAGGTGCCTCCGTCTCCGATCACGTGCCGCGTCTTGGCGTCGTAGGCGACAATCCCGATCTTGGCCGTCGCCGTCTGCTTTTTGTTGTTGACGAGTTGGATCTCGGGGATCTGTACGGGGATCGGGCCGGGCGCCGCGACGTGCGGCACGCCGATGAACGACTCGGTTCGATCGGTTCCGATTCCGCCGCTGCGCAGTTCGAGCACGATATCGGCGTCCTTTTCGGCGTCGACCAATTTCGCGCCGGAAGAAAGCACGCGTTGGCGAACCGACGCGGCGACATAGTTCTTGTCGACGCCATCCAGGTACTTTTCCTGCACGTAGACCGATCGGTCCCGCATCGGCGCGAAGTCGACCCGCGCGAGCGTCTGATCGATGGCGTTCGAAATCAAGAGCTGCTCGATCGCCGTCCTCGCCGTATCACTGGTCCTCGCCGTCGCGCAGCCGGCACACGCCGCCGCGAGCAGCACCAGCGCGGCGCGCGATGAGGCGTGCGGCGATCGGTGGATCCGTCGGGTCACTTCCAAGGACATCGACGATCGCTCCTATTTCATTCCTACGGGAGACGGGGTTCCATCTCGGCCCGGACCGACTCCTCCGCCTCGGTGAGGGGCGTATAGCGACGCGGCCACGGCGTGTCGAGCCCAATCGGGTTCCAGCGGGTTCCATCGTTTGCGAAATCGATCTGGACGCCGCGCGGGGAATCGCGTAGAAGCCCGGCCGACCGCGCGCGGCGGACACGGGTCGGCGCGGACGTTTCCGTGTTCGCGCATTGGGTATTCCCACACTTGTGAGGCATCGGCCATGAAGGCGGCTTGGGAGGCGAACGGCGCGTCGGCCATGGTGCGCCGCAGGTTCCTGCGCGGGCTCGGGGCCCTCGCCGCCCTGTGGAATCTCCGGCTACCGATCGCGCGCGGCCAGGTCAAGGACGGAACCCCCGCGCTCCGGGAGCAGCTTGAAAAGGGGCTCAAGGCGCGTTTCCCGAACGAATTCGCGTTCATCAACACGGTCGTGACGATGGTCGCCGCCGGGCAGCTCCCGCTCGACCTCGTCCAAGGCACGTTCTTGTGGGTCCGTAAGAACAAGTACCACAAGAAGTACATGGTGCCGTATTTCGAGCGCCTGTTGCGCGCCAAGGCCACCGAGCGCGGAATCGCGATTCCCTGACCGGCGCCGATCTGGCGTTCGGCCTCCCCGCGAAGAACAATGGCGTGGCCGGCCCGCGGCGCGCGGCGACCGCCGGGCGCGCCCGAACGGCGACGCGGCGGTCCGCGCGTAGGTGTCCGATTATTGTCACTCGATCGCCATGGGGGGGAACATCCATGAACGACAAGGTCTCGCTCCGCGTACGCACCGAGGATGGCCGTCACTTGGAGACTTCGGATTCCCGCGCGCCGTCCGCGCGCCCGGCGCCGCTGGGGCGGCGCGCGTTCCTGGGCGCCGTCGCCGCGGGATTCGGTGCCGTCGCCTCCGCGCGCGACTATGGACCCAACGCGCCGCCCGTCCGATACCCCGAACCCGACGTCGTCGTTTTGGACAAACGGTTCGCGAAGTACAAGATCGGCAACACGCCCATCCAGCGCCTCCATACGGGCATGCTCTGGGCCGAAGGGCCCGCGTGGAACGGAGTCGGCCAGTACCTCATGTGGAGCGACATTCCCAACAACGTGCAGCTCCGCTGGCTGCGCGACGACGGCCATGTCTCCGTGATGCGCAACCCCGCCGGCAACAGCAACGGCAACTCGTTCGATTTCCAAGGCCGCCAGCTCTCGTGCGAGCATGGAAATCGGCGCGTCGTCCGCTACGAGCACGACGGAACGCTCACCGTCCTGGCCGACGCCTGGCAAGGCAAACCGCTCAACGCGCCCAACGACGTCGTCGTTCATCCCGATCAGGGGATCTGGTTCACCGATCCCGGATACGGGAGTCTCGGCCATTACGAAGGCAACAAGGGGGAACTCGTCATCAAGGAAGCGATCTATCGCGTCGATCCCAAGTCGCTCGAACTCGCCAAGGTCGCGGACGAGATCTTCAAACCCAACGGGCTGTGTTTCTCGCCCGACTACAAGAAGCTCTACGTCGCCGACACGGGGTCTTCGCACTACGACGGCGCGCCCAAGAACATCAAGGTCTGGGATGTCGTCGACGGAACGCGGCTTGAAAACGGGCGCGAGTTCGCGTCGATGGAACTCGAAGGAAAAGCCGGCATGGCCGACGGCATCCGCGCCGATCGCGACGGGAATGTCTGGGCGAGCGCGGGATGGGTCGGCGAAGGCTACGACGGAGTCCACATCTTCGCGCCGAACGGCGATCGGATCGGCCAGATCCGGCTCCCCGAAATCTGCAGCAACGTCTGTTTCGGCGGACCCAAGCGCAACCGGCTCTTCATGACGGCGAGCCAGTCGCTCTACGCCGTCTATGTCGAAGGCCAAGGCGCCGGGTGCGCGTGATCAGCGCCGCTCGACGCGTCGGTCAAAGCCAGGCGTAGATCGCGATCTGAATCGCGAGCGCGACGCAGGCCCAGACTTTCAGGTTCGCGGTCGGCCCGCGCGACCCCGTGTCGGGCCAAGTCGACTCGGCGGGCAACGTCAGCACCCAGACAAACAGGCCGACGAGGAGGCCGAGGAACAGGCCGCGGGCCGCGCCGAGCGGCACGGCCATGAAGATCCGCCGCACGAATTCGCCGAACGCGTGGATCGGTGTCATGCGTTCCGCCTCCGACGATGGTACAGGAGCGGCGCGATCCGGTCCGCGGACTCCGCCGGCGTCGCCGCGCTGACCACGGCGAGCACGACGACGGTTATCACGAACGACCAGATCGAGAAATAGAGGAACGGTTCGGCGATCTGGAACAGGGGATGCCATCCAAGGCCGGTCAACACCGACGGCTGATTCGCGGTGAACATGGCGACGGCCGATGCCACGCCGACCACGAATCCCCAAAACGCGCCGTGCCGGTTGGCCCGGGCCCAAAAGAGGCCGCCGAGCAACACGGCGAGCGCGGGCCCCTGGAAGAACGACATGAGCGTCTGGAACACGCCGTAGATCCCCGAACCCTGGAGCCGCGTGCATGCGACGGCGAATCCGATCGCCCAGACCATCATCGCGCCCGTGGTCGCGCGTCCCACCCACACGGCCCCGCGACCCTCGATCGGTTTGCCGGTGAACCGGAGATAGAAATCGTTCACGAAAATCGTGCACGCGGAGTTGAGATACGAATCGACGCTCGACATCAGCGCCGCGAGGAACGCCGCGAGGAACATGCCTCGCATGCCCTGAGGCAACAGTCGATTGGCGAGCAGCGGAATGGCCTGATCGGCGTCGGCGACATCGGGCAAGAGGACCATCGCGATGAGGCCGGGCACGGCGACGATGACCGGGATCACGTTCTTGAGCACCGCGCCCCACACGTACGACGCCTTCGCCTCGAATTCCGAGCGGGCGCCGAGCGCCCGCTGCACGATCGCCTGGTTGCCGATCCAATAGGCCGGCGACAGGATGAGCGCGAGTCCGAAAAAGACGCCCGTCCAGGGAAAGGGTGTCGCCGTGTCGACCGGCAGAATCAACTCGTTGTGCTCGATCAACGGCGGGACCGCCGCGCCGGATCCCGCCGCGCGCTCCGCGATCCGCTCGCTCAGCGCGCCGATGCCGCCCACTTCCGCCAATCCGAAGACGAGCACGAGCAGGCACCCGCCGATCATGACGGCGCATTGCAGGACATCGGTGTAGACGACGGCGGCGAGCCCGCCCGCCATGGTATAGGCGCCCGTGACGAGCGCGACGGCGACGATCGCGACGGGAAGTTCGCAGCCGGCAAGCCGCATGTCGCCGATCGCAACGTCCCGGAAATCGAGGCCGAGCGACGCGTGCGCCATTTTCGCCGATGCGAAGAGCATGATCCCCAGGTTGCAGCCCATGAAGGTCAGCCAACAAAGGGCCACCGCCGACCGGACGCCGACTCCGTAACGCCGTTCGAGGAACTCCGGTATCGTCGCGACACCCGAGCGCCAGAAATGGGGAATGAACACGAACGCGCCGACGATCATCGCCGGGACGCATCCGATCCATTCGAAATTCGCGACCGCCAGTCCGTGCCGATACGCCGCCCCGCCCACCCCGATCACGTCGGTCCCGCCGATATCGGTCGCGACGAGCGACATGCCGACGGCCCACCAGGGGAGCGATCGGCCCGCCAGGAAGAAATCCCTGCCCGTCGCCACGCGGCGGCCGATCCGGAAACCGAGCCAAAGCGTACCGGCGAGGTACGCGAACAAGACGACGTAGTCGACAAGGCCGAGCGGGTCGCGCATCGGTCACCTCCGCCGCCGCGACCGACTCCGTGCCTACTTCAACTCGCGGATCATGATGTTGCGCCAACGCACTTCGTACGGACCCTCGCCTCGTCCGATCCCGTGCACCTGGAGACTAAGAAAGCCGCTTCCCATGCCGCTCTTGTCGTCCTCGAAATCGCAGACCGGTTGCCCGTTCACGAACGTCTTGATCGACTTGCCTTTCGCGATCAGATGGTAGGCGTTCCATTCGCCGTTCTTGAAATGCCTGTGGGCGGCGGGTTCGTTGAGCCAGCCCGTGTTGAGCGCTTCGCCGTAGACGAATCCGGCCGTTCCGTTCGTCGCGATCTCGACCTGCGGACCATGGACCCGGCCGTTGTCCCGCTCGGGCTTGCTCTGCGATCGGAACTGGACGCCCGAATTCAGCCCGTCATCGACTTTCACTTCGAACTTCAGTTCGAAATCCGAGTATTCCTTATTGGTGCACAGGAATGAATTCGGACTGCCTTCGGCCGTGCGACCGACAACCGAATCGCCGTCGATGCGGTACGTCGCCGTGCCGTTGCGCTGCGTCCAGTCGTTGAGGTTTCGCCCGTTGAATAAGGGGACCCAGCCGTCCTGGGCGAAACAGGATCCGGCGAGCAGCATCGAGCAGACCCCGCTCCGAACGATCGCAAGGCCGATCGTGCCTGGGCCGTACTTCGTCCAACTCGATCCCCGTGTTCGCGGTGCTTTCTTCATCGTGGACTCCCGGATTCCCGTTATCAGGTGGTTCGAAAAAGGGTACGGCCGTTCCGTCCCGCGCGTGCCCGTCCCCGCGCCCGTTCTAAAGGGCGCTCATGTTGTAGTCGCGCACTTCCCGTGTGTAGTTCGCGTAGTAATCGTTGATCGTCGCGTCGACGTCGAACAGGTAGGCGAGCAGCGCGGCGCGGATCCACATGCCGTTCCTCGCCTGCCGAAAGTAGTGGGCCCTCGGATCGTTGTCAATCGACGTCGGAATCTCGCCGAACTCGGCGTCCCTCGGAAACGGATGCAGGATCGGCGCGTAGGGTTTCATGCGCGCGACGAGTTTCGGATTGAGGCGGTATTTCCCGAAATCGATTTCGCGGAACTCCTCCTCGTCCTCGGGCCGGTTGTGCTCCCGCTGGATCCGCGTCATGTAGAGGCAGTCGAGGCTCTCGATCACCGGTTCGCCGTCGGCGAGTTCGTCGAACGCGTGGAACTCGCGGACCTCGACGCCCCGATTGAGCAACCGAATGCGGAAGTCCTGGGGGAGCGCGAGCTTCGGATGTTTGGGCGAGATGAAATAGAGCTTGACGCCGTCGAACTGGGACAGGAGCGTGGCGAGCGACCGGATCGTGCGGCCTCGGCGGATATCCCCGCTGAAACCGAAGATTTTACCGTCGATCCCCTTCCGCAGTTCGGGGTACCGCTCGCGCAGCTCGTCGAACAACGTCCAGTGGCTCGAATCGCGCGGATGGTAGAACGCCAGGACGCGCTGGATGGTGTAGATGTCGAGCAGGGCCTGAGTCGGATGCTCGTCCGCGCCCGCTCCGCCGTTCACCACGGGGATGCTGCGGCGGCTCGTCTGCCGCAAGTCGTTCATCATGTAGGCGCAGCATTCGGCGAACTGCGGGATGCGGCTCCGCATGATCACGATGTCGAAATAGCTGCTGAACATGCGCATCGAGTCGAACGGCGTCTCGCCCTTGGCCTCCGACGACGTCGATGGATCGCGCACTTCCGAACAGGCGATCCCGAGGATCTGGCAGGCGGCCATGAACGAAAGGAACGTGCGGGTCGACGGCTGCGTGAAGTAGAGCATGGCCCGCTTGTGGCGGAGGAGATCGTTGAGGTACCGCGCGCCTTCCGACGACTTGGCGAGCACGCGGATCTGATCGGCCGTACGGGTCAGCCGTTCGAGCGTGGTGCGGGTGAGTTGGTCGGCGAAGATGATGTGGTTGAGCCGTTCGCCGGTCTGAAAATCGGGGATCTTGACCTTGACCGGCCGGTTGAGCCTCGCCTCGTAGTCGTAGAACTCCATCGTCGCAATCCCCGCGCTTCCCCTCAGAACGGTCGCGGCGCCGCGATCGCACGCCCGCTACGGATACCGGATTTTAGCAATCGGCTCGGGCCGATACCACTGAGTGCCGCCGGATCCGATTGGGTCCGCCACGATCCGGTCGGGCCGTCGGCGCACACAAAGGGGCTCGCCGAGCGCCGAGGATTGACAACGGGTCAAAATCCCGTACTCTGCGCGGTCGCCGACATCGTTTGCCGACCTTCGCCCCCCCCGCGCGCGCTCGACGCGCCGGCCGCGATGACTCCACCCACCGCAAGAACTCGCCCTTTCCGCCATGTCGAGGTGCATCCAATGCGTAACGCCGCGAATGCCATCGTGCGATCGCTCGTCCTGTTGCTCGCCGTCTCGATCATCGGTTCGGTCGCGGCCAGGCCCTCGGCCGCCGCGGACAAGATCAAGGTGCTCGTCGTAACGGGGTTCGACGTCCCGTCGCACGTTTGGGAGGAGTCGGCGAAGCTCGTTCACGCGATCCTCGACCAGTCGGGCCGATTCGAGGTCCAGATCAGCCAGGACAAGGAAGTGTTCGCCTCGCCGACCTTGTCCGAATTCGGCGCGATCGTGCTCTGCTACGGCTTTTGGAACGAGCCCGATCCGAGCGACGCGGCGAAGGCCGGTTTGATCGCCTACGTGAAGAAGGGCGGCGGGCTCGTCGCCCTGCATTTCGCGTCGGCTTCGTTCCAGTCGTGGGACGAATACGGCAAGTTGCTAGGCCGACAGTGGAAAAAGGGGATCGGCGGCCACGGCCCGTACGGCGCGTTCACCGTCAACGTCAAGAACGCGGACCACCCGATCACAAAGGGGATGTCCGATTTCAAGACCGAGGACGAGTTGTACGCGAGGCTGAGCGGCGACGAGCCGATCGACGTATTGGCGTCGGCCCATTCGGATTGGAGCAAGGCGGTCGAACCGCTCGTCTTTGTCCGGCCGTACGGCGAGGGCCGCGTCGTCCACAACGTGCTCGGCCACGGCCTCGATTCCAAACGCAACGCGGACTACCAAAAACTGCTCATTCGCGGCGTCGAATGGGCCGCGACCGGCAAGGCGACCGAATAGGCGCGCCCCCGTGGGGCGAGCTTCCAGCTTGCCGAGACGGCGGAAGTCAACCCGCGCCTGATGTCGGACGAGAGGATCGGCGCGCGCCGATCAGGCGCGGGCGGCCGCGTAGTTGGCCGCGACCGCGTCCCAGGAGATCACATTGAAGAACGCCTTCACGTAGTCGGCTCGCCGGTTCTGATAGCGCAAGTAGTACGCGTGTTCCCAGACATCGATCCCGAGGATCGGGACGAGTCCTTCGGTGAGCGGGCTGTCCTGGTTGGCCGTGCTGTTCACGACGAGTTTCTTGTCGCGCGGGTGGTAGGCGAGCCAGGCCCAGCCGCTTCCGAACCGTTTCATCGCGGCGTCGGTGAGCGCCGTCGCGAATGCGTCGAATCCGCCGAGCTGGCTGTCGATGGCGGAGGCCAATTCGCCCTTCGGCTTGCCGCCGCCCTTCGGCGACATGATGGTCCAGAAGAGCGTGTGATTGACGTGTCCACCGCCGCTGTTCCGCACGGCGGTCCGGATGTTCTCGGGAACTTCGCCCAAATGGGCCACGAGTTCGGTCGGCGCCTTCTTGGCCCACGGAGTGCCCTCGACGGCCGTCTTGAGCCCATTGACGTAGGCGGCGTGGTGTTTCGAGTGATGGATCTCCATGGTCCGCGCGTCGATATGCGGTTCGAGCGCGTCATGGGCGTACGGGAGGGCCGGCAATTCGAAATCGGCCGCCACGCCGACTCGAGTGGCCGCCATCGCCCGCGCATCGGCCAGCCATGCCACCGCCCCGGTGCAGGATGCCGCCCCCGCCAGAAACTCACGTCGCCTCATCATCCCACCCGTCCTTTCTTCATTTCAAACCCAAGAACGTCCACATTCGCATCATAACAAGATATCGCCGCGCATTTCGATTTCACACCAACGTTCGATCTCGAAGGGCCGCCATTCGATCCGATCCCCTCCACGCCATGGATTGATAGCGGCCACCATTCGGTCCGCAAGCCCCTCTCGGCGGAATTTCTCGGATCGGGTGGAGACGCGGTCCTCTTTCGTCCCGCGTCCTGAACCGTTTTAATGGATGGCTTCCCAGTTCGCGCCGATAGGGCGACGAACGGGCCTCGATGCTCCACGGACCGTCCGACATGGCGCTCGTCAACGAACACTACCTGAAGCTCAAGGCCGGTTACCTCTTCCCCGAAATCGCGCGGCGCGTCGCCGCGTTCGCCGGGCGGAATCCCGACGCCCGGATCATCCGCATGGGCATCGGCGATGTGACTGAACCGCTTCCTCCCGCCATCGTCGAAGGGCTCGCCGCCGCGGCTCGTGAAATGGGAGACCGCGCGACGTTCCGAGGCTACGGTCCGGAACAGGGTTACGAGTTCCTTCGGGAAGCGATGGCCCGCGACGATTTTCAGTCGCGCGGAGCGGACATCGCGGCCGATGAGATCTTCGTGTCGGACGGTTCGAAATGCGACACGGGCAATATCCTCGACATCTTCGCGCCGGACAACAAGGTCGCCGTCCTGGACCCCGTTTATCCCGTCTATGTGGACACGAACGTCATGGTCGGCCGAACGGGCGACGCCGACGCGAATGGCCGCTATGCCGGATTGATCTACCTTCCGGCCACCGCCGAGAACGGGTTCGAGCCCGAACTGCCGACCGAGCGGGTTGACCTGGTGTATCTCTGCTATCCCAACAATCCCACGGGCGCCGTGGCGTCGCGGGCGTCCCTGGAACGCTGGGTCGCCTATGCGCGCGAGCATGGCGCGATCCTGTTGTTCGACGCCGCGTATGAGGCCTTCATCACCGACCCGTCGATCCCCCATTCCATCTACGAGATCCCGGGGGCTCGCGACGTCGCGATCGAATTCCGCAGTTTCAGCAAGAATGCCGGGTTCACCGGCGTGCGCTGCGCGGCGACCGTCGTCCCCAAATCGCTCCTGGGACGCACGGCGAACGGAGACCGGATTCCCTTGCACGGGCTCTGGAATCGGCGGCATACGACGAAGTTCAACGGCGTCTCGTACATCGTGCAACGCGGAGCGGCCGCGGCGTACTCCACCGAAGGCCGTTCCCAGATCGCCGGTCTCATCCGGTTCTACATGGCGAACGCGACCCTGCTGCGCGAAGGCCTCCAATCGGCCGGGCTCGAAGTCCACGGCGGCGTCAACGCGCCGTACATCTGGATCAAGACGCCCGGCGGGCTGTCGAGCTGGTCCTTTTTCGACCGCCTGCTGTCCGATTCGCACGTCGTCGGTACGCCCGGCAGCGGATTCGGAGCCGCCGGCGAAGGATATTTCCGGTTGAGCGCGTTCAACAGCCGAGCCAACGTCGAGGAGGCGGTCGAGCGGATCCGGCGCATCCTCGCCTGACAAAGGCGATCGGTTCGCATGGCGTGCGCGACATGACTTTCAAGGACCGGCCGCGAACGCGGTGGTTTCCCCAATGACCGAATCGGAACGCATCAAGATGAACAACAACCCCGATACTCCGTCGCTCGGCGACCGTTCGGTGGCCGGGAATCTCGACTTCCCGCGATCGGGTCGACGCTTCGCGGCGCATGTGCTGGGCATCGCCCTCGCGGCGCTGGTCGGTCCGGCGACGGTCCGCGAAGGGCGCGCGGACGATCCGCCCGAGTCGATCGGAATGGCGGCCTCGAAACCCGCCGAGGGACCCTACGTCGAAACGCCGCGCGGCTTCATGGTGCCCTACACGATGTCGATCCCCGGCACCAAAGCGACGTTCGAAATGGTCCCCATTCCCGGCGGCGTGTTCAAGATGGGCAGCCCGGCGGACGAGGAGGGTCGCGAGGCGAACGAAGGCCCGACGTTCGACGTGCGCGTCGAACCGTTTTGGATGGGAAAGTACGAGATCACGTGGTCCGAATACAAGGAGTACATGCGGCTCTACCGCATCTTCAAACAATTCAAGTCCAAGTCGATCCGGCCCGTCACCGACGCGAACCGGAACCTCGCGATCACCGCGCCGACCGAACTATATGATCCGAGCTTCACATTTGAGAAAGGGGAGGACCCTCGCCAACCCGCCGTCACGATGACCCAGTACGCCGCGAAGCAATACACGAAGTGGCTCAGCGCGGTCACGCGGCATCAGTATCGGCTACCCCGCGAATCGGAATGGGAATACGCATGCCGCGCGGGCGGCTCGACGCCGTTCTCCTTCGGCGACGATCCCTCGCAACTCGGCGAATACGCCTGGTATTTCGAGAACTCCGATGAAACGACGCACCCGGTCGGAGGCAAGAAGGCGAACGCGTGGGGCCTCCATGACATGCACGGCAACGTCGCCGAGTGGACCGTCGATCAGATGCTCGAGGACGGGTATCAACGGTTCGGAGGAAAGAAGTCGCCGCTTTCCGCCGACGACGCGGTGGTCTGGCCCACGACCCTGTTCCCGCGCGTGGCGCGCGGCGGTCATTGGGACGATATGGCCGAGGGTTGCCGCTCGGCCGCGCGGCTCGGATCCAATGACCCTGATTGGAAAGACGAGGACCCGAATATCCCGCTAAGCCCGTGGTGGTTTACGAGCGATCCGGCGCGGGGTGTCGGCTTCCGGATCGTGCGTTCCCTCGAAACCATGTCCGACGAGCGGATCCGGAAGTACTGGGAACCCGACACCGAGGACATTCTGGCCGATGTGGACGCCCGGTTGCTGGAAGGGCGCGGCGTCGTGGGTATTGTCGATCCCGATCTTCCGGCCGCCGCGCGGCAACTCGATAAGTAGGGCCCTTCGTCTCGACGCCTATGGAAACCGATCGATGGAATCGGCGTCATTCCGAACCGAATTCTTGTCATTGCGGGAGCGGAACGCATGAGCGCCACCTTGAACTGGAACAGCCGCCGATTGACGCACGGCTGGCAACGCGGCATCAACGCGTTTTATTACGGACTCGGCTTGACCGATGAGGACCTGAACAAGGCGCAGGTCGGCATCGGCGTTCCGTTGCTCGACGGCAACCTGTGCAATGTGCACGCGTACGATCTGGCGAAGACGATCGTGGAAGGATGCCGCGCGGCGGGATTGGTCGCGTTCCCATTTGGGACGCCGGCGGTGAGCGACAACATATCGCAGGGGCACGAGGGCGGCAGCGCGAGTCTGCCGTCGCGGAACCTCATCGCGAATTCGGCCGAGTGCGTGGTGAGCGGGCACGGATACGATTTCCTTGTCGGACTGCATAATTGCGACAAGAACGGACCGGGATTCGCCATGGCCCTCGCGCGGCTCAATTACCCGGGCCTGATCTTCAACGGCGGGAGCATCCTTCCCGGTTGCCATCAAGGACACGACACGTCGATTCTCGACGTCTACGACGCGCAGGCCGCCGCGACGGTCGGCGCGATGACGCGCGAGGAGGCCGACGAGATCCGGCGCACCGCGTGCCCCGGACCGGGCGGGTGCGGCATCGCCGCGTCGTTCAATACGTGGGGAATCGCCATGGAGGCGATCGGGCTGACGCTTCCCTATTCGAGCTCGATACCGGCGGTCGATCCGGCGAAGCGGCGCGAATGCCTGGAATTGGGAACCCGTATTCGCCGTATTCTCGAACTCGACCTGCGCCCGCGCGACATCCTGACGAAGGCCGCCTTCACGAACGCGGCGACCACGATCGCGGCGATGGGCGGATCGACCAACGGCGTCCTGCACCTGCTCGCCCTCGCGCGGGAAGCGGGCGTCGCATTCGACCTGAAGGACATGCAGGCGATCTTCCGCAAGACGCCCGTCGTTTGCAGTTTCGCGCCGCGAGGACGCCGGACCATGTTCGACCTCCATAAGCTCGGAGGCACGCCGATGCTCCTCAAGCACCTGCTCGACGGCGGCTTGCTCGACGGCGCCTGCCGCACGGTCACGGGGCTCACCATGGCCGAGAACCTCGCGTCGGTTCCGGCCGTGCCCGGCGACCAGGATTTGATCGTACCGCTCTCCGCGCCGTTCAAGGCGTACGCGGACATGCAGGTCTGCTTCGGCAACCTTGCCCCCGACGGGATCGTCTTCAAGGTCTCGAGCATGCAGGAAACGAAATTCCGAGGTCAGGCGGTTTGCTTCGAACAGGCGAAGGACATTGTGGACGCGGTGGAGGCTCGGCGCGTCAAGCCGGGTCACGTCATTGTCCTGCGACGGCTTGGTCCGGTCGCCGCGGGGATGCCCGAGGTCCTTGTCGCGACCGCCGCGCTCGCCACACCCGAGCTCGACGGCCGTGTCGCTTTCGTATCCGACGCACGCGTTTCCGGCGTCTCGCACGGCGCGATCGGCGTGCACTGCGCGCCCGAGGCGGTGGTGGGCGGACCGATCGCTTTCGTGCGTGACGGCGACGACATCTCGTTCGATTTGTTGGGCGGGACGATCACCTGGCATGTCTCCGAGGACCAGATCGCGGACCGGCGGCGCGGTTGGACCGCGCCGGTCGTCCACACGCGGCGCGGCTATCTGGCCGATTTCGCGGCGACCGCCGCCCAGGCCAACGAAGGTTGCGTGAGCCGAGCCGGTGCAACCTAACATCGTCGCTCGCCTCTCCGAGGCGAGTTGTCCCATCCAAAAGCATCCATCCAGCGCATACACGCCTCGGAGAGGCGTGCGACTCTCCGAGGCGTGTATCGATTCCCGAAAAATCGTCGCCCGGAGGCAAGATCTTTCGGGCGGCGGCAACGTATTCGAATGTATGGCACTAGACGAGGCGACCTCGAGTTCCGGCGACGGCGCGCAGGCGTCGGCGGGTCGGGGCGTCGATTGGTCGGCCGAGCTCGTGCGACATGAACGATGGCTGCGCACCGTGATCTGGGCCCGGTTGCGGGACGCGGACGCGGTCGACGACGTCTGGCAGGAACTGTCGCTCGCGGCCGTCCGCCAGGCGGCTCCGATCGACGACCCGGCCAAAGTGGGCGCGTGGTTGTACCATGTGGCCGTACGGCAGGCTCTGATGCATCGGCGAGGGTCGGGGCGCCGTAGGAGGCTCGGTCTTCCGGCGGGACAAGCGGATGCCGAATGGACCGATCCGCGCCATGCCGATCCGCTCGGATGGCTGCTCGCCGAGGAACGGCGGCAGCTCGTGCAGCGGGCGCTCGGGGAACTGGGTTCCCGCGACGCCGAGATCCTGCTTCTGAAATACACGGAGGGCTGGACGTACCAACAGATCGCGGACCATCTGGGCGTTCGCCGCACGGCCGTCGAGACGCGACTCCATCGCGCTCGGCAGCGGATGCGGGAACGAATCGCGAGGCTCGAATCCGTGGAAACAAGCGTATGACGACCGAAGACGCCCTCCGCCGACTCGATGATCAAACGCTGCAGCGCCTGGTCGACGGCGAACTGACGGCCGAGCAATACCGGACCGTTCTGGAACGGATCGACGACGAGCCTCGGCAATGGAGAGACGTCGCGCTCGCGTTCCTCGAAGATCAGGCGCTCGGTCGTGATCTGCGGCCGATCCCTTGCGACGCGCGACTCGGCGTCGATGCGCCGACGGCGCGACGTCCGGACGGGCGACCGGATGCGGGATCCCGCCTCGCCTCCGCGACCTTCCATTGGCTCACGATCGCCGCCGGACTCGTCGCCGCGTTCCTTGGCGGTTATTCCTGGAACACCATGCCGAGCTCGCACGGCCCGATGGGAGTCGATGCGGAACGCGCGGGACATTCCGATCGGATCGCGCGGAATTCGAGCGGCCTGGAATCCGGCGCGGGACTGGTATCCACCGACGACCCGGCTGCGAATGAAGTCGATCCCGAATTCGTCACGCTCGTCGTTTCCGAGCCGGGTCGCTCTGAACCGCGGCGGGTACGGGTTCCCATCTTCCCGATCGAACAGGCCCAGGCCCGATGGGATTCGGGCGATGGGGATTCGGGCGACGGGAATTTCGGCGACGGTTCGCCCGTCCCACCCGATGTGCGCGAGGTCCTCGAGCGGATCGGGAGCCGCGTGACGCGCGAACAGTATTGGATGCCGACGACGCTCCCCGACGGCCGCGACGTCGTGATTCCCATCGATCAGGTCGACATCACGCCGCCGGCCCCGCGGCGGGTCTCGTTCTAACCGCATTTCCTGTCTTGTTGTTGGTCTATGGATAACGGAGAAGAAGCGATGCGCACGGTGTGGAAAGCAGTTTGGGTCGCGGCCGGTTGTCTCGCGGCGGGTTGGTTCGTCCTCCCGGCGCCGACGATCGGACAGGAACAAGAATCGGCGAAGGCCCGGACGACGACGGCGACCGTCGTGGTGGTGGGCCGGGAATCGAACGACGGCGCGAAGGACGAGCCGAAGGACGGGTCGCAATCCGGCCCGTCCGACGAGAAGCGAGAGAAGGAACCGTCAAAGAAGGCCGAGAAGTCGACGGGCGTAGCCAGGTTCTCGATCGTCGTGGACACCGACGACGATGACAAGGCGGCCGCGCCGGGATTCTGGCTTGGCGTTTCGGGTGAGCCCGCGGGCGCCGTGCTGCTCGCTCACCTCAAGGTCGACGCGGGCATCGTGGTCCATGAAGTGATGGATGCGAGCCCCGCCGCGAAGGCCGGATTGAAGACGCATGACGTGATCGTGCGATGCGGCGACAAGCCGGTGGGAACGATCGAGGATTTGTTGAAAGTCGTGGCGGCGAGCGAAGGGAAGGAGATCGAGCTGGCCGTGATCCGCGCGGGAGATCGGCTCACCGTGAAGGCGACACCGGAAAAACGGCCCGAGGGGATGGAAGGCGCGGTTGCCAAGGCGCAGCTCAAGCTGGAAAACGCGCTTGAGGAACACGGCCCGCTCGCCTTGTGGATCGCCAAGGCGCAGGAAGGCAAGCCCGAGGCGATGCGATTCCTGAACGTGCGACCCGGCTTCGTGCTCGGTCGGTCCTCGAACCTCGCCCTTCCGAAGAACACGACGATCACAATCAATAAGAAGGACGACGAGCCGGCGCGGATCGAGGTCACGCACGACGGGAAGACGTATCACGCGACGACGGACAATCTGAATGAACTTCCCGAGGAGCTTCGAGGGCCGATCGGCGCGATGCTCAAGGGCCACGCGGGCGTCATTCACCTCGAACACGGCGCGCCGGGAGCCTCCGGCCTGCCCGCCGTACACGCGGCCGTGCAGAAGGAGATCGAACTGCAGTTGAAGGCGGTGGAAGGCCAGTTGGAAGCGAAACGCGCGGAAGGGAAAAAGGTCATCGAGGAACACCTCGCCCGCGTGATCGAGTCCAAGCCGAAGAGCGCGCCCGAGTCGGCCAAGTCGATCGAATCGCAGCTTGAGCGATTGCTCGAAAAGGTCGAGAGAATCGAGAAGGAGCTGTCGGCGATCAAGGAGAAACGCGAGTCGCGTTGACGGCCTGGTGATCAGTCCGCGCGGAGGGCCGCGAGGCAGGTGGCTTCGATCGTCGAGGCGTCGATTCCATAGGCGCGATAGACGTCGGGGAGCGATCCCGATTGGCCGAAGCCGGCCACGCCGAGCGGCCAGCCGCGCGAACCGAGCGCGGCGCCGATCCAGGCGAGCATGTGCGGATGCGCGTCGACCACCGTCACGACCGGCGCCCCGCGGTCCTCGGCGGGAACCAGGGCGTCGAGCAGGCTTCGCGCCGATCGTCCCGTCGCGGCCGATTCGGTCGCGGCCCGCCGATAGTCCGCGAAAAGGGGGCCCGGACCCGTGACGTTGACCACGTTCACGAATCGGCCTTGGCGCCGCAACGCGTCGCGCGCCGCGAGCGCCTCGGGGACGACCGCTCCACACGCGAAGAGATTCACGACGTTGGATCCGGGCGCGTAACCGGGTTCGCCCCGATCGTCGCGAAGCCGGTACGCGCCCGCGAGCACCTGCCGGCGCAGCGATTCCCGGTCGGCATCGCGCTCGGGCGCCGTGAACAACCGCTGGTCCACGGGCTTCGTCGTAAGACGCAAATAGGTCGATCGCTGGCGGTCCCGCACCGCGCGCAGCGCGTCCATGAGGATCCACTCCAATTCCGCCGAGAAACACGGTTCATACGACGCCAATTCCGGCATCTCCGCGCCGATCGACGCCGTCAAGACCGATTGGTGGATGCCGCCCTCCGCCGCCAACGTCACTCCAGACGGCGTACCCACCATGACGAACTTCGCGCCCGAATACAGACTGTAGAACAAGGCATCCAGGCCGCGGCGAATGAACGGATCGTAAATCGTTCCGATCGGAATCAGCGGTTGGCCCAGCAACTCGTCGGAAAGCCCGAGCTGTCCGAGCATGAGGAACAGGTTGTTCTCCGAGATCCCAAGCTCGATGTGCTGACCCGTCGGCGACGGACTCCACTCCAGAATTCCGGCGGTCTGGTCGTGAGGCAATTCCTCGGGCTCGGAGAGTTGCCAGACCTGGTGTTTGCTGATCCAACCGCCGAGATTCGTCGAGCTCGCCACGTCGGGGCTCACCGTCACCACCCGCTTCGCCAGCTCGGGACATTCGCGCGAGAGGGCCACGAGCAGCGCGCCGAATGTCTGTTGGGTGGAACGCGTGTCCTTGTGCGCGAGCGAAACGGCGGTCGGCACCGGTGATTCGATCCGCGCGGCCGGTTCACGATGGACGGATCGGTTCAGTCTCCGCGCCGCGGACTCGCATAGATCGGC
Source organism: Planctomycetota bacterium (assembly GCA_016872725.1). Taxonomy (GTDB): domain Bacteria; phylum Planctomycetota; class Planctomycetia; order Pirellulales; family Pirellulaceae; genus VGZC01. Next base: position 17,398 of record VGZC01000069.1, read on the forward strand.
TTCGGGCGTGCCCGGTTCGAAACGGGACCACGTCTCCGACTCGGCGATCCCAAGGCCCGCCCGAAGCGACTCGATCTGTTCGTGGGTCAACAAGACGCCGTGGTTTTGCGGATGCCCCACCGACGGAAGGCGCCAACCTTTGAGCGTATACGCGAAGACGACGGCCGGCCGGGATCGTGCGGCCGCGCGCGCGTACGCCGCCCGCAGCACGTCGAAATCATGGCCGCCGAGATTCCAAAACACGTCCTGGAGCCTCGCGTCGTCCCAGCGGTCGAGGAGCCGCCGCATGTCGCGCGGATAGCGGCTCTTGCGAGGCAGCCATTCGCGGAGCTGCGCGGGCGGAAGCCGAAGGAGTCGCTGATAGGCGTCGTTCGAAAGCTCGTCGATGCAGATCCGCAGCAGTTCGCCGTTGGGTTCGGCGAACGCGTCTTCGAGCCTTCGCCCGTATTTCGCGTCGATCACTTCCCAGCCGTTCGCGGCGAACATCTCGCGCCAACATCGCACGCGGATTCCCGGGATCACGCGGTCGAGGCTTTGCCGATTCAGATCGACGATCCAGATCAAGGCCTCGGCGCCGGCCATCGCCGGTTCGGCGACCGCTTCCCAAACCGAGCCCTCGTCCAATTCGGCGTCGCCGACCAGGCTGAGGAACCGGCGCGGCGCCGTTCCGCCCATGGAATGCGTCCGCAAATAGGTATGGACGATCGACGCGAAATTCGGCGCGACGGCGCCCAGACCGACCGAGCCGGTCGAGAAATCGACCTGGTCCGGATCGCGTTTGCGGCTGGGATACGATTGAAGCCCGCCCACCTCGCGAAGCCGTTTGAGGTACGATCCGTCGAGCCGCCCGAGCAGGAACTGGATCGCATGGAAGACGGGCGACGCATGTGGCTTCACCGACAGCAGGTCCCCTTCCCGCATGAACTCGAAGAACAACATCGTCATCAGCGTCACGACCGACGCGCACGACGCTTGATGGCCGCCCACCTTGAGCGCGTCGTCGCGCGGCCGCACATGGTTGGCGTAGTGGACCTGCTGGACGGCCAGCCAGAGCACTCGCCGCTGGACACGATCGAGGAGTTCGTTGTCGATGCGAAGTTCGTCGGCCATGGCGTCGGTCCCAACTCGACTTTGGATGGTCGCAGGTTCGAATTGTAGCCGACCGGCCGTTGTCGTTGGACGCCCTCGCACGGGAACGCCCGGACCGCAATCCGAAGGTCGAGTTCATCCGAGTCGATTCCGAGCGCGCCTTGAGCGGGACCGGCGGGGCACGCATAATCGCGGGACGGATCGGGGCGTCCGTCCGATCGACGCGCGTTCCGTATCCCCGGCGATCGGCCGGCCGCGAGCGATGCGCATCGCGAGCGAGCGGGGTACGGGAACGGCCTGGAGACCGTCGAGGAATCACGATGATGGATGACCATGGCCGCGAGCGGAACGGATCGGCGCGACGGAGCACGTTCCGCGTCGCCGCAATGCTCGTTGCATGGGCCCAGGCGCCCTCGATTTCCTCTTTCGTCGCGGCGCGGGCCGGCGCGGACGAACCTCTATCGCCGTTCGTCGCGGAAACCCCGCCCCTCTCGCCGGCCGAACAACAGACGCGTTTCCACGTGCCGCCGGGGTTCCGGATCGAACTCGTCGCGAGCGAACCGGAAATCCGAAAGCCGATCAACCTGAATTTCGACGCGGCCGGTCGGCTGCTCGTGACCGGCTCGATCGAATACCCGTTCCCGGCCAAGGGGCCTCCGCGCGACGACATCCGCGCGCTCGTCGACCGCGACGGCGACGGTCGATTCGACGATGTGCAAGTGATCGTCTCGGGCCTCAACATCCCCGTGGGCATCGCGGCGGTTCCCGGCGGACTCGTCGCATACAACATCCCGAGCGTGTTTCGCTGCGATTGGACGGCGGATCATGGTCGGCCGAGCGATCCGATCCTGGCGTATGCGACGTTCGACTCGGCCGATACGCACGGCATGCCGAACGGATTCACGTATTGGATCGACGGGTGGATCTACGCGTGCCACGGCGAAGGGAATCGGTCGACCGTGGCGGGCCGGGACGGCCGACCGCTCACGATGCGGGGAGGCCAGACGTTCCGCATGCGGCCCGACGGTTCGCGGATCGAGGGCCACGCGATCGGCCAGGCGAACCCGTTCGGCCTCTGCTTCGACGCGTGGGGCGACCTCTATACGGCCGACTCGCATTCGAGGCCCGCGACGCTCATTTTGCGCGGCGCGACCTATCCCGGTCCCGACGCGCCCCGCGACGCGCTCGGATTCGGCCCGCCGCTCATGTCGCACCATCACGAATCGACGGGGATCGGAGGCATCGCGTTCTGCGCGGCCGATCCGTTCCCCGAGGCGTATCGCGATCAACTGCTGGTCGGCAACCCCGTGACGGGACGGATCAACGGCGATCGGCTTGTCCGCAAGGGCTCCACGTATGTCGCGGTCGCATGTGACGACTTCCTGTCATGTGATGATCCTTGGTTCCGACCGGTCGATGTGAGGCTCGGTCCGGACGGAGCGATCTACATCGCCGACTTCTACAATCGGATCATCACGCATTCGCTCGTCCCCCTGCGCCACGCGATGCGGGACCGCGAGCGAGGCCGCATTTGGCGCGTCTCGTTCGAGCGGCCGGACGCCGAGCCCGGTCCGCGCCGATTCGACTTGCGCGGCGCCGGGATCGACGTCCTTGTCGAAGCAATGGGGCACGCCAACCTCGTCGTTCGGACGTTGGCGACCCACGAGGTCGTCGACCGCGTCGGCTCGAAGGCGATCCCCCCGTTGAGAAGCGTCGTTTCGAATGGGGGTGATGAGCCATGGCGCCGAGCTCACGCGGTCTGGGCGCTCCATCGGTTGAATGCGCTCGACGATCGGCTCGTCGCAAGACTCGCCGACGATCCGCGTCCCGAAGTGCGCGTCCATCTCGTCAGATCGCTGGGAGAACGAGCCGATTGGACAGGCGACTCGGCGAACGCCCGAAAAACGGTGCTCGCGGCGCTCGGCGACGCCGATGCGCTCGTCCGCCGCGCGGCGGCCGACGCGCTCGGTCGCCACCCCGCGCTCGACAACGTCGCTCCGCTCCTACGCCATTGGGAAGCGGTGCCGGCCGAGGATACGATGCTCGACCATACGATCCGGATCGCTCTGCGAAATAGCCTGCTCGATGGCCGAACGCTCGAGGAAACGGCGCGGGCGGCACCGGAATCCCAGCGGCGTCGGCTCACCGAGATCGCGCTCGCCATCGATTCGCCGTTCTCGGCCGACTTCCTGCTCGAACGGCTCGTCGCGTCCGATCTGTCGGGCGAACGGTTGGCCGAGTGGGTGGAAGGGATCGCGCGCCGAGGGGGCGATGCGGCGCGGACGCGCGTCATCGCCTACGCCCTGGCTCGGCGGAACGAGACGCGCGAAACGCAGGCGGTGCTCCTCCGATCCCTGGACCGAGGATTGCGGACGCGCGAACCGGGTTTGACGCGCCCGCTCGAAGACTGGGCCCATGCGCTGATCAACGAACTGCTCGACGATTCCGACGACTCGTCCGTGTATCTTGGCCTCGAACTCGCCTGGGACCTGCGCTGGGCGCGCGCCTCGGAACGCATCGAACGTCTCGCGAGTTCCACGACACCCATTCCCTCCCTTCGATCGTTCGCCATCGACTCGCTCGCGGCCGTATCGGGCGAACAGGCGACCGCTTTTCTGGAACGTATCGTGGAGGACGTCCGCGAAGACCTGGACGCGCGCGAGAAGGCGGCCGATGCGCTGGCCAAGTCGACCGGCCCCTCAGGTCGCGCGGCGATGCGGCGGCAACTCCCCGCGGCGCCGGGTCGCGTCGCGACGGCCCTCGCGCGAGGGCTCGCTCACACTCCCAACGGCGCCCCGGAACTGCTCGATGCCATCGAACAAGGCGCCGCGTCCGCACGGCTCCTGCTGGACCCGATGGTCGAGACGGAACTCCACGCACACGCGATCCCCGATCTCGAAACGCGCATCGAGCGGCTGCGCGCGCATCTCCCAACACTCGAGGAACGCCGTTTCGATGAAATCGCCGCGCGCCGAACCGGCTTTGACCCGGCGGCGTCGGACGCCAAGCGCGGCGCGGACGTGTTCTCGCGCCACTGCGCGGCGTGTCACGCGATGAACGCCGACGAGCGACGGGCGGGCCCCGCGCTTAAGGGGATCGGACGCCGCGGCGTCGACCGGCTGATCGAAGATATCTTGGATCCGCACCGCAACGTCGACGCCGCGTACCGAGCGTCCGTCGTGACACGCACCGATGGTCGCACCGTGGTCGGACTCGTCACCGTCGACGATGGCCGTTACGTGACGCTTGTCGATCCGGATGGTCGCGAAACACGCATCGCGAGGTTTGACGTCGAGACCATCGAACGGCGCCCCGTCTCGCCCATGCCCGAACGGTTCGGCGAACTCCTGCCGGCCGGCGAGTTCAACGACCTGCTGGCCTACCTGCTCCGCTAGCGCGGGCTACAGAGTGAATCGAGCGAGCACGGCGCTCGGCACGTTGCGGTCGCTGAACTTCTTGACGCGCAGCTCGGAACCGGTGTACGCGCTTTCCAACGTGTAGGCCGGTTGTTCGTCGACGATCTTGGCGAGCGGCGGATAGGCCATCCGCTTCTGATCGGTTCCGCACAGGCTGTCCGTTCGGAACAAACGCCGTGTCCGCACCTTGACGATGCCCGCGTCGAGCGAAGACAGGCCCGATCGACCCCGGTCGGCCATTTCAAAGTCGATCGCGGACCGTTTCGTTTCCACGATCTCCTGGAGTGTCGATCCGGCGAGCGACTTGGCCATGCGGATCAAAGCCGCCTGCTGCCGCTCGTCCGCTCGTTCGTCCACGATGATCACCGATCGAGTGGAGACCGCGTTGCCGATTCCAAACGTGCGATCGCCAAACACAACGGCGACGATGGAAAGCCCTTCGAGCGATACGCCGTCGAACGTGCCGCGATCAACCTTCCAGGCGAGCGTGGCCTCGTTGCCCGCAAGTCCAATCTCGGAATTCACCACGCATTGCCCCGCCCACACGCTCGCGTTGCGGGACTCGAGATAACGGCCTTCCAGCGTCTCGGCGGACGCCGACGCCGACAACAAGACTACGACGGCAAACACCGATCCCAATACGGAACGCATGGCGATCCTCCTGTTCAATGGCGGGATGGTCTTCCGGAACGCGCCCGCATGTCCTCGATGGAGAAAATCATCGAACGACCGGTGTGGTTGGTTCCGAGGCATTGAGGTCCGATCGAAGGCATAGGGCGACCCGCCACGACCCAACCGCCAAACGGTGCCGGTCGCGGCGCGGACGCGCATCCCAGTATAGCGACGCCAATCGGCTCGGAGCAATGGCGACGCCAGACTTTGCCGATCGCCGATCGCCGATCGCCGATCGAGGGACAAGACTCCGGTAGCTTCGTCGGATTCGTGTCATTCGTGGTCAATTCCGTCATGAATCGAGTATTTCGTCTGAAGGGCAGGCGGAACGGATGCGATCTGCCGGGCGTCCGCCGCATGATTTCGGCGACCGTCGGACGGGGCCACTCGGCGTCGAGGACAAGCACGCCGACGCGGCAGTGCGGGCATCGGAGTTCCGGC
>VGZC01000070.1 GCA_016872725.1 Planctomycetota bacterium
ATCTCCGTCCTTCGACGGCCGCGCCGACGATCTATCCGGCATTCGGCTCGCCTTCCGGCTCTGCGAGTGACATCTCTCCGTCACTCCGTCCCGCGATCCCCGCCCGTTCCCAAACAGGACACCCAAGCTTCCTCTTCCCAGATAGGACACCCAGGTTCGGATCCAATGCGAATCCGGGTGTCCGTATTTGGTGTTTGGTGGGTCAACGGTCTGGGTGTCCTGTGTTGGAGTCGTCGAGTGATCGCAGGAGCTCGATACGGTCGAACAGGCCACCCCCGTTCATGGCGACCGGCCCGATGCCGGTGAGCGTGAATTCGCCAAAATCCTTCCAGAGGTCAACCGTTACAATCGTCCATTCCGAAGGCGCGTGGGGCGCGACTCGCTTGGCTTTCCAGGGCCGTGAATTGATCCCCGCAAGGTAGCGCCGGACTGGTTGATCCGCAGGGGGCCACGCGCCGTCGGCCGCCAGTTCGATCATCAAGCCGTCAGCCCCGGCGGCTTTCCAGGCGAAACGCGCATAACGGAATTGCTCCGGCTCGCCCGCTGCCGCCGGACCTGGGTGCTCCACGATCCGATACCGCCAACCGGCGATTTTCGCCGAATAACGCTGACCGGATGTCAATCGCATCGCAGCACGCCCGAATCGTCGATCGTTCGTGTCCAGCGTGATCGTCGCAGCGTCGCCCTCCTTCAACGCGTCAAGGACCGATTGCTCATCGTCGAACAAGGACAAGCCTGTCGGAATCGCCTGACCAAACGATTCGCGGAGGTAGCCGAGCAGATCGGCGACGTCCTGGGGTGCCAGTTCCTTCTCGAGGCCGTCCGGCATAAGCGACTGGGACGACGCCCGCATCGACTCGATGTCCTTACGCAATACCGAGTATTCCACCGCGGCCGCACTTCCCGCAGCGCGAACGGCATCCGCTTCCATCGCACTTCGCAAGAGAATGCTCGTCGCCGATTCATCGGCCAATAGGCCCGTGTGCACACGTCCGTCGGTCGTGACCACCGAATAGACGGTATAGCCCGACACGAGTGATGCGCTTGGATCGAAGATATCGGAAATCAACGTCGCATCGGCACGAAGGCGTGCCGACGACAAGTTGGGGCCAATGTCGGGGCCCCTGTCTCCCATCTTGTGGCAGCGCGCACACGTCCGTTCGAAGACGGCTGCTCCGCGGCCAGCGTCGCGCGGCAGTTCAAGGGACGATGCATAACGTCGAACCGTCTCCGCGCGGTCATTTGCGGTATTCCGGGCCAATATGGATCGAGCCCGGTCCCGTAACCCGGGATCGGCATCTTCAAGCAACTGTTCGCGCCGCAACGCGCCAAGGCTCGACGGCAACACATCACCCCTTTCGATCGCATCCAGGAGTCTTGGCAAACGGTTTCTTCGCGCGAACAGTCCATCGATGACCGACTCGCGAACTCGCGGGGCCAACCCATCCCAGTTCTCAAATAGCGCATCGGCGACCGCGGCGTCCTCGGCGGATGCGATCGCGGAAACGACCGCAAGCTGAAGCTCAATGGGCTGCCTCGCATCCAAGAGGCTCTCGAGTCCGGCCATGCGCGACCAAGGCGCGGTGGAGAGAATTCGTACCGCGGTGATTCTCGCGTCGATCGACCGCTGCTCGTCAATGCCGACCGCCTTCGCGGCGTCCCAGGCTCGGCCCATCGCGGCCGACTCGGTCAACCGCATCGGCCCCACAAGTTGCAACGCTCGTTCACGGAGCAACTCGACGTCCGACGCCAGCAATCGTTCCACGGCTCGCGTCACGGCTTCACCTTCCACCAAATCGGGCGTTCCGCGAGAAAGCCCCCGGAGGATTCCGTCGAGGAGCGCGACGCCGGTGGCCGAGCGCTCTTCACCAATCGCCGCAACCCGAGCCAGGGCACCTCCGAGCTCGTCCGCGTTGCGCCGCGCTCCGGCCGTTTCGCCGAGAAGTTCCAACAGGGGCCGCATTTCCGGGTCTCCCTCCGCCGCCTCGATCAGTCGTTCCAGGAGTTCACCCGATCGGCTCGCAACCGAACTCGCGATCGCCGCGACCACCCATCGTTCCGCACCGTGACGAACGGCGAATCGTGCGAGACCATCGATCGCGCGCGGGCCTCGGGATTCACCCAACGACAGAGCCGCCTGCAAGCGAACCATCGAATCCGGATCGTCCAAGGCCTTCAGTACGCGATCGAGGAGCGCCGCATCATCATTCAGCCATCGATCGGAAAGAGAAACGGCGTGCCTTCGAACGCCGTCGTGGGCGTCATCCATCGCCGCCAGTACGATCGCGGCGTCCATCGCGTTCAGTCCATCGAGCGTATGCAAGGCGTGTACTCGCCCTTGCGGCGTTTTGCTCCCAATCGCGACCTCACGCACGCGCCCCTGGACGGCGGGGTCACCTAGCTCGACAATCCTGCGCTGCGCCGTCTCCCGCCACCAAGGGTTAGGATGAGCGAGGCGCGGCACCCATTCACTCGCATCATTGACATCCATGTCCCCGGGTGGCCTGCTTTCCGCCCCCGTGCTCGACACGCCGGCATAGCGCAGACGCCAGATGCGGCCGTGTTCCTTTCCCGCGATCAGGCTTTCGGCGTATTGCTGCTGAAGAAACCGAGGAATGGCCGAGAAATCCTCGATGACCTCGCGATACATGTCTACCACATAGATCGCACCGTCTGGCCCGATACTCAGACTCATCGGTCGAAACCACTGGTCGCTCGACGCCAGGAATTCGGAATGTTCCTCGCCGGGCGCTCGGCGGGACGTGTACGTCGCCCCATCGCGTTCCAATAGTCTGCGATGGATCAAGTTGTTGGCTGGATCGCATACGAAGTAGTTCCCGCGGAAGGCCTCCGGAAAGGCATCCGCGCGATAGATCAACTGGCCACTCGATGACGTGAAGAACCCATGCGGCTTTGTTTCCGTTTCGCCGTAGAACTTGACCCACGCGGGGTCCTGGCCTCGCGCGAGCCTCCACGGGTCAGGTCGGCTGATCGGAAAAATCTCCCGGTCGGGGACAAGGTCCACGTCGCCTGGAGGTGACGCCACATACGGATTGCGCGCAAGGTAGTGGTAAGGCAACGGTGTGACCTGCGTGGCGATCGTGTGAAATCGGTCACCGTCGTCGTTCATGGTCAGCCCGAACATCGACTCCCGACCCGTAACCGGCTCGATCGCCGAGCCGTCGGGTCGGAATCGAAAGTCGGTATGGCCGATCTCCACCGGACCGCCCAGCGACGGCCCCGTGATCGTTCCTCCTCCGCCCCCGGCCGCGACGTAGATCCAGTTATCGAGCCCCCAACGCGGACTATTGATACCCCGCTCGATCAGTTCGCGCTCGAAACCCGTGAACAACGACTCCCGAACCTCCGCCACGCCATCCCCATCGCGATCGGCGAGGAACACGATGTCGGGAGCGCAGATCACAATCACGCCGCCGCGCGCCGCAATGATGCCATAGCAGGGGGGCAAGCGCTCCGCCCAGACATCCGATCGGTCCATTCGCCCGTCGCCATCCCTGTCGGACAGCATGCGAACGGTCCCGAACGTGTCGCGTTTCGCCGACTCCTGGCTTTGCGGAGACGCATAGCGCACGCGCCGCACGTCCCGATCGAGCTTTCCCGTCTTGTTCAGTTCGACAATATCGAGGTAACCATCGAGGTTGTACCCGTGGATCTCGCAGACAAACAAGCGACGCCGCTCGTCGAAACAGACATGCGTCGGTTCGCGCAGCAGAGGTTCGGCGGCCACGAGCTCGAACACGAAACCGGGCGGAAGGCGAACATCCTTCGCGCTTTCATCCGGCGTTTTCGGCGCGGGTCGGTCGGTCGCGGGGCGAATCACATCGTCCGCGATCGTCGGCCCGGCGGCCGCGATAATGGCAAGAACCGCGGCAACCGCGAACACCACGCCCTCGTGATGATCGTCTCGGCGCACCATGGGCAATACTCCTGATGGTGATCGACTCGTGGACATTTGCGTCGTCCGAATCGAATCCGACTCCCACCCAAGGTCGCTGCTCGTCAGCTCACACCGAAGGCCGCCGCTCATCGACTTGTCCGGCAGACTTCCGGAGCCGGGCGAGCGCCCGGCATATCCATGCGCGGATTCTCCCGCAACATGGTCTCGATCTCCGCGAATGTGGCGAGGATCATCTGGTAATCCGGATCCTCGGTAGACGCAAAGACCGCGAGACCACAGCGCTGACTCCCGCCGGCGGAACGAGCCAGCGGCGCGAGGAGGAACGCGTTCTTCGCGGGATTCGTGATCCGTGTCCAATCCCGTCGAGGCGCGCCCTTCTCATGGCAGGTCGCGCATCGTCGCGATGCGACGTTCTCCAGCGTCTCGTCGAGCCGTTCGGGATAGATGCGCCGACAACCAACTCGGTCCGGATAGGCCGTTTCGCTCGTGCCGTAGTAAGGCACATTGAGGTCGATCCAGGCGAGGACTCGACGAATCCCCGCGTCATCGACGTGGACGCGAGGCTTGCCATGGCCGTCGGGATGTCCGGACAGGATCAAATCGGCGAGGGGACTGCGAGGCGAACCCCACGTTTTCGGTTCGATTTCCAGGATATTCCATTCCTGCCCGTTGTATGTGGGAATCCAATTCACATAGGGACTGCCTCGCGGACCTTGGTTCTCCCGAGCCAACATCTCGTAGGAAACGTTGAAGAAATCGGTCTTGTCTCCCGTGAGATCGACACGGCCAGGCGCATCAACCGGGCCATGGCACTCGGCGCAATGCCGATCGAGCACGGGCTGAACGACTCGGGAGTAGTCGAATCCCCCCGCGCCCCACTCGGGAGGCGTGATCTCACGCGGCGGATGTTCGAGGGCCATGGCCGAGTGCGGCCGGGGAGACTGGCCTCGGTGTTCGTGGCATCCGACACATCCTTGTGTCTCGCCCGGCATGAGGTGCGTGAACGATCGCATGCGCTGCACGGCGCGCCCTCGACCATCGATCGCCATGAACGACAGATTCACTCCCGCCGGAACGCGAAAGCAGGCGCTCCCGTCCGATTCGACCGGCACGTCGCCCAAGACATCCTTCGCGGCGTACGTGGCACCGCATGAAATCACCGGGAATTGGAATCCGAACGCGCGCAAAGAGGGGTCGATGCGAACCGACTTCCGCATGTCCCGCACGATGCGGATGGCCTTGATTTCATTCGGCGCGACCGTCGGACCGAGGCCGTCGTGGACGTCCTGCAACAGGATCGTCGCGAACGGCTCGGCGTCGGGCGACACCCTCGAGGGAATCACACGGGGTTTGTCGCGAGCTCGGATCGGCTGGGCCTGGAATCGCTGCATGCCGTTGGAAGGGGCGGGGAGGGCCGTCGATTGACAGGTTCCATCCATCGACCGAACAATCACCGGACCTCGCGCCGACGCCAGGAATCGCGCTGCGTCGAGCGGAATGGGCGAACTGTATTGCTTGGTGCCGCCCGTATTGCCGTCCCCGCGATCCACGGACGGCACGGGCACATCGGGTGTCAGGTTCTCAATCGATGCTTGGGCGTTGTCTCCCAGTCCTCGATCGATGAGCCCGATCGCGCCGCGCGTCGGCCCGTTATGACCGGTCATCGTGCAAATGACCTTTCGCGTTCCCGGAACCTGTCTCGCCTCCATGAACGTGCCGGGCGAGAGGACGCGATTGCCGAAGAACCCCGCCAAACCCGTGCCGTCGGGATGGATCGTCCATAGGCTCTGAATGGGAATCGCCGGACGATCGACATACTCCCATCGCGTATAGATCAGACGCCCATCATCGAGCACCTGAGGCGTGAAGTCGTTCAGGTAATTGGCGGACAAACGCGTGAGCCCCGTTCCATCGGCCTTCATGCGGTGCAATACGCCGACGGGCGCATGCCAGCAGTAGGCGAATTGAGGGGAGCGTGTGGTCAGGAAGGCGATATCCCCGTCCGGCAACCAACAGGCGTTGTAGTCATGCCAATCCCCGTCCGTGATCTGTCTCAAATCGGTACCATCCACGTCGATCGTCCACACATGGTATCCCTCGTCCTCGCGACGACGCCAACTGAATACAACCGTCCCGCCATCGTGCGACAAATCGCAATCAAGGATCTGGCCTGTCGGCGACGCGACGAGTTCCAAGGGTGGAAGCCCGGGTTCGTTCGCCGAAACGACATATAAGCCGCCTCCCGGCCGAAAACCCTCGTAGTGGTATGTATAGACATGCGAGGCCGTGATCTCGTGCCTCTCGATGACCAGGAACCGCTCCACGTCGAAGAGCAGCACGTCGCGCTGCAAGCGAACGAGCGGATCGGACTCGGCGTCACCCCTTCGACCGGGTTCGTCCGCGGCGGTCTCGCCGCCACGGCGTTTTGCTCGATCCGCCTTCGTCAGCGCATCGACCCTCGCGAGATGGTCGGCGCCCTGGGGGTAATGGTCGGCGTGGGTTCGCATCAACCGGACAATGAGACGTCGCAGGTGGTCCGGATCGACCTCGTCGAGCACGGGAGACCCGGGCGTTCCGCCGCCGGCCATGCTGATTCGCCGGGTGATCTTGGCGAGTTCACGATCGTTCAGCCGGTCCGCGTGGATTAGGATTTCGGACGCCCCGGGATTCGGGCCTCCGTAGCCGCTGAGAAATCGCATCACCAGCCTGCGCGTTCGGATCGACGGAACGGTGATGCGTTGCGGACCGTGTTCCATGCGCAAGGAACCCGTCGCGATCGGCTTCGCACCGTCCTCGGCGAGGATCTCGAAGTCCTTCCAGCACTCGCTCTCGAACCACGCCGTTCGTCCGAAGTAAACGACCTCGCCGATCGTGACGGGCTCGTCCCATTCGAATCGGATCTCGCCTTTCCCCCCCGCCTGTTCCCCCCGCACGCACCACGCTTGATCCAAGTCCGCTTGACCGCCGACGGCCGGGAGTTTCCCGTCGACGGCGAATCGCGCCGAATAATGCTCGCTGTACTCCGACGACGCGCTCACCCGCGCCCGCGCGGCGAGGTTGCTCGGCGTGTCCATCGTCGAAGCCGACTCGTCGGCAAGCATCGTCGACGCGCCAATCGGCATCCCGAACACGATTCCGAAAACGGCAATCCACGGGGCGCGGACGGGTGGGCATCGGTCGATCATGGCGACTCTTTCCGGCGGATTCGCCTACTGTGGGCGGTACCAAAACGACTTCCAGTAGGCCTGATCGGTCGCGTAGACATCGACCGGCGCGTCGTCGGGCAGGTCGGGCGCGAGGAAACCGAAACGCCGCATCTCGCGGACATAATGTTCGTTCGGCCGGAATCCCGGCATATCGAACCGTTTGTTTTTCTTGAGCTGATCGCTCGCCGATCGGATCGCGCCGAGCAATTCCTGGTAGTCCTTGTCGGCCGTATCGGCGAACGGCGAGCCGGTGCAGAGGCCGAGCCCTCCGGCTTTGGCGGCGAGCGGAGCGCGCACGAGGATCGACATTTCCGGCCGATCGAGATTGCACCGGGATTGGGGCACGAGCGGATTCTGCCACGGCGCGCTCGAAAGGTACGGCGGCACGCCTTCACCCTTCGGACCGAAATGCCCCTTGAATTGCACGTAATGTTCGTGTGGATTCTTGATCGGGCCCGCTTCGTGGCATTCACCGCACCGGCGCTGCATGACCGCGATCGGGAACTCGACCGGATACATGCCGCTCCCGAGCGCCGCATAGGTGCCCGGATAGGGCGCGCCCGATTCGATCCACAACCGAAGCGTCCGGCGCTGGACATCGGTCGGTTTTGCTCCGTAATGCGAGCCGTCCGCGAGCGTCAACAGACGGCTCGCCGCGCTCCCGATCGACCGCTGCTGCTGTTGCGAATACGGCTTATTGCGGCCGTCCGCGACCAGACCTCGTTTCGTGATCGTCCAATACGCGACGGTGAAGACCGGCGTGTGATCGCCCGTCAGGTCGACCTGTCCGTCGAACTGTTCGGGGTTGTGGCACTGCGTGCAATGTTCGTTGAAGATCGGCTGGACGTCGCGCGCGAAATCGAGAACGTCGGGAACATCGGCGATCGGCTCGATGCGGCTCGGCTCGCGCTGCAGGGCCTTCAACCCCGGCCTCGCGCGCGGCGTATGCGATCGCTGCTCGTGGCAACCGACGCATCCGGTTCGTTCGCCCGGTTGCACCGTGACGAAACTCTGCATGCGTTTGATCGACCGGTCGTTTTCGTCGAGCGCGACCATGAAGATCGATCGGAGCGCGGGCACTTCAAGGTAGGCGGACCCGTCCTCTTCCACGGGCACCGTTCCCAGGATCCTGGCGAGCGTGAACGTTCCTCCGATGCTGAGCGGATCTTGGCCACCCGAGAAATTCACCGGCTTGGGAAGCTGTTCCAAGACCAGCAATTTCTTGATCTCGCCCGGCGCGACGCCCGCCATCGCGCGCCCATCGTAGATGTTCGCGAGGATCAACTCGCCCGTATCCCGCGCGAGATCGACCTGCGAAGCCATCGCTCGTTCGCGCGGCCGTGCGCCGAGCGGTCTTGGTTCGTGGCACTCGAGCGGCGCGCTCCCCGGCGGCAACGCGTAGATCGGCTCGACATTGCCCTTTCCGTCCATCACGTGGATTCCGGCCGCGTCGGCCACCAGGAAGCAATCGTCCGAGACGGCGTAAGGGTCGCGGAACAACCGATCATTGACCCGCCGCGTCGTCGTCAGCACGTCAGGGCCGCCGCGCGGATCGACCACCGTGACGTGTCCCATGTGCTCCGGAAGGCCGTGGCCCGGCGAGAATGACGCGACGATCGACTCGGAATTCGGGATCGGCTTCGCGTCCAGCATGGCCACTCCGCCGAATTCGTTTCCGTAATACACCATTTGTCCCGTTCCATCGGGGTTGATCGTCCATAAATGATGAAAATGGACCTGACTTCGATCGACGTATTCCCACCGCATGTAGAGGATTCGGCCGTCGGGAAGGACCCACGGCGTGTTGTCGTGGTCGTTGTTGCTCGAAACCAGCCTGATATGACGCCCGCTCCCATCGCACCGATACAACGTCGCGACGCGGCTGATCCAGCAGTTCACCACGCGTTGGCACCGGCTCGAACAAAACAGGATGTCCCCGTCGGGCAGATAGGTCGGTTCGATGTCGTCGTCGGGCCCGTCCGTCAACTGCTTGAGCCCCGTGCCGTCGATGTTGACCTCAAACAAATGGAAGGCGTTTGTCGTGCCGGGCCGATACGAAAAGAGGATCTTACGCCCGTCGTAGTGGAGCTGCGGATCCCGCACGCCTCCCTCGGGATCGTCGATCAGCACCTTGAGCTCGCCGGTGCGCAAATTGAATCGACACAGCCGCCCGCCGTTCGCATAACCCAGCCGCTCGGGAGCGTTGCAGTAGTAGCCGAAATTCACGTACCAGTGATCGTGGCCCGAAACCCGCGCGGCGAACACGATTTCGTCCGTACCGGCAAGCGGTCCGTCGAGCATCGACTGGAGCAGTTTTCCAGGGCGGTAGCCCTCGGCGGGCTGCTCGGCTTCGCCCCGCGGCGCCAGCACCGCGATCCAGACGACCACAACCACGCCAAGTAGACGGCGCGCCATCGATGGGATACCGGCCTGCATCGTCGAGGACTCCTGCGAATTTGGCCCATGTGCCTCAAGCCCACCGGAACGACCCTCCCAGGGAAATCCGGTTCGATTCGGTCTTCTCTTATACCCGATCGATCCGACGAACGCCACAAAAGTCCATTCGACGCTTGCCCGCTCCAACCCACCCACTCCTCCCGGCGTCGGAACGCCGAGTGCCGGAACGCCGAGTGTTAGGAACGACCCTCCGCTTTCGGGCGCTTTGTCTTGCGTTTTCCGTTCGCAGGCAAAACAATAGGGCTCGGATCACGCGGCGATCGTTGATCGCGGGAAAGAACGGTCTTTCCGTGCGTGGAAGGAACGAGGTGTCTCGTGGGGGTTCCGCGATGAGATCGTTGGCGCGATTGGCGTTCGTTGGCGTCCTGACGCTATTCGGAGTCACCGGGAACGGGATGGTTTGGGCGGATGAGCCCGCCGTCGGATCGGTTGCGGCCGCGACCGGCGCCGAATCGTCGTACGGCGAGCAAATCGAAGCCGATTGGCTTCGCCAGGACCAGGTGCGCGCCCTCCCCGCGCTCGGCCCCGGTGTCACGTCCCGCGAGGACGCCGCCGGCGGATGCGACGGCGTCAAGGACGGCCGATGGGGCTTTCACACAAGCCAGGACCATGAACCGTGGTGGCAAGTCGATCTCGAAAAGGAATTTCAGCTCAATCAAGTCCTTATCTACAACCGGTGCGACGGAAGTCCCGATCGGGCGTTCCGCCTTCGAGTCCTTCATTCGGCCGACGGCCAATCCTGGACGATGGCGTATGAACACGACGGAACCGCGTTCCTCGGCGCCGCGGATGGGAAACCGCTTTCCGTCCGGCTTGGCGGCGCGAAGGCCCGTTGGCTTCGAATCCAATTGCCCGGTGATCAGTTCCTCCACTTGGATGAGATTGAGGTCTTCCCGGCCAACAGCAATCGGAATGTCGCGTTGGGAAAAGCGGCCGATCAGAGCAGCGCGAGCCAATGGTCGAAGCGCAAGGCGGCTCAGGTCGCGGTCGCCGATCGGTTTCCGACCGGTTCGGTCGTCAAGAGTGGACTGGAACTGGCCGCGAGCTTGAGCCCACTCGGCGTCCAGGTCGAGCCGTTTGTTGCGCGGCTGGAACGGGCCGCCGCCGACGCCGGGCAATTGGGGCCCGACGCGACCCCCGACGCGCGACGCGAGGTCTATCTTCGGGCGCGCTGGGCCGTTCGCGAGCTGTCGCTCGCCAATCCGAAACTCGACTTCGACCGGTTGCTCTTCGTAAAGCGCGTTCCGACGAGCTTCACGCACATGTCGGATCAGAACTACGGCTGGTTCTCCCGGCCCGGCGGAGGCCTCTACCTGATGGAGAACTGGAAGTCCGAGACACCGCGATTCCGCCGGCTCGCGGCCGAACTCCCCGAAGGCAACATCTCCGATCCCGAACTCTCCTTTGACGGAACCAAGATCCTGTTCGCCCATTGCAAGTTCTACCCCGGACTCGCCGACGAGCCGGATAAGCTCGACAAAGGGCGGATCCCCGAGGATGCGTTCTACCATCTCTACGAGATCGGAATCGACGGCACGGGCCTGCGGCGACTGACGCGAGGCAAGTACGACGATTTCTCCGGAAGGTACCTTCCCAATGGAGAGATCGTGTTCCTTTCCACGCGGCGCGGCCAATTCCTCAAGGCCGGCCGCGAATCGGCCGAGCTGACCCAGGAAGCCGAACTGCCCGATTGCTTCGTGCGATGCGGCGGAGGTTCGGAAAGGCCGGTCGCCGTCTACACGCTGCACGTCATGGATGGCGAAGGCGACCACATGAGGACGATCTCGCCGTTCGAGAATTTTGAATGGACGCCGAACATCGCGAACGACGGCCGCATCCTGTACGCGCGATGGGACTATGTCGACCGGGACAACATGCCGTACATGAGCCTCTGGTCGACGCTCGCCGACGGAACCTCGGCGCAAGCCGTTTTTGGGAACTACACGGTCGCGCCGCACTGTATCTTCGAAGCGCGGAGCATCCCCGAATCGAATAAGTTGCTCTTCACCGCGTCGGGACACCATTCGATCACCGGCGGCTGTCTCGTACTCCTCGATCCCAGCAAGGCGGCGGACGGGCCCGGCGCGATGACTCGACTCACGCCCGAAGTGCCCTTTCCGGAAGTTGAGGCGTGGCCGTCGTCCTATTTCGCCAATCCGTTCCCATTGACCGAGCAACACCACTTGGTCGCATGGAGTGACCAGCCGATCGCGACGGGATGGCCGTTGCTCAATCCGCCGAACGCGATGGGCATCTATCTGTTCGACAACTTCGGGAACTTGAACCTGATCCACCGCGATCCGGCCATTACCAGCATGTACCCGATTCCCGTCCGTGCGCGACGGAAACCGCCCGAGGTGGCCCAGCTCGCGGCGGCCTCGGAAGGCAAATCCGACGGTCGCGTGCTGCTCACCGATGTTTATCAAGGACTCGATGGGATCGAGCCGGGTTCGGTCCGCTCGCTGCGCATCGTCGGCATTCCGGCGAAGACCCAGCCCCAGATGAACAGCCCCGCGCTGGGAATCACCCACGACGATCCCGGTAAGTTCGTGATCGGGACGGTTCCCGTCGAGAAAGACGGGTCGGCGTTCTTCCATGTGCCCGCCGGCATTCCGTTCTTCATGCAAGCGCTCGACGCCGACGGCCAATCGATCCAAACCATGCGGAGCGCGACGTACGTGCAACCCGGACAAACCTACACGTGCGTCGGATGCCACGAGCCGCGCAACACGGCGCCCGGAAATCGGTCGGCGCTCGCCTCGCTCCGCGAACCTTCCCGCGTCGCTCCGGGCCCCGAAGGCTCTTGGCCGCTCGACTTCGGAGTCCTCGTGCAGCCTGTCCTCGACCGCCACTGCGGCGAATGCCACAAGGAAGGCGGCGACGGCGCGGCGTTCGATCTCTCGCCCGCCAAGTCGTATGAATCGCTGATCGGATTCGGAGGCGACAAGAGCCTGCAAGGCCACGTGTTGACCGCCTACCGCCGCGGTCGCTCGACGGCCGGCGAAGGCGCCGCGCAAACGAGCGCCTTGCTCGCTCTCCTCGATCAAGGCCACTATGGCGTCGATCTGGACCGCGACGATCGGAATCGGCTGATTACATGGATGGATACCTATGCGCAGCGGGCAGGCACCTATAGCCCCGAGCAGCACCGCGAATTGATCGAACTCCGCGCCCGACTCGGCGAACTTCTGGGTGCTTCGTCCCAATGACCCGCGCGGTCGACCGCAAATCCCCTTGTGCGAGGAACGCCGTCATGCCGGCAACGAATTCCGATGTTCGCACTCGATTCGAAGCGGTGTCCCTTCGGGATCGTCGGGGCGCGTGGTCGTTCACCATCGCGATGGTCGTCGGAGTCGCCGGTTTCGCGGCCGGCATGCGAGCCGAGCCGCCGCCCGCTCCGCACGCGGACATGGTTGTCCGCGATTGGTATTTCCGCGAGTCGCTGAACGCGATCGATGATTGGGAGGGAATTCTCGCGCGCGACGCGGAGGAGTTGCCGGCTGCGCCGGCCGACTCGGCGACGATCGCCGGTTTCCCGGTTCCCGAGAACGGCGAGACCGTTGTCTGGCCGAACCCGGTTCCCGAGCCGCTTTGGGCTTGCGGCCCGGATCCGGAGCCCGTCCACGTGCGTCTCGACGGCGGCGCCGTCATCGTGCGGTGGGGTGGGGAAGGGGACCAAGGCCGGGAATCAAGAGTGGCCGTCGGCGAACCGGTCGTCGGCGCGAAACACCTGGGCGGCGGCGGCAAGAGCCAGTGGTATCACGAATACGTGCGACGTTTCGACGGTCTCCTGGCGTTCCGTCCGAACTCGGCTCCGTTCGCCATGCGGTTGCCTCCCACTTGGAATCCTCGACTCGGTTCCAATCGCGCCGATATCGAAGTTCGCAACGTCAGCAACCGCCCTCTGCGGATCGCTGTCCGCGGCGCGGTCCACGAACGGCGGCCGGACGAAACCACCCGCGAACGTTTGCCAGCCGGCCGGGGCCTCGGCAATGCCGTCGACCGGCGCTCGGTCGAACCGGTCGCCGTCGAATTGGAACCGGGAGCGACGAAGTCGATTCCCTTTGGGTTCTCGCTGCGACAGCCGGGCGGAGCCTTGGTCCGACTCGAGGTCGATTGCGACGGACGCACGTATCGAATCGATCGACTGGCGCATGTCGAGGACGTGGCCGCGATACTCGGCGGAATCGGACGCATTCTGTCGGACGCGTCGGTCGGCGCATCCGATCCGAGCGCGCTCGAGTTGGCGTCGATGCGGGCGTCGATGGACCGTTTGGCCGCCGATAGCGCGTCCGACGTCGGCGCCGCATGGTCCGGCCTTTTTCTCGCGGCGAGCGCCTTGCGGGACCGACTGCTCCTCGCCCAAGTCGATTTCAACGACTTACTCTTCGTCAAACGCAAGCCGTACGTTTCGGAGCAGCCGTTCATGGACGGCCATCATTGCTACAACCGGCCCGGCGGCGGCATCTACCGACTCTCGCCGGTCAGCCCGACCGGCTCGGTCACTCCGGTCGTCGAATCGCTCGGCCTCGGCATCTACCGCGACGTGTGCCTCCACTGGAATGGCCAGAGCATCCTGTTCGCGTTCGGCAACGGAAAGGACCGGCCGAGACCCCTGCCCGGCGATCAGTATCCGGAAGCGACCGGCGAAGAACACTACGATCTGTACGAATCGATCGTGGATGGAACGGGATTGCGGCGGATTCGGTCCGACGCGTTCAACGATTGCGAACCGTTCTATCTTCCGAACGGCCAGATCGGTTTCACGTCCGATCGGGCGGAACATATCGTGATGTGCGGAAGCGATATCCACGTCGCGAGTCTGCACGTCATGGAACCGGACGGAACGGCCGTCCGGCAACTCGGCTTCAACGTGTTCAACGAATTCAATCCGAGCGTGCTGCCCGACGGCCGCATCATCTACAACCGATGGGAATACAATGAACGCAGCGTCACGTCTCTGCACGATCTGTTCACGATGCATCCCGACGGTTCGCACCCCGCGCCGTTCTACGGCAACGCGACGATCCGACCGAACGTCATCATGTTCCCAAAAGCCGTCCCGAACAGTTCGAAGGTGATGGCCCTGTTCACCGGTCATCATGGCCAGACCCACGGTCCGATCGGAACGATCGATGTCGGACGCGGCGTGGACGGCGAGTCGCCCATTCGTGTGCTCACGCCGGGCGTTCCGGTCATCGGCGAGCGGATCGAGGATAGTCGGCGCGGCTGGTTCAGCGAGCCGTGGCCGTTGACCGAAACCACTTACCTTTGTTCGTACACACCGACAGTGCGGCCGTGGCATGAGGCGAGTTGGGCGATTTATGTCGGCGACCATCACGGCAATCTCGCGCTCGTGTATCGCGACGCGACGATTTCCTGCGCCGAGCCGATGCCGCTGGTCGCGAAGCCGACGCCCCCCGCGCTCGCGCCGGCGCTTTCCGAATCGGACATCGCAACGGGGGAAGCCTCGCTTCTGATGCTCGATGTGTATCGCGGGCTCACCGAGGTCGCGCGCGGCGAAGCGCGGTTTCTGCGCGTGCTCGAGGACGTGCCCCGCAAGGGTGTTCCGACGGGCGGCGTCATTTGCACGTCGGGAACGCAGATCTACACCGTCAAACGCGTATTGGGGATCGTTCCGATCGAGGCGGACGGTTCGGCGCATTTTGTCGTCCCCGCGAACCGCAATGTCTATTTCCAGGTGCTCGACGCGAACCGCCGCGAAATCCAACGGATGCGCAGCGTCGTTTGTCTGAAACCCAACGAACATCGGACGTGCGTGGGATGCCATGAACCTCGCACGCAATCCCCGCCCAACGGCCTTGCGCTCGCGGCATTGCGGCCCCCCGACCGCCCCGCTCCGCCCGCGTGGGGCGCGGGAACGGTGAGTTTCCTGCGCGATGTGCAGCCCGTGGTCGAATCGAAATGCGCGCCGTGCCATACCCGCGACCGAGGCGCGAATCGGGTAATCCTGACCGATGACCTTACCGACCAGTTCACGATCGCCTACGAGGAACTGCTGCCCTACCTGAGCGTCGCGAACGCCATGCGGTGGGACAATCCCGTCGATGTCTATGACCAGCCGCCGTACACATTCGGTTCGAATGCCTCGCCGCTCGTCAAGTTGCTCGCCGCCGGCCACCATGACGTCGCGTTGACCGACGACGAATGGGATCGATTGACGACCTGGATCGATACGAACGCCGTTTATTACGATCGGTACGAGACGTATTATCCCAATCGGCACATCCTCACCGGCGATCCGGACAAGTCGCTTCGCGACGTGTACGGGCGCCGATGCGCGGAATGCCACGGCAAGGAATCCGACGGGCGCACGGGAACGTGGTGGCGGAGCCTCGATCGGCACGACGTCAAGGGCAGTCGCATGCTGACGGCGCCACTCTCGAAGGCGGCCGGCGGATCGCAATCGTGCGCGAAGGTCGTCTTCGCGGACACGCGGGACGCCGACTACCGGACGACGTTCGAAGCGCTCGGCGCCGTCGCCGGACGACTCCGGGAGAATCCTCGCGCCGATCTTCGATCGTTGGTCGAACCGCCGAGGTGACACGAGGTCCCGTCGGACGGTGAGTTGGGGGAATGGTCGCGCCCCGCGCGTGTCGAACGGCCAAACGTCGAGAACGCGCACGATGCGATCGTGGGGGCGGTGTAAATAGTCCATCATTCACTTGTCCGCTTCTCGAGATCGGCCATAATCTCGGACGACTCGCGTCCACCCCCTGCTCGTTCTCGTCGACGCAACTCCTCGACACCTACCGGAGCACGAAGTTCCATTTCATCGACGTAGATATCGTGGAAACGGGGGGCCGCGTTGAGCGATATGTGGCGGACGCGCTCGAGCACGCCCGCGTAGGCTCGGTCGCCTTCGTCGGCGAAGAGGGCGAGTTTCGCGCCGAGCAAGGCCGTGTTGCCGCTCGGGATGATCCGCTCCAACGGGAATTTGAGAAGGCCGATCCGCCGCGCGCTCGAAAGGCGGATGTAGTTGCCGAACGCGCCCGCCAGATAGCAGTGCGTTACGTCATCCAGCGACGCGCCCCACGTGTCGAGCAGGATTTGGATGCCCGCGGCGATCGCTCCCTTCGCGAGCTGCAGTTCGCGCACGTCGCGCTGCGACAAGACGACCGAATCGGCGAGCGGAATCGACATCGCGCCGTCGCGGATGCGGCCGGTCGGCGCGATTCGATCGAGGTCGAGGCACGCGGCGATCGCATCGACAAGTCCGCTGCCGCAGATGCCCTGCGCGGGACCGTTTCCCAACACGCCGCAGACAAGCGATCCGTCCGCGACGGTCACTTCATGGATGGCGCCGGTCGTCGCCCGCATGCCCATGCCGATCGTCGCCGCCTCGAACGCGGGCCCCGCCGCCGTGCTCGCGCAAAGAAGGCCGTCCCGGTTTCCCACCACCAATTCGCCGTTCGTGCCGAGGTCGACGAGCACATTGAGCCGCTCGTCCTCGTGCATGCGGGTCGCGATGACGCCCGCGAGGATGTCGCTTCCGACGAAACCGCCCATCGCCGGCAGGAATTGAACGGTCGGATCGCCCACCAGATCCCATCCCACGTCACGCGCCGAAAGGGCCTTGAGCCCGGCGTCGGGTTGGTGGAACGGGTGACCGGCGAGCGGCGAGACGTCGATGCCGCAAAACAGATTGTGCATCGGCGTATTGCCGACCAGGACGATCTCGCGAAGAGGAATGCGAACGCCGGGCTCAAGTCCCGACGTCATTTCGTCGATCATGCGGCCGATCTGTTTGCGGATCAGCGATTGGAGCGCGCCTTGCTTGCCTTCGGCGACCGCGGCCGCGACACGGTGCATGATGTCGGACCCGAACGGCGCTTGCGGGTTCAGCGCCGTGCGAACGACCTTGACCTCGCCGGAACGCAGGTCGAGGAGCTGCGCGGCGAGCGTCGTCGTTCCCAAATCGACGGCGACGCCGTATCCATCCCGCGGCGTGAACGCGAACGGCGTCTCGTCCGTGAGGATCGGACTGTCCCATTGGCGCACTTCAAGAACCAGATCGCCGTCGACCGAATGACGGCACGCCATGCGCCAACCCGCCGCGATTTCCTCCTCGGAGACTCCGCTGCGCCGATCCACGCCGGGGTCGAGCTCGCCGGAAAGCACCTTGACGCGGCAGCCCTTGCACTGCCCCCGACCGCCGCATGGGAATTCGACGCCGTGCCGAAACAGAATGTCCCGCAGAGCCGTACCCGAAGGTACGGATTCGCGAAGTCCATTCGGTCGCAGTTCAATGGTATGGATGGCGGTCGCCGCGATCGGAGTCAGGTCGGTCGGGTCGTTTACATCGATCGCAACCGATTGTGGAAGACGCCGTCCGTTGGTGCAAGAACAGGTCGGAGGATCCCGTTTTCGCGGGTCTGCCGGGCGAATTCACCGTGATGGAAAGCCACTGCGGCCAGATCGAGCGCGCACCTCGCGGCTGGTCGCTTATCGCGGAAGGAGGGACCGGCTCGTTGACCAGAACCCAGTGCTTGCGGCGCGACGACGCCTGCGTCTATGCGGCCCAGTTCCATGTCGAAATGGCGGGTACGCCCGAAACATCGCGCGCGATCATCGGAAATTTCCTGCGGCTCGCCGAACGACAGGCCGCGGAATCGGCGAACGGGCCTCGATCCAACCCGTTCGGCTCGCGGAATGCGCCATTCCGTTTGCATCGGCGCCGTTTGCATCGGGCCCGGCTTTTTGACCCGCTGACAGGCCGATTCATCAGCAAGGATCCGCTCGGTTTCGCGGCGGGCGACTGTGGAGGGGAGAAGCAGGGAAAGAGGCTGTGGCGAGACGGGCGAGCGGCGGCCGTCAGGCCGCTGTTGGCGTTCCGAACCAACATGGACATCGTCGTTGGCTCGTTCAACAGGGGACTGACGCCCCGCCCGGTCGAACAGGGGGCTGACACCCCCCGCTCGCCGTTTCCACGACTCTCACGTATCTGGCCGAGGCGCGGCCGTTGTTGGCTCGGCGCGCCGTGACGCCCGTGTTGTTCACTCCTGACTTGACTCCTGACTTGCTACGACTGACAACGACCCGTCACATACGGCACGGCATCCGACAGGGTCGCCGCGTCGCGGCTTCCGAACGTATCGCGGGCATCCACCCAGGGCGGTGCCGCCGCGTTGCAAAACGCGCGTCGGCTTGCCCCGGGCTTTGATGGGACCGTCGTTTCGCGACTGGGATTGCGAGTCGGATGCCCCGTCACCGGGTGGGGCGAGCATCTTGCTTGCCGCCCCATCGACGGTTCGGCGCTCGGGATCGCAAGCTGGATACCCCGTCGCCGGGCTGCCGCCTTTCGTGAAACCCGAAGCCGAGCGTCGCGAGCCGTCAGGCTCGCGATGCGGAGGCGAGGGGGCGCCGCCTCCAAACAACCAGCGACGACGACGATTTCAAAGAAATTGGGGGTTCATTTCGCGACTTTGTCAAATAGGGGTGGCTCATGGCGATTCGTGGCGGCGCGCTGCGCCGTGGGGTGGACGCATTCGTCGGCCGGTCGTTCGTTTCGTCCGCATGGCGTAGCGCGCGGGCCCGCCGCCACAAACGCCGCACGGTTCGCTCTCTGGCCCTCGAACCGTTCGAGGATCGTCGGATGCTCAGCGCGGCGCCGATCGGCCGCGATGATCCGGCGTACCACACACCCATCGACACGGCGTTCGTCGTCCACGCGCGCGTTCGGGCGCGGCTGGAGCTGGCAAGGTCTGGAAACGCTGACGCTCCAGACGGGCGGCGCGCTGTGGGTCCGCGACACGGGCGAATCGTACTGGTTCGCCGAAAAGACGGGCGGCGGATACGAACGGGCGATCGGCGATGAATCGTACGCATCGCTCACCGCCGATGCCGGAGGCACCTACACGCTCACCGACAAGCACGGATTCAAACGCACCTTCTCATCGGCGGGCCAACTCGTCGAATCGCGCGACCGCTGGGGGAGCGTCACGACGTACGCCTACGCATCGGGCCTCTTGTCCCAGATCACCGATCCGTACGGACGCACGACGTCGCTCGGTTACACAAGCGGCCGGCTTTCGAGCGTGACCGACTTCGCGGGCCGCGCGGCCAATCTGTCGTACGACACCGACGGCCGCCTCGTCGAGATTTTGCAACCCGATCCCGACGGAGTTGGACCGTTATCGCCGATCACCACTACGCTGGCCTACGACAGTCTTGATCGGATGACGAGCGTGACGTTCGGCGACAATTCCACCCAGCACTTCGCGTACGACTCGGCGGATAACCGCGTGTCGGTTACGATGCGGCCGGCCGAATGATCGTGTACACCGATCCGCGCGGTTCGGTGACCGACGTGACCTACGACGCGCTACGACAACCGCGACCGCGTCGTGCACACCGAGGAGCGCGATCCGTGCGCGGGGCTCCTCGCGGAAACGACGTACGCCTACACGTTGACCGGTTGGGCCAGCCAGATCGTGGACCCGGTGGGCGCCGTGACCGGCTATGCATATGCTTAAGGCAATGAATTGGTCTCGCTGACCGATCCGGTCGGCAACACGACCCAGTTCGCCTACGACGGCCTGGGACGCACGACCATGGAAACCAATGCGCTGGGACAAAGCCGATCGTACTATTACGATAGCGCCGAGACGCTCGCCAAGCGGATCGATCGGCGCGGCAAGGGGATCGTTTGGGATTACGATGACCTGAACCGTCCGACGGCCGAGTCGTGGTACGACGACGCGTCGCCCGTGGCGAGCGTCTCGATCACCACGACCCAGGAAGGCGGCCCGATCAATGAAGTGCAGCGGACGGGTTTTGGTATTGGCGCGGGCATGCTGATGGGAGGCACGTTCAAGTTGGCCTTGCAGGGCGACTGGACCGGCCCGATCGCGTGGAACGCGCCGGCCGCCGACGTCCAAACGGCCCTCGAAGGGCTGAGCGGTATCGGATCGGGCAACGTCGCCGTCACGGCGCCCCAGCAGACCTCGTCGACCCGCGAATGGAGACTGACATTCCAAAACGCACTGGCCGGTGTGAATGTCAACCAGATCACGGTCGACACGAGCGGCATCCAAAAAACGGGCCATATCACGCCGATCGAGGCGACCGACACGCAGGGGAGCGTGAACAACGAGATCCAGCAGGTGGCGCTGCAAAACGCGGGCGGCGGTACGTTCCGGCTCGCGTACTCGGGCCAGACGACGGCGGCCCTCTCGTACCAGGCGACGGCGACGCGGTTCGTGTACGACGGGGACCACATCTCGCTTGAGTTTGATGGTCCGAACGCGGGCGACCTCACGCATCGCTACCTGCACGGCCCGGTGATCGATCAGATTCTGGCGGACGAGGAAGTGACGTCACTCGGAACGGCGGGCGACGTCGTGTGGCCATTGGCCGACAACCAGGGCACGATCCGCGACCTGGTCGACGAAACGGGCAGCGTGCTCAATCACCTCAAATACGACAGTTTTGGGAAGATGACGTCGGAGACGAACGGGGCCGTGGATTTCCTGTTCGCCTACACGGGCCGCGAGCGGGACGAGGAAACGGGCCTGTACTACTATCGGGCCCGACTTCTTGACCACCTCACAGGCCGATTTATCAGCGAGGATCCGCTCGGATTTGCCGCGGGAGATGCGAATGTGAATCGGTACGGCGGCAATTCGATACCCAACGTTACCGATCCATTTGGACTCCAACCGCCCGAGTCCGTGATGGATCGTCGAATAGGCCTTCGTGAGAACGGCAGGCCAGACGACGGCGCATGGTGGCGCGGAAAGCCGGGGCAACCCCCTGGCGGTGGAAGCTGGTTGGGCCGCATAGGCAACGAACTCTACTGGTATGGCAACATGCTGATTGGGCGTCGGCCTGAATTCGATGGGAAACCGGAACCCTACCCGTGGAATCCCATTCGCCGTGCCGCGGACGACATCGACAAGATTCCTTTCGTACCGAATCCAATTGCGCCCATCGCTGATATCTCCGAGGGTGATTACGGTTCCGTCGTCGGTACGATTGGCAGCGAGATCGTCTTTCGCAAGATAGATAGGCTCATCCCGATAGACCGGATCATCCCGGTCCACCCACGACTGGGAGTGACCGCCCCAAGTAGAACAATGACGCCAGGTCAGCAGGCGTTAAGAGAACTGGTGGACGAGACTACCCTTGGCGGCAGACGACCTTTGACTACGAGTCAAGCAGAGACTGTACTTGACTGGGCGGATGAGGTTGGGTATCCCGGCGTTCGGGCAAAGCCCGGCGATGTCGCAGACCCATCAAATTGGACTGGGAATCCAGTTCCCCACATACATATTCCTGCGGCGGGGCGAGGCGGTCACGTGCCAGTTCAGCCGGGAGTACGACCAAGATAACGGTGAAAACAACTATGACTACGATTGCCGACATCACTCGACGGCTGCAAACACAGGCGCAAGGAACCGAGAAGGCCGATTGTCACGGAAACTTGGCCGATTATATATGGATGCTTAAGCACCAAGGCGTAGCATCCGCGATGGATGGAGTTTGGGAAGCACTGTCGCAGGATTTCGACGAGCTAAATCACTTGATGAAAACACGAGAAGAGCCTGGGTTTGAACGATCGCTCATTTATGCGGTTAACGGGCTTCTGACGGCTTGCCTAAATGAAGCGACATCATCGCGATTTGATGACTCTCTTCGTAACCAGCTGTGTCGGCTGACTTGGCGTATCGTAACCGCGTGGGATGCGATCCTGGCTGGTGACATTGATTCAATCGAAGAACACGTTAAAACGGAGGAATCAGCGAGAATGGTTGTGTAATCAGTTGCTCCAAAAGGGGGCAGTGGATGATCTTGTTCCAAATACGCCTGTTGGCCGACGGACAAAGATCGTAGCTGTCCATTCTACAAGAACTGGCATTGGTGGAAATCGACGGGTCGGATATCAAGTGGGGCATGAATGAGAACCTACATTCCGCAAGTCGTGATTGCAATATTCTGGAATTTCCGATCGCCTCAATTCGCGGATGGGTTTGGAGGACGGGGTATCGGTCGGTTATCGTCCGTAGTCTTTCACGGACAGCCCCAGCAAGGTGATGATTTGGCACTGGAGTTCTGTCAGCTCGTTCAACGATGTTTGTTCCGTGCCGTCGGGCCGCGTGAGCA
>VGZC01000071.1 GCA_016872725.1 Planctomycetota bacterium
ACGCTGCTCAAACGCGGCAAGTCCGAGAAGGAAAGCGTGCGTGGACGGATGCAAATGGCAAGCTGGAGTACGGACTATTTGGAGCAAGTTCTGCTGGGATCATGACTTCGATATGCGCTGGCCCTGGACCGGTTACGAGGCCGCCAAATTCCGAGAAAGTGAATTCACGACTTGCGGAAAGTAGGGTGGACTCGTCGACGCGGACGCGGATGCGTACAAGTACGAATACAAAGTGGAAGGACGACGACTTCGCCTGCTACAATCGGTGGGAACGCAATGAGGCCGGTCCTGGGTTCTTGCCGTCAGGGGATCTGTTTTCGGAAGGAAGTTGTCGCGATGAAGGTCGTTTCCGCTCTTGTCGCTGTTCTGGTCCTCTCCATCGCGTGCCGCGTATCGGACGGGGGGGAGCGATTGAACGTCGTCTTCGTCCTGGCCGACGATCTTGGCTGGGGCGAGCTCGGTTGTTACGGCCAACAAAAAATCCCGACTCCGAATCTCGATCGGTTGGCGTCGCAAGGAATGCGGTTCACGCAGCACTACAGCGGCGCGCCGGTGTGCGCTCCGTCGCGGTGCGTGTTGATGACCGGCAAGCACTTGGGGCACGCTGAAGTCCGGGGCAATCAGCAAGCGCGCGTCAAGTTCCCGGAGTTCACCGAGGGACAGCATCCGCTGACCGAAGGGGCGGTTACGATCGCGCAGGTTTTTCGAAGAGCCGGGTACGCCACGGGCGCGATGGGCAAGTGGGGATTGGGTCCCGTCGGCAGCACGGGCGATCCCAATCGAAAGGGTTTTGATTTGTTCTTCGGCTATAACTGCCAAGCCGTCGCGCACAGTTTCTACCCGCCACACCTTTGGCGGAACGCCGAGAAGATCACGATCAACACGAATCCGGTCCCGGGGCACGCGAAGAAGGCGGAAGGCGCGGTGAGGATGGAGGACTGGATCGGAGAGACCTACGCGCCGACGCGCATGGTCGCCGAGGCCGAACAGTTCATCGCGGACCACGCAGGCCGACCGTTCTTTCTGTACTTGCCGTTCACCGAACCGCATGTCGCCATGCATCCACCGCGCGAATTGGTGGAGTCGTTTCCGGCGGAATGGGATACTGAGGTCTATCGCGGCGGGAACGGATATTTGCCGCATCCTCGCCCGCGCGCGGCGTACGCGGCGATGATCCACGATCTCGACGATCACGTCGGACGCGTTCTCGCCGCGCTCGACCGCGCCGGCGTCGCCGACCGGACGCTCGTCGTGTTCACAAGCGACAACGGCGCGACGCACGAGGGCCGCGGCGAACCGCGGTTCCATGTCGGCGGAGCGGACCCCAAGTTCTTCAACAGCACGGCCGACTTGCGCGGTCATAAGGGAAGCGTTTACGAGGGCGGCATCCGGGTCCCGATGATCGCGCGGTTGCCCGGCCGCATCGCCGCGGGCCGTGTGAACGACGCGCCCGGGTATTTCGCCGACTGGTTCCCGACATTGTGCGACGCCGCCGGATTCGATCCGCCCGAGGGGCTCGACGGCGAAAGCCTCTGGCCGACGCTCACGGGCGAACGCCCTTCGCCGGGACCGCGCAGGCCGATGCTCTGGGTCTTTCCCGAGTATGGGGGCCAGGTCGCCGTGCGACTCGGTGACTTCAAGGTCGTGCGTCGGGGCCTGAAGACGAAGGCGGCCGGAGCGTGGGAAGTCTATGATCTGTCACGCGACCGATCGGAATCCAACGACATCGCCGCCTTGCACGCCGACCTGATCGCGAGAACCGAGGAGCTCCTGCGCCGGGAAGTGAACGACAACACCCTGTTCCCGCTCGCCATCCCCGGAGTCAATACGTCCGCCGGCGCGCGGTGAGCGGATTTGGGATTTGATATCGGCCGGTTACAATCCCGGGAGGAGGACTCCGCGTCATGCCGCAAGCGACAGACCAGCCAGGACACGAAACTGGATGCCTGGTTCCGTTCCTTGGAAATCGGTCGGCCGCCGCCACGCTGCCCGTGTGGCTTTCGGAGACGCAAACCGTTTCGCTGGACTTGGAATCGAGCTGCGAAGAGACCTGCCGGGTGTTGCGGATTCCCTGAACGGCACTCATCGCACGTCAATGATTCGAACGCCTCCCGCGGGGACTTCCAGCCGAACCGTGTTCGATGCGACGGCGAGCGAATCGTCGGGCAGCAATCGGTCGCGCGCCGAACGGATCGGAACGCGCGCGACGATCTCCACCCGGCGGTTCTCGCGGTAATCGGTCGGCGTGATGCCGTGCTGGGGTTTGTCCTGGCCCGCCGGATTGATGAGCGTCACGAGCCATCCGTCGGCCGAGCGGTTGACAAGCCATTCGACTTCCCCTGTCACGTCGATCGGCATCAGATCGCGGCTCAAATGGGCGATGAGCCACGGTAGCACGGGGTGCGCCGACGCGTCCACGCCGAGTCCTCGCGGAATTCCCAAGTAGATCAGCCGTCCGGCGCCTCGATCGATCGCGGCGCAGAACGGTCGCCCGTCGACGGTCGTCGCCAGGGGCCGCGCTGTTCCGGCGGGTTCCGACGCGAGGTCGATTTCATGGTAGTGGTAGGTCTGCGAAGGCGCGGGCGCGGCGGCGTCGAGCCAACGGTATCCTGAACCGGTTTGAACGGCCTTCGTCGCGGGGAGGCGCAGCGCGGCCGCGCCGGGTCCGCTCAGTTGCGACTCGGTGACGAGCAGCGTTCCGCCCCGATCGACATATTGGGCGAGCCGCGCGCCCTCCGCCTCCATCAACTCGATCTCTCCCGCGACGATCACGACCGGGTACGTGTCGATGGTCCGCCATTTTGGGACGTCGGGATACGCGAAGATCACATCGAAAATGTCGCCGAATACGCCCCGCACAAAAACCTCATTGGTTCCCGTGATCGGCCGTTCCGATTCCCGGCCGATCGGATGGAACGCGGTCCAAAAGACCTGTTCGAGCATTTTTTCGTGGAGTCCGTATCCGAATCGGTCGGGGTGCGCATGCCAGTTCTTGAACGCGTTCGGCCAGAACGGAGCGGGTTCCCAGCCATGCGCGTGGTCGACGAGGATCGCGACCGGCGTGACCGGATGGCCTCGATCGGGCTCGGCCGCCGTCACGCGAAGGAACCGATCGACGAGTTTTCCCTTTGGCGACAACTCAACCTCGTGGACCCCGGCGGCCGTCGTTCCTCCAGGCTTCCAATACTCGTCGAACCCCTGTTCATGATAGAACATCGAAGCTCCGGCCATGTATTGGTACCAGATGTCGAACTTGTACCAGGTCATGCCCGCGCCGCTGAAGACGCTGTAGTAGTTATCGAGGATGTTCTTGGGGCCGTGATAGCTTTGCGTGTCGCTGAAGATGGTCGAGCTATCGCCGAAGTTGCAGCTTCGGTAGGTCGCCGTCATCACGCCGCGCTGGCGGGCGGCGCCTCGCAAGAACGCCCACCGCATGCCCAAGACGCTCGACGTCGCCGCGCTGGATTCGTAGCCGATCGTCCTCGCGCCCCAATCCGCGCAGATCGGCGTGCCCACCGTGTTGCCGACCGACAGGCAGGAGATGACGTCCTCGTACGGATTGGAGTCGATGTCGCGTCCGAACACCGCGCGGTACTTCTCGGCGTTCTTGGCCAGCATGAGCGGCGCGAAGGCGTCGAGCAGTTGCCGGCGCGAACGGGCCGCGTCCGTCGCGCCGCGCATCGCCGCATCGTCAACATGGAAGTAGCCCAGGCTCTCGCCGGCGATCGAGCCGACGTATCGATCCCGGTATTTCTTGAACGCCGCGATTCCCGCCTCGCCGATCGGAACGCCCGGGTGGTAGTTCATCATCATCGCGAACGGTCGATCGGGGTTTTCGTCAAGCCACCGGGAAAATCGCTTGCCGAGCTCTCCCAATTCGCCGGTCGTCGGGTCGGTCGCGAAGACGCCGGGACCCACGCCATGGAACGTCGGGACGATGCGGCGGTCGGAGAAGATCGGAACGTCATCGCGCCCCGCGTACTTCGCCTCGAACTCCGAGCGGACCTCGGCGTCCGCGATGTTGTAGGGAACGCGAACGCGATTCGGCTTGTCGCTGAGCCACGTATCGAGCGGCGCGGTGTGCGAGACATTCCACAAGTAGAGGAATCCTCGATCCCGGAATGTCTCAAGTTTCCAGGACTCGGGCAACTCCCGCGATGCCGCCGAATTCCAGTCGGGGCGGCGTCGTGCGAGCGGTTCAAGGTCTCGGGGGATACCCGCTCGCCACGGATCGAGCACCTTCCACGCATGGGAATGGGGCCGATCCTTGATGCGCGGGTGGTATTCCGTGTCGGTGGTGAGGACGATCAGGTCGATTTGGCGGGGGCGCGGCGCCTTGGTCCGCGTGGCGAGCCGTACGACGGCGGGCCCTTGCGCGAGCTCGGCCTCGCGTTCCGCCCACCCGAACGCCCAACCCCAATACAACTTCATCTCGTTGTCTTCCTCGATGACCGGCCGCGCGCCGTACGCGCCCTTCCACGGCTCGCGGCCCGCCTGTTCGATCGTGATCTCGAACGGTTCGGCCGCCTCGCGCCAATCGGCGTACCTCGCGAAGACGCGATAGACGCCGTCGCGCGGAACGTCGACCCCTCGTTTGACTTCGGCTCGATCATCGTCCGCGCCGGCCGCGATCGATAGGAACCCGCTTTCGCCGCCTTGCGTCCATTCGGCCGCCCAACCGGGCCCGGAGAGTCCGAAATGGCCGTTCGTGCGCCGCATGTCCGGCCGCCCCATCGGCCAGCACGTTCCCCGCACCCCTTCAAGATGCTCGGCCTCGATCCAGATCGACTCCTGCGCCGCCGTTCGATGGGCGATGAAGGCGGATACCGCGAGCAACGCGATCCAAGTGGTCTTGTGCGCCATGGGCGGAAACGCTCCACTGTTCGCATGAGCGGGCCGGAACGGGACACGGTGCCCGATGCGACGAACCGACCCTCGCATCATCGTATCCGATCCGCGTGGAAGACCAACCGCCGCGCGGATCCGTTGCTCGGAGTTGTCCCGGCGCCTGCGGCCCACACCGCGATCGGGGTCGGGATTCCCGCGGGGCGGTTCGGACTTTCAAGGCGTGGTGACCGACAAGGAGCCGTCCGTGGTGTTCGGGCGACGCAAGCCGGCCATTTCGATGCAAGTGCCTCACGGCGATCCCTCGGCCGATGAGCAGCCCCGCCCGCTCGGTGATGCGCCGCATTGGCGGCGGGAGCACTTCATTCCCGTGACGCGGCACGCGCTCATCGAACTCCTGGCGTCGCGGGACGACCTGACTCCCGCCGATCGGCGTCGGCTGCGCGATTTGTCCCGCGTGCTCATGGCGACACTGCACCACGAGTTCCACGAATACGCGCTCCGCATCGGGGCGTCCTATGCGCCGTTCGATCCCGACGCCGATACGCGTTCGGTCGCCGAGTGGACGGGCGAGGACCGGACTCGGTTCCAAGGCGACCTGTTCGAGACATTCGATGAGGTATTGCGGCGGGCCAACTACGAGCGGTTGACTCGGCTTCAGATCGAAGAGGCGGTCGGCGCCGCCAGCGATTGGGGCGTTCGGCTCCATGTGGAATTCTCCGTCTTCGATCGGCTCGAAGTCTACGCGCGGGGCGACGTGATCGGACGGCGCAAACGGAGGACCTGGCGGAGTCTTTTTCGGGAAGAGGAAGTCGACGTCCCGATCTACCAGCGGCTCGTCGTTCTCTTCGCGCTGCGACCGCATCCCGCGCTCGATCCCGACGTGGATGCGACTGCCGTTTACGCCAAGCTCTTCAAGAACATTCCCAAAGTCGACATCGACATGCTGCTCCCCGGAAGCCGAATCCGCATGACGCTGATCGATCGAGGGAAGATCTTCCTTCCCACCGTCTCGGGCGCGGCGGTGACCGTCGCGAAGATCGTCAAGGGCGCCTTGTGGGCCGCGCTGACCGGAACGATCTGGGGCCTGATCGCGTTTCTCAGCTTCATCATCGGTACGATCGGGTACGGAGTGCGGACGTTCTTCGGGTATCTCCGAACCAAGGACAAATACCAACTCAGCCTCACCCGCAATCTGTACTACCAAAACCTCGACAACAACGCGGGCGTGTTCCACAGGCTGCTCGATGAAGCCGAATCGCAGGAATGTCGCGAGGTCCTGATCGCCTATTTCCTGCTTTGGAAACAGGCTCCCGAGTCGGGATGGACCGAAACGGAATTGGACCGTGCCTCCGAATCATTCATCCGGTCGTTGATCGAGGTTGAAGTGGACTTCGAGTGCCACGACGCGCTCGCCAAGCTGCTCCGACTCGGGCTCGCCGAACGGCGCGATCCCGAGCACTATGTGGCGGTGAGCCCCAACCGATCGCTCGAACGGCTCGACGCCGCTTGGGACCGCGCGTTCACTCCTTCCTGAACCGAACCCCGCGCATCGATCGCTCCCGCGCGCCTTCGTCGGCCGACGGGCAGGGATGCGGTCGGCCTTATCGGCGGCGCGCCGCGTAGGCCTTGACGTTCTGTTCGAGGATATCGAGCGGCACGGCGCCGCTTCCCAACACGACTTCGTGGAACTCCCTGAGATCAAACGCGTCCCCAAGCTCGCGTTCCGCGAACGCGCGGAGTTCGCGGATCTTGAGTTCGCCGATCTTGTAACCGAGCGCCTGGCCGGGCCATGCGATGTACCGGTCCACTTCGGCCTCGATGTTGTGGCGGGAGAGGGCCGTCTGTTCCGCCATGAACCCGATCGCCTGTTCGCGCGTCCAGCCGAGGTAATGGATGCCCGTGTCGACGACGAGCCGGCATGCGCGCCACATTTCAAAGCTCAATCGCCCGAAATCGCTGAGCGGGTCACGATAGAAGCCCGCTTCGAGCCCCAACCGCTCGGCATAAAGGGCCCAACCTTCGACGAACGCGGTCAACTCGGTGTACCGCCGAAACGGAGGCACGTCGGTGAGTTCCTGCGCGAGGGCGATCTGCAGATGGTGGCCGGGCACCGCCTCATGAAGGCTGAGCGCCTCGATTTCGAAGAGCGGCCGGCTCCGCAGATTGTACGTGTTCACGTAGAAGAACCCGCCCCGTGATCCGTCGCCCGCGGGCTGCAGGTAATACGCCGACGACGTCTTGGGCGCGATGAAAGCGGGGATCTCCCGGATACCGTACGGCGTGCGCGGGAGGGTCCGGAAAAGCCGGGGCAGCTCGCCGTCGATGCGCTTGAGTACGTACGACGTCTCCTTGAGGAGCTGCTCGGGAGTCGTCGCGTAGTATTGCGGCGATTCGCGAAGGTGCGCGATGAATGCGGGAAGGTCGCCCGAGAATCCGGCCTTCGCGGGGATCGACTCCATTTCGGATCGGATGCGCCGCGCCTCGGCAAGCCCCGTTTCATGGACCTGCTCGGGGGAGAGATCGAGCGTCGTGAATTGCCGCACGCGGTGCCGGTAGAATTCGCGCCCGCGCGGCAGCGACGACGCGGCGATCGATTCCCGCGCCGCGGGCACATACTCGTCTCGAAAGAACGCGGCGAGCCGCGCGTAGGCGGGAACGAGCGATTCGCGAATCGCCCGTTCGCCGTCGCGCGCCAGCCGAGCGCGCGTCGCGTCGGGGAACCGGTCGGGGATTTGGGTGAACGGCGCGAACAGCGCGCTGCGCTTCGCGTCGTCCACGATCTGGACGGCGACCGTCGCGTCGATCCCCCGAAGGACGACCGACGGCAGGGTCATGCCCCGTTCCACGCCTTCGCGCAGGACTTGGATCTGTTCGTCGCAATGCGAGCCGAACGCATCGATCCGCGCGATGTAGTTCTCGTAATCCTCGACCGATTCGAGCGGGACGCGTCGACCCAGATCGGGAAAGTCGACGTGGAATCCTTCGCGGTTCGTGATCGGGATCAGGTGCGTCTCGAACGCATGTTCGCGCAGTTCATCGCCGACCACGCGCCGGAAGATCGCGAGATGCTCGCGTTCCTTGGCGTCGAGCTTACCCGCGTCGATCGACTCGGCCCTCGCGAGAAACGCTTCCTTACCCGCCTTGCGCCGCGCGTGATCGTCGAGCGCGACGCGGGGCAGGAACGCGTTGTAACGCCGATCGCCGACTCGGGTCGCGAGATACGGGTCCTCGCGCAGGTCGAACTCCCACGCGTCGCGCAGCAACCGGTCAAGTTCAGCCGACGCGCCCGATTGGCCGAAAGCAACCGGCGGCGCGGAAGGTGCCTCGCCAAGACAGCACGCGGTGACGACGGCCGCGATCCCGCGGACCCAGGACGATTCGACACGCATTGGCTTCCAGCTCCCCTATCCGATCCTCGGGCGAAACCGAACCTGATTGGCAATCCGGCGACGCGTGGATTATAAATGCGTCGCCCGCGCGAACGCGCGGGCGGAAATGCCCCATCGAGTCTATTGCCGCACGGCGGGAAACGCTATCCCATGATCGATCGCACTATCGGCGAACGTGACGCGTCCCATCGTATTGGCAATCGGGTTCGTCGCGTCCTTCAGACCCAATGCGTCGCGATCGCGCGGATCGGATCGACGGCGTTCTGCCTGCTCATCGCGGCCCGCGCCCTGTCGGCCGAGCCCCCGGACGCGTTCGACCTTGTCATCCGCGGGGGGCTGGTGCACGACGGGTCCGGCGCGCCGCCGAAAACGGCGGACATCGGAATCGTCGGCGATGCGATCCGCGCCGTGGGCGATCTCTCGGATGCCGCGGCGAAGGAAACCGTGGACGCGCGCGGACGGATCGTCGCGCCGGGCTTCATCAACGTCCTCAGTTGGGCCACCGATTCCCTGATCGAAAACGGATTGGGGGAAAGCGATATTCGGCAGGGCGTCACGCTCGAAGTGTTTGGCGAAGGCTGGTCGATGGGGCCCCTGAACGAATCGATGCGCCGGGATGTGATCGCCGAGCAAGGAGACATCCGGTTCGACGTGCCATGGACGACGCTCGGCGAATACCTAGCGCACCTCGAGCGACGCGGAGTGGCGCCCAATGTCGCGTCCTTCGTGGGCGCGACGACCGTCCGGATTCATGAGCTGGGCTACGCCGACCGGCCGCCCACCGACGAGGAGCTCGACCGCATGCGGCGGCTCGTGCGCGATGCCATGGAACAGGGAGCGCTCGGAATCGGTTCATCCCTGATCTATGCGCCCGCCTCGTATTCCACGACCGAGGAACTGATCGCCCTGTGCCGAGAGGCGGCCGCGTACGATGGGATCTATGTCTCGCACCTCCGAAGCGAGGGTGACCGGTTCCTCGAAGGGGTCGACGAGCTGATCACGATCGCGGAACAGGCCAACATCGCGGCCGAGATCTACCATTTGAAGGCGGCGGGCGAGGCGAACTGGCCGAAATTCGAACCGGCCATCGCGAAGGTCGAGGCCGCGCGCGGCCGTGGACTCGGGATCACGGCCAACATGTACCCCTACACGGCCGGATCGACGGGCTTGAGCGCGGCCATGCCGCCCTGGGTCCAGGAAGGCGGTTTCGAGCGTTGGCGGGACCGGCTGCGCGATGCGTCGGTGCGGACGCGCGTCGCGCGTGAAATGCGGGAACCGCCCGATCGCTGGGAAAACCTCCTGCTCGCCGCCGGCTCGCCCGATCGCGTCCTGCTCGTCGGATTCCGCAACCCCGATCTCAAACACCTGACCGGCATGTCGCTCGGCGCCGTCGCGAGGCGGCGAGGCGTTTCCGCCGAAGTAGCCGCCATGGATCTGGTGATCGAGGACGGAAGCCGGGTCGACTGCGTCTATTTCCTGATGAGCGAGGAGAACGTGCGGCGAGGACTCGCCTTGCCGTGGGTCGCGTTCGGATCCGATTCGGCGGCCCTTTCTCCCTCCGGCGTCTTCCTGAAGTCGGCGACGCATCCGCGCGCGTACGGCTGTTTCGCGAGGCTGCTCGGCAAGTATGTGCGCGACGAGCGGATCATGTCGATGGAATCGGCCATCCATCGCATGACGGGGTGGCCCGCGCGGACGCTGGGAATCCGCCGCCGAGGACTCGTTCGGCGCGACTATTTCGCCGATCTCGTCGTTTTCGACGCCGAGTCGATTCTCGACAAGTCGACCTACGAAACGCCGCACCAATTCGCGACCGGAATGCGCCATGTCGTCGTGAACGGAAGGGTCGTCTTGCGGGACGGCGAGCCGACCGAAGCGAGGCCGGGGCGGTTTGTGCGCGGACCGGGCGTCTTTCGGACGGCCGAGTACCGCGCCCGGCCCGTCGCGCTGACCGATGCGGGACGCGAAATCCACCGGTCCTGCTACGTCTTCGATGGTCACAACGATCTGCCCTGGGCGCTGCGCGAAAAGGGCGATTCGTCATTCGACCGGATCGACATCGCTCGGAACCAACCGGAACTCAACACCGACATCGCCCGGTTGCGATCGGGCAATGTCGGCGCGCAGTACTGGTCGGTCTATGTCCCCGCGGAGACCCGGCGCGCGGGCACTTCGTTCCAGCAGACGCTCGAACAGATCGATATCGTCCACGCCATGGTGAAACGGTATCCCGACGTTTTCGAGCTCGCGCGGACGGCGGCCGATGTCGAGCGGATTCAAGCGGCGGGAAAGGTCGCGTCGCTGATCGGCGTCGAGGGCGGCCACTCGATCGAGGATTCGGTCGCCAAACTGCGGCGCCTTCATGAACTCGGCGCGCGCTACATGACCCTCACGCATTCCGAGACCCTCGATTGGGCCGACGCGGCGACCGATACGGAACGCCATCAGGGATTGACGCCGTTCGGAGAGGAAGTCGTGCGCGAAATGAACCGCCTCGCCATGCTCGTGGACCTCTCCCATGTCTCTCCCGCCACGATGCGCCACGCCATGCGCGTCTCCCGAGCGCCGGTCATCTTCTCCCATTCTTCCGCCCGGGCCGTCGCGGACCACCCGCGCAACGTCCCCGACGATGTCCTGCGGAAACTCTCGGAAAACGGCGGCATTGTGATGGTGAACTTCTTCTCGGGATTCGTGGTTCCCGAGTCGGCCGAGCGGATGCGGAATATGTTCCAGGTATTCCGGGAACTCCGCGCGCAATACCCCGATGACTCGGCCTATCGCCAGGCGCAACGGCGCTGGCAGGCCGAACATCCGATCGAGGCGGGGACGATCCACAACGTGGTGGACCACATCGAGCATCTGATTCGAACGGCGGGGGTTGAACATGTCGGCATCGGTTCCGACTTCGACGGCATCGGCAAGCTGCCCAAGCAGCTCGACGATGTCGCGGCGTACCCGCTCATCACCCAGGAACTGCTCAATCGAGGCTACACGGCGGACGAAATCCGCATGGTAATGCACGACAATATGCTCCGCGTGCTTCGCGCGGCCGAACGGACCGCCGCATCGCTCCGCGGAGAATGACGCGCGCCCGGCGCACCCTTCTTGGGCGTCCCTGGGGAGTGGACAACGAGAGAACGGCGGAAGAGCGCCAGGACGATGCGATCGCGTTCGCTCGAAAACAACGTGCCGGCGCCTACGGCTCTTGTTGGCTCGTT
Source organism: Planctomycetota bacterium (assembly GCA_016872725.1). Lineage (GTDB taxonomy): Bacteria > Planctomycetota > Planctomycetia > Pirellulales > Pirellulaceae > VGZC01. Next base: position 11,456 of record VGZC01000071.1, read on the forward strand.
CGGTGCGTCGGGTGGTTTGGAATCCGAAGGGTCGTGGGCCCGAGATTTGGTTGTCGGAGAAAAGACCGCCTCCTGAACGCCCCGCTTCGCGGGCGCGACGGTTCTTTCGGCATGCGACATGGCAAGCAAAGGGTTTGGTATGACCGCGCATTCGACGGGAACTCGATTCGTGTTCGGCTTCGCGCTGACCGTCGCCGCATCGTTCGCGGCTCCGCTCGTTCGTTCGGAGCCCCTGTTCGCGGACGATCCGCCGCCCGTGGATTGGCGCCCGTCGCAGCGCACGGCGCTCGACGCGGTCGCGATGCGTGAAGAGCAGGTGAAGCGGCTCAACCGATCCATCTGGGAATACGCGGAAGTGGGATTGCGCGAGACGCGATCGAGCACGCTGCTCATCGACGCGCTGCGCGAAGCCGGATTTGAAGTGCGGGACCGGATCGCGGGCATGCCGACCGCGTTCGTCGCGTCCTATGGCCAGGGCAAGCCGGTGATCGGCATCCTGGCCGAATACGACGCGCTTCCCGGCATGTCGCAGCGCGTCGGCCCGGCGCGCGAGCCCCAGTCGGAAGGCGCGGCCGGACACGCGTGCGGTCATTCGGGTCTCGGCGCCGCGGCCGTCGTCGCGGCGATCGCCGTCCGCGAGAGCCTCGCGAAACACGGGATCCCGGGCACCATCCGGCTCTACGGCACGCCCGCCGAGGAGACGGTGATCGGAAAGGTCTACATGACGCTCGATGGACAATTCGACGACCTCGATATCTGTCTCCATTGGCACCCGAGCGACAAGAATGGAGCGTGGGCGTCAAGCTCCAAGGCGCTGGTTTCCGCGAAGTTCACCTTCTCGGGCACTCCCGCGCACGCGTCGGTCAGCCCCGAATCCGGCCGCAGCGCGCTCGACGCCGTCGAACTGATGAACGCCGGGGCGAACTTCATGCGCGAGCACTTGCCCGAGGATGCGCGGGTCCATTACGTCATCACCGACGGCGGTGGACAGCCGAATGTCGTCCCCCCCACGGCCACCGTCTGGTATTTCGTGCGAGCCGACACGCACGATCAGGTCGAACGCATGTTTGAATGGCTGCACGACATCGCGCGCGGCGCCGCGATAATGACCCGCACCAAGGTCGCTTCGCGCATCGACACCGATTGCCACGAGGTGATCCCGAACGACGTCCTGTCGAATCTGCTGACGAACCAGCTCGAACGGATCGGGGCTCCGGAATTCACCGACGAGGAACGCCTGTTCGCGCGTCGCCTTCAGGAGCCCCTTCGAGCGGAGTTTGGAACGCGTTTCGATGAACCGCTCGATTCCCGCGTCCATCGGTGGACGTCGACATCCGAGCCCAATCGCGGTTCGACCGATGTCGGGGACATCAGCTGGCGCGTTCCGACGGGCGGTCTCCGCACCACCTGTTTCGTGCTCGGCGCGCCCGGCCATAGCTGGCAGAACGTCGCGTCGATCGGTTCCACGATCGGCGAGAAGGGCAGCCTGTTCGCGGCGAAGGGGCTTTCCGCGGCGGCCATGGAACTGTTCGAGGATTCCCGGCTTGTCGCGGCCGCGAGGGAGGACTGGACGGCGCGCATGAAGGATCGGAGCTATTTCAGCTTCATTCCCGAGGGACAGCGCGCGCCAGACGCCATCCGGTGATTGGGCGGACCGTGCGTCGCCGAGCCGCCGCGCGACGATCGGCTAGTGCCGCGCGGCATGGCGGTAGTGCGAGCCGACTTCGGTCGGCGCCTCCGTCAGACCGATTTCGATGCAGATCGGGCCGAGCGGCGAATCGAACGGCAGCACAATCGGAACGGACGACGTCGGGAACCGAACGAAGTGGAAGGCTCCGCAAACCACCGTCGGCAGTCCGAGGTTCAGATTGGGTTTGCCGAGCATGGCCTTGGCCGAGCCGGCGATCATGTTCGTGATTTCGCCGACCGCATCGACGACGTCCTCGTCGATATCGCCGGGGCGATGCCCCAGGAGGATCTCCGCGGCGCGAATGGCCGTCTCGCGCCCCAGACTGAGGACGACCATGCCCTGGTAGTCGCCGGACAATCCGATCATGCCGCTCACGTCGAGTTCCGGGCCGCAGGCGCGCTTCAGGCTGGGCGTGCCGCGCACCAGGTCGCACTCGAACATCGTTTGAAAGACGTCGCGCGCCGCGGTGAGGAACGGATTGACGAGTTCGGCTCTCATGATGTCGCACGCTTCGGGTTCGGATGGCGACGCGCGGGATCCGCGGCGCGACTACGGGAAATACTTGTCGAGTTTCGCGCGAAGGACTTCGGAAGTGAACGGCTTGACCAGATAGTCGCTGACGCCGGCCTGAATGGCCTCGAGAACCCGGCTCCTCTCGGCTTCGGTCGTGATCATGAAGATCGGAACCGACGGATTGAGCGCTCGGATCTCCCTCGCCATCTCGATGCCCGACTTGTTCGGCATGTTCCAGTCGGTCAGCACCATCGCGAACGACTGCTGTTTGAACGCGTCGAGGCCCGCGTCTCCGTCGCCGGCCTCGACCGTTTCCGAAACGCCCACCGCGTTGAGCGAGCGGATGATGATCTTGCGCATCGTGCCCGAGTCGTCGACAACCAGTGCGTTCTTATTCATCGAGATTTCCTCATGGGCAAGTCGGGAACGGGAGCCGCCGTCACGAATCGATGAAGACGGCTTCGTTGATGGGAATCGGCGTTCAAGTCTAGGTTACGAATCATCGACGCGGCGCAAGGCACGGGGCGCGTGTCACGCGACGTCCGCCGTACGTCGAGCGAACAAGCGAACGCGGACGAGGCCTTCGTCGCAACCGACCGCCGTGTCTTCGAGCAAGTCGCAGCCCGCCGTTCTTTCGACGACCTCGTGTTCCGTCAGGCATGTCGGAAGGGACAGCCGGGACGGACGTGGCAAGAGCCCCTTCAGGTTCCCTCCGACGATGTTCACGGTTTCGTCGGCGACTTCGCGGAGATCACGATCCGTTATCGCCTCCGCCGCCAGGCGAAGCATGTTCACCGCGCCCGCATGGGCTAGCGCCGTTGAGATGTCGACCACGACAAGTCCATTCCATGCCCCGCGAATCCCGATCGCGGAAATGACGCGTGGATCGCCTTGCGGCCGACACGCGATGACGGGAACCACTTCACGGTTCAAAGTCATTGCAACGGCGTCTTGGGCGATTTGCTCGATCTCGTTGGCGTGGCTTGGCGTCATCGGGCACCTTTTTTCACGGACCTCACGGTTCACGAACTGCGATTGAGCCGGTAGAAGATCGAGTTGTTCGCCTGGACCTGTTCGAGCGAGGGGTCCACGTTCGACGGCGTTTCCGCTCCGCCCAGGAACAACACGGTATGGGGCGTCATCAGCCTTCGGACCCTCGCCAGGATCCGCTTCTTTGTCTCGCCTGAGAAATAGATCAACACGTTCCTCAGAAGGACCACATCCATGCTGGGCATGCCGGTCCAGTTGTCGATCAGATTCAATTCCTGGAATCGCACCATCCGGCGCACTTCCGGGACAATATCCCAGTGGACGCCGGCGCGTTCGAAGTACTTCAAGAGGAGCGGCGCGGGCAGTCCGCGGTTGACTTCGATTTGGGAGAATCGGCCGCGTTGCGCCCGGTACACGACCTCCCGGGAGAGATCGGTTCCAAGGAGGTTCAATTCCCATCCCAGCAAGTCCGGAAAGTACTCGCGCAAGAGCATGGCGATCGAGTACAGTTCCTGCCCGCTCGAACACGCGGCCGACCAGATGTTGAGTTGCCGCCGGTCGGAACGCCGCGCCCTCAATTCCGGGATAATCGTCTTTCGCAGCGCTTCGAACGGATGCATGTCGCGGAAGAAACTCGTCTCGTTGATCGTCATGGCCTCGACGACATGCCGGACCAGGTCGGACCGGGGGCTTCCGCGGACGCCGTGGACCAGTTCCTCATTGTTGGCGAATCCGTTCTTCTTGGCCACGGCCGCGAGGCGGCTCTCAATCAAGTAGGCCTTGTCGGGCGCCAACTCCATCGCGGACCGGCCGCGCACCAGCGCGCAGACGAAAGACAACGAGTCGGTACTCAAGGATGTGCAGTTCATCGGTTCACTCTAGAGCAAGACGGGCGCCCGTCGACCCAGCGACGCGCGGCGGACGATTTCACCGGCGATGGCGTTCAGGGAGAAGTTGGCTTCGGAGACGCCCGCCTCGGTCACGGCGCGAGGCATTCCCCACACGATGGAGGTCGCCTCGTCTTGAGCGATCACGACGCCGCCGGACCGGGCAATCTGTTGGCCGCCAGTGAGTCCATCCCGCCCCATACCGGTAAGGACGACGGCGAGCACGCCCGATCCGAAGACGCGCGCCGCCGACCGGAACAGCACGTCGACGGCGGGGCGGCACGAATTCTCGGGGGGGCCCTGGTGAATCGCCGTTTCCGCGTATGGGCCCTTGCGCACGAGTTCGAGATGGTGGTCTCCGGGCGCGATCAGGACCTTTCCGGCTTGGAGCACCTCGCCACCGCTCGCCTCGGCGACCTCGACCTCGCATACCTGATTGAGGCGCGCGGCGAGATGGCCCGTGAAGATCGGAGGCATATGCTGGACCACGACGACCGGTACCGGCAGGTCGGCCGGCAACTTCGCCAGTACGGCCTCCAACGCTTGGGGGCCGCCCGTGGAACAGCCAACGACGACGATCTCGTGGCGTAGGGTTGCGGGCCTCTTGGCGGCGGAGCGAATCGGCATGGCGGGGCGACCGATCCCGGATCGCGCCGCGACGGGAGGACTTGTTGGGGGGCAAAGCGCCAGGATCTTCGGAACCAACTGGTCCTTCACGCTCTGGATCCCGGCCGCGACGCTCCCGACGTTGGCGGGCTTCGCCACGTAATCCGTGGCGCCGCGCGACAACGCGTCGATCGTCGCCACCGCGCCGAGCGACGTGAGCGTGCTGAACATGATGACCGGTGTTTTCGGATAGTCCTTTCGGATTTCCGTCAAGGTCGCCAGGCCGTCGAGTTCGGGCATCTCGACATCGAGCGTGATGAGATCGGGGGTCAGTTGCGGGAGCTTGGCCAGCGCGATTCGCCCATTCGAAGCGGTTCCCACGACTTCGATGGCGGGTTCCTGAGCCAGGATGTCCGACAGGAGCCTCCGGATCACGACGGAATCGTCGACGATCAATACTCGGATTCTTCGCATATCAGCCGACGACTCCCACCAATCGCAGCTTCTCCACCAAGGCGTCCTTCTGAAACGGCTTCATCAGGTACTCGTCGGCCCCGGCGGTCAAGGCGCGCAGCATCTGATCGGGTTCCGTTTCGGTGGTCACCATGACCATCACCAGCCCCGCATACCTCGCGTCCCGGCGAACGGCCTTGACGAATTCGAGTCCGTCCATTTCGGGCATGTTCCAATCGACGAGCACGACGTCGGGGAGCGGCGGCGTCCGCAGGCGTTCCAATCCCTCCTTGCCGTGGCACGCTTCGACGGACTCGAATCCCAATTCCCGCAGGATATCGGACTCGATGCGCCGAATCGGGCGCGAGTCATCGACGATCAATGCGCGCATCATGAGCTTCCCTTTGTCCCAAGTGTCTCCGTGTGCGACTACGCTCGAATCTGCTCGAACCGCACGGCGCCGAGCTTCTGCAGTTCGGTGGCCATCCGCGCCAATTCGCTCGCGGCCTGCAGGGAGTTGCTCGCCCCTTGCGTCGCGCTCTCGGCGGTCTGAGCCACCGACGTGATGTTCTGAGCGATCTCCAAGGTCCCTTTCGCGGCCTCGCCCACATTGCGCGACATCTCGGCCGCCGTGGCACTCTGCTCCTCGACGGCGCTCGCGATCGTATTGGAGATATCATTGATCTGGGCGATGACTTCGCCGATCTGCTTGATGGAAGTCACGGCGGCGCGGGTATCCTGCTGGATGGCTTCGACTTTTCGGCCGATGTCCTCGGTGGCCCTGGCCGTTTCCTTGGCGAGTTCCTTGACTTCGTTCGCGACGACGGCGAACCCCTTGCCGGCTTCGCCGGCCCGGGCCGCCTCGATCGTCGCGTTGAGCGCCAGCAAGTTGGTCTGCTCGGCGATCGACGTGATCACCTTGATCACTTTTCCGATCTCGGCACTGCTGTCGCCCAGCTTGCCGATCGTCGCGTCGGCCGTTTGGGCGTCCGCGACGGCCTGCTGGGCGATCCGCGCCGACTCGCCGACGTTCTTGGCGATCTCGCGGATCGCGGAACTCATCTCCTCGACGCCGGTCGCCACGGTCTGCACGTTCTTGCTGACCTGTTCGGACGCGGCGGACACGACGTTGGCCTGCGCGGAGGTTTCCTCGGCGTTGGACGCCATGTGCGTGCTGACCGCCGTCAGTTCCTCGGCGGAAGAACCGAGTGTCGTGGCGTTGCCGTTGATCTGCTCGATGATCCGAGCCATTTCCTCGACCCTGCGGCGATCGCGATCGGCGGCTTCGGCCTTCGCGGACGCGGCGGCCCGCAACTGGCAGGCCATTGTGTTCACGGCCGAGGCCAGCGTGCCGAACTCGTCCTTCGCCTTCGTCGTCACCGTCTGGCTGAAGTCGCCGTTGGCGATCACCTTCACCGCGTCCACGACCCGCGACAGTTGCTTCGCGACGGTCGCGCCGAACCCGTACGCGACACCAACGATCACCACCAACATGACGCCGCCGATCGCCAGCATGAAATTCCGGAACTCCTTCGCGGCCGCGGTGGCCTCGGCGTAGTCCTGACGAGCCAACAGCGCCCAACCGTGTCCCTTATACGATCCGAACCCTCGACTGGGCGCGTAGCCGTTCACCTGCAAAGGGCCGGTTCGACGGTGCTTTTCGATGGAATAGCCGCCTTCGCCGCCGGTCGCGCGTATGGCGGCCTCCAGGCCCTTTTCCTTCAGGTTCAGGTTGAAAACCGCGTTCGCGTCCGCGTCCTCGAACACGACTCCGCTGTGCGCCAACAGTTGGCATTCGACGGTTTCATTCCTTGCCTCGAAGTCCTCGCGCAGCGCGTTGATGATCGACAGCGTGATCCGGTCCCACGAAGCGCGATTCGACCAGGCGCCGACGATTCGTCCTTGCTCGTCGCGGATCGGCGCCGCGAAGTTCATCGCCAATCCCCGGGTCCCGTACACTTCGGCCGTGAACTTGTCCAATTCGAATTCGCCGGCAAACGACTCCCCCTCGCCGATCTTGCCTCCGATCGCCGCCTCGAACCACGACTCGCCGCGGACGTTTCGGCCGAGCAGCTTGCTTGAGTCGATCGGATTCCCGTTGAAATCGACCGAATTGACGCCGACGACGCGCCCTTCCTTGTCCGCGACGATCAGCAGGTCGTAGCACCCGTACGCCGTGCAGTAGAAGTTGCAGATGCCCGCCATCTGTTCCGGGGTTCCCCGCGCGTGCGGATGGAACGCGAACGCCTGCACATCGCCGTACCGCTCGAACAGACTGCGGTCGATCTGGTCCATGGTCGCGGCCGCATGCGAGCTCATCCTGTCACCCGCCCGTTGGGTCAACGCGGCGCTCGTTCGTTGATATGCGAGGAACCCGCTGACACCGACCGGAATCAGCCCGACGGCCAGGAATGCGACCATCAGCTTGCATCGGAAGCTCTTCGCGAAATACGCCAATATGCGGTTCATCGTACGGGAACTCCGGGAATCGAGGGGTGGGAATGGGGACTGTGTCATGCGGCGGTGAGTTCGACGACCCGTTTGGTGTCGAGGGCGAGCAGAAGGCGGCTCTCCAACTTGTAGCAGCCGTGGATCAGGTCGCGGGCCGAGGTTCCGATCGTCGCCGGCGGCGGCTCAAACAGTTCGTCGCCGACCTCGACGACGTCGCCGATGCGGTCGACCAGAAGGCTGACGCTGCTCTCCCCGTCGCGCAGGACGACGTTCATCGGCGGTTGTTCCGCGTCGCGGGGCGGCAAGCCCAAGCGGCAGCGCAGGTCGAGCGCCGTGACAATCTGACCTCGCAGGTTGATCAAGCCTCGGATCGCGCCCGGCGCCAGCGGGATGCGCGTCATCGCCTGGTATCGGATCACCTCCTGGACCTGTTGGACGTCGATCCCCAGGAACAGGCCGTCGACGTGAAACGTGCAGAATTGCCGAGTCTTGCGGGTCATGCCGATTTCCTAGCGGGCAAGGGCTCCCGACGACCATTGCGAGTGCCGCCGGGCGAGATTCCGGGGATTGACCACGTCCGTAACGCGTTGCTGGATGACCGACGTGCCCAACAGGTTGTGGTCGCTCCCCTGCGAGCTTTCGAGTTTCAGTTCGGTCTCGACGATGTCCACAATGTTCCTGACGACCAAACCACACCGGTGTTGTTCGTCGGAATACACGACAACCTGAAGGTCATCGGTGTCGGTCGCAATTCCCGCCGACTCACCGAACACGTCGCTCAGCCGCACCAACGGAAGGATCGCGCCGCGGTACTGGATCACTTCGCGATCGTCGGCGAGCTCGATTTCCGAACGCCTGACTTTTTCCAGTCGGGAGACCATCGACGTCGGCAGCGCGAACCGGCGGGAGTCCCCGAGATCGACGACGAGCAACGTCTGCGTGGTTCGCCCGGATTTCGCCTCGCCGACCGAATTCGCTCCAAGTCCCGTCTCGCGCATCTCGGTCGCCAGCCCGGAAGCGACGGCCAATCCCATGACGTCCAGAATCAGCGCCACCGCCCCGTCTCCCATGATCGTGGCGCCGGCGTATTCGCTGAGATTCTTGAGGTGCCGACTCAGCGGCTTGACGACGATCTCCTCGGTATCGTTGACCCGATCGACAATCAATCCGAACTGTCGATCGGCCGCCCGCAGCACGACGATGTTCAGGACCTTCTCGGCGTCCGAGGATCCGTCCGTGCTCCGCGCCCCGTTGTCCGTCAGACCCAATCGCTCCGACAGATTCACGAGTGGAAGCAATTTTCCTCGCAGTCGATAGACCGGGGCTCCGTGCACGTATTCGATCGACTGAGTGACCTGCTCCCCTTCCAAGCGGACGAGTTCCAGCAGGCTGACCTGCGGAATGGCGTAGCGGTCGCCGCCGTTGGTGACGATCAGGGCCGGGATGATGGCGAGTGTGAGGGGGATCTTGATCTTGACGGTGGTTCCCTTTCCCGGACGACTCTGCACGTCGATCATCCCGCCGATGCACTCGATGTTCGTCTTCACCACGTCCATTCCGACGCCGCGTCCCGACACACTGGTGACTTTTTCGGCCGTCGAGAACCCGGGCAGCAGGATGATCTGCGCTGCCTCGCGGTCCGTCATGCGCGCCGCTTGGTCGCCGCTGATCAGGCCGCGCTCGAGCGCCTTCCGACGGATTCGATCGACGTTGAGCCCGGCCCCGTCATCGGAGATCTCGATGTTCACCTGTCCGCCTTCATGGAAAGCGCGGAGAAACAGACGGCCCTCGATCGGTTTGCCCGCCTGGCGCCGCGCCTCGGGCGTCTCGATCCCATGATCGACCGAATTCCGCACGAGGTGGGTCAGCGGGTCCTTGATCGCCTCGACGATCGTCTTGTCCAATTCGGTTTCTTTTCCCTCCATCTCGATCCGCACCTGCTTGCCCAACTGGGAAGCCAAGTCGCGCACGACACGGGGGAATTTCGCCCATACATTGCCGATCGGCCGCATCCGCGTCTTCATGACGCTCTCCTGCAGTTCCGTCGTGATCAGATTCAAACGCTGTGCCGTGCTGATGAACGCGGAGTCCTCCATGACGCCCGCGTGCTGCAGGATCTGGTTCCTCGCCAAAACCAGCTCGCCGACCCGGGTCATCAGTTTGTCGAGCAGACAGACGTCGACGCGAATCGTCGACTCGGCGACCGCCGCCGATCCCTTTTCGCCGGCGATCGGTTCGGCGGGTGCGGCCGCCGGGCGAGTCGCCGGAGCCGTCCGAGGCAGCGGCACGGCCGGCGGCGTTTCCGCTTCACGCGAGGCGCACGGCTCGTCGGTTGTCGCATCGGTTTCGTCGAGCGCGCGGAGGTCGCGGAGGACTCCCTCGACGCCAAGCGCGGCGTCGGTGCCGGAACGCTCGACCAGTCCCACGCCCTCGCGGCATTTGTCGATCGCCGCCAGCAGGCAACTGGTGATCCGCGACGTCAGAACGCGCTGCCCGCCGCGAATCGCGGCGAGCATGCTCTCGGCGGCGTGGGCGAGTCGCTCGAGCACGCCGTAGCCGAGGAACCCGGCGCCTCCCTTGAGTGTATGAACGGCCCGAAAGATGCTGTTGATGAGCGCCGGCGAATCGGGGGCTTCTTCCAATGCGACCAAATCGCGCTCCGCCTGGTCGATGTTCTCACGGCACTCGATCAGGAACTCGCGCACCGCGTCGGTAAGCGTTATGGAGGCGTCGATGGACCCGCTCGCCGGACCGACCGTCGTGGCGGATGCGTCCGCCTCGCAGGCGCCCGGACGGAACCGCTGCAAAGCCGATACGAACGGCGCGACGTCCGCATCGTTCGACGACTCCACCGCGTCGATCAGGCCTTTCATGAAATCGGCCGCGCTCAGGACGGACGTGACGACTTCCGACGTGGGAGTGAGCTCGCGATTGCGCAATTCGTTGAGCAACTCCTCGAGTCCGTGCGCAAGCGTTCCGATTCGGGTGAAGCCGAGGAATCCGGCCGCGCCCTTGATCGAGTGCATCGTGCGGAAGACGGCATTGACCAGGTCCGTATCCATGTCGGCGCCGCCGGCCTCGATGGCGAGCATCTGGGCCTCGACGTGGGCTAGTGCCCTGTCCAGGCTAAATTTTGGGATTGTCCGAATCGGCGTTTTCGGAGAACCTCCGCGTCAACAAGGAGGTTCCGATGAAGAAGAAGTATATCGTGCGGCTCACGGACGAGGAACGAGCAG
>VGZC01000072.1 GCA_016872725.1 Planctomycetota bacterium
ACAGGTGGGTCGGCCCGTGCTGCGGACCGCTCCCGTCGGGATCGTTCAGTTCGATCCGCGTCGTCCGCCCTCGCGCGTTGTACTGGTACGTCGTCACGCGCCCCTGGGCATCGGTCGCGCTCAGGACCCGGCCCAGCGCGTCGTAGGTGTACTATTCATAGTCCGTCACGCCGCCCATCCGCCCCACCTTGCAGGCCGGGCACGGCGAATCGCTCGGCGGTCGATCACCATTGCCGCCGGAATCGTCCGCGTCCTCCGCGGCGCCCGATTTGGGTTCGTCTTCCCGCGCGGGCGCGCCGATCATCCGGCGAGTCCCTACCCGCCGCCGCCGAGCTTGTCTCAACGGCAAGGTGCTTCGCACGTGTTTCCAGCGTGGCCTTCTGGATGCGAGTCACCTTCCGTTGCTCGATTCGCGCGACCGTCTTCGCAGCCAGGTCAGACTCGAAGTCTTTTCGACTACCCTACGAAGCGTCGTCCGACGCCGCGCGGCCAAGGTCCAGGGCCACGAACGTCAGCAGTTCATCGTCGGTCATTTCGGAGAGCTTGAAAGGGCCCTCGGCGTCCAGAATCTGTTCGGCGACGATCCGTTTGTCGGAGATCATGGCGTCGATGCGTTCCTCGATCGTGCCGCGGCAGACGAACTTGTGCACAAGCACGTTGCGAGTCTGGCCTATTCGGAACGCGCGATCGGTGGCCTGGTTCTCCACGGCGGGGTTCCACCACCGGTCGAAATGCACGACGTGGGACGCGGCCGTCAGATTCAGACCGCTGCCTCCCGCCTTCAACGAAACCACGAAAAACGGCCGGGCCGCGCCGTTCTGGAACTCCGCGACGAGCTCGCTCCGCTTCTTGACGGGCGTCGCGCCGTGCAGGACCAATCCGGGCTGGCCGAAGACGGTCGCGAGATAGGCGGCGAGCGGTTCGCAGAGCGACTGGAACTGCGTGAAGACGAGTACTTTTTCCTGCCGGGCCATGATCGGTTCGCACAATTGGCCGAGCCGCAGGAACTTGCCGCTCCGGGCCGGCTCATAGTTCGATTCGTTCGCGTACTGCGCGGGGTGGTTGCAAATCTGCTTGAAACGCATCAGAGCCGACAGGACGAGTCCCCGTCGCTGGATTCCGTCGACTTCCCGAAGCCGCTCACGCAGGTCGGCCACGACCTGGGCGTACAGCGCGGTCTGCGGCGCGGTGAGTCCGCATTCGGTCCGCATTTCGATCTTGTCGGGCAGGTCGCGGGCGATGGCGGGATCGGTCTTCCTTCGCCGCAGGATATAGGGACGGACGAGTCGCCGGAGGCCCGCATACGCGCGACTCTCCTGATCCTTGTTCAACCGGGATATGTACCGTTTGAACGCGGACGCGGTGCCGAGCAGTCCAGGCGATGCGAAATCGAAGAGCGACCAGAGCTCGCCGACATGGTTCTCGATCGGCGTACCGGTCATCACGATCCGCCGGTCGCCTATCAGCTTCTTCACGGCCTTCGTCTGGGCCGACCCGGCGTTCTTGATGAACTGTCCTTCGTCCAGAATGATCAACGACCAGTGCATCCGTTCAAGCCAGGCTTGCCGCCGGACCATGCTGTAACTGGTTACGACCAGGTCGCAATCCGCGAGTCCGGCCGCCGGATCGGCCGTTCGGCGCGCGAGTTCGCCGGCGTCCGTCTCCGCGCGATGGGCGACGAACAGGCGCAGCGTCGGAGTGAACCGGGCCGCCTCGCGCATCCAGTTTCCCAGGAGGGACGCGGGCACGATCAAGAGGCTCGGCCGCCTCGCGTCACCGGCGGACCGTTTGCGTTGCAACAGGAGGTCGAGGATTTGGATCGTCTTCCCCAGGCCCATATCGTCGGCGAGACAGGCTCCCAATCCCAGTTCCGTCATGAACCACAGCCAACGGACCCCGTCGGCTTGATACGGCCGCAACTCGGCCCGCAAATCGCGCCCCGGCTCGCAGTCCGCCGCTTGATCGGGCGACCGCATCCTCGCGAGCGTGTCGCGCAGCCAATCGCCGGCGACGAGCGTCGACCAATCGGCGAACGGCGCGTCGCGTTCCTCGTCGGCGTCGATCCTGGCTCCCGCCAGCAGACGCATCCCCTCGATCATGTCGAGACCATCGGGATGCTCCTCGCCCAATCGGTGCCAGTGGTCGAGCGCCTCCCTCAGTTTTTCCCGGTCCACCTCCACCCATTTGCCGCGCAGCAGTATCAGACCCGATGACTCCGCCATCAATTGGTCCCATTCCGCCGATGAGAGCGGTTCCCCATCCAGCACGACATCCACGTTGAAGTCGAGCAGGCTGTCGAGCCCGGCGGCGGACGGCCTCCTCGCGCCGACACGGACCCGCACTTGCGGACGCGCCGGAGGTCGGACCGCCCACCAATTGGGAATGCGGACGACGATACCCGCCGACTCGATGGCCACGGAGTCCTTGAGGAATCGATACGCTTCCGGCGCCGTCCACGCTTGGGGCGCGAAAAGGCGTTTCGATGTCAACAGGTCGGCGACCAGCGGTGATTGCTCCGCCGCCCGGCGGACCGGTTCGAGCAATCGGTTCAGTTTCTCGACGTCGTTGTCGGTGACCGCTTGTCTCAACGCGTCGGCCAACGGCCGGTGTTGAGGCTTGGATTGGGGGGACAACCGATGCGCGAACGTCGCCAGGAACGCGAACGGCCGCCGCGGGTCGCGCTTGTTCTCCGCGAGGTGGAACGTCACTCTACCGACAAGATGCGCGAGCGGATTGACCTTGCGCAACCACGCCGACGGGTCGTTCCCGTCCGCGGCGGCCTGATCGGCCACGTGGTCCCGCATGGCCCGCCACATGGCGTCCAACAGGTCCCGCGTGACGAATTCAAGGCCGACCATCGGCGGCGCGGATTCGACGAACGCGTCGAGTTCCTCGTCGCAAAGCGGCGGAAGGCGGCGCCATTCCTCGCCCGGTTCACCCTCCGCATGGCACAGTTCGCGGAAAAACCGGCGGACCCAACCACGCCAGTACGCCAACGTGGTCGGCAAGAGCGGCGGCCAATCGAGCGACGCCAAGGCCACAAATCCCGACCCGTTCGACTCGTCGAACGCCGCCCGCAATCGGGCGACCAGCGCATCGGAGACGGCCGGTGAACGGGCATCGCTCTCCGCAACCACGCGCAATCGGCCCGTCGGCCCGAGCGCCAATCCGATTCCTGTCTCCGACGTGACGCTCATCGATCGCGCTGCCGTTCCGGTCCGTTCCCGACTACGCCTCGCCGCTCCCGCTTTTCCCAATTGGGGCCGCGGCCAGTATACTGCCCTCCATCGTACCGCCAAGATCGCTGGAACGAACGGCTTGGGCCGTTGACCAACGCGCGGGCCGATACGACCCCGGCCCGCACCCGCCGCAAGGCCGGATCCTTCCCGGATTCAATTGACTCGGATTCGATTAGCTTGGACTCAGCGAGACATGCTCACCAGCAAGGAACGCATCCACCGCATCGTCCGGCACGAGCCGGTGGACCGCATCGGCCTGTTCGAGGTCTTCTGGCGGGAAGCCCGCGAGCGCTGGACGGCTGAGGGACATATCGCTTCGCCGGACGACGCCTCGGACCATTTCGGCCTAGATCTGCGCCGCACGGGCGGTGAAGTCACGCCGAGCGCGTGGGGGTTGTTGAATCTGGTGGCCGACATCGACTTCGGCGAGCGGACGGTCGAGGAAGACGCAAGCACGAAGCTCATCCGCAACGGGAACGGCGCGGTGCTCCGCTGGGGCAAGGAACGCGGCGGCACGCCGGAACACGTCGACTTTCTCGTCAAGAACCGAAGGGACTGGGAAGAGCGCATCCGGCCGCTCTTGGTCGATCCGGCCCATTACGAGCGGCGAATCGCGTTCGAGAAATACCGCGAGCGCCTGGCTGAGAACGCCAAGAAGCGGACGTTCCTCTGCTCGACCGTTTTGGGCGCGTTCGACGCGATGAACGCGCTTTGCGGACACGAAACGATCTTGGTGGGCATGGCGACGGATCCGGACTGGATCGTTGACATGTGTGGTGTCTACGCGACCATCGTCGTGGAAATGCTCGAAATGTTATTCGGCCAAGAGGGCCTGCCCGACGCGCTGTGGGTGTGGGACGATTTGGGCTTTAAGCATCGTCCGTTCATGTCGGTGGGCATGTATCGCGAGTTGATCATGCCGGCCCATAAGCGCGTGATGGACTTCGCGCGAGGCAAGGGGCTTCCCGTCCTGCTTCACACGGATGGACAGAACGAACCGCTCATCCCGCTCCTGATCGAGGCCGGTGTCAACATCCTCCAACCGATCGAAGTGAAGGCCGGCATGGATCTCCTGAAGATCAAGAGGAAGTATGGCGATCAACTGACGTTCGTCGGCGGAATGGACGTGCTTACGCTGCTTTCGAACGACCTCGACAAGGTGCGGCGGGAACTCGAAGCAAAAATTCCCGCCGTGATGGAAGGCGGCGGGTACATCCTCCAGGTCGATCATAGCTGCCCCGCGGAAGTCGACTACGAAACCTACCGGTTCTTCGTCGAGACCGGCCTCAAGCTTGGAACGTACCCATAGGCGAGCTCGCCGCGTCCCGGGATCCGACGCAGGGTCCCGGAGATTCCCGAGCCGCAACAAGGAGCCTCGCCGTGACTCGCCGCATTCCCTTCGCGCTCCGTACCGGCTTCGTACTCGCGTCCTTCGCCGCCTGTTGCGCGATCGAGTCGGCGTACGCGACGACCGCAATGGCCCAAACGCCGGTTCGCCTGAGGATCGTCGATCGCGCGACCCAACGGCCGCTCGCCGCGCGCGTCCACTTGCGGCGCGAGGATGGTTCCTGGCACTTCTTTCGCACGGCCGACACCGGGGGGTCGGCCGTGCGGTACGAGAAACAGAACTGGATCAACGCCGGCTCGGTCGAGTACCACACCTGCCTATCGGCGCACGACGCGGTCTGCGAGGTCATGCCGGGCAACTACGTGCTGACCGTCGAACGGGGCAAGGAGTTCTTCCCCGAAACGCTGAATCTCGTCGTCGGCGGCGAACCGCTGGATGTGGCCGTCGAAATGCGGCCATGGATCGACATGGCGGGCCGAGGCTGGTACTCGGGCGAAACGCACCTGCACCGGACGATCGACGAACTGCGCACGATCGTATTGGCCGAGGATCTCAATGTGGCCATGCCTCTGACCTATTGGGTGACGCGGGCGGGCGGCGCTCCGGCGCAAGGTGACAAGAACCAGTCAGGTGACATCCCCGAGGTTCGGATCGATGTGGATCCCACGCACGTGATCTGGCCGCGCAACACGGAGTACGAGATCTTCTCGGTCGGATCGCAACGGCACACCCTGGGAGCCCTGTTCGTGCTCAACCATCGCTCGGTACTCGACATCGGGGTCCCCCCATGGAGAACGGTCGTCGAACGGGGCGCCGCGGAAGGCGCGCTGTTCGACTTCGACAAGCTCGACTGGCCGTTCGCCATGACGCTTCCGGCCATCGCCCCCGGTTCGCTGTACGAGCTGGCCAACAACCACCAGTGGCGGACCGAATTCGCGTTCCGCGATTGGAACGTTCCGGCGCCTCCGTACCTGCGACCGCCGTTCGGCGGCGCGTCGGGCGGCGAGCGGGAATGGACGCACTATACGCTCGGCATGTACTACACCTTGTTGAATCACGGCATTCGGTTGGCGCCGACGGCCGGCACGGCCAACGGCGTGCATCCGGTCCCCGCCGGATTCAGCCGAGTCTACCTGCCGCTCGCCGAGGGATTCTCCTACGAGGCGTGGATCAAGGCGCTGCGAGCGGGCGCCGGATTCGTCACGACGGGGCCGATGCTCTTCGCCGCGGCCGAAGGTCGACCGCCGGGGAGCGAACTGGATGTCGGCGGGTCGGCCGGGGATCCGTCGATCGAAATCGAGGTCGTCTCCGAGCAGCCGCTCGCGTTTGTCGAACTCGTCGTCAACGGAATCCCGAGCCGCACATACGCGCCCCAAAACGAGCGCACCGAGGCGGGCGCGTACCGATCGCGATACGTCGATCGAGTGTCCATGCGCGAATCGGGTTGGTTCGCCGTCCGAGCCTGGGAGGACCGGCCCGAGGGCCGATTCCGATTCGCCCATTCCGCGCCGTGGCACGTGAGGATCGAGGGCCGTCCGCTCCGGCCGCGCGCCGAGGAGCGCGAGTACCTGATCGAACGCATGACGGCCGAGGCGGAACGAAGCCGATCGGTGGTGGGACCCGACGCGGTCGCCGAATACGAAAGGGCTTTGGCGACCTATCGGGCCGCCGAGCCGGTTGACGACCGTGAACGACGGCGGGCGGAGGGGCGACCTCCGGATTCCGATGACGATCTGCGGAATTGGCTCACCATCATGGCCGGGCATCGCTACACGCGCCGTGAAATGGGGTTGGCGACCGGCTTGTCCGATGAACGGATCGACGCGGAACTCGAACGACTGGCGATCGACGAACGGGCGATCGCGGAGTCGATGCGCGGTAAGCGGGCCTTACTGCCCTATCCGGGCGGACGGCATCCCCGCACCGGTTTCCTCGACGGAGCCCTCGATCCGCAGCGCGAGACGAAGGTGAGCGTTTTTCCGCCGTGGACCGATGGAGGTTACGTGGTCGTCGATACGCCGGAGGCCGTCTTCTCGAATCTGGGCCTGATCTACTTGGCCCACACCCACGTACCGACCGTGTGGAGCGAACGCGGAACGCGCCTTCCGCGTTTGGAGTGGACGCGAGGCGACGACGGCGCGCTGCGATGGCGGCGCGAACTTCCCAACGGCATCGTGCTCGAAAGCGAGGCCGCCTTGACCGGCGACGGGGCCCGCATGGAGCTGGCCTTGACGAATGGAACGTCCGAACGACTGACCGGTTTGCGGGTGCAAACGTGCGTCATGCTCAAGGCGGCCGTGGGGTTCGACGCGCAGACCAACACCAACAAGATTTTCCGGCCGCCCTTCGCGGCCGTCCGGTCCGACGACGGCAGGCGGTGGATCATCACGGCCTGGACTCCCCATCAGCGCGCGTGGGGCAATCCGCCCTGTCCCTGCCTGCATTCGGACCCCCAGTTCGCCGACTGTCCCCCCGGCGGGACGGTGCGCGTCCATGGCCGTTTGTGGTTTTATTCGGGCGACGACATCGACGACCAATTGCGGCGTCTCGCTCCATGATCGCCGTCAACGCGGTTCCTCGCCGCGGGTGGGTCGCGCGCGGGCTATTTTCCGATGCAGAACCGGCTGAAGATGCGGTCGAGGATGTCGTCGGTGTGGACGGATCCGGCGACGCGGCCGATCGCGTCGGCGGCGCCGCGGAGCTCGGCGGCCACCCATTCCGCCGCGTCGCCCGCGCTCACCGCCGCGCGCAAGGCGTCGAGCGCCTCGTCGATCGACTCCACGCAGCGATGGCTCGTCGACATCACGACGTCCTCCGAATCCGCCTCGGCGCAGGTCAACGCGCGCGCGGCGGCGCGGAGTCGATCGAGTCCCGTCCCCGTGACAACGCTCACCGCGATCGTCGGTTGTCCCAGTTCCTGATCGGACCATGCCTGTGCGAGGTCGGCCTTGGTTCGAACGATCAAGCGGCCCTCGACGCGCTCGCGCAAGCGCGCGACGCCGCATGAACCGAGGATCGCCGCGCCGTCAACGCAGTGGACCTGGACGTCCGCCGACTCCACCTGTTCCCGCGCGGCTTCCCGCGCGTCCGCCGATTCGACGTCCTCGACGCGATGCGCGTCGATTCCCGCCGTATCGATCAGCTCGACGACGAGCCCGTCCAGATCGATCGTGCGGCTCAGGTAGTCCCTGGTCGTCCCCGATCGATCGGCGACGATCGCCGCGTCGTCCCCGGCGAGCGCGTTGAAGAGGCTGCTTTTTCCGGCGTTCGGCGCGCCGGTCAGCGCGACGCGGGGATGTTCGTTCCGCGCGAGGCGGCGGCCGATCCGCTTGGACAGGCGTTCGAGCGCATTCGCGACGGCGCCGATCCGTTCGCGGCGCTCGGCCGACGACATGCGATCGATTTCCTCGTCGGCGAAATCGAGCTCCGCTTCCAGGCCGGCGAGCAGGTCGAGCAGCGAATCCCTCAGTTCGTTCAGCGGCGCGGCGAGCCCACCCGCCAACTGCCGGAGGGCCGTGCGCAATTCCCGGCGACTCCGCGCGTCAATGACGCCCACGACCGCCTCGGCTTGCGTCAGGTCGATCCGGCCCGCGAGGAACGCACGCAGGGTGAATTCGCCCGGTTCGGCGATCCTCGCGCCGGCTCGGCACAGCGCGGCGACCGCCGCGGCGAGGACGGGCGACGAGCCGGGCAGGTGCAGTTCGCCGCTCGGCTCACGCGTATAACCGCGGCGACCGGGCCACAGATACAAACGGCACTCGACGAGGTGAAACGGATCGGCGAGCCGCAGAACGCCCGACACGACGCGCGGCGAACCGCCCGTCCGCAAGCGACCGCCGTCCGAAATCGCGCTCACTCCGCCCATCGCGGGGCACTCGGTCGCCTGACGGTCGTCGACATGCGGCGTGAAAACCGATTGCAGCAGGTCGATCGCGCGCGGGCCGCTGATCCGCACGATACCCCGCGCCGCGGCACCCGGCGGCGTGGCGATCGCAACGATCGTATCGACGTCGGACATGGCGGTCTTCACCGGGCCTACCAGCGCCGTCGCTGTTTGCGGACCTGTTTCGCGGGCATCGGTCCATCGCCGGATCCGGAGCGCCGCGGAGGCGAATGGTGCGATGCGCCGGACGCGGACGACGGCGACGTCTTCTTGGGCAACAGCAACCGCTCGGCGATCCCCCAGATACTCGACGCGATGAAGTAGATGCACAGTCCGCTCGGCACCTTGAAAAACATCACGCCGATGAACACCATCATGAACTTCATCATCTGCTGCTGCATCCGAGTCTGTTCGTCGGTCGCGGGCGGCGTGAAGAGCTTTTGTTGGACGAGGAACAGGACGATCGTGATGATCGGCAGGATGTTCAGATAGGGTCCGAGGAACCCCGTCTCCCCCGCGAGGAATCCGGGGAGCGGCCACCGCCACAATTGGTCGGGGCCCGCGAGATTCGACGCCCATGCGACGCCCGGAACCAAAGGCGCTTGGCGCAAGTGGATGTCGACCGACAGGCACCGATAGAGCCCGATGAAGATCGGAAGCTGGATGAACATCAAGAGGCAGCCGCCGAACGGATTGAAGTTGTGGCGGGCGTACAACTCCTTTTGCGCGGCCATCCGCTTTTCCATGTCGTTCTTGTGCTTCTCGGCGATCTTCCGCAGTTCGGGAGCGAGTTCCTGCATCATGGCCGCGTTGCGGGCCGCCTTGCGGCTCAGCGGAAACATGGCCGCCCGGACCACGACCGTCAGCATGATGATCGCCAGACCGTAGTTGCCGACCAGGAAATGGAACGCGCGGAGCACGAACGAAAGGGGTTTCGCGACCCACGGGAACCAGCCGTAGTACAGGATGTCGCCGATCCCGTACGCGTCGAGCACATGCGTTTCCCTCGGTCCCGCGAAGACGACGGCCGTTTCGCTCCAGCTTTCACCGGGCTCCAAACGGCGAGGCAAGGATCCGAGGGAGAAGGTCGCATTGGTGAGTTTGACGCGGGCCTTGTCGAGCGAAGCGACGTCGCCCGCCGCGCCTGGGATGAGTTCGGCCACCGGGAGCGTCTTGCCGTCGCGCAAACCGCTCGCCAACATGGCGACGCAGAAATACTGGGCGTCGATTCCCGCGTACCGCAGTTCGGTCGCGTCTTCCGGTCCGCTCGCCGTGAATACGGGCTTGTCGGGCGTTTCCCCGCGCGCCTGCTGGTAAAGCTCGCGCGCTCCGCGAATCCCGAACCCCTGTCCGACGGCGTTCCACACCAGGTCGCGCGCCCCCGCGCTTCCGAAGAAACTCGGATGCACCTTGTTCGCGTACCACCATCCCTCGCTCGGCAGTCCGTTCGGTCCGTCCCACCGCACGGCGACCGCCTGCCGCGTTTCGCTCGTATTGCGGATCTCCAAATCCATTTCGAGGTGGTAGGCGAGCTCGGCCGGATCATCGGAATCGGGTTCGCCCGCCGCTTGAGCCAATCGGAACCGCTTGCGCACTTCCAGGGACGGCTTGCCGTCCTTCGACTGGATCTCGACTCGGAATTCGACCGACGACGGGTCGCTCGCGACCACTTCCCAATCCATGGTGGCGAGCCCCGGGTCTTCGGCGAGTTCGCGCAGCGTTCCCGCGAGGGCGACCGGTGCCCGAAGGCTCACGCGGAATGACGGCGGATTGGGGCCCGGTCCGATCGACATGGGCGTCTCGGGCGCGATCAGTGCGAGGGGCTTTTCGGCGAGTTCGATTTCGAAAGACAGCGTTCCGACGTTCTCGCGATGCACGTCGACCTGAATCGTCTCGCCCGGCTTCGAATCGCGCAGCGCCTCGACGACCTCGCCGCGCGAAAGGACGTTGGCCGAATCGATGCGCGCGAGCAGATCGCCGGCGCGAAGGCCCGGCTCAATCCCCTCCTTAACGCACCGCGCGAGGGCGGCCGGAGAACCGGGAGGCACCACATGGATACGGCAGCCCGCCGGCCCTTCGTCGACGAGCGCGAGGTATCCGGGATAGCCGGTCGAGTCGTCGAGATCGAGGAAACGGAATCGACCATTGGGAGCGCGTTCGACAAGTTCGAGCTTTTCGATCGCGGCGCCTCGATTGGTGAGAATGGCCATCAAACGATAGGGCTGATTGGATCCAAAATGTCCGAGCGTGACCCATTTCCGCGCGACGTCGGGTACCGCATCGGCTCCGTCCTTCCGGTCTCCGCCGTCCGCCGCCTCGGCGGGTCTTGCGTCGGGGCCTCCCGCCGTCTCCGTCCCCTCCTTTCCGACAGCCGCGGGTTGGCCGTCGGCCTTGCCCGCGTCCTTGGATTTGGATGGCCCTTCGCCCTTGGCCTTGTCCGCGTCCGCCACCCTCGGTTTGTCCCCGTCAGCCGGCCCGTCGGCAATGTCCGGCCGATTCGGCGCGAGGAATTCGTTGAGCGTGATATAGGCCAGCATCATGCCGGTCGAGAGGACGACGAATGCAATAAACCGCTTATCCACTGTCGCTGTCCGTTTCTAAGATGCACACCGCGTGGTCGGCGATGCGTCGAATGCCGGAGAACCAAGACGCCTGTTCGCGGTCGGAGCGCGTCAACGCCCCTCGCGCAATCGGTCTCCCAGAAAATTGTCGAGTTCGGAGATCGCGTGGATCTTGCGAACGGTGACTTCCACCGGATAGTCGACTCGGCGGAAGTGGACGCGCGGTCCATCGAGGATCACATAGCTGGACCGATAATCTCCGTCGCGCGGCTGGCCGACGCTCCCCACGTTGACCATCGCCTTCTGGTTCCCCAGGACGAACTGATGCCCAAGTTCCGTGGGGGAAAAGAACCGCCCATCCTGCGTGAAGACTCCCGGGACGTGCGTGTGACCTTGGAAACAGCAGGACGCGATCAGGCCGAAGATCTTCTCGATCTTCCGCGCGTTGTAGATGTCCTCGGGAAACACGTATTCGTTGAGCGGATTGCGGGCCGATCCGTGGACAAACAGGGTCCCGTTGTCACGAAACGACCTGGGCAATTCGCACAGGAACCGGAGACGCCGCCGAGTCGACTCGACGTCGGGGTCGCCCGACTCGAGCTGCTTCCGCGTCCAGAAAATGGCCCGCTCCGCTCCGCTGCTGAATCCCTCGGGATCGAACAGGGCACCTTGATCGTGATTGCCGAGCACGGTGAACCGGAACGACGAGGCGATGTCGATGCACTCCGCCGGGTTCGGGCCGTATCCGACGATATCGCCCAAGCAAACGACTTCGTCGACATCGTTGGACCGGATATCCGCCAGGACGGCCTGGAGTGCCTCCAGGTTGCCGTGGATGTCGCTCAATATGGCGCGTTTCACGCGAGGCGTCCTCAACGACCGGTCTTCAATCGGTCCCCCAGCGTATCGGATAGGCTGGGAATCTTGTAGATCTTGTCGGCGGTCACGTTGAAATCGTAATCGATCCGCCGGAATTCGAGCCGCCGAGTCAGATCATCCAGGATCACGTAGCACGCTCTCGGATCATTGTCGCGCGGTTGGCCCACGCTGCCGACGTTGATCATCGCCTTTTCCGAGGTCAGTTCGTATTCGTATTGGAACTCGTCGGGAGAAAGGAAGACCCCACTCTCCAAGAAGACGCCGGGCAGGTGCGTGTGGCCTTGGAAACAGTATTGCTCGACCTTTGCGAAGAGGGCCTCCATCTTCCGCGCGTTGTAGACATCCTCGGGGAAAACGTATTCATTGGTCGGCTCGCGCGGCGAACCGTGCACGAACCGCAGGTTCTTCTCCTCAAACGAACGAGGAAGCTCACCCAAGAAATCCCACCGACGGTTCACAACTTCGGGCGTTCCGCGCGCCCGTTCCAGTTGCTCCCGCGACCAGTAGGCCGCCTGCATGGCCATCGGGTTGAACCCTTCGGGATCGAATAGGGCGGCTTGATCGTGGTTTCCCAGGATCGTGACGCGGCAATCGGCGATAACGATATCGAGGCATTCGACCGGGTCGGGTCCGTAGCCGATGATGTCGCCCAGACAGTCGATCCGTTCGACGCCCTGCTCGCGGATGTCCTCGCGCACGGCGAGGAGCGCCTCGATGTTGGCGTGGATGTCGCTGATCAACGCTCGTTTCACGCCCAAGTTCCCTCGCCCGCCAATGCGTCGACCGGTCACGATTCCGATCGGTTGCCGTCCAAATCGGCTCGAACGTCCACAAGAAAAACTCGACGCGGCCCCGCCCACCCTTTAGGACGGATCGGTCGATCGTCGGCGGATGCCTCAGTTCGCCCGAGGAGGGTCGGAACAAACCACTTAATCTAACTGCGACGGCCCACGTTCCGCAACCGGATCGGGTCGGCGGTCGAGGGGGGGGAAGGGCAGCCCGGGTCGGGTTTGCCGGGAGCCAACGCAGGAACGTCCGCCTGCTCCGGGCCGGAACGATCGGCCGCGCATTTCGCATCCCATTTCTCCTCGGCGGCGCTCTTGCGGACGTACCGGGGCGCCAGCGTCCACGGATCGTCGGTCACGCCTCCCTCCCGGCGCCGAACGCCGATGCGACCGACCGTCGCGGCACGCGGTTCCCAAACGGACCGATCGGTGATTCGGATTCCGGGACGACCCGTCGCGGGATTCCGATCGTCGGTCGCCGGAAGTAACAACCCCGGACCGGTCAGCCAACAGGGCCGGTCGAGCGCATCGAGCCATTCGTCCGGCCGCGCGATGCGGGATGCGGAGCTCGGACGGAGCGTCGATCGGTTTCGTCGCGATTCGACATCGACGGCATGCGAACGCACGAACCACTCGCCTCGCTGCGCGTCGATGGCGGTCCAAATCTCGAGGAAGTCGTCCCACCCTGTTGTTCCCGCATCGATCGCCTCGCGAGCCTGCTCGGCGAGCACGTCGCTTGTTTCGATCCCGCAAACGGGAACGCGCCTCGCATAGGCCCAGGTCTTGGCGAACATGACGCCGACGCGTGTTCCCGTGAACGAACCGGGCCCGATCGCCGCGCAGACGAGATCCACGCGGGCGGGAGTGAGATTCCATGCGTCGAGGAGCCGCCGCGTGGTGGTAAAGAGCGACGCGGCCATCGGCACGGCGGGATCGAGTTTCTCCTCGACCACGCACGACGTCCCGTCGAGCAGGGCGATCGAGCCGGGTCGAGTCGTCGTTTCGATGGCGAGCGTCCGCATGGTCGTCCGTGTGGTTATCCGATGCGCGCGCAAACGCGCCGCGCGGCGTCCAGCGTTCGATCGATATCCTCGGAGGAATGCCGATCGGACACGAAAAGGGCCTCGAACTGACTGCACGGCAAATAAACGCCTTCGTCGATCATGCCCCAGAAGAACTCCGCGTAGCGCCGTGTATCGCTGCGCTCGGAGGACGGCCAATCGGTGACCGGACCTTGCTGGAAGAACAGGGTGAGCATGCTTCCGACGCGATTCACGCACGCGGGCAGTGCGGCGTCCCGCGCCGCCGCCACGAGGCCTTCCGCCAGTCGGGCCGACGCGCGTTCGAGTCGTTCATAGGGTGGGTCGTCGCGGAGGCCTTCGAGCGTGGCGATGCCCGCGGCGGTCGCGATCGGATTGCCGCTCAACGTCCCCGCCTGAAACACCTTCCCGGCCGGAAGCACGTGGCGCATTCGATCGGCGCGTCCGCCGTACGCGCCGATCGGAAAGCCGCCTCCGACGATCTTGCCGAGCGTCGTGATGTCGGGTTCGATTCCGAACAGCGATTGGGCGCCGCCTCGCGCGACGCGGAAACCGGTCATGACCTCGTCGAAAATCAGCAACGCCCCGTGGTCGCGCGTGACGCGTCGAACATCCTCCAGGAAACCGGCCTGGGGCGGAACGCATCCCATGTTGCCGACGACCGGTTCGAGAATGACCGCGGCGATCCGAGGCCCGTGCTCGTCGAAGACGGCCGCGAGCGCGTCGAGCCGGTTGTAGTCCACGATGAGCGTGTCCCTGACGACGCCCGACGGGACGCCCGGCGAATTGGGTACCGCAAGCGTTGCGGCCGAACTGCCGGCGGCGACGAGCAGGCTGTCGACATGGCCGTGGTAGTTGCCCGCGAACTTGACGATCATCTCCCGTCCCGTGATCCCGCGCGCCAGCCGCAGCGCGCTCATCGTCGCCTCGGTGCCCGAATTCACAAGCCGCACCATTTCCATCGACGGCACGGCCTCGATGATCCGTTCGGCGAGTCGGTTTTCCGCTTCGGTCGGCGCGCCGTAGCTCGTTCCCCGCGACAACGCGGAACGCACCGCCTCCTCGACGCGGGGATGCCGATGGCCGAGGATCATGGGGCCCCACGATCCGATGTAGTCGATGTAGCGGTTCCCGTCGATGTCGAACAGATAGGCTCCGTCCGCGCGATCGATGAAGATCGGCTCGCCCCCGACGCCGCCAAACGCCCGAGCCGGGCTGTTCACGCCGCCCGGCATCAGTTCGAGCGCGCGGGCGAACGCGGCCCGGCTCTTGGACCGCTTGGCGGCCGATGATCCGATCGGAGCGTCGGAAAGCGAATCCTCGGTCATTCCCATGTCCTCTCGTTGCGGAATCGGAACTCGAGCGCCCGGCGCTCGGAGCCGCCGATCCCTCGAACGCCCGTCGACGACGCGAACCGCCGCCATTATGTATAGTGGCACTCACGCCGTGTGGACAGGCGTTGATGCGGGCGCCCGATCGCGATATCGATCGGGAACCGCGCGAACCGCGCACACCGAGCACGGCAAAGATCAACAAGAACCAAGAACCAAGAACCAAGAACCAAGAACATCGCGGCGGAACGCACCGATCATGGCCGAAGTCCTTGCGCTGTCGGGTATCCTGAATGTTCGGAAACGGCGAGGCCCGACGTCGCGCGACGTGGTCAACGCGATTCAAGCGTGCGTCCGACCCAACAAGGTCGGACATGCGGGCACTCTTGATCCGCTGGCGACCGGCGTTCTGGTCGTGTGCGTGGGACCGGCCACGCGCCTCGTCGAGTGCATTCAGCGGATGCGCAAGCGGTACCGGGCGACGTTCCGGTTCGGGTGGCGGAGCGACACGGACGACGTTGAAGGGCGTTTGGAACGTGACGAGCGCCGACAGCCGTCGCGGGACGAACTGACGGCCGTCCTGGCTCGATATCACGGCGCGATCGAGCAGGTGCCTCCCGACTATTCGGCCGTGAAAGTGCGGGGCCGGCGAGCGTACGACCTGGCTCGCCGCGGCGAACAGGTCGCCCTGCGGCCCCGCGCCGTGCGGATCCACGCAATGACGCTCGTCGATTACGCCTATCCCGATTGGACGGTGGACGTCGAATGCGGATCGGGAACCTATGTGCGTTCGCTGGGTCGCGACATCGCCAAGGACCTCGGCGTTTCCGCGATCATGGCCGCATTGACGCGCGAGTCGATCGGCCTGTTCGCGATCGACGGGGCGGTCGACCCGCCTCGATGGGACGCGGCATGCGTGGCCGAGCACCTCCTGCCGATCGGAATGGCGGTCGCCGAACTCCGTCGCGCGTCCGTGTCGAACGAGCAGGCGCGGCGGCTGCGCGCCGGGCAGCGTCTCGATATCGGTTCGGTCCCGGCCGTGGTCGATCCGCCTGGCGGTTATGCGCCGCCCGGCGAATGCGGCGTCTTGCCTTCGATGGGCGACGTCGCCGCGTTCGACTCCGACGGGCGGCTCGTCGCGTTGATCGAGGCGCGTTCCGACGGCTGGTTTCCCGTTCGGTGTTTCCCGGAGTAGGCCGGCGGCGCACTGCGGGCCGACATGAGGGCCGCGCGTTGGGGAGCAGGGCGATGATCATCGTGGTCGGTTCGGTCAACGTCGATTTTGTGATCAAGGGGGCCCGGATTCCGAGACCGGGCGAAACGATCGGAGGCGGCCGGTTCCTCCAGGTTCCCGGCGGGAAGGGCGCGAATCAGGCGGTCGCCGCGCTGCGCGCGTCCGAATCGCCCGTGGCGTTCGTCGCGGCGGTCGGGGACGACGCCCTGGGGCGTTCGATGCGTGACCGATTTCTGTCACTCGGTCTCAACGGCGACCATATCGCGGTCGTGCCGTCGGCCGCGACGGGCGTGGCGTTGATCATGGTCGCGGAAGACGGGGAGAACGCGATCAGCGTGGCGCCCGGCGCGAACGGCGAACTGCGCCCGTCCCACATCGACGCGTTGCCGGACGATTTGTTCCGTGCGAGCCGCGTGCTGCTCGCGTCGCTCGAAGTGCCCCGCGACACGGTCGCGCGCGCCGTCGAACGGGCTCGACGATTCGGCCTGCTGACGATCGTGAACCCGGCGCCGGCGGACCCGTTTTGGGCCGCGCGATCGGGACCGCCCCGCGTCGACTTCCTGACTCCGAACGAGACGGAAGCCTCACAGCTCGTGGGAATCGACGACCCGCGGCGGGCGGCCGCCGAACTGGCCGAACGGACGGGCGCGAGCGTCCTGTTGACGGAAGGCGCTCGGGGGGCCGGTCTGTTCGGCACGGAAACGGGGCGGTTTCCCGCGAAACGCGTCACGCCGGTCGACACGACGGCGGCGGGTGACGCGTGGAACGGAGCGTTCGCCGCCGCGCTCGCCGAACATAGGTCGCTCGCCGATGCCGCGCGCTTCGCGGTCGCCGCCGGCACTCTCTCGGTGACCCGCGACGGCGCCCAGCCGTCGCTCCCCGGCCGCCGCGAGATTCTCGAATGGCTCGCCGAACCGCCGGGCGACGATGGCCAGGCATGAAGGCCGACCGGCATGGGCGACGCGCCGTGAACGACGCCTCGCAATTGCAATTGGCGGCCGAGTCGGATACGTTTGAGGCCGATAGGAGCGGGATCCGAGGATTCCCATGTCCCGTGCGCCGCACGCGGCGGCGCGCGGTGGGTTCATGCCCTCCATACTCATGACCTCTACTAGTTGGGAGATTCGCATGGCGATGCACACAAATCGTCGCAGTTTCTTGAAGACCACGGCCGCGGCGGGCGCCGGATACTGGGCCGCCGGAGGCGTCGCTCCGCGACCGAGCCGCTCCGCGATCGAGACGGTCGATTTCGCGAGCGTCGGCGTCGGCGGGAAAGGGTCGAGCGACTCCGCGGACGCGGGCGCTTCGGGCAACATGGTCGCGATCTGCGACATCGACGATCGCAATCTCGATCGGGCCGCCGCGAAATGGCCGCAGGCCAAGAAGTACCACGACTTCCGGAAAATGCTCGAGGAAATGGGATCGTCGATCGATGCGGTCACCGTCAGTACGCCCGACCATACGCACGCGGCCGCCTCACTCATGGCCATGCGGATGGGCAAGGCGTGTTTCACGCAAAAGCCGCTGACGCATTCCATCTTCGAGGCGCGCCGGCTCGCCGAAGTCGCCCGCGAGAAGAAGGTCGCCACGCAGATGGGCAACCAGGGCACAGCGGAGACGAACCTGCGCACTAGCGCGGCACTGATCAAGGCGGGCGTGATCGGACGGGTCAAGGAGGTGCACGTCTGGACGAACCGCCCGGTTTGGCCGCAGGGCCTTTCGAAGCCCACCGACGCGCAGGAATGCCCGAAGGAAGTCCACTGGGACGAGTTCATCGGCCCGGCGAAGTTCCGCCCCTACCATCCCGCGTACCATCCGTTCAAATGGCGCGGCTGGTGGGATTTCGGAACCGGCGCGCTCGGCGATATGGCCTGCCATACGCTGAACATGGCGTACATGGCCCTCATGCTGAAGGATCCGGTGTCGATCGTCGCGGAAACGTCGGGACACAACGGCGAGACCTATCCCGCGTGGTCGGTCATCACGTTCGAATACCCCGAACTCAAAGGCCGCGCGCCCGTGAAGATGATGTGGTACGACGGCGGTAAGAAACCCGATCCGAAGCTGCTGCCGCCGCGCGAGGCGTTCAAGGACGAGAAGGGCGACGCCGTGATCCGCGACGCGCGCGAATACGCCGCCGTCATGGAACGCGGTTGCCTCGTGATCGGCGAGAAAGGATCGCTCCTTTCGCCCGAGGACTACGGCGGCGACGCCGCGCATACGGGCGTCTGGTTCGACGGCAAGGAGTTCGTGCTCCAACGGAACATCAAGGATCCGAAGGTCGAAGTCAAGGTCTCGCCGGGCCATTTCAAGGAATGGGTCGACGCGATCAAGGGCGGCGAGCCGGCCATGTCGAATTTCCCCGAATACTCGGGTGGACTCACGGAAACCGTGCTGCTCGGCAATCTCGCCGTCTGGGCGGCCGCGGCGCCGGGCGTCGGTAAGAAGATCGAGTGGGACGCGGCGACGACGACGGCCAAGAACGCGCCCGAAGTCGCGCACATCATCAAACCCGAGTTCCGCGAAGGCTACACGATCTAGCGGGCGGCACGGGGAACCGACTCACGCCGCGCTCGGCGGATTCCGCCGAGCGCGGCGATTTTCTGGCGGACGCCGATCATGAACGGGCGCATCTTTATGCCGCTTGGCGACGCGACGGAAGCGCTCGATACGTTCTATCCGTTCTTCCGATTGGTCGAGGCGGGATACGAGGTCGTCGTGGCGGGGCCGGACGCGAGGCTCTACCACACGGTGCTCCACGAGATTCCGCCCGACGGAGGAATCCCCTGGGATATCACCCAGGAACGGCCCGGGTATTTCATCCGCGCGACGGCCGCGTTCCGCGACTTGCGGGCCGAGATGTTCGTCGGCGCGTTCGTTTCCGGAGGCCGCGCGCCCGAGTACCTGCGTTACGACGAGGATCTCTTGCGCATCGTGCGCGGGATCGACGCACGGGGACTGCCGATCGCCTGCGTTTGCCACGGCATCGAGATCCTGACCGCCGCCGACCTGATCCGCGGCCGAACGGTCACCACCGTCGCCAAGTGCGCGGCCGATGCGCGTCAGGGCGGTGCCGTGTATGTCGATCAACCGGCCGTCGAGGACGGCCATATCGTCACGGCGCGTACATGGCACGACAACGCGCCCCTTCTCCGCGCCTTCTTGAAGCAATTGGATCGCGCCCGTTCGTCGAGCCCGAATCGGGATCGCGAGGGCGCGGCCTAGGCGAGGTACCATGCGAAGCACGCTGGTCGTCGGTTCGATCGTCGCGGTTTTCGCCGCCGCCGCGTTCGGCGGTTCGATGCGTCGGCGCGCGATTCCGCATGTTGCGGCCGCTCTGTTCGAGGCTCGCGGCGCGGCGGAGGCCTCCGCGCGCGGCGCGGGAGTCGAACCACCCGTTGATCCGACGCGGATCGCCGAGTGGATCGATGCCCTGGGCAAGGGCGGCGCCGAGGCGATCGAGGCGGCTCGGGCCCTCGCGAAACCGGGCGCCGGATCGGAACGGGCGATCGACGCGTTGACGACGGCGCTCGGCTCAAAGGACGCCATGCTGCGGGGCGCGGCCGCCAATGCGCTCGGCGCGATCGGTCCGGCGGCGCACCGCGCGGTCCCGGCCTTGATCGATCATTTCGAGGATACCGAATCGGCGGGAGCCGACGACGTTTGGATCCTCGCGTCGCGGGCCGTTGGGCGGATGGGGTCGGCCGCCGTCGATCCGCTCGTCGCGAAACTCGACGCTTCCCGCCCCCGCGTCTTCACGGCCGCGTGCGGCGCGCTGCACGACATCGGTCCGGACGCGGCGAAAGGGCTCACCCGACTGCGCGAGGAAATCACTAAGGACGGCGATCTCACGATCCCGGCGATGTTCGCGGTCGCCGGCATGGGGAAGGCGGGCGGCGAAGCACTCGACGATATCGCCCGCATGCTCGACAGCCGGAACTTCCATCATCAATACTGGGCGTGCCGCGCGATCGGTGAATTGGGGGAGGTCGGCGCGCCCGCCGTACCCAAGCTCATCGATCGGCTCAACGATGGCGTTGTTTCCGTGCGCAGGCATGCCGCCGCGGCGCTCGGAGGCATCGGTCCGGCCGCCGGACCCGATGCCGTCGCCGCGCTCATCGCGGCGCTCGACGACAAGCTCGAACCGGTGCGTGAGGACGCGGTCATCGCGCTCGGGAAGATGGGTGAGGCGGCCGCGTCGGCGGTGCCCAAGATTCAGGAACATCTCGCGGGGACCCGCATGACGGCCCGCGCACGGCTCGCCGGCGCGCTCTGGCGCATCGCGCCGAGCGAACGGGGCGCCGCGGAAAAGGTCCTGTTCGAGGAACTCGAATCGCTCAACGCGCCCTGGTCGGCGGCCGAGGAACTCGCGTTCATCGCGCCGCAATGCGGGCGGATCGGCGAGGTCGCCGCGCGGCTTCGTTCCGAGAATGCCGAAACACGCCAATTCGCTGCCATGGCGCTGGGAGGGATGGGGTCGGCCGCGTCCGAACATGTCGCCTTGCTGAGACAGATCGCGAACGATTCGGCCGCCGACGAGGATACGCGCAAGGCGGCGGCCGAGGCCGCCGATCGGATCGGCGCCGCGAAATGAATTCGTCCGCCCGTCCCGCGTGATGATTGAGCGATGCACGGGGGGCGAAGCGTCAGATCGCGTTCCGATTCGGGCGTCGGGCGAGCGGCGTGACCCGGGTTCGTGTTCGACGGGGCGAGTCCGGTTTCCCCTAGGAAAAATGGCCCTATGCCCCGGCCCGGTTGCCTGTACAATCGGATCCACGCGTCGCCGCGAACCGACGCGGGCCGTTAGCTCAGTCGGCTAGAGCGCCGCCCTTACAAGGCGGATGTCGGGGGTTCGAGTCCCTCACGGCCCATACTTGGCGATTGCACCCAATCGCAACCGCCCGCAAGACTCGGAAAAACAAGGCTTTTTTGATGCGCGGCGTTTTCGCCTTGCCGCTCAATTCCGCCCGTTGCGTGCACTGACTGCGCCGGATTTTGCGCCGCTTTTCTTGTACGGCATGTTCAGGCAGCGGGCGATCTCGTTGAGAATCTCGTGCTTGAACTCGGCATAGGTCGTGGCGGGCTGTTCCGCCTGCATCTGGCTCATCTTCCAGCCGCCGGGCATGGTAAGGCGGCGCTCAACAATAAGTTACCGAATTATGATATCACACAGTTGGCAGTATGCGATAATTCCACTCACCGTGAAATGCATCTCGGCGAATATTCATCTGGGATAATTGTTCGTCCGTAATGGCCTTCGCTTTGGCGTATTGTCTTTCGTCGAGCCAGGCATGAACTTCGAGGCCTTCCCTCGTGCGTGTCGATCCGATCAGACTGACTACAATCTCCATGGTCTCAAGGGGAACGCCTTGCCAATTGCGGGTAATATGGCAAAACAGCCGATGCTCGATTTTGTTCCACTTGCTGGTGCCTGGTGGATAGTGGCAGAGTTCGATCGTCAGTCCCGTATCGTTCGCGAGCTTTTGCAACTCCCATCGCCAGAGACGGGTGCGCGGGC
>VGZC01000073.1 GCA_016872725.1 Planctomycetota bacterium
CCCTCACGAAAAATGGACGGAACGTGAATGGGTTGGAGCCACGGAAGGACACGGACAGAAGACGGAGAAAACTGAAAAGTCCCTCGCCTCGGCATCGGGGGGGCTCGACTCGGAGAGTCGAGCGACGGGCTGTTGTGCGATTCGCGTCCGTCGCGATAGACTGCGGCAACTTTCCGCTGGCCGAGATGGAGAAGGTGAAGGGCAATCCGAACAAGCGGCTGTTCGGGGATTACGCATATTGGTTTTGGAATAATCGGTAGATTCGCCGCGTCGCAAATAGGCAACCGCTCGCCCAGAGCGAGGTGGCCAGGCCCGCCGCTCTCGATGCCCGCGTCGTGTTGCCCCGGGCTTGGCTGGAACTGTCGCTCCTCGACGCGCAACGCGACACGAATGCCCCGCCGCCGGACCGGTCCGCGGGATCACAAGCCGGAAGCTTACGCCACTCGGTGGGGAACATCCCAAACAGGACATGTGGAGTTTGAATGAACATGTTGAGGGATTCTCTGAATCGGCGGGATATGGTCGCGCCACGGGACTCTTCCCGTTGGCGTGCCGGCGCGATCATGGTAGTCTCGTCCTTGTGCGGACTCATCGGCGGGCCGGCGCAAGTCGCGCGCGTCTTGGGTGACGAAGGGAATCGGAACGATATGGAAGTAGTCACGACACCGTTCGGCAAACAGAGCGATGGACAGGAAATCCACCTGTATACCTGCACCAACGACAACGGACTTGTTGTCTCGCTTATCGACTATGGCGCCATCGTGGTGCGCGTCGAAACGCCCGATCGCGACGGCAAGTCGGCGAACATCAACCTCGGCTTCCCGAGCATCGACGGCTACCTCGGACAACACCCGTTCTTCGGAACAACGGTCGGGCGCTACTGCAATCGTATCGCGAAAGGACGATTCACGCTCGAAGGCAGGGAGTATCAGCTTGCTGTCAACAACGGGCCGAACCACCTGCACGGCGGCCTTCGGGGTTTCGACAAGGCGATCTGGAAGGCGGAAGTGATCGAAACGAGCAACGAGGTTGGCGTGCGTTTCCGGCACCGCAGCAACGACGGCGATGAAGGATATCCGGGAACATTGAACGTCACGGCCACCTACCTGCTCACCGATGCGAATGAGCTTCGCGTGGAGTTTGAAGCACGGACGGATCGCACCACCGTGGTCAATCTGACGAATCACAACTATTGGAATCTCGCGGGCGCGGGATCCGGCACGGTCCTCGATCACGCATTGACGCTATCCGCGGACGACTACCTGCCGGTCGATGACACGCTGATCCCCAAAGGGGTGCTCGCGAGCGTCACGGGGACACCGATGGACTTCCGCGAGACACGGCCGATCGGATCGCGCATGTCGGAATTGGTCGCCGAGCCACCCGGGTACGATCATTGCTTCGTCGTCCGAGGAACACCGGGCACACTCCGTCGCGCGGCTCGCGTTCGCCACGCGGGCAGCGGCCGAGTCCTCGAAGTCGAGACGACTCAGCCGGGAATCCAACTCTATACGGCGAATTTCCTGTCCGGCAAGGCGGCGGACGGGGGTTTCGCGCGGCACGCCGGTTTCTGTCTCGAGACCCAACACTACCCCGATTCGCCGAATCAGCCGGCTTTCCCAAGCACGATTCTGCGACCCGGCGAGACATTTCACGAAACGACGGTGCACCGCTTCCGAGTCGAGTGAGCGCGAACGACTATTCGTGTCGGAGCGCCTCGATCGGGTCCATCCGCGCGGCGCGCACCGCCGGATAGAGCCCGAATGCGACACCGATGAGGACCGAAATGCCGAATGCGAGCGGGATCGACAAGGGAACGATCGTCGGTTTGACGTTGCGGACCACGGTGGGGAGGTTCTGCATCGTCTCGGGCGCATGGGATTCGAGCAGGAGCCGCAACTGTTCGATGACGATGGGACATGCGTAGCCCGCCAGGATGCCGGTGACGCCTCCCACAACCGATAGCGCGACTGTCTCGACGAGGAACTGCCGCGTGATGTCCGCGCGCTTCGCGCCAAGCGCTCGGCGTATGCCGATCTCCCGCGTGCGTTCCGTCACCGTGGCCAGCATGATGTTCATGATTCCGATGCCGCCGACGACGAGCGAAATGGCGGCGATCAACCCCATGAACACCATGAACATCAGCCGGGTCGTTCGGGCCTGCTCCAGCAACTCGAGCGGTACGACCGTCGCCACATCGTTCAGCTTGCCGTGCGACCTCAAGGCGTCTTCGACGAGCGCCGCCGTCGCGAGCACGTTCTGAACATGATCGACGCGGAGCGTGATCTGATTCAGTTCGACGATCTCCCCCTCGAACGTGCCGCTCCCCCGAGTGATGACGGAATCCCCGATCCGCTGGCGCATCGTTGCGATCGGGATGTAGACGTCGTTCGAGAAATCCTGCGAATCCAGCGAACCACCGATGGCGGCCGTGGCGTTGCGGTGTTCGAGCACGCCGACGATTTGATAGAAGTCCTTGTGCTCGGCGATGTAGATCCGGCGCCCCAGCGGATCCTCATACGGGAAGAGACGTTCGGCGACCCGCGCGGCAAGCACGCAGACGTCTTGCCGCTTATGCAAATCGGCTTCCTCGAGGAACCGTCCGCGATCGACAACCAGCCGCGTCACATCGGCGTATTCGGGCGTGCATCCGACGAGCCTCCCGTCGACCAGGCGCCCTCCATAACGGAATTGCCTCCGAATCTCGCGAATGGGCAGCGCGCTTCGAATCGTCGGAATCGTCGCGATCAATCTGTCGTATTCGGACCGTTTGAGTCCGTACGGTGTCACGCCTCGATTGTCCGCGGTCGCCTCGGCGGGGGGCTTGACCGATCGAACCATGATCGTATCCGCGCCCAAGTCCTCGATTTGGCGCTGCGCCTCCCGACTGATCCCCTCGCCGATCGCGAGCAGCCAGATCACGCTCGCGACTCCAATGAAGATGCCAAGAACGGTCAGCAGCGACCGCATCGGGTGCAGCGTCAGGCTTTTCGCGCCGAGCACCCACGTTCGCAGGATGAGCATGCCGTCAACCCTCGGCTACTCGATGGAAGCGGGTTCGGAATCGGCCACGCCCGGACCGTCGATCGCGGGCGACTCCGTCGACGGCCCATGCGTCGGCGTGAGCGTTACGAGGCGGCGGTCCTTCCTCTGCTCGTCCGATTGGATCAATCCGTCCCGAAGCCGGATCACGCGTTTCGTGTGCTGGGACACGTCGTCCTCGTGCGTAACGATGATGATCGTCTTGCCCTGATCGTTCAACCGCTCGAACAGACCCAGGATTTCCTCCGTCGTGCGGCTGTCGAGATTCCCCGTCGGTTCGTCCGCGAGGATGAAATAGGGGTCGTTGACGAGGCTTCGCGCGATGGCGACGCGCTGTTGCTGGCCGCCCGATAGCTGCGTCGGACGATGGGAGAGCCGGGTTCCAAGCCCGACCATGCGAGCCAACTCGCGGCATCGCTCGCGATCCGATGCCCGCAAGCGGCCTTGATAATAGAGGGGAACCTCGATGTTCTCGACGACCGTCAATTGCGCGATGAGGTTGTACGATTGGAAAACGAAACCAATGCGCGTCGCACGCACCCAGGAAAGCTGGTCGTCGCTCATCTTCGAGACGTCGTCGTCACCGAGGAACAACGAGCCTCCCGACGGTCGATCGAGGCATCCGAGCAGATTCAAGAGCGTGCTCTTGCCCGATCCGGACGGTCCCATGATCGCGACATAGTCTCCCTCCGGCACGTCGAAGCTCACGCCCCGAAGCGCTCGGACCGTCTCCCCTTTGAGCACATAGTCTTTCCGAAGATCGGTGGAACGGGCGGCGAGCGTCATAGAGCGGACCCTCCTTTCGCCGATTGTCCGGATGCCCCCGCACCGGGGCCGGATTCCGAATCGGACGACGACGGGCCATCGCTCGCGACCCCCACGCCGCGCTTGGGATCGTCCTTCACGTCGGGCAAGTCGGGAAGGACGAGCTTGTCGGTATGAGCTCGCGGATTGAGCACGACCTGCTCGCCTTCGCTCAGGCCGGTTTCGATGACGGCATGCTTGTCGTTCACCGCGCCCATCACGACCTCGCGGGTTTCGAGCGATTCGCCGAGTTGGACGAGGCAGAAATAGTGCCCCTTGAATTCGTATAACGCCTGGACGGGAACCTGGAGTTCATTCGTCAGTTGTTCGACGAAGATCCGAACCTCGGCGGTCATTCCGCTCCGGATGCCCGGCGGCGGATCCAGGATCTGAACGTACGTGGCGTATTCGCGGACTTGCGAGCTGAACCAGCTCGTCGGCTCGGCGTACTTGTTGACCTTCGTGACGATGCCGCGGAGCGATGAATCCTCGAACGCGCCGACTCGGATCGCGACGGGCATCTGTTCCTTGACCAGCGGAATCCTCGCTTCATTGATGTTCGCGCGAACCTGCATCTTCGTCGGGTCGGGAAGCCGGATCAGCACTTGGCGTTCGCGGACCATCGCGCCGGCCTCGAGCACGAATTCGGCATTGCCCCGGTTGCTCGTGCGGTTCGCATGCGTGACGACGCCTCCCTCGGGCGCGACGATCACGCACTTGCCGATCTGTTGCTCGATGTCGGTCTGTTTCTCCATCTCCTCTTGATAGCTGTTGGTCGCGGCCTCCACCTGGGCGCGGGCCGTTTCGATATCGGCGTTGAACTGGATCAGCATCTTCTTTTTCGTAATGTCGCGAAGGGTCTTGAGCTTTCCCTGGGCGAGATCGAGTTCGACCTGGGCCTGCTCGACCGCGAATTGGTCGGCCTTGAGCTGCAACGTGGTCTGGAATCCAAGCGCCGCCAGCCGCTCGCTGAATTTGGCCGTCTCCCTCGCGCGGCTCATCTTCTCCTCGGCGATCAGGATCTCGCTCAGGATCAGCTTCTCCTCCTGGGCGAACGTGCCTTCCAGGTATTCCTCCAGAGCCACTTTCGCCTGCTCGAGCGAGCTCTCGCCGGCTATTTTCGCGGCCTGAGCCGTGTTGACCACGATCCGCTGCTGCTTGAGCTCCTGTTCGAGGGCCGACGCATCGAGCTCGATGAGCTTGTCACCCGGCTTCACCTGGGTACCTTCGGCGATGACCCAAAGGATGGCGGTTCCCGCGCTATTGCGGGATTTCACTTCACACAGAATCTCAATGTTCTTCGAGCTTTCGATCTCGCCCTGCTCCAGAACGATATGCTCGAAGGGCCCCCTCCGTGCCTGTTCGGTCACCAGAATGTCCTGGGGCTTCGATGTGCGTCCGCGCAAATAGAACAAGGCCCAGCCGATCAGGACCGATACGATGGCGAAGAACACGACGAACAGGGCTGACACCGCCCCGCGCCGGGCCGGCCGGACGATCCTCGGCGGTTCCATCAACGGTCCCTCTCGCTCCCAGGGCGCAGCCCGACGTCCAACCCCCCGGGGACCATTGTAGTCGGCGACCGCCGATGTGTCACACGAGTTCGCGAACCTGTTCGAACGGCTTGACCGGCATGCTCTACGGACCGCTGTTCGTCCCGCCGGCTTCGGGTGCAGGCGGCCCTTCGTCCGGCGCCATCGGTTCGCTCGACGCATCCGAACTCGGTTCACTCGACCGGCCCGGTGGCGCCGTTTCCGGCGAAGGGCTCGAATCGGGCCACAACGTCGCCGGATCGACGCCCAGTTCCTCAACATTCGGATAACCGAAAGGCCGACCCATCGGGCCTGGATCGATCCACAGCCCTTCGGTGTCAAGCCGCATCGTCCCGAGACTCAAGTCAAGCAGTCCGCGCTGGACATGGTAGTTGACCCAGACGCTGAGAAAATCGTCCTGCGCTCCGCGGAGCGAGTTGAGTGCGGAAAGCAGATTCTGGGCCGTCGTCGGCCCGAGCGCGCCGGTCGAGGCGTCGAGCTGATTCTGGCGCGGAGGTTCCTCGAGCCGCAATCGGGCCGATTCCACCTGAGCCACGGCGACGCGCAGGGCCGTTCTCCGCAGTTCGAAATTGACCTGATTCAAGTCGATTTGCCGCAGAATGGCCCGAAGCTGCATGGCGATCGCGTCCTCATATCGGTAATAGGCCCGCCTGGCCTGCTGGTATTCGATGAGCGATTGCCGGTAGGTGTTTCGCTCCTGAAGACGGGTCAGCGGCGCGTCAAACTGCAGGCCGACCCGCAAATTCCCGGTGGAACCCCTGAGGCGGATCGGATTGTCGCCCGTATTGCGGATATCCCCGCTGAAGACGACGTCAAGCACACTTTCGAGGTTGTCCGCGTTGAATTCGATCAGCCGCCACGCGTCGACCAGTCCGGCGCGCGCGTTCATCCAGTCCAACCGGCAGGCCCGCGCGATTTCGACCGATTCGACACCGTCGATTTCGACGGGCGGCAACGTCGCGCTTTCCGCGCGCGCCCGCGCCTGCACGAGCGACAGTTCGAGGACATCCCCGGCAAGTTCGGAAAAGAGCGAGGGCAGCGGCGCGAAGACCTTGTCCCGCAGTTCGGCGAGCCGCTCGGCGTCGGCGAGCGATTCGCCGCGCCGGAGCAGGTCCTCGATGTCGCCCTGGACCTTCATCGCGCGCTCCGACTGTTCGCCGAGCCGGTCCCGCATCGATTCGACCTGCCCTTTCAGCGCATCGGGAAGTCGATCCAGGCCCGCCACGTCGAATAGCGACTCGTCCACGTCCGCGATCAGACGTTCCTCGCCTGGCGGCGCGTCCCGCTCTCGTTCGACGCGCACCGCGTCGAGCAACCTCGCCGCGTTCGCTCCGCGTTCGGGTATCGATTCACGAAACACGTCGATGTCCCGTTCAACACTCGGCACGTTCTCGCGCAGCACGTGCGCGCGTTCCTCTTCAAGTTGCGCAAGGCGGCGCGTGAGGTCCTCGAGTCCGCCGCGCAGCGAGTCGCTCCACGGCAGCCCTCCGTTGTCCGGCAGCATGGCGATGATCCGCTCGCCCACGACGCGCTGCATGTGCGTCAAGCGGCTCTGGACGGGCACAATCGCCGGATCGATCAGCTTGAACTGGTCGAGCATCGCATCTTCCACACGCAGCGGAATCGACGGAGGCAGGCCGAGATCCCGCTTGAAAGCGTCGAGCGCGTCCTGGTACGACCTTCGCAGCGTGAGGAGCTGCGAATTGCTCTGGAATACCTGCTGTCGCACCTGCTCGACTTGGAAGAAGTCGATGCGGCCCGCCGCGCGGAACGCCTCGAGCTGCGCGAGACTGCTCTGCAGCGACGCGATGTTCGCTTCCTGATTGCGGATGATCTGCTGGGATTGAAGGAGACCGAGGTAACCGCCCGCCGTTCCGGCCCCCGCGCCTCCCGCGAGCCCTCCCGCTCCCCCAAACGTCGAACCGCCGACGCCGCCGAAGCCGCCGCCGCCGACCCCGGAGAATCCGCCAAGCCCCGAGGCTCCAAAAAAACCGCCGCGGCGCGTCGGTCCCGACTGGGACCCCACGCCCGTCATGATGTCCATAAAAAATCCCTGGCGATACCGTTCCATCTGCCGCACGTTCGCCAACAGCGTCCGCTCGGACAACGTTAGCGTTTCCATGACGCGACTGCGGCCCGCGCGTCGAAGGAGCGGTTGCAGGAGCGAGAAGTCGAGCAGGGTCGAGGCCGTGTTCGTGTCGGGTCCGGACAATTGCCACACGAGCGAATTGGCGAGCCCCACGGTGAGATCGGCGCCCGTCGTCATCAAACGCCGCGCCTGGATGCTCCGAGTCGACAGGTCGAGCAGGTCGCTCGATTCCCCGCCCGATCCCGGCGCGTTGCGGCCCGACGCCGTGTAGTCCGCTCCATATCCGCCGAAAAACTGCGAATCGAATCGAAATCGCTCGGAGCTGACGTCGAGCGCCGAAAGGAAGAGCGTCTCGATCTGTTGTTGGTATTCGGGCGAATGCAACAGCGCCGTGCGCACCGCCGCGGCTCCGTCGAGGGCCAAGGCGCCGTCCCGATCGAGGGGCAAATCCTCGTGCCAGGTCGGATTCTCGGCGTGCGGTGTTTCGCCGTATTTGTGCCAGTACACGTATCCCTTCTTGCCGTCGACCTCGTGCATATACGTGTGCGATACGGGATCGTCCATCGGCATCGGAGGACAGTCCGGATTCGCGGGATCGTAGAGCCGCGAACGCGGGTCGATTTCGATTCCGTGCCGATCGAGCTGCCATCGCGCGTCGCTCGACTTCTGAACGAGGAGGTCATGAACCTCCCGATCCGCATCCAAACGGTATTTCGATCGAGCGCAACCCGCGAGGAAACACCCCAAGGCGACCCCCGCGATCCCGACGAACCCGAGCCGGCTTGCCGGCGATCGGCGGCCCGCTCGACGGTCCCAAGCGTTTCCCGTTCGTTCCACCATCAGGCAGCCTCCCTGTCCACGATCGGAAGGCGCGGCCCGACTTCGCGTCGATCGGCCAGTCGCGCGAGCAGGTCGATCAACGTGCGGCGATCCTCGGCCGAAATCCGTTCGTCCCATGCGCGGGCCATTTCATCGAACCGGCCCGCGATCGAGCGAACCCGCGCGACGGCGTGCGGCGCCGCACGCCAAAGGTGCCTCCGCCGATCCATGCCCCCAACCGGCCGCACGTAACCTCGAACGGAGAGCCCCTCGACAAGCCCGCTGATCTGAGCGGGGGAAAGGCCGACCGTCTCGGCGAGGTCGCATTGAGCCATACCCGACTCGCCCCGACAATGGCACGCCCAGATCACCAGGAATTCGGTATCCGTAAGTTCATCGGCCGATGCCGCGCGGCCGAACGCGCGGCGCAGGTCCCGACCGCCCGTCAGCAGCCGCCGCAGCAGGTCGACCCAGTCCCCAAACGCGTCCGGAAAATCCGGTGTTGTCGTCATTGTCGCCACTTTCGGAATTTGGTTCCCTCGTGAATCATTCGGAACCCAATCATTCGAACTTGAACGATCTCGAGCCGGGATTCCTCACGAGAAGGCGACAATTCCGCCAAATCCTGTCTGAACCACGATTTACGTCGGTCGGATTGGCCTCCGAAAGCTTGACACTCCATATTGCCCAATTTATTATCGAGCCGTAGTACGTCGATCACATGCGAGTGCGGCGAGCGGACTCCACGCCGAGCGCACACTCGCTGTGGCTCCGTACGGCCCGCACGCGTAACGCCGAAGATCCTCGTGGTCACGGAACCCGTGGCCAAAGGAACCGCCATGGACAGTTCGCTCATCATGCAGATCGTTCTTGCCGTGCTCGTGCTGACGGCGCTGGTGGTGGGCGGTTTCAGCGTCAAGACGCGGCGCGCCTGGGACGTCGTCGCCGGTTTCCTTGTGTTCATCAGCGCGTGCGTTCTGCTGATCTTCCTTTCCATGTCGTTGAAGGCCCGCCGCACCTGGCTCAAGAAACTCGACGGCCTCGAAGTGAAGATGGCCCAGCTCACCGACGAGCACGGCAAACTCCTGTACGGCGATCTGACCGAAGTGTCCCAGCAGGGAGGCGAGGATTCGGTTCAAACGATCGGCGCGAAGCTCGGCCGCCTGCTTCTCGATCGAGGGCGGACGTGGCGTCAGAGCGTTCCGTCGCCTCTCGCGGCGGACGGCACAATCATCGTCAACATCGCGACAGCGGCGGCCGGCCGGCCTCATCAGATTCCCGTCAACTTCATCATACACGCGTTCCGCGAGTCCGATCATCCGGCGGGATACCGAGTGCCGGCGACGTATCTTGGCGAGTTTCAGGTTGTCGCGGTGACGGAGACGAGCGTTCAATTGCGA
The DNA here is from genome assembly GCA_016872725.1 of Planctomycetota bacterium. Lineage (GTDB taxonomy): Bacteria > Planctomycetota > Planctomycetia > Pirellulales > Pirellulaceae > VGZC01. Next base: position 9,708 of record VGZC01000073.1, read on the forward strand.
GCCACCTTGCAATCGCCCGACTTGAGCGCCTTTGTCGCACGGAATCCCACGGCGAATTTCGCGGACGCGTTCAACAACACGTTCGTTTCCAATGCGACGTGGTCGCTCTACGAAATCCTGCCCGTCGACGATCATCGTGTTTTCGCGGCCGCCGATTCCCAACCCGACCTGGTGGCTCCCGCCGCATTCGGGGCGCCGAATGAGGCCGAGATCTCGCAGACCCTTCAGTTCATCGCCGAACGGTCAGCGATCCCGCCCTCCCCCGAGTCCCTTCAGGCGATCGCCGACCGGTACCGTCGCGATGGCCGGCGTTCCACGAATGAGGACCCGCCGGAATTCGTCTATGCGACGGTTCGGTTCACGAAGGAATACGCCGAGAAAGTGGACAGCGACGCGCCGCTCAGCCCGCTCAACAGCGAGTTCTTCGACGCGAGCGGCCAAGCGCAAGTTCCCTTTCTTCAGCGGGGCGAGGGAGGTTCGGTGACGATCAAGGCCGACACGGTCGGCGCATTTCCGCTCGAACAGGCGAATCAGCTCACGGCGTCCGGCTCCTGCGAACTGGTCGACCGCATCTACGTCCGTAAGCTCCACGATTTCGCGTCGGCTTTCCATGCGCTCTACGACCAGTACATTGATATCTCGAACAAGAGCAAGTCGCAGGCGTACAACCGAGATCAACTCGACGCGGCCAACAAGAACCTGACGCTCGTGATCCAAAAGCGTCAGGACGAGCGGTCGAAGGTCGAGACGGATTTGGGTTTTGTGAAGCAGGAGGCGGACCGCGTCAAGAGTCTCGTCGGCCGCCTGCAACAGGACCTGTCGGCGACCCAAGATCACCTTCGCACGCTCTTCCGCGCGAATCTGGCCCTGGAGCAGGAACTGGCCGGGATCGAAAAGGCCATTCTCGACCGCGCGCAGCGCGAGGTGGAGCGCGCCGTCGCCTCGCCGTAGCCCCGTTCGTTCCAAGCAGTGTCGGCTTCAGCCCACGCGCCACGGCGATTTACCGCGCGCGGAATTCGTCGTAGGATAGTCCAGGTGGCGGGTCGTGCGGTTGTTTCGCCGTCGTTCGGTTCCCGCATGCCCGATCGCTCCCCCATCGCAGTCCCCTCGCGCCGACCACCATGGGTTTAGCGGACCGAGATTACTATCAGGACGAGCGCGGACCGGGAATTCAGCTCGGCCCCCGAACGATGGTGGTCAATCTGATGATCATCAACGGGGTCGTTTTCGTCGCGAATCTGCTGCTGGGCGGGCCCGACAATCGAATCGCCGAGCTGCTGTCGCTGCACGCGTCCGACCTGGCTGCTCCGTGGTTCTGGTGGCGGTTCGTGACCTATGGATTCGTCCACAATCCCGATACGGCGTCCCACATCGCGATCAACCTTTTCATCCTTTGGATGTTTGGCCGGGACGTTGAATCGCTGTTCGGACCGCGCCGCATCGCAGGGCTCTACCTCGTCGCGGTCGTGCTCGGCGGTCTGATCTGGGCGACCCGGATCGTCGCGATCGGCGGCGATCTCGAACGGCACGCGCTCCAGGGCGCTTCGGGCGCCGTCACCGCCGTGATGATGTCATTCGTCATCCACTATCCGACGCGGACGATCCTCCTGTTTCTAGTCCTTCCCGTCCCCGCGTGGATCTTGGGATTGCTCTACGTCGCGTCGGACCTGTCCGGCCTCGCGGCGCGCGGCGCGGCATCGGTCGCCTACGAGGTGCATCTGACGGGAGCGGCTCTGGCGGTTGTGTTCGGGCGTTACGGTCGTTGGGCGGGTTGGTCGGGCGGCGCGCGGCGCGCGGGGCCGTTTCGGAACCTGTTCCGGCGTCGCCCGGCGCTGCGCGTCCGTGAACCGGAGAGCGGCGATGCGGCGCCTTCGTCCGGACTCGACGAACAGGCCGATCTCATCCTCGCCAAAGTCGCTCAACATGGTATCGACAGTCTTTCGGACCGCGAACGGCGCATTCTCGAGGCCTATAGCCGCCGTGTGAAGCGGAAACGCCGGTAGACGCGTTCCCGGCGCGTCGAGCCGTCGAGCATGCGGCGGGCGCGGAGGCGCCGAAGGACGGCGGATCGCGCCTGTGGGACGCACTATGTCGGACGATACGGGCAACGACGCATTCGACTGGGTTCCCGGCGAACTCGCCGAACTCGATCGGCGCGCCCTGCGCCGATCGAGACCGATCCGCCGATCAAGCCAAGGCGCACGCATCGAGCTCGACGGGCGCCGACTCGTCAATTTCGGATCCAACGACTACCTCGGCCTCGCCGCCGAACTCGACCCCCAACGGTCCCCCGAGTCGGGATGGGGGAGCGGGGCGAGCCCGATGATCTGCGGTCGAGGCGCGTCGCACGCCGAGCTCGAGCGAAGGCTTGCGACCTTCGAGCACACGGAGAGCGCGCTCTGGTTCTCCTCGGGCTTCGCCGCCAATACCGGAGTCCTCGGCGCGCTCGCTTCCAAAGAGGATGCGATCTTCAGCGACGCCGGAAACCACGCGAGCATCATCGATGGGTGCCGCATGTCGGGCGCGCGTGTGATCGTCTATCCCCACGCCGACGCGAAGGCCCTTCGCGAAAGACTCGGCGGTGAGCCCCGCGCGAGGAGGACATTGATCGTCAGCGATTCGCTGTTCAGCATGGACGGCGACATCGCGCCGCTCGGCGCGCTGACGGAGCTCGCCGCCGAATTCAACGCCATGCTGGTCGTCGACGAAGCGCACGCGACGGGCGTCTTCGGCGCGCGGGGCCGGGGAATCGTCGAGCATCTCGGTTTGGAAGCCTCGGTGCGGGTCCGAGTCGGCACCTTGAGCAAAGCGCTCGGTTCGGTCGGCGGATTCGTCGTCGGTCCGACCGACGTCATCGAGTGGATCGCCCACCGGGCTCGATCCTATTTCTTCTCCACCGCGCCGCCCGACGCCTGCGCGCGGGCCGCCCTCGACGCGCTCGATCGGGTCGAACGCGAGCCGTGGAGGCGGGAGCGGGTGCGCGCGCTGAGCGATCGAGCGCGGGCCGCGTTCATCGAGCGGGGATGGGATACGGGAACGTCGGCGAGCCCGATTGTGCCGGTGATCGTCGGAACGGCCGAACGCGCGATGCGGTTGCATGAGCGGCTGCGCGACCGGGGCCTTTTTGTGCCCGGAATCCGGCCGCCCTCCGTGCCCCAAGGCGCGTCGCGCCTGCGCGTCAGCTTCTCGGCCAGGCACTCCGACGAAGACGTCGAGCGCCTCATCGCGGAACTCGACGCGTGCGCCGCGCCCGATCGGTGATCCCGCGGTCCGAGAGCCTCCCGCGACCGAGGCGTCCCGTACGGCCGCCACCCCGCGGCGACTATTTCACGACGCCGTCGGTGCGTCGAGCCACCTTGGCGGGCGGCCGGTATCCCAAATAGGAAAACAGATCGCCGATTTCATCGAGGCTGAGCGTGTCCAGCAGCCCGTCGGGCATCGCCGATGTGCGGCTCGGGCTCGTCTCCTCGATCTCACTCGACTTCAGTTCGATCTTCGTCCCGTTCGGCTGCAGGATCGACACGGAATCGCCCGACGGAGTCACCAGTCCGACATACGTCTTTCCCTTCGTCGTCGTGACCGTTTTGGACGCGTACTGATCGGAGATCGTATGCGACGGGAACAGGATCGACTCGAGCGTTTCCTTGCGCGTGAATCGGTTGCTGAGCGTAGTCAGGTCGGGACCGCCGATTTCGCCGCGGTCACCGAATCGGTGGCACTTGGCGCATTGGGCCTTGGCGAAGACGGTCGCTCCGCGGTCGATCGAGCTCTTGGAGGCGTCCTCACTTCCAAGGTACGCGTACAGCTCGTCCTCTTTCCATTTGGCGTTCTTGGCGGGCTCGGGAAGCGCGGCCTCGGGAAGGTTCGGATAGGTTTCGCCGAACCAAGTGCGCCAGGCGGTGAGCCGTGTCTCCCAACCGTCCTCGGGTTGGCCGAGCGATTCGCCGGTCCAGTATTCGAGCAACGCGACGGCGTCGTCGGCGCCGCCATCCTTGAGACGAAGGCCCGCGAGAATCGTCTGGCGGATGAACTCGGGTTCGGCGGGCGCTTTCGGGACGTCGAGGAGTTTGGCGAGCAGATCGCGGAGCGCCGCGCCGTCGGCGACCGGAATGGTCCGCACCAGATAACTCCAGTTGTCGCCATCGGGATGCTGCGCGAGGCCGATCGCGATCACGCCGCGCCGCTCGGGCTCCTTGTCCCACATGTCCCGGAGATGTTCGAGACACGGCTCGTCCCCGATCCGCGCCAGCGTCGCGATCAGGCCAACCCGCAGCGCCTTGACATGTTCGCCGTCCTGGTGGATGAGCCGTCGGTCGAGTTGGATCAACTTGTCGCGCAGGTCCGGTTCGATCGTTTCGGGGAGCGAATAGAGCGCTCCGAGCGCCGCGCTCGGCCACTCCTCGCCCCGCTCCAGAACCTGCAGACTCTCCTCCGCCGTGAGCGACTTCGCGAAGTCCCGCGCGGCGAAGCGAAGATAGAACGGGTAACTGCCGCCGCCCTCCTGCTGCTGGGCGTCCTCGTAGAACGAGAAGAGCCGCATCTTCTGGTCGGGTCTCCAACCGTGTTCGAGGAACCGGAGATGGAACGCCAGATGGAGTTTCTCGGTCAGGGGCGCGTCCGAATCGAGGAATTGCATGTAGCGATCGAGCGGATCGGACACTTGCAGGTGGGCGAGCAGCCGCACAAGCTCCCGATTCATGGCGTCGTTGCCCGCGGGGAATTCGCCGCCGAGCTGTTTTGCCAAGCCGGCCGATTCATCGGGCGTCATCTCGCTTCGCAACAGGGCGAGTTCGACGAGTCGGAGCATGTCGATGAAGTCCCGATCGCTCACGAAGCCGCTCATGAACTGCTCGATCCGAGTGAGGACTTCGAGGGCCGTGTCGTGGTCGGGGTGCGCGATGAGCAGGGCGAGCGCGCCTTGGATGAACGCGCGGTGATCCTCCGATGTCAGCGCATCGTCGCGCCACGAATCGGTCGGCATCTGTTCAAGGAGCCGGCGGGCCGACCATGCCTCGAACCGGTCGTCGCTCTTGACCAACTCCAGAACCTCGGCGGCCGGCGCCGACTGGTTGGCGCGGCGGAGCGCTTCGCATGCCCTGCGCCGTACACCGCGATCGGTGTCGTCGAGCAGATCGATGAGCGCCTCGTGGGTTTCGTCGTTCGCGTGCAATCCCATGAGCTCGGCCGCCTTCGCGCGAACCAGTTCGCTGTTGTCCCGCGACAGTTCGACCAGCAAGTCGCGAGCAGGCGGTGGCCCGAAGAGCTGCATGAGGTCGAGGGCGCGCGTGCGGTACTGGGGCGGATTGGCCGAACTGCGGGCGACGCCGTTCAGGCTGCGTCCCCACTGACCGCCGAGTTCCTCTTTCGTGCGGGCGATCGCTTGACGCGCCCAAGCCGAGTTCAACTGGGGATGCCGGATGACGCGGCTCACGCCTTGCCCGAGATTCTGGACGGCGGCCGGAACCGAGCCTTTCCACGTGACGCGATAGATGCCCCCACTCGTACCTCGCCCGCCCGTGATGAAATAGAGCGCGCCCTCCGGCCCCACCTCGAGATCGGTCACGTTGAGCGGCGATCCTTGGATGAACACCTCGCTGCTCGCCGTGTATGTCGCGCCGTTGTTCTTGAGCTGAACGGCGAGGATGCGCCCTTGCGACCAGTCGGCCAGGAAAAGGCCGTTTTGATACCGCTTCGGGAACATGAAGTGGTCGTAGACGACGGCGCCCGCGGGAGACCCGCGGCCCGTATCGAGAAACCCGGGCAGGCCGTCGATCCAGTATTCGGGCCACGTCGCCCAGCCGCTGCGCCAGCCGTATTCCCCGCCGGAAACCGCATGGTAGACCTGCGTCGGCCGGTACCACGGAGCACCGATGTCCGACTCCATGTCGGAATCATGAAAGAACAGGTCGCCTTCGCGGTTGAACGCGAGGTCGTACGCGTTGCGGATACCGCCCGCGACCAGCTCGACCTTGCGGCCGTCGAGATCGGTCCGCACGATCGTGCCGCCCGGCGCCTTGATCCCGACGGCGTGCCCACCCGGATCCTCGTACCGAGGCACCAGGTCGCCCTCGTAGGAATGACGCAGCGGACTCGACTCCGCGTACTCGCCGTCCATCGCGGTGTGGTTGCCCAGCATGACGTAGAGGAACCCGTCGGGGCCGAGCGTGATGCCGTGCGCGCCGTGTTCCCCCATCGGGCCCGTGAACTTGACCAGCGTCTTGGTCTGTTCGAGGACCCCGTCGCGATCGCGGTCGGAGAGCCGGTAGAGGGCCTGCCCGTCGGGACCGTCGCCCGTCGCATAAACGTCGCCGTTCAACGACAAGAGTCCCTGGCAGTTCTTGACCTTGTCGCAGTAGGTGCGAACCGACGACCAATTCTCCTTCTTCGCGCCTTCATGGATCAACAGGAGCGGTCCATTCTCGCGCGACGCGATGATGTGTCCGAATTCGTTGAACGTGAACGCGATCAGCGATCCGGTCGACTCGTTCTCGGCGATGCGCCGAACCTCGAATTCGTCGGCGACCTGGAACCGCTCGGATTTCTCCTTTTCCTCAGCGGGAACCTCGTCCTTGCGGTCCCACGGGGCCGTTTCACCGAGTTTCCCGAATTCCTGCGCGACGGCCCATCGCCGATCGTTGTATACGGGCGAGTTCCAAAGCGGCAGCGGATGGAGATTGGTGCGCCAGGACGCATCGGTCGAATACGACCTCCACGGTCCGTCCATGTCCTTGATCGTGACGCGCGCGGCGAGCGCCGCGGTCCGGCCCCGCTCGTTCACAACCCGGATGGCGACCGTGTTCGCGCCGGTGCGGCTCAGGAATCGCGTGATGTCGTACTCGTCAAGTTGGCGCGTCGATGATCCGCGACCGATCAACCGTCCGTTGATGTAGAGTTCATAACTGTCGTCGGCCGTGATCTCGATCCGTCCGGCCTCCGGTTCGGGCCCATCGATGACCTTGCGGAAATGGCAGGCGGTTTGCGGAACGTTGTCCTTTGTGTGATCGGGCGACCAGATCCACTGGGCTTCATGCGCGTGGGTCACGTCGGGCGCCGACCGTTTTCCGGCGCCCTCGTCGTCATCCCGCGCCATGACACCCGCGCCGATCGCGATCGCTCCGACGCACGCCGCCGTGACGGCGACCATCCGCCGAGCCCTGACAAGGCCGACCTCCAATACGCGCCGCGCGGCGTCACGCGCCGTCGCCGCATTGCGACGGAAATCACGAGGAACGTGCACGGGAAACCGTCCGTGGTCGACACCGTCTGTGCGTCGCATGGCCAACCTCACTCGGCGCGGCCTTCCCTGCCGCCGCCTTGCCCGATTCGGTGAAAACGAAATACGAGCCGACTCGCCCTATTCCTTGGGGGACGGAAGCGTACCACCAAACGGCGTTGCGGAGCAACGTCAATTTCGGGCCGATAAACGGGGAAACCGAGGAAACAAGGGGGGGAATCCGAAGCGAATCCGGGTGTCGGTCTCGCCGATCGACGACCTATCGGGACGGGGCGTCCGCGTTTCCGTGCCCCACCGTGTTTTCGGTGTTCTTCCGTGGCTCGCGCATCATGGGATCGCCTTTGACACGGGCCGCCATGCGCGCCAAGATCGAGGCTCGCCCCGAACCGCGCGCAAGAGGCTGGATCGATCTTCCAATATGCTCGGGAGGCAATCGACATTACCATGAACCGACTCATGCCGCGGATGCCACGCCGTCCTCGCCTTATCCTAGCCGGTCTGTTCCTGATCGCCCGTCTTGTTTCGACAGCCGCCCAATCGCGGGGCGCCGAGGACCGACCGAATGTGATCCTGATCATGACGGACGATCAGGGATACGGTGAATTGGCCTGCCATGGCAATCCGGTCGTGCGAACGCCGAACTTGGACCGGCTGTACGCCGAGAGCATCCGCTTTTCGGATTTCCATGTCGCGCCGATGTGCACGCCGACGCGGGGGCAGTTGCTCACGGGCGTTGACTGCCTGCGCAACGGAGCGATGAACGTGTCGAGCGGCCGGACGCTCTTGCGAAGGGAGTTTCCGACGATCGCCGACATGCTCCGCTCGGCAGGGTACGCGACCGCGCAGTTCGGCAAATGGCACCTCGGCGACAACTACCCGTATCGGCCGCGGGATCGGGGTTTCGACGAATCGGTTTGGTATGGGTCGTCCCATATCGGCTCCGCGTCCGATGCCTGGCTCAACGACTACTTCGACGACGTGTACTGGCATGGGGACAAGCGCCAATCGTACGCGGGCTATACGACCGACGTTTTCTTCCGCGAGGCCATGACATGGATCGGGGCCCGGCGTGACCGGAAGCAGCCGTTCTTCGTTTATCTCGCGACGGCGGCCGCGCATGGACCGCATTACGTGCCCGAGGCGTATCGCAAGGCGGTTCGCGCGCGGTTGGAGTCCGCCCTGGCCCGGCTGCCGTCAATCGGGCCCAAAGTCCGCGAACAACTCGAACGGTATCTCGCGATGGTGGAGAACATCGACGAGAACCTCGGACGGCTCGACGCGTTCCTCGCCGCCGAAGGACTGCGGGACAACACGATCCTCGTTTTCCTGACGGACAACGGGAGCACGATGGGGCCGAGCTATTTCAACGCCGGCATGACGGGAGGCAAGGTGACGCTTTGGGAAGGCGGCCATCGCGTCCCGTGTTTTGTCCGTTGGCCCGCCGGAGGGTTCGGAGCGCCTCGCGACGAGTCGGAGCTGGTCCAGGTGCAGGATCTGCTGCCGACGCTCGGCGACCTTTGCGGCGTCGGCCCGATGCCGCCGGTGGACGGCGTCAGCCTGGCTCCTCTGTTGCGAGGCCGGGCGACAAGCCTCCCCGACCGCATGCTCGTGATCCACTACAGCCGTATGCCCGTGCCGCGCCGCGAGGCCGAGGTCGTTCCGACGATCGAGGGCGCCGCCGTGCTCTGGAAACGGTGGCGATGGATCGAGAACCGGAAGCTGTATGATCTCGCGGCCGATCCGCTCCAGCAGCGCGACGTCGCGCCGGAACATCCCGAAGTCGCCGCGCGCATGCGGGAACATCTCGAACGATGGTGGGAACGTGTCCGCGATCGAGTGAACGAACCGCAGCGCATCGTGATCGGAAGCGACGCCGCGAACCCGCTGATGTTGTCGGCCTGTGATTGGTGGGACGTATTCATCGACCAGCAAGCGCAAGTCCGTCGAGGCGACCGCAAGAACGGCGATTGGCAAGTCGAGGTGGACCGCGCGGGGGTATACGAGATCGAGCTGCGTCGCTGGCCGCGCGAGGCCGACCTGGCGCTGCGCGCCGCCGCGCCGGCCGTGGAGTTGGCGGACGGGATGTTGCCCGAGGGCGCCGCGATTCCGATCGCGAAAGCCAAGCTGGTGATCGCCGCGTGGGAGACCACGTTGGACCTGGACGCCGATTCCAAACACGCGTCGTTCCTCATCCGACTCGAACCGGGTCCGGCGACGATCCACTCCGAGTTCCTCGATGCGGACGGCGCTTCGCTGCTCGGCGCCTACTACGCCTACGTGCGCCGAGTCGAATAGCGAAGCCAAGTCCCCGATCGCCCTTCCGGTCGACATCCGCGGTCGTCACGGCGGCGATTCCGACCGGGCGTCCCGCAAATCCGTGCTTGACGAACGGCTTCCTGTTCCGGCCGGCTGGCCAACGAGCGGCGACCTTCTTCCTGGAACGCTTCCTGGTCCGCACTCCTCCGGTATCGCCATCCCACCGGCGCCTTGCGACATCGCTCCACCCGCACAGTCGGCACCGGCGTCGGGCCGCGCGGCCTTGCGCGCCGCGAGCCCGTTCCATCGCTACGCCGCGCTTGCCGCTCATCGTCTGACATCCCGCAACCATCCGCTTCGCGGCGCTTGGTTCCATCATCGCCCCCTCTCCATTCGAGCACGAGGACGAGCACGAGCACGAGGACGAGTACGAGGACGAGCACGAGCACGAGGACGAGCACGAGGACGAGCACGAGGACGAGCACGAGGACGAGCACGAGGACGAGCACGAGGACGAGGACGAGGACGAGTACGAGCACGAGGACGAGCACGAGTACGAGGACGAGC
>VGZC01000074.1 GCA_016872725.1 Planctomycetota bacterium
CGGCCGCCGCGCGAGCCGGACACTTGGTGTCGGCGGAAGCGAACGTCGAGCGATCGGAACGCCGTTCCAAGCCTCACTTCGCCCATTCGGAACGCCCGGCACGCTCGGGCGAGCGTTGCCGCGACTGTGGATACGCCCGATTGGGGATGGAATTCGCCATGGGACACCCATTTTCAAATCGCCGAGGAGATGGGTGTCCTGTTTCATGCTGAGGAGATGGGTGTCCTGTTTCATGCTGAGGAAATGGGTGTCCTGTTTCGAACCATCCCGGCGAAGAAGAGATGGGTGTCCTGTTTCGAATCGTTAAATCGCCGAGGAGATGGGTGTCCTGTTTCATGCTGAGGAAATGGGTGTCCTGTTTCATGCTGAGGAAATGGGTGTCCTGTTTCGAACCATCCCGGCGAAGAAGAGATGGGTGTCCTGTTTCGAATCGTTTCGAATCGAACTCCTGTTTCGAACCACTGTTTCAAACGCTCAAACGATCGAACGACTAGAGCGGCTCCAGCGCAAGGAGCGCGTTGCGCGTCGAGTGGTGCATGGACTTCGAGTAATGGTAGGTCAACACATCGGATTGCGGTGACGTGATGGGCGCGCCCGGCGTCGGCTCGTTCGGACTTGATGCGACCGGCGTCGGCCCATCGACGAGGAAGTCGGCCCAATAAGGATTGCGAAACGCGATATGAGCCAAGCGGATCGAATTGGCCTGCCGCTCAAGGGGTTGATTCAAATCCGGCAGTAGCACCGTCCCCGTGTCAACCTGCCAGTCCTTCCGACTTCGCTCGTAGTTGATCGTCTTGATCGGATACTCGATCACGGCGGTCCGTCCGGTCGCAGGATCACGAATCTCCGTTTGGCCCACCAGCGGAAGGCCGTCTCGCATCGCGGCATAAATCTCGTCGGACGTCCGCAGCAACCGAGGTTTGCCTTCCACTAGCTGGAACTCGGCGCCGCCCCACCATTGGTCGAGAGGCCTGACATCCCGATAGGGCTCGGCGACGCGAACCTTGCGACGGAATATGACGCCCTGGTCGGCGCTGAACACCGGCAGGAAATCGTAATTGTCGGGCAAGAACAGATCCCGCTGCGCGAACGTGTCTTCCGCCTTGCAAAGACCGCATTGGAAGAACTCGACATACTTTCCCGTCGAGCCGTCGGTGACTCGACAGCGCGATTCGACCCAGAACCGAGGCGAATTGAAATCCGCCCTCGTGTTGATGAACGACCGGCCGTAGTCTAGGACTCCGTCAAGAAGCGGCTTTGCGGGCGGCGTTGCGGGCCCTTCGCGGACCACGTCGGCGAAAAACGCGGGTGACAGAGACTGGACCTTCAAGCGGTTCAGTCCGCCAACCGTCGTATCGCCCGCACAATAGGATACGAGTGCGCGGTCCGACGTGAATGTCAACGATGTGTAGCAGTACCACCCTTCGGGGTCCGTCTCAAGCAAACGAGAACGGCTCCACGTCGCGCCATCGTCCGCGCTGACGGCGACGGCGAGCGGCGTGCGTTTTCCGGGCGAGTACGGATGAACGCCTCGGTGGTCATTCCAAATACAGACCAGTTCCTTCGTCCAGGGAATTCGATCGATCGTCGCGGGTGAGACGGGGGACGCCAACGTCGACATGGTCCAGTCGGTCCACGACTCGCCGTGATCCGACGAATACGAAAGCAACTGGGCGCCGGCGTCCGAACGGCAGTACATCATGAGCCGCCCATCGAGAAGCGACACGACCCCAGGCTCCTGAGTCACAAGGCGTTTCCCGTTGGGGTCGCGCCCTTCAAGCACGCTCCGGCTCCGGCGCCAGGCCTTTCCGCCGTCGTCGGAAAGGTAGCACATGACACGACCCGCCCAGTCCGGCTCGCTCTGGCCGGGCCGATGGTGAAGGGCGACGGGCAGGATCCATCGACCGTTGGCCAACTGCGTCGCTCGCCCATTGTTCATCACGTAGTAGCCCACCTCGTCCTGAATACAAACGGTCGGCGGACCGAACGTCGTTGCCTCATCGCTCGACATCCTCAGGATCGGTCGACAATCCTGAGGCGATTGCTTGTCGAGATAGAAAAGGGCGATTCGACCGTCCTTCAGCCGGAGCAACGATACCGACATGACGTTCTGCCCACCCGCGTGGGCCACGACAATCCGATCGTCGGACCACGTGGCGCCGTCGTCGGATGAAACGCGTTGAGCGATGTCGGCCGTGGAATGGTCATCGGCGCCGCCGGTGAATCTCGTATAGACCAAGCAAAGACGCCCGTCGGAAAGCTCGATGATGTCCCCCTCGGAGCTACGCGGTTGTTCCGCGGTTGGTTCTATCGTCATCAACGCCTCCTGGCTCCACAATCGCTCAGCCTTCGCAGCCACTGCGAGCATTGCGAAACACAGACTCAGCGTCGTCATGATATGCGGCATGCGCGGCCTCCTCAAAGGATACCCGCCGATTCATCGGTCCACTCGGTGCCGGCAGCGTCCGTCATTCCCGGGCCGTCGGAAAACTCGACCAAACGAACCGCCAGCCTATCGTGTCGACACCGAGCTCGCAAATCCGACACGCGCCGCATCTCCACCGGATTGGCCGCGCACGGTCGGCATTCCGACGGCCCGTTCGTTCAAACCCGGGTTCCTCCCGATTCAGCGGAGGGCTAAACTGACAGGCACGATTCACGACGGGGAATCGCGACCGGCCGTCCGATTCGCGCTGAGGGCATCGGGTAATCAAAGGCCAATCGGTTGCGCAGCGGGAGAGGTATGTGATGCGTGAAGGCATCAAGCGGCGGACGTTCTTGAAGAGCGCGCTGGTAGTTGCCGGCGCCACGCTGTCGCGCATGCCCGGCGCCTATGCCGCCGAGCCCTCGACTGGCGATTGGCGGGTCGGCGAGGGCGTCGTGAACTCGACGCCCCCGTTGGGCATTGAACTGGGAGGATTTCATCGCGCACCGGGAAACGAGCGGCGCATCGAGGGAATCCGGCAAGCGACCGCGGTGCGCGCCCTCGCCATGCGCCACGGCGACACGTCGGCGCTCGTCCTCTCGATCGATATCGCGGGAACATCCGGGGATGTCGCCGATCGGATTCGAAAAAGAGTCGGCGAGGCCGTTTCAATTCCCGCCGATCACGTGCGGGTTTGCTCGACGCACACCCACTCGATGCCCGCGTTCTGCTACCTGCGCCAGTGGGGCGCGATCCCGACGGACTACCTGGCATCGGTGGAAGGGTACGCGGTCGAAGCGGCCAAGCTGGCGCGCGCCGATTTGGCGCCGGCCAAGTTGAGGATCGGCAAGAGCCGCGCGATCGGCGCGAGTTTCAATCGAACAACGAACGCCTATCGGACCGACGACCAATTCACGGCCGATGCGACCGACGCCGATCGTTGGCTCGATACGACGCTCCATCTGCTTCATTTCGAACGGACCGGGGGCAAGCCGAGCTTGCTTTGGTACCATTTCTCGGCCCATCCGGTTTGCTACGCGGACGGCCTTGCCGGACCCGACTGGCCCGGACTCGTGCACGATCGGGTGCGAGCAAGCCACGGGATCGCGCCCGTCTACCTGCAAGGACACGCGGGGGACGTCAATCCGGGAGCGGGCGACCCTTGGCGCGGCGACGCGGAAAAGACGGCCGAGGCGGTGCACGCCTCGATCGGCCGAGCGATGAACGGCCTGCGCGACGTGCACGTCCCCGAACTGCGCATCCGTTCCGAGCCTTACGGCGTCGACCTGGATCTTGAACGGTTTCAAACGTGGTTGCGGCGATATCGCGACACGCCTGATCAATGTGCGGGTGGTGAATGGGTCGACGCGGGATTCGCGAAGGACTGGTATGAAGGCAATTCCAAGCAGGCCCGCGAGGAACGCGTGTTGTCGGCTCGCATCAGCGCGTTCCAAGTCGGCGAAGTCGGCATCGTCTTCCATCCTTCGGAACTGTACAGCTACTACGGGTTGGCCATCCGCCGCGCCTCGCCGATGGCGGACACGATCGTCGTGGGCTACACCGACGGCCTGATCGGCTATTTGACCGATCCGACGGCCTATTCGGCCGGCGAGTACGCGGCGCTCACGGTCCCGAAAATCCTCGACTTCCCGCCGTTCGCGCCCCATGCCGCGTCCCGTCTCGCCGACGCGGTCGTCGACCTGATGCGCCGCGCGGCAACGTGACCGCGGCGTTTCGATGCCGATTGGGCCATGGCTCCATTCGCTCCCGACTTCCCAACGGACCCCGCATGGCAGCGCATTCGATCCTGTACCTGTCGCGCGCCGATGTCGAAGCGACGCGCCTTGCAATGGCCGAGATCATCCAGGCTCTCGAGGAGATGTTTCAGGAGAAGGGGCATCGTCGCGTCGAAATGCCGCCCAAGCCGGGCATCCATCCCCGAAACGACGCGTTCATCCACGCGATGCCCGCGTACATTCCAAAACTCGAGGCGGCCGGCATGAAATGGGTCTCGGGCTATCCGGGCAATCAAGGCAAGGGCCTGCCCTATATCACGGGCCTCGTCATCTTGAACGATCCGGAGACCGGCATTCCGACAACCGTCATGGACGCGACCTGGATCACGGCTCAACGCACGGGCGCGGCGACCGCCGTCGCCGCGCGCTATCTGGCTCGGCCCGAAAGCGCGTCGGTCGGAATCGTCGCTTGCGGCGTCCAAGGCCGCGCGAATCTGGAGGCCCTCGCCTGCCTCTTTCCGATCCGCAAGGCCCGCGCGTTTGACCTCTATCCCGAAATCGCGGCGCGGTTCGCTCGCGAAATGGGAGACCGGCTCAAGATCGAAATCGAACCGGCGGCGCGCGTCGAGGACGCGGTTCGAGAACTCGATATCGTCGTCACAAGCGGTCCGATCGTTCGGGAACCGTCCCCTCCCATCGAATCCGGCTGGCTCGCCGAAGGCGCCTTCGCGTCGCTCGTCGATTTCGACGCCTCGTGGCGGCCGACCGCTCTGCGTGAATTCGATGTCCTCGCCACGGACGATCGAGCGCAACTCGACTACTACCGCCGCGAGGGCTACTTCCGCAATACGCCCGAAATCCACGCCGATCTGGGTGAAATCGCCGTGGGCCACCGTCCCGGACGACGCGCGCGGACCGATCGTACGGCCGCGATCAACCTTGGACTCGCCCTCGAAGACATCGTGACGGCGATCCGAGTCCGCGAACGGGCGCTCGCATTGGGCCTTGGTCGTGAACTACCATGGTGATCAACGCCTGCGTCCCCGTAGCGGCGCGCGAGGGAACCCCATCGCGGGCCAACGCAACGATCGGGCGGAACGAGTGGGAATCGGGGCCGATGGAAACGATAGAGGTGAACGATGGGTAACGCGATCGTCGATGCTTGGAGGTCCGCGAACCGAGCATTCCGCGCGCGCCCTATCGGCGCGATCGCCGTCGGCCTCCTGGCAGCGTTCGCGATCCACGCGCGAGCCGGCGAACGGGTTCCGCTCGATTCCATACCGGCTGACTCGGCGCCGCGCGTCGAGCCGATTCCGGCGGGCGCCTTCCGAGCCGCGATCGAAGAGGATTGGCTGAACGCAATCGCGGAACCGGTCACGACGCGAAGCGACGCGGCCGGAGCCTGCGACGGCGTGAAGGACGGCAAGTACGCGTTCCACACCGGACTCGAACCAAACCCGTGGTGGCAGGTCGATCTCCAACAGGCCCGCACGATCTCGAGGATCGTTGTCTACAATCGCCTCGATTACGCGCCCGGCCTGCACAACGCCGACCACCTGCGCGTTCTGACCTCGGACGACGGAACCACCTGGACGCTTCGACACGACAATCGCGGAAACCACTTTGGCGGGATCCATGGCGCGAAACCGCTCGAAGTCGTGTTCAACCGCCCGGGCATCTCCGCGCGATTCGTCCGACTCCGGATTCCCGGTGCCCAGCCGATCTTCTTCCATTTGGATGAGGTGGAGATCTATGGCGAGGCACCGGACGGCCCGAATCTGGCGCTGCGCATGCCCGCCGATCAGAGCAGTCTCAGTGTTTGGTCGACCGCGAAGACACGCGGTTCCTTCTTTCCGACGGCCGCATGCATCGAACGGGGACGACGGCTCTGCGATGCATTCGCGGAGTCCGGTTTGGATGTGCGGATGATCCGAGTCGAGCTTGACGCGCTCGAACGCGAACACGCGGGCCTCTCCGCCGATTCCGATCCATCCGCGCGACGCGCGCTCTATTTGCGGGTCCGATGGGTCGTACGGCGCCTCGTATTCTCGAATCCGTCGCTCGACTTTGATCGGCTCTTCTTCGTCAAGCGATTCACTCAGGAAACCTATCCCGATGTCTGCCTCAACCACATGCCCTGGGTGTCGCGACCCGGCGGCGACCTTTGCATCCTCGAACCCGCGCGGCGGGACCGGTCCCTCTGGCGGGATCTCGCCGATCCGCCGGCCAACGACCAAGCCGCCGCCGTCGCGACCGTGACCTCCGTCGTGAACGGCTCGCTCGGACCGGGGCACGTGCACGGATCCGATCTCTGGTGGGATGCCGGCCGGATCGTGTTCGGATTCGCACGAGCTCGAAGCCAGGAACCGCCTCCAGGTTGGCTGAATCGCGAGGAGAGCTATCGCCTGCGCCGCGAGGAGGAGCCGATTCACATCTTCGAGGTCGGCGTGGATGGCCGCGGGCTGCGCCAGTTGACGCACGGCGAATGGAGCGATCTCGATCCGACCTATCTGCCCGACGGAAACATCTGCTTCGTCTCGGAACGGTGCGGCACGTCGCTCCAATGCAACGAATACGACAAGGACGAGACAAGCTGCAACTTGTATGTGATGGGTCCGAACGGCGAGCGGGTTCGGCGGATCACCGTGAACAAGGACGGCGACTATCTGCCGCACTGCCTCGACAACGGGCTCATCGCGTACACGCATTGGGAGTACCAGGAACGGAGCTGGGCGTTCATTCAATCGCTATGGATTGTCCGCCCGGACGGAACGGGCGCCGACGCGGTTTTCAAACAGCATTTCGTGAATCCGTGGGCCGTTGAGGACGCTCGTTCGATTCCGAACAGCCACAAGTTCGTGGCGATCGCGACCGGCCACCATACGCTCGCCGTCGGCCCGCTCGTCATGATCGATCCGACCGGTGGCATCAACGACGCGCGCGGGATCGGAATCGTGACGCCCGATGTGCGTCCGCCCGAAGGCGGCATGGACGGCGTGCCGGTGGCCGAGGGCGGTGTCCGCGATCCCGGAGGATTCTACGCGACGCCGTGGGCCCTGTCGGACAAGGTCTTTCTGGTGTCGTACACATACGGCACGGCGACGACGAATCCGACCGGTTACGGCATCTACCTCGTCGACGTCCTCGGCAACAAGGAGCTGATCGTCCGCGACCCGGCGATTTCCTGTTTCGCGCCAATGCCGCTCAAGCCGCGTCCGATCCCTCCGTCCCTCCCCGACACGACTATCGAAGGCGAGACCGAAGCGACGTGCATTGTCGGCGACGTGACGTTCGCATGCGACGGCGTCGACGCGTCGCAGGCCCGCTTTCTTCGCATTTCCGAGCCGATCGGATGGCCGTACGACAATCAGCTCGGCGGGCAGCGGTACGGCGAGGATCATCGGTACGGAGGTCCCGGAGCCGAGCGGAAGAACCTCACGAATTGGACTCCCGTGCGCATACTCGGCGATGTCCCCGTCGAACCCGACGGCAGCGCGCATTTCCGGGTCCCCGCGGATCGGGCCGTCTATTTCCAGTTGCTCGACGGGAACCGCATGGAATTGCGGCGCATGCGTTCGTTCATCAGTTTTCGGCCCGGCGAGGTGCGCCGCTGCGTCGGATGCCACGAAAGCCGGAATTCCGTGCCGCTGTACCCGTCTCCCGATCGGAATCTCGCCTTCGCGCGGGGTCCGTCGCCGTTGATTCCCGCGCCGTGGGGTGATCGGCCGGTGAGCTTCCTTCGGGACGTCCAGCCCGTTCTCGACCAACACTGCGTGCAATGCCATGGCGGCATGAAGCCCGCCGGAGGATTCGATTTGTCCGGCGGATTGCTCGCCAACGACCCCGATATCGCCGACTACGGACATAACCGGGCCTACGAAACGATCCTCGAACACCAGCTCGTGGCCATCTCACCCGCCCGAGCCCAGGATGCGGGCATCACGCCGCCCTTCGCCTACGGTTCCCACCGAAGCCGGCTCATCGGTTGCCTTACCGACTCGCACCATGCGGACGCCGTGTCGCTGAGCGACGAGGATCGGTTGCGTCTCGTGATGTGGATCGACGCGAACGCGCCCTATCACGATCGGTTCGTGAACAAGAGGACCGATACGCCCCCCTACCATTTGGCGGCGGATGCCTCGCTCCGGGCCGCGCTGAACTCCATCCATCAGCGCCGTTGCGCGAACTGCCATCGGGACGACTCGATGACGCGCCTTGATTGGATCGACATCCGGAACCCGGAATCCAGTCGTTTTCTCGCGGGACCCCTCGCTCGATCCGCCGGAGGCGAAGGGAAGTGCCGTGAACCGGTCTACCGCGACACCGACGACGCCGACTATTGGTCGGCGCGGAAGGCCGTGACCGACGCCGTGAATCGCCTTTGGGCGCACCCGCGCCGTGATGTTCGTTCGCTTCGGGAGTAAGAGCAGGAGCCAAGGGTATGTCGCACGCATCGGTGACCATGCAATGGGCCCGACGATGGGCATTCGTCGCGAGTGTTCTGGTCGGCGGTCCGATCGCGCTCCGCGCGACGCGGGCCGACGAACCCCAATCCCCCCGGAATCTCGCGACCTCCGCGGAGGTGACGGCGAGCAGCCGATTCAGCGACGAGTTCGCGCCGAGCAAGGCGGCGACCGGCGCGGTTCCGACGGAATTCGAGCCCGATCGGGGCGATTGGGCCGTGAAAGGCACGCAGGACGGCTGGTTCGAGCTGCGCTGGAAGGAGCCCGTCGACGTTGCCCAGATCATCTACTACGGGCGCGAAACGAGCATCTACGACGAGTGTTTCAAGGACTACGAGATCTACGCGGACGACTCGGAATCGCCGGTGGTCCGCGGTACGCTCGAACATCGTCGAGGTCCGCAATCGATCGAGATCCCCAAGCGATCGGCGTCCCGCCTTCGGATCGTCTTCCTTTCCGCGCATACGGATTCGCCCAATCCGGGAGCATCCGAAATCGCCGTCTACTCCGATCGCCTGTCGGCCGAACAGCTCGCCGAACTCCGCATCCCCGCGAACGAAAAGACACCCGCCTCGCGGAAACTGCGGGACGATCTCATCGCGGGCCGATTCGGTTTCCGCGACATGTTGCTCGTCCAGCGCAAACCGCTCGACATCTCGCACGTGTACGTCTATCACGTCGAAGGATACCGGCCCGGCGGCGGACTCTTCATCTTCACGCCCGGCGAGGACGGCGGCCGTCTCCGGCGCATCTTCGACGCCGGGGACGGAATGATCACGACCGCCGATCTCTCGTATGACGGCCGCGAGGTCGTGTTCGCGTGGCGGCGCGGAGGCCATGTCGCGTCGAGCCCCGTGAGCCATATCGAGGATATTTCGAGGTATGAGGACGAAGCCAGCAACTATCAGATCTTCCGGATGGCCATCGACGGTACGGGGCTGACCCAGTTGACGCACGGCGCCTACAACAACCTCGATCCCTGTTGGCTTCCCGACGGAGGGATCGCCTTCATTTCGGATCGCAAGCCGGCCTACGCCTACTGCTGGGTCACGACATCGCCCGTTTTGTACCGAATGGAAAAGGACGGATCGAAACAAAAACGGCTCTCCGCGAACTACCTGATGGACTTCACGCCGTCGGTGCTGAGCAACGGACGTATCGTCTACACGCGATGGGAATACGTCGATCGGGCGGCGTGCCCGATCCAGAGCCTCTGGTCCATCAATCCCGATGGAACGGGGCTCGCCGGCTTCTACGGAAACCGCGTCCTGTCGCCCGGCACGTTCATGGACGCGCAGCCGCTTCCCGGTTCGGACTCGATCATCGCAACGGCCACGAATCACAACGGGCCATGCCGCGGCGGAATCGTGCTCATCGATCCGACGCAAGGAGCCAACGCGAAGGAAGCCGTGCGGAATCTGACTCCCGAGATCGACATCTACGCGCACCGCGTCGGCGGCGGTCCCTATGGAAACGGGATGCTCGATTGCGGCATCCACGGCGCCTATGAAAAACCGTTTCCGATCGACGGCGAGCGATTCCTCGTGTCAAAAGGCGGCGCCGTGCAGATCCGCGATTTCGACGCGAACGCCGCCACGATCCTCGGACCCCAAGGCGGACTCGGGTTTTACAGCCCTCAGCCGATTCGCGAACTGCCTCTTCCTCCGGTCGTCTCCGATCGCGGCTATTCCATGGAGTTGCCCGAGGACGGAAGCGTCTCGGGCGCTTGGGCCACCGTGGTCATGCAGGATGTGTACAACGGACTCGAACCCGATGTCCAGCGCGGTGAAATCCGCCGGATCGCCGTCGTTCAGGAAGTGGAGAAGAGCACGCACTCGCCGTTCACCAACAAGCAGCCCGGCGGCGACGGGATGCGCACCTTGCCCGTGTTCGGGTTCCAGTTCCCGCTCGTCTCGTGCGGAGCGACCTACGCGGCCAAAAAGGTCTGGGGATTCGCCGAGGTGGCCGAGGACGGCAGCGCCGCGTTCCGGGTACCGTCCGAGGTCCCGATCTATTTCCTGGCCCTCGACGGGGAAGGTCGAGCCCTTCAGCGCATGCGCACGTTCACGCACCTGATGCCGGGTGAAGTCCAGGGATGCGTTGGCTGCCATGCCGACCGGAATTCGGCGGTGCCCCGCACATCGGGCCGGGACTCGCGGAAACCTGGCCTGGCGTTCGATCCGTCGACGGTCCGCATCCAGGATCTTCAGCCACCCGCGTGGGGCGTGAAAGGGTTCAGCTATGCGGAAGTCGTTCAGGGCGTGTTCGATCGGCACTGCATTCAATGCCATAACGAGCGCGAGCAAGCGGGCCATGTCGACCTTACCGGCGATATGACCGATTTCTTCAGCGTCTCGTACGACATCCTCTGCCGCACGGGAACGCAGGGCGAACGGAATTGGATGAGCCACGGCAGCCCGTCGGGATCCGCATTCGACAAAGTACGGGGAATGAGCCCCTACGTCGAATGGATCTGGACGATCAACGGCAGTGAAACGAACATCCTGGAGATCGCGCCGCGGCGCTGGGGCAGTCCGGCGAGCAAGCTCGGGGAGATCCTGCGGACCGGCCATCCCGACGCGAACGGCCGGCCAAGGGTCGACGTTCCCGACGAGGACCGCAAGCGCGTATATCTCTGGATGGACTTGAACGTCCCCTACTACGGAACCTCGTCGTCGAATCACCTGTCGCAACTTGGGAGCCGCCAGATGATGCCGCTGGACCTGGACGCCGTCCTCGCCGACGTTGCGTCGCGGCGCTGCGCGTCGTGCCATGTCGACGGAGTCCCGCGCGCGTTCTACACGCGCGTGATGGCCCCCGAGAAGAACAGTTTCCTGCTCGCCCCGCTCGCGAAAAACGCCGGCGGCACCGAGCGCTGTTCGGCTCCCGTATTCACGTCGACGCAGGACGCGGACTACCAGAAGATCCTCCGCACGTTCGATCCGGTCCGCGAGCTCCTTCGCCGTCAACCGCGCGCCGACATGCCGGAATACGCGGCCTATTGCGAGGAGCACGGCCGATCGCCTTAGAACCGAGTTCGGCGATAATTTCGAGGTGGGCCTTCGTGCTCGTGCTCGTGCTCGTGCTCGTGCTCGTGCTCGAATGGAGCGAGGGGGATGATGGAACCTGTTTTCGATCACGACAAGCTGGATGTCTATCGGCTCTCGATCGCATGCGCGCTCTCGATCGCATGCGCGGCGGAATCGTTTCGCCTGGCGAAAGGGCTGTCTGGAATGCACCGGCATGCCCGAGATCCGTGGCTGCGTGCGGCGCAATCGATCGCGTTGAACATCGCGGAGGAAACGGCAAACCGAGCCTGAAGGATCGCTGTCGTTCGTTCGCAATTGCTCGTGGTTCGACACCGGAATGCGCGGCGATTCAGGGTGTCTTGACGTTGTCGGACGGTATCGAGCCGGCAGCCAACCGGGAAGGGAAGCAGCGGCTGAAGCGTATTGTCTCGATGCCGACCCGACGGGTCCGTCGTTCCGACGGCCTCCCCGCATGCGCGCTGGAAAGCGACGCCGCATTCGACCACGAGCACGAGCAGGAGCACGACGATTCGAGTTCCAGACCCAAGATAGGACACCCCGATCCCGTCGCTCCCCGGGGGTTGGGTGTCCTGTTTGCCGTGTTGGGTTTGGCGTGCTCTGGCCAGCCGCTAGCCCATCTAACATTCGGAACGATCGTGATTGAGGCCGTACCACCCGACCGATTTCGGTTGGCGACCGGCCGAGAAGGAAAAGGCGGGAACGCGCAGCTACGGCACAAGCCTCGTGCAGGACAACTACTGGTGCATGCCGCCCGAGGCTCCCGTGTGGTAGGTTCGCCGCCGGGCTTTGATAGGACTGTCGCTTCGCAGCGTCGCTCGTGTTATCACTTGACGTTGCCAATCGCTCCCGCCGTTCTTTGACAATTCGGTGTTTTCGAATCGTTGCCCGCATCCGCCTCGGCCATCGCAGACAGCGGACCCGCCGTTCTTTGACAATTCGGTGTTTTCGAATCGAGAGTCATCGGCGTGAGCCTCGGCCCGCGGTCCGTTTCTTGGATGGGGTGGGACGGAACGGGACGCGGGTCGAGTCGCTCGGCCGCGCCGAAGGTATGCGCGGCCGCTCGGCGAATCGCTTGAGATCGATACCCCTCGAATTACACTGGGTGGATAGGGGTGGGGTGGGGACGACGGCCCACCCAGCGCCCGATCACGGATGGACGGACTCGAATACCGCGAGATCCCGCCATGCGTTCCACCTATCTCGTCTGCTACGACGTCTGCGACGACAAACGACTCCGCAGGGTCTTTCGAACCATGCGGGATTTCGGCGACCATCTGCAGTACTCGGTGTTCGAGTGCCAGTTCCAACCGGCCGACCTCGCGCGGTGCCGCGATGCGCTTGGCGACATCATCAACGCGGCTGAGGATCAGGTGCTGTTCATCGATCTCGGCCCCACCGAGGGACGCGGCGAACGGGTCATCTCGGCGCTCGGAAAACCCTATTCACCCATCGACGCGCCCTGTTTTGTCGTCTGATCGCGACGCGCGGGCCGCGGGGAGCGAATGTGACCCATGATCGCTGGAAACCGGGGGACCGAACGGACGGTGGAACTGCCCGATTATTTGCCCGCCAGGATGCTCAACGAGTTCGTCTATTGCCCGCGACTCTTCTTCTATGAATGGGTCGAGGGCGTCTTCGCGCACAATCAGGAGACCATCGAAGGGGCCATCCGACACCGCAAACTCGATGCGCGGGAGGGTTCGCTTCCGTCCGCCGACGAGCTCGCCGCGTCGGAGTCGTTCTTCCATACGCGTTCGATCCAGCTCTCCAGCGAGACGCATCGGCTCATCGCGAAACTCGATGTCCTCGAAGCGGCCGACGGACTCGTCACGCCGGTCGACTACAAGCGGGGTTCGCCGCGCCTCGGCGATGCGACGGACAAGTCCGCGCCGCTCGCGTGGGATCCGGATCGAGTCCAATTGGCCGTGCAGGCGCTCGTTCTGCGCGACAACGGGTACCGGTGCGAGGAGGCCATCGTCTACTATTCGGCCACCAAGCAACGGGTTCGCGTTCCGATCGACGACGCACTCGTTCGCGAAACGTTGGACGCGTTGGAGGCGGCCCGGGCGCTGGCGTCGAGCGGGCCCATCCCGGCCACGCTGGTCGACAGCCCGAAGTGCCCGAAATGCTCGCTCGTCGGGATCTGCCTTCCCGACGAGACGCGGTCGTGCGGGCGATGGGACGAGCGGGCTCCCGCGCACACGCAGCGCTACCTGTTCGACCCGGGTCCGCCGCCCGACGCCGCGTTGGCGACCGGGGAATCGGCCGACGACCGCGTGCGGCGGCTTGTTCCCGCCCGCGATGATCTGCGTCCGCTCTATCTCAACACGCAAGGCCTTCATGTCGGCAAGTCCGGAAACGTGCTGAAAATCAAGGAGAAGGACAAGCTGGTCCAGGAAGTGCGGATCAACGATGTATGCCAGGTCAACTTGTTCGGCGGTATCCAGATCAGCACGCAAGCCGTCCAGACGTTGTGCGAGAACGAGGTGCCGATCGCGTACTTCTCGCAAGGCGGCTGGTTCTATGGGATCACGCACGGGCTGGGAGTGAAGAACGTCTATTTGCGGCGGGACCAGTTCGCGTGGGCCGACATCCCTTCATTTTGCCTGCGGCTCGCGCGGGCGCTCGTGGCGGGGAAGATCCGCAATCAGCGGACCCTGTTGCAGCGGAACCACGTTGAACCTCCTGCCGCCGCGCTGGCCCAGTTGAAGTGCATGCAGCAGGACTCGGAACGCGCCGGGTCGTCGAGCATGTCACCACCGTTCCAGCGGCCGCCAGTTGAAGTGCATGCAGCAGGACTCGGAACGCGCCGGAGCCCTCGACGAACTGCTCGGCATCGAAGGCAACGCGGCGCGGATCTATTTTGAGCATCTGCCGGGCATGATCAAGGTCGGGAACGGGCGGCGCGGGGAAGGGGAATCGGAGGATAGGAGGTCCGACGCGTTGGGGATCGACGAGCTCGCGCCGGGCGTCTCGCGGCCGGTGGTCGCGAATCAAGGACCGTTTCGGTTCGACTTCGAGCGTCGCAATCGTCGCCCGCCGCGCGATCCGGTGAACGCCCTGTTGTCGCTCGCGTACAGCGTGCTGGCGAAGGACTTGACGATCGTATGCCACGCCGTGGGCTTCGATCCGTTTCTTGGGTTCTATCACCAACCGCGGTTCGGCCGTGCGGCCCTGGCGCTGGACCTGATGGAGCCGTTTCGACCCTTGATCGCCGACTCGGCCGTCCTTTCGGCGATCAACACGCGCATGGTGACGCCGGATCATTTCGTGCGGGTTGGCGAGTCGGTTTCGTTGACGGCGGAGGGGAGGAAGGCGTTCTTTCGAGCGTACGAACAGCGGATGGACGCCTTGGCGACGCACCCGCTGTTCGGTTATCGTGTCAACTACCGCCGGTTGCTGGAGATCCAGGCCCGATTGTTGGCTCGCGTGGTGACGGGTGAGCTTCACACGTACCCGGTATTCACGACGCGCTGAGGATTTTGGACGAGGACGACGAGGACGACGAGGACGACGGCGGAATGACCGGACGATCGAATCGGATGTGTCGTGCGAGCGGCGCGGTGTCGCAAGAATGCCGAGGACCGCTCGCAGTGTGATAAGTCCCGTGATGGCATGTCTTTTTGAAGAGGAGGCAAACCGAGTCCATGTGTGGCGTGAATCGGAATCGGCAACCGCTCGCAAACCGCTGCCCGGCTCGTTGTCCCCAAACGACTTGGGGCGGCGGACTTTCCGTGGTCACACGACCACGGCCCCATTGAAGCCACCCTGTCCGA
>VGZC01000075.1 GCA_016872725.1 Planctomycetota bacterium
GACGCCCGAACGAATTGGACGTGGGTGCCGCGGAACATGAGCGTAAAAAATGAACGCGTCGGCGACACCTCGGCGTAAACCGATATGCGGCAAAAGATTAGCGGCTCGGCAAAAGGGGAATGCGCCCGTCCACAAAGGCCCCAGTTGTCGCTCGATTCGGCGGAGAAGAACCGTGCGCCGCGTTTGTGAAACCGCGGGATCGTACGGGCCAGATAGTCAAGGTCGGAACCGCGGGCCGAACTCCAGCCGCCGGCGCCGCCGGGAACATCGCGGTCCCACGGATGGACGCTGAAATACTCGCGGACGCCGATCGTCGCTCCGCGGGCCTGCCAGCCGCTCATCAATTCGTCGAGCGTCAGACCCGCGCTGCCGAACGCCGTCGCCACGCTGACCACGATACGCGGATGCACACCGATGTTTGGCGGCGCGACGTGACCGCCGTAGGCATACATGCCGAACCACTTTCCCGGGTGCTTTTCGCTCACCGCCGTTGCTACCTCGTTCGCGAGGAATACGGCGCGGTCGCTCGGCGAACCCAACTTCGCGCACTCGGCGCATTCGCACCAACCAAGCCCGTCGCTCGGCTCGACGGAAAGCGAATCACCGTGCGGCTGGCTCGCGAAGTGATCGAGCGCGTGATCGACGACGAGTTTCCGCAGCCCCGGGTTGCTGATGCAGAACTTGTCCGACGTCCTTTGGCCCTCGACCAGCGCCAAGTACTCCGGGTGTTCCTTGAAGATGTCGGCGTACCGATGTCGCAGCAATTCGCCGATGTGCCCCGTGTCCAGTTCAATGCCGTTCGTCGCGAGGTTTTTCTCGCACCAGTCCTGGTACGGCTCGCGCGCGTAATCCCACGGCCCGTATCCGTACCAAATGTGCCGCGACAGATAACTCGGCCGCTCGACGACATCGACCGAGACCGACAAGTCTTGCGCCTGTGGCACAACCTCCCACGTCGGCCCCGGAAAAAACTGTCGATAGCCGATCCGATACAGCAGATCCCACACGGCGTGCTCGACGGCCAGTTCGGTCGTCCCGATCACCCACACACCGCCCGCGTGCGACCGGAGCAGGAACGTTTCACGCTCGTCTTCGCGCGGCTCCAGCGGCAACTCCGCGGCGAACCGCGGGAAGTCAGCCACGGTCCCGACGACCACGCTGCCCACTTCGCCGCTGACTTGCAACTCAAACGTCGCACCGCTGATCCGCCGCAGCTGAGCTGCCAGAGTCCCGGCTGCGGCGCGAGTCCGCTGGCGCGCGGTCCCTGCGACCGCGATTGAAACCACCGACCTGCCGCCGCTTGCCAGCAAGCAGGTCGTCTCGTCGCAACGAGCTGGGATTGCGAGCAGCAGGCTCGCAACTGCCGCGGCGGCGGAAGTGAGTCGCAGGGGCGGCATCGAATCCTCCAACGTGCGTGAGCGTGAACGACCTCGGCCGGCCCTTGTCCACGTAACGAACCAGCCAACTCGACGATGACGCGACAGCTTGTCGTCTCCACCAGAACGGGCCACTCGGGGATTCGAACCCCGACGCCTTTCGGCAAAAGGTCCCGAATCTTGCGTGTCCGCCGATTTCACCAAGCGGCCGTTTGCATTGTGTCCGCAGCCCCGAATCCTAATTGGGATTCGATGATTCCGCGAGAGCCGAACGCTCCTTATAACCCCATGGCGGACGCCCAGTCGCCGCCGCGACCTTCAGGGGCAGGGGAGTAGCTGAGGCCCCTTCGACTCGTCGGGGCGGCGAAGGCGAAACGCCCTGCCCCTGCGTCGCGGCCTCTGTCCCGCACGCCGTGCGTGTCGCACGGGCCCCCACGGGGGAAGGCCCCCACAGGACACCCAGATTCGTTTCGATCAACCGCACCTGGGTGTCCTTTCTCGGACTTTCTCGGACTTTTCTCGGACTTCTAACCGAACCTGGGTGTCCTTTCTCGGACTTTCTTTCTCGGACTTTCTCGGAGTCCTTTTCTCGGAACCGACTTGACGCAGGGCCCCTCGAAACGCGTATATTCCAGATCATTCGAATGGAGCCACATGGAATGGATCGATCGTTGTCCAGCTCCCGCCGGCCATTCGCGGACCATCCGCGATTCGCGACTTGCGTGTTTTGCCTGATCGCCGTATCGACGTCGATCGTCTTCGGTGAGCCGCCGGCGGCTCGGACCGAGTTCATGGGGCGGCAAATCGCCCAGACGATGCACTATTCGGGCGCGGAGTGGTTGGCGCGGGACAATCGCGAACTTGAGGAACGCTGTTCGTTGATGCTCGCCAATCTCGGCGTGAAACCGGGCATGACCGTCTGCGACATGGGATGTGGAAATGGCATCCATACCTTGCGGCTCGCCGAGATGGTGGGGCCGCGCGGCCGCGTGTTGGCCGTCGATGTCCAGTCGCCCATGCTGGATCTGCTCCGAGAGCGCATCAATGCCCGCGATGTGAACAACGTCACGCCCATCCTCGGCTCGTTCCACGATCCGCGCCTACCGGCGGCGAGCGTGGATCTCATGCTGCTGGTCGATGTCTACCACGAATTCTCGCATCCGAAGGAGATGCTCGACGCGATGCGCCGGTCGCTCGCCCCGGCGGGGCGGATGGTCCTCGTCGAGTTTCGCGCGGAAGACCCGAAAGTCCCGATCCAACCCGTGCACAAGATGAGCAAGGAGCAGATTCTGCGCGAGATTCCCGCCCATGGATTTGAGCTGATCGAGGAGTTCAACGGGCTTCCCTGGCAGCACATGATGTTCTTCGGCGTCAAGGGTGAACCATGACCCGGTTCATGCCGCGTCGTCCCTTTCCACGGCGAGCGCGATCGCCTCACCGCCCCCGATACAAAGGCATGCGATGCCTCGCCGCCCGCCGACACGGCGGAGCGCGTGGACGAGCGTGACGAGGATCCGAGCGCCGCTGCAGCCGATCGGATGTCCGAGGGCGACCGCGCCGCCCAGTACATTGAGCTTCTCCTCGGAGATCCCCAGCTCCCGCTGTGCAATCAGCGCCACGACCGCAAACGCCTCGTTCACCTCAAAAAGGTCGACTTCGTCGACGTTCCACTCGAGTCGGTCCAGGATACCACGAACGGCGCCGACCGGCGTTTCGGGAAATCGATGCGGCTCGCCGCTGAACGTCCACGCGCCCGCGATCGCGGCGAGCGGTACGAATCCGTGGGACGCCGCGAGGGCCCGGTCGGCGATGACGAGCGCGGCCGCCCCGTCACTGATCGTCGACGCGTTTCCGGCTGTAATCGAGCCTTCCGGATCGAAAGCCGGGCGAAGCCCTCTTAGTTTGGGTTCGTCGAATCGAGACGGCTCCTCGTCGTCCCGCACAACATGCTCCCCTTTCTTCATCGCGACGCGGAACGGGACCGTCTCCGGCTCGAACCACCCGTGGGCCTGTGCGTCGAGCGCTCGGCGGTAGCTGCGAACCGCGTAGTCATCCTGCATGGCGCGGCTGATTCGGTGGTGCTTCGCGGCAAGGTCACCGTAGACGCCCATCGGCCGGCCTTCCATTGGATCTTCGAGGCCATCGCGGAGCATCGCGTCGATCAACTCGCCATGCCCAATGCGGTACCCTTGCCTGGCGCGCGGAAGCAGATACGGCGCGCCGCTCATGCTCTCCATCCCCCCGGCGACAACCCAGGCGGCGTCGCCGGTCCGGACCGCGCGGCTTGCCATGACGACCGCCGCGAGCCCCGAACCACAGACCTTGTTGACCGTGATCGCGCCCGTGGAACAAGGAACATCGGCCAGAAGCATGGCTTGTCGAGCCGGGTTCTGTCCGAGTCCCGCACCGAGCACGTTGCCCATGATCACCTCGTCCACCAGCGAGGGAGGCATGCCGGACCGCGCGAGCGACTCACGGACGCACGCGGCTCCCAGTTCGGGCGCGGGCACGCCCGAAAGACCGCCGTTCAATCCGCATATCGGCGTGCGGACGGCCGCGAGGATCACGGGTGTCGCCATGGTGTTCTCCCAATCGACGGAATTCGCCTTGCATATCCCGGATGATTGTAGCCTAGGCTCGCGGTTCCGGGATTTCAGGGAGAACTCAACGTCGGCGAATCCAATCGAGATGGCCGAACCGTCGCCGCCCCATCCACGCTCTGGCGAGCGTGGCTACGGCGGTGGCCGAACCGTCGCCCACGTCGTGGACTCCATCCTCGTCAGACCTTTTCGATCGTTTTTCGACAGAGGCGTGTCACCGCGCCGCTTGTCTCCCTTCACTCGTCGTTTCCCCTCCGTACAATCCGGACAACGTGCCTCACGTCGCGGGATGCCGTTCCCCGTGGGCACCGGGAAATCGGCGGAAAGGATGAACCATGGACAATCGACTCATCGTACGGGGCGAGGACGGAGTACGGAGTTTCCTGGTCGACGATTGGACAAGCTATGTCGCGATCGCCTGCCTCTCCGCCGAACCGGAGACCCTCGGTGAACTCGCCGACGCGCTGCGCCGCTATCAAGTCGATCCCGATTGGGCGCGTGCCGGCGACCCGCTCCCCGCGATCCCGTTTTCCGAGCTCGATACGGCGAGCGTTCCCTGGTGCCTGATGGACCTGATCGGGAGGACGCTGGTGGCCGGTGGCGAGTTCGAGCTGCCGGATTGCCGGGCCATCTATCGGTCCGGGAGCGGAGGCGAGGAGGAGGAATCGGAGCGAGCGCAAGGAAACGATGCCCGTACGGGGGCGAGGTCCCGGGGAGCCGAAGGTCACGAAGGCTCGCACGCGTCGCATGTTTCGCAACGGGTGGACTCGCCGAGGATTTGGATGCACATTCCCAATCGCTGGCGTTTCGAAACGGTGTCGTCCGAGGATTCGGAGCGTTCTTCGATCGCCGCCGCGCCGCCGTCCACGGGCGCGCCGTGGATGCACCGTGTTGAAGAGCGAGCGGAAACTCGACGCGCCGTTCCGCGCGTGGACGCGCACGCCATCTTGTTCGGCATGCCCCTGCTTCGCCACATCGCGGAGGGAGTCCTTGCGAGTCGCGACGAGTTGCGGCGGGACGATGGTGGTCCGGAGACCGAAACCGAATACAAACGGATTCGTGGTCTGCACGTCGATTGGATGATGACGCCTCGTGAGGACTTGGTGGGCCGAACACCCCGACAGGTGCTCCTTGATCAGTACGAGTACATCCAGCAGGAGATCGAATTTCGAGCTCACCAATGGACGCGCGAAGGGCGTCCGCCCCACCCACTGTCGGTCGACTCGATCGCGTACCGATTCGGAGCATTCGGTTTGCCGGAGATCGTCATCTACTACGACTATGTGCGGCATCTGCTCAGCGAGGCCTGCGAGATCGTGCGCGATGATCCCGATATGGAGCCCACCCGCCTGATCGCGAGGTTGGAACGGTTAGGCGAACAGTGGATCGATGAACCGTTGCCCGACGAAAGGGACCTCTCGGCGCGCACCGTTCTCGAAGCGACCCGCAAGCGACTTCCCGTTCCGAGCGACCCGGGGACGATCGACGACGATTGCCCGATTTGCCGCGCCGAACGCGACGGCATGTTCGGCCCATCGTTCCTGATGTTCGACGGCCATCATCTCGAGCTTGAAGGCGAATTCGCCTTTTCGCTGTTGGACGAAGGCGACTGGAGGAGTTCGCAAGAGAGTTACCGCGGCTGGAAACTCGAATCGCAGCCACGCAATGCCGGCGACGCGGCCGAAGAAGAAGAAGAAGAAGAAAGCGAGGAGGATCACACGCATGACGCCGATCCGACGGCTCACCGCGACGTCAGGGATCGCCCGGACGCATTCGGCTCGGCGATCGGAACGGGCCACGGCAGCGAGTCCGATGAGGAATCCCGATTCGAGTCGGTCTGGACGTCGACGTACCGGGGTTCGAACCAATCGATCGGAAACGAGGGTTCGCCGGAATTCAACCGAATGCTGCTCAGCTTTCCGCTCGCGGAAATCGTCGGCTTCCTCAAGAACCAGGCGGACGGCCGCGCGCACGTCGACGCGATCAACACGGCGTTTGACGCGTTTCGTCGGTCGGCGAATGAAACCGACGCGCGACAAAGCGTCGCCGCGCTGCGGGACCGCCTTGAACACGCGGCGCGGGCCTATCCCGACTTGGTGGGGCGCAGCGCCGATTTCCAGAGCCAAATCGACGAGGTCGTGCGGGCGGCGCGGGTCTGAGCCGCGGCTCGGGCGATCAGCCGTTCAGTCCGAAGACCTGATCCATGCTCGCGGCGATCTTCGTCAGCGCCGGAACGTCGCCGCCGGAAACTTCCGCGGCGACCCAGCCGTGGAAGTTGACTTCAAGCAGCGCTTTCCGCACGTCGACCCAGTCGATGTCGCCTTCGTCGATCGGCGTGAACTTGTTCTCTTTTCGGGAAAAGCCCTTCACGTCGAGTTTGACGATGCGGTTTCCGAGCTCGCGGATCCACGCGCCCGCATCGCCGTATTTCCAATGGTTGCCGATGTCGAACTGCATGCCGACCCACGGCGATCGAAATGCGTCCACGTACCGCACGAACTTCTCGGCCGTCTGGTCGGCGCCTCCGTCATGGTCGTAAAGGAACTGGTTCCAGACATTCTCGATGGCGATATGGACGCCAAGCTCGGCGGCGAGCGGCACGGCCTTCGCGATATTCTCGACGGAACGCGGCCAGATCTCGTTTTCCGGACCGTCCTCGCCCTTGCCGACGACGAGCAGTACCGTGTGGCCTCCAACCGCATGCGTGTCGCGGATCGCTTGACGCAGATGGTCGAGCGCCGTGGCGCGCTGCGCGGCGTCCGAGCTGGTATGGCGGATGGACCAGTGGGACGAGCAGACGGTGCCGTCGACGGGAAGTCCCGTCTCGGCGATCGCTTTCCGCGTCTCTTCGACGTTCATTCCCGGTGAGTCCATTTCGATCCCGTCGAATCCGGCCTGCTTCGCGGCGCGGAACCTGTCGATCAGAGAGCCGTCGACACGGACCATTCCGTGCTTCAGCGTCTTGTACATCCTGCCGGCGAGTCCGTCGGCGTAACCGATCGACGCGGCGCGCTCGGCCGTCGCGCCGCGCTCCGCCGAGCGGCCTTTCATGAACGGCGCGGACGCCAGGAACGCGGTTGTGGATTGGATCCAACGGCGGCGGGAGATCGTCGGCCATCGCGTCACGGAAGTACCCTCGTATCAATGAGGCATGGGGCGGGTTCTGTTGCGTCTATTGTGTCCGCGCGGGGCGCGGAAACAAGGGCGGGTCGAGGTGGGGTCTTGCTTTGGCGCGACGTCCGTGCTACGAGGAGGTGCCTTGGGCCGAGGTCGGTTCCTGGATCGATCACCCGCGGGACCTTTTCAGCTGAAATGCCGCTCATAGGTCGCGTCTCTTCTCATCCATGGGAGCCTCGATACATGCCCACTACGATTCGTATCGCTCGATTCGCGTCGCCATTCACGAGCGTGCGCGGCGCCGCTTTGTTCCTCCTCCTGGTTGTCCTCGGCGGTCCGTCGATGCTCTGGGCGCAGCCCCGTCCCGCGCGGGCGGGCGCCGCTCAAGACGGAGATTCACTCCTGCGGTTCATCCCTCCGAGCGCGGTGGTCGCGGTCGCGTCGAGTCCCCGGTCCGCCATGCTGCAGCCGGAACTGGAGCTTCTCCCGCGCGAGGTCGTGAGCGCGGTGGGAATGAAGGAACTCGGATTCGATCCGCTCGATGTCGAACAGGTTGTGGCGTTCATGGAAGCGCCCGCGGAGGGGGCGGTGACTCCCGGTTACGGCACCGTGCTTCGTTTCGTCAAGCCGTGTCCGCGCGAGGGTCTGCTGCCCATGTTGCTGACCGGCGCGACGCCCGAGCAACTCAACAAACGGCCGTTCTATCGATCCCAGGACCCGGCGCTCCCGTCGGTGTATTTCTTGGATGACCGGACGCTCGTTCTCGCTTCCGATCCGGTCCTTCCCGCAATGCTCGATCACCGTGCCGAGGACGGGCCGCTCGTCGCCTTGCTTCGCCCCGCCATCGGAAAACAGCTCGCATCGGTCGCCGTGGACATCGATCCGCTGAGGGCCATGATTCAGGGGGCCATGGGCATGATGCCCCAGGTACCGCCTCCGCTCAATAAGTTCCTAGCGATTCCCGATCTCGTTTCGAAGGCCGAATTCCATGTCGCCTACGGCCGGAACATGGCCGTGCGCTTGGTCGTCCACTCGCCCGACGACGAGGCGGCCGGGCGGCTGGAAGGGCTCATCAACGAAGGCATTGAACTCGGCCAACAGATGCTCATCGAACAGATTTCCCAGGAATTGGGGCGTGAAGGAGATCCGGTCGAGGCGGCGATGGGGGCCTACGTGCAACGGATCGTCGGCGGTCTTGCGACGCGTCTGAAGCCGAAGCGGGAAACGCGTCGCGTCGAGATCGCCGTCGAGTCGGAAATCAACATGGCGACATCCGGAGTCATGGTGGCCTTGTTGCTGCCCGCCGTCCAGGCGGCGCGTGAGGCGGCGCGGCGCGTTCAAGGAATGAACAGCCTCAAATCGATCGCGCTCGCAATGTACAATTGCCATGACGCGACCGGCCGATTTCCCGCGGCGGCCTCGTTCGACGCGGACGGCAAACCCCTCTTGAGTTGGCGAGTCCATATTCTGCCGTACATTGAAGAGGAGGCGCTCTATAAGGAATTCCACCTCGACGAACCGTGGGACAGCGAGCACAACCGGAAGTTGATTCCTCGCATGCCGCGCACCTATGCCTCGGCGAATAACCCCGAGGCCGCGAAAGGCATGACCAACTACGTCGTGCTTGTGGGCGAGGACACGGTGTTCGGCAGCCGAACGGGAACCCGGTTTCGGGACATTACCGATGGAACGAGCAACACGCTGATGACCGCGGAAGTCGCGAACTCGAAAGCGGTCGTCTGGACCAAACCGGACGACCTTCAAGTCGACCCCTCGAAACCGCTCGACGGACTCACCGGGCTCCGGCCCGGTGGTTTCAATGCCGGGATGTGCGATGGGAGCGTGCGATTCATCGCGGCGACCATCGACTTGGATCTGTTGCGGGCCCTGTTGACGAAATCGGGAGGCGAAGTCGTTTCGCTCCCCTAGGAGCGCAGGGCGGAGGACGCCGTGGAAATCGTGGACGAGTCGATCGGGAACGCGATCCGAGCCCGTCATCCGTAGCGGATGACCCGATGGACGCGATTCGGAGCGATCCGGGTTGCTCCGCCCAGCTCGGCGAGTTCGATGAGGAATGCGCAACCGACGATCACGGCGCCGCAATCCGAAAGCAGGCGGCAGCAGGCTTCCACGGTGCCTCCCGTCGCCAGGAGGTCATCGACGACAAGCGCGCGTTGTCCATGCCGGACGCCGTCGATGTGGATCTCCAGCGTATCCGCTCCGTATTCCAGTTCATAATGGAACGCGTGCGTGTCGAACGGCAACTTGCCCGGTTTCCGAATGGGCACGAATCCCGCGTTGAGTTCCACGGCCATGGGAGCGGCGAAGATGAATCCACGCGCTTCCGCCGCAACGACCACGTCGACTCGCTCGCCGCGGAACGGAGCGGCCATCCGCTGGATCGCCTCGCGGAAGGCTCCGGGATTCGCGAGCAGCGGAGTGATGTCGCGGAAGAGGATGCCCGGCTTCGGAAAGTCGGGAACGTCCCGAACATACCGTTTCAAATCGAGCCCCTCCGCCATCATTGTGCTCCACTTGATTCCCGCGCGGCGAGGCGGGCATTTCGTTCACGTCGATCGCGGAGTCCGTCGGACAGTTTTCCGAGCGCCTCGGTTTCGATCTGCCGCACCCGCTCCCGCGTCAGTCCGAGACGCTCGCCAATCTCCTTGAGGGTGTGCGGGTCGGTGTCATCCAATCCAAACCGCATGCGGAGTACCGTGGCTTCGCGGGAATCCATCGTTTCGAGCATTCCCAAGACGCGGGTGAGGATGTCGTTCTCCAGCAACTCGTCCTCCGGACTCTTCATCCGCTCATCCATGATCAGTTCGCCAAGCGACCACCCCGCGTCGGCCTGGTCGGTCTGTGGAGTCGAATTGTAGATGCGGATCGCCTTCTTGATGATCGGCAATTTCTTGCGCGGAAGCCCGAGCACACGGGCCACTTCCTCCGGCGTCGGCGATCGTCCGAGTTCCTCGGTGAGCCGAGCATTCGCTCGACGCCACTTGCTCAGCAGTTCGACCATATAGGCGGGGATGCGGATCGTTTTCGCCGAGTTGATCAAGGCTCGCTTGATCGACTGTTTGATCCAGTAGCTCGCGTAGGTGCTGAACCGCGTCCCCACGGACGGATCGAAACCCTCGACCGCGCGAAGCAACCCGAGATTGCCTTCCTCGATCAAGTCCTGCAGGCTCAGTCCCTTGCCGGCGTATCCGCGGGCGATATTGACGACGAGCCTCAAGTTCGCCCGAACCATCCTGTCGCGCGCCCGCACATCGCCCTGTCCGATACTGAGCGCCAGTTGCTGCTCGTCCTCGGCCGTCAGCAAGGCCGTCTCGTTAATCTCGCGCAGGTACGTTTCGAGGGGAGTTTGGACCGACGACTCGGAGGGCTCGCGCACTCGCCGTCGAATCGACGGGACCTCAAACGCATCGTGTTCGAAATCGACATCGTGGGACTCGTCTTCGATCCTCATGGGCGTCAGCTCGTCGGGGTGCGATGGGGTGCGTCATCCACAACCACACTATCGACGACCCGACGCGTCGGACTGAAGGTCGAGCCGATCCCGGGGAAATGCGCGTGATGTGCGAGGCACGACGAACGTGCGGATTGCGACGACCGGCCGAACGCCCGTCCGCTATTCGCGACGCGGTTGGATCAGCGGACCGGACCCTCCCAGACCGCCCTTCAATTCGGTGGTCGGTTTTCGTTCGGCGGTCGGGGACTGCGGCGCCGCATCGGCCGTCACATCCTCTTCAGCCCATTCGACCCGCTTGCGCGACAAGGCGATCTTCCGTTCGTCCGTTTCCACTCGGAGGATCTTCACGTCGAGTTCGTCGTTGACCTTGACGATCTCCTCGGGATTCTCGACCTTGTGGTCGGCCAGTTCGGAGATATGCAAGAGCCCCTCGAGTCCGTCCTGCAAGCTGACAAACACACCGAAGTTCGTGATCTTGGTGACCGTTCCTCGGACAACCTGTCCCGGCTGGTACTTGCTGGGAATGTCGTGCGCCCACGGGTCGTCCTCGAGCTGTTTGAATCCGAGGGCGATGCGGCGTCGATCCTGATCAACCGAAAGAACCTTGCATCGGACCTCCTTACCCTTTTCGAGCATTTCGCTTGGGTGGGTGATCTTCCGCGTCCACGACATGTCCGACACGTGGAGCAAACCGTCGATCCCCTCCTCCAATTCCACGAACGCGCCGTAATTCGTGAGGTTGCGGACTTTTCCGCTGATGATGTTCCCCACCGGGTATTTCTCGGCGACCGTCTCCCACGGATTCGTCTGAGTCTGTTTCATGCCGAGCGAAAGCTGCTGGCCGTCCTTGTCGACGCCCAGCACGACGACTTCCACCTCGTCCCCGATCTGAACCAGTTCGCTCGGATGTTGAACGCGTTTCGTCCAGGACATCTCGCTGATGTGAACGAGTCCCTCGATACCCGGTTCCAACTTCACGAACGCCCCGTAGCTCATCACATTAACCACGGCACCCTTGATCTTGGTGCCCACCGGGTATTTCGTGTCGACGTTGTCCCACGGATTCCGCTGTTTCTGCTTCAAGCCCAGCGCGATCTTCTCGCGATCCCGGTCGATATCGAGGATCATCACTTCGATTTCCTGGTCGATCGACACCATTTCCGACGGATGGCCGATCCGTTCCCAGCTCATGTCGGTGATATGCAGCAAACCGTCGATGCCTCCCAAATCGACGAATGCGCCGAAGTCGGCGATGTTCTTGACGATGCCGCTTCGAGTCTGGCCGCGCTCGAGCTCGCGGAGCAGTTGTTCCCGGTCTTCCTGCCGCTGCTTTTCAATGAGCGATCGGCGGCTGACCACGATGTTGCGACGGGCCTCGTCGATCTTCAGCACTTCGCACTGCACGACACGCCCGATGTAGTCGCCAATGTCTCCAGGGCGGCGGATGTCGACTTGACTTGCCGGAAGGAACACGGGCACACCGATATCGACCAGCAGCCCGCCCTTGATCTTGCGCGTTACCGTGCCGGTGACGACCTGTCCCTCGGACACCGACTCCATGATCTTGTCCCAGGTCTTGATCTTCTCCGCCTTGCGCTTGCTGAGCGTGAGCATGCCGTACGGTTCGGTCGCTCCGTGCTCGTCCTCCACGTCCTCGACCAAGACCTGTACCAGGTCGCCGACCTTGGGCGGTTCCTCGTCGTCGCCCCATTCCTGCAAAGGGATCGTCCCTTCACTCTTGAAACCGACGTCGACCAGTACGAAATCGTCTTCGACCCGGATAATCCGCCCGTCCACGATCTTATTGACGTTGACGTCCGGCCCTTGCTCGACCTGGGACTCGAATTCGTCGAGCGGCGCCATGTCGCCCGAAAACAAGCGGGCGATCTCGTCGGAGATGTTGTCGTCTTCCAAACTGCGGATCAGATTGCGATTGACCATGTCATTCCTGCCGTACCGGACTCGGGGTGTCCGGCGAGCGTTCCGCGTTCCATCCAATAGGAATCGGCGCGGTTCGCCGGGTTAGCGGCCCATGTTTCCGACGGTGCGAAGCGGACGATTCCCACAATCGTCCAGACCCTCTCCGCTCCGGGGCACGGGATCCGAACTCCGAAGCTCGGAAGGATACCAAATCGCCCCATCCGCAACAAGAACGCGATGGAACGCCGTTGGCGACGACGGCCGGGTGCTTCGATCGGCCGATCCATGCGTCGGGACCGCCAATCCGTCGCGAAACGCACGGTCGATCCGCCGGGACGGACCCTCAGCGGGGGCGAGCCGCCGAGCGCGGCCGGGGCGCGGCGTCAAGGCCATCACGACAAGACGTCGAAGGGGCGGTTACTCGCGCGGGCGCACGGCACCGGTCAAGCCGGCGTAGTCTTGTCGGTCATTGAAGTGCCAGAGAGGCAATCCCGATTCCACGCGCTGCCGAAGTACCTCGATCTTCTCCGGTGAACCGGCGGGCGCGTCCGTGGGCTCGAACTCGCAAAAATCGCTCGGCACGAAATCCTCGTCGTGCCCGTATTTGAGAATCGCCTCGAATACGTTTCTCACATTGTCCATTGTTGGTTTCCCCCACCTATTCCCGTTCGGAGACTATAGACTCGTCCGATGGGCGACTCGGTTCACCCCGCCCGCCGCCCACACGCGTTTGACAAAAGTTCGCTCGACTCCTTGGACTCCCGACACCGGTCCCTCGCCGCGTCAAAACGACGGTTGCCCGGTCGTCGGTCGCCGTCGCACGGCCGCCCAAGGCGTCGTGTCCGTCGGCCTGGATCAAAGGGGATCGGGCGAGAGAGCCGACCGCCTTGCAAACGGGCGTCAAGATCTCGGATTGGGAGTTCTCGCACCTTCCGCAAGGCGTGCTACCGAATTCGGCCGCTTCCGCAACCTTTCGCGGCCGACCAGAAGCTACCTATTATTTTCGTTCGCCGTCCGGTGTCAAGCAATTTCTCGCAAGCGCTTTGGAGCCGATCGTTCCATTGCCGTTTCCGCCGAACGACTCAGCGACGATCCCCTGGCGTACCTTGGCCCTTGGGCCGCCATCGCGCCTGGTCGGTGAAAGGCGCGTGATTCGCCGTGATTCCAGGCATCGGCCGGCTTTCGATCTCCCCACCCGGGTGCGATTCCCAGCGAAACAGACGACGGCCGGAAAGGAAGATGCGAACGGCGTGTATTTCGCTATTGACCGGCTGGCATCGCCGGTTGGTGCTCCATTCGTGCTTCGATACGGCGGCCCGGAAAAAAGGACGCACGCATGCGACGAGCCTGCGGCGAATGGACATTCCGACCGTATCATGCTCGGTCGAACTCGAAATCGACGCGCGTCGAAATCAGGCACGCACCGATGCTCAGGCTTCCGCGCGAGATCGCGATTCGTCGGCTTCGGCGAGGATCCCATTGGATCACCGGACAGATTGTCGCAGGCTGAACGGTCTCGACAAACCGGCCCCGTTTTCAAGTACCGGCTGCCCCCTTTTTTCTGCATTTGGCCCGTCGCCACCCAACCATCCTTGGCCCCCACCTTCCGCACCAT
This sequence comes from Planctomycetota bacterium, assembly GCA_016872725.1. Taxonomy (GTDB): domain Bacteria; phylum Planctomycetota; class Planctomycetia; order Pirellulales; family Pirellulaceae; genus VGZC01. The sequence continues at coordinate 14,104 of VGZC01000075.1, forward strand.
TCCCGCCTTCACCGCTTGCCGCATGTGGTAGCAGGCGAGCGACGGGTCGTTGGAGTCGATCAAGCGACCGACGCCTTCGAGCCGAATGGGTCGCCTGGACGCCCGAGCCAGTTCACCGATCTCACGCCAGACGCGTCGCTGGCCGATGACCTCGTCGGGAATGGTGATCGGCCGCTGGCCAAACGCCTCGTGGAACATCAATTCGCCATACAGCTCGCGGTAGACGATGTCACCCGACTTCGCGTCGCGGACGCCAATGGTGATCGACGAAACCGTCTGCCGGATCGCATGGGCCAGCTTGGCTCGATCCGCCCTGGCAAGGTTCCGTGGTACTTCCGCGAACCGAGCCAGCACTCTCAAGCCCGGCGGCGCCGGACGCGTGTTACACAGCGCGGCGGCCATGGCGAGCCGACTCGGGCTGCACAAGTCACAAAAAGCAGAATTTCGTCGAGCCTGCAACTATCTCCGCAATCAACGTCGATTCGTAAATTATGCGGAATACAAGCGCCTGGGGCTGCCGATTGGCAGCGGCGTGACTGAGGCCGCATGCAAGACCGTCTTCACGCAACGGCTGAAGCTGTCGGGAATGCAGTGGACTCGCGAAGGTGCGCAAGTCATTCTGCGTCTGCGGATCGTGCTGCTCAGCAGGATTTGGAACCGAGCCTATGAGCTATGGCGATCAGATAGATTGACCCACGTCTGCTCAGCTCGACTGACCCTTTGGCTCACAGCTGGTGGTAGTGCGAGGGAATGCGAGGGGCAGCGCTGAGTGGCGGGCTGCGGGCGGGAAGGGGGC
>VGZC01000076.1 GCA_016872725.1 Planctomycetota bacterium
AACCGATCGCGTGATGAAGAACGCCTACGACGTCGTGGTGATGGGAGGAGGGCCCGCCGGCTCGACAGCCGCCGCGCTCGTCGCGAAGGAAGGATGGTCCACGCTGCTCGTCGAACGCGAACCGATGCCCCGGTTCCATGTCGGCGAGTCGCTGATGCCCGAGGTCTATTGGACGCTCGAACGGCTCGATCTGCTCGATCGGATGCGAAACGCGCCTTTTGTTCAAAAGCTCAGCGTTCAGTTCGTGAATCACTCGGGCAGGGAATCGCAGCCCTTTTTCTTCCGCGAACACGATCCCCGCGATTGCTCGGCGACGTGGCAGGTCGAGCGGGCGGATTTTGACCAACTGCTTTTCGAAAACGCGGCGGCCGCCGGCGCCGAATGCCACGACGTGACGCGGGTCCTGGATGTTCGCTTCGATGGAGATCGCGCCGTCGGTGTTCGGGTGCGCTACGACGATGCCGAGCCGGTCGAGATCACCGCGCGCGTACTGATCGACGCGACCGGGCAGCAAGCCCTGATCGCGAACCGATTGGGCCTTCGCGTCGAGAACCCGTCGCTCCGCAAGGCCGCCATCTGGACCTATTACAAGCGGGCTCGGCGCGACGCGGGCGAGAACGGCGGAGCGACGATCATCCTGCACACGACGGATCGCCGAGCTTGGTTCTGGTTCATTCCCTTGTCGCGCGACGTCACGAGTATCGGCGTCGTGGGCGATCGGGATTACCTGCTGAAGGACCGGGATTCGATCCAGGCGACATTCGACGAGGAACTTACAAAATGTCCGGCGCTCGTCGATCGGCTGCGGGACGCCGAGCGGACGGGAGGCCTGCGGACCGCGAAGGAGTTTTCGTATACGACGCGCCGGCACGCGGGAGAGGGTTGGGTGCTGATCGGGGACGCCTACGGGTTCATCGACCCGATCTACTCGTCGGGCGTCTTCCTCGCGCTCAAGTCGGGCGAGTTGGCGGCGGACGCCGTGTGCGACGGCCTTCGGGCGGGCGACCTTTCCGGGGAACGGCTCGGAAAGTGGACCGCCGACTTCGAGTCGGGCGTGCGCTGGATCCGGAAACTGGTCGAGGCGTTCTACACGCCCGATTTCAGCTTCGGCATTTTTTTGAAGAAACACCCGCGCTACCAGGCGAATCTCACCGACCTGCTGATCGGACGCGTATTCCACCCTGGGGCGGGCGAAATCTTTCGCGACATGGACCCGATCCTCGAATCGAGTAAGGTCGCACGACACGCCGTGCCGTGAACCTCTGCCGTGATCGGCGGATGATGCGTGCCGACCGCGATTTCCTTGGCCGAGCGCCGCAAGAGCGTCGTATTGCATCGAGACGCGTGATGGTCCTCGGGGCCGCGCGGGTGCACACGGCGGTCCGATGGTCTTCCCGCCCCGAAGGGGCATTCCCATCGTAGCCCAGGGCGGCGCTGCGCGGCTGCGCCGCTCCGCTCGGCCCTGGGCTGACATGTTGCGGCCCCTTCGGGGCCCGAAGACCGCCGGGTTCTTTCCGGCGTTGCCGGGCAACGTCCGGTCGCCGTCCGCGCGATGGGCCGAAAATCGCTCGCGTCGAGTGACCGTTCCGTGTCATGCGTTGACATACGACGCGCCGGCGGAGGCGTCAAGTCACGGTCCGCCGCCGCGATCCCCCTCGATCACCGCCGATTCGCGCGCTCGCCGCGATTCCTCCCGACGCCTCGATTCGCCTAACCCGCATAGCGGCCACGTCCGATCACCGCCCCAGATCCCCCCGCGCGCCCCGACCGCCTACCTGACGCCGTCTAAACCTAAGAAAGATCTTGGACGTGTGCGAGCCGGTGGCATTTTCCAAGAAAGGTGTCAGGATCTCGACGTCACGCACGACGAACTGACCCTCGAAAACCGAATTGAGCGGGTGGACCAGGACGGCCGAGTGACGCGGGTCGCCGAACAACCGCTTGAACGCGTAGTCCACGGTCGGCGAGATTCGCAAGGCCATCGGCGACTTTATTCGAGAAATACGCCCGTTTCCGTTCCTTGATGGGCCCGCAGTTCCGAGACGCCATTTCCGGTCCCGACAATCAAACGATGTGTGTCGCCCTTCGCGTTCTTGGGACTAGCGGTGCGCCGAAAGGGCGGAGGCTCAAACGAACGGCCTTGGATCCGAATGGGACAAGAGCGAAGCCATGGCGATCACGTTTCCGCGTGGTAGGCAGGCCAGACGGGGATATCGAAATGGGGTATCGTGACATCCGGGGGAGTGACCTGATTCTCAAGTGACCACGCGTCGGCGAAGACGATGCCTTTCGGCCGGTATTTCTCCACAAGACCCGGCAATTCACCATGATCGGGAACAAGGATCTTGCAGTTCGGGTACTCGTCATGAATGGCCGATGCGAAGCGCGGCGCTAGATGAATGCGCACGGCGTCGTCTGGCTCGTACAATAGGACCGTGTCGACCTGGGACGCCGCGACGTACAACATCCATCCGACACCGAGCGAGTAGACGATCGCGCATCGCTCACCAGGAACCGTATCGAGCCAATGCGATGCGGCGAGCACGCAGTTTGACAGGTCCGGATCACCGATCGACAGGACCCTGGGATTCGTCCACACCGGATATCGGTACTGGAAAAGTACCGGAACAAGCACCGCCTGATCGAAGTAGGCCGTGCGAGTCGGCGCATGAACGTTCGTCGTACCGACCTGTCGGACACCCTGGTCCTTCATCCAAATGTGGTCATACACGTAGTGGGCTCCGGAGAGGTTGAAGAGGAGGCGATTGACGAGAAACGGTCGCCAGTCGGCTCCCCGGTGCCGCACGAGCTTGCTAGAGTCCGGCTTGTCAACGAAGTACGGAAACATGGTTTCCCCCGCGTGGTTGGAAAAACGGCTCATCAGACGTCGACGACTCGATTCCCGCGAAATCGCAAGTCGTCGTTCGTGGCCCCTGCGATGCCGTCCGCCCAGTAGAGCGCGGCGGGAAGGTGGTGCGGTCGTTGCCCCAATCCCGGCGCCGCCGAGGACGCGGTCAGGAGCCGCGCTATCTCGGTTCCGTCAAGTTCCAGGCCGTTCCATTCCTCCTTCCAAGTCACCTTCACCATGTTGGGCAATTCGCGATTCGTCCGGGGACTCGTCGTGCAAAGGAACATCGTCGCGGCACCCGGAAGTCGCGCGGAGAACGGTGCGCCGGGCAATCCCGGTGATTCGCCGTGTTCCAGAATAACCTGCGGATTCCACCGCTTTCGGTATTCCATCAAGGTCACGCGCGGCCCGAACTCGGTGCGGTACCAGGCCGCATGTTCGTTTTCAAAGAGGCGTCCGTCCCGCATTACAAGTACGTTCACGTTGTCCTTTGACGGCGAAACGCCCAAGACCTCGGCGCACGAACGAAGCAGTTTGATTAGCACGGGTTGCGAGACCGTTTCATCACGGCGTTGGACCGCGCGGCAGGCGTGCGTCAAGATGCCTTCCGGCCCCACGACGGTCGCGACGACCGTCGACGTCTCGCGGCCCGGCGCATGCCCAAGGTCGATCGCGACGGTCCAAATCGGGCCGCATTTCGCCTCGGTACACACAATGTGCGGGCGCCCACCGCAGGCGAGCAGTAACGACGGCAATTGGTCAGGAATCGAGAAGTTGATGGGGTCGGTCGCGTACGCTCTGCGAAAGGGCACGCGCGCGCGGTCCAGCCTCGCAAGGAGTTCCAGGGAATCCGCACTTGGCAGCTCGGTTGAGGACGGCAATACGAAGAGAAGGCACCGCCCCTGGGTCGAGGAAACCTCTCCTCGCGATTCCAATTCGTCAAGTCGGTGTTGTATCGTCCCACGATCAGTTAACACGATCTTGGCATGCGCACCCCGTCCCCCGACCACTCCTTGCAGGCCGTCACGGAATCGCTCGACGACCGACGCTTCCACGCCGTCCAGCCCACAAACGAGTAGTTTCCAGTCCTTGGGGACGTCGTGAAATCCGTATTGCCTGTACGAATTGTTCAATGTCGCACCCGAAAACGGTAAGCGTCGGCCACCGATGTGGATGTACCGCGATTCACCCAACGTCGCGTCGAGATCGACAGGCACGAACCGCGGTCCCAGTGGCAGGTTGTCGCTCAACACCGTCAGAATCGACCACTGCTCGCGAATCTGCTCGTGCGCGGGTCGGTCGGGTGGTCGGCATCCCGCGACGATTTCGTGCTCTCGTCGGTGATCGATACTGCTCCCGGAAAAATAGAGACGTTTCCGAGTGATTGCGAGCGCCGTGCGCCGGCAACTCAGCCGAATCGGGGCGAATTGCCAGCCATCGGCGTACAAGACGCGGCAATGCGAACGGACGTCCCGCCACGCGGTTAACCGGCCCGATTCCGTCCGCGTTTCGCACTCGGCCTTCCTTAGGCACGATTCGACGGGACCGAGCCACGGACCGCGAGGCATCGGTTCCAGGGCCATGAGCACTGCGCGCCGCGTGTCTCGATCGGTCATTTGCGATTCCTCGGCGGATCGTTCTCGGTCTTGGCTGCGACGTCGGCCCGCCGGTCAGGCGGCCCGCGATATCGTGACGAATGCGACAGCAACAATCGTGCCAAAAGCCTGACGCCCGGTATGTGCGGGCGCACGGCCCGAATCGCCGGACCATTGCCGTGCGGGGGCATTCAATGCCTTGCGTCGCGAGCGGTCGTCATGCTACAAATGGCGCTGTGAAACCACAAGCGAGGTAGTGCCATGTCGGGCCGTCGGCGGCTATTGGTGCAGTGGATCGGACACAGCGACTTTCGCGCAATGGCCGGCGCCATGCCGGCGCGCGTCCGCGAGGAGATCCTACGTCGGATTCGGCGAGGCGATTCGGCCGCTTCGGCGGGAAGCGGACCGATCAAGACGCTCCTCGATACCCAGCCGTTCGACGAAGTGCGGATCCTCAGCAACTACCCGGAATCGTGGAATAAGCGGTATGCCTCGTGGCTGGGCCGCGCCGCGACCTTCATCCCTGTTCCGCTCGAAAATCCGACGGACTACCGAGCCATCTTCGCCTTCGCCGATTCGGAACTCGGCGCGCTCGCGAAGAGACCGGATTCGGCCAAGACGGAGCTCTGTTTGCATTTGAGCCCGGGCACTCCGGCGATGGCCGCGGTTTGGTTATTGCTCGGGAAGACACGCTACCCAGCGGCGTTCTACGAGACGTTCGCCGAGCGGTCCTGGATTACGGACGTGCCATTCGATCTGACGATCGATGTGATCCCCGAAATGCTTCGGGAACCCGATCGCCACTTCCAACATCTCGCCTCGGAAAGTCCGGGCGAGGTTGAGGGGTTCGAGAATATCGTCGGAGGGAGCCGGACGATCCGGGAAGCGGTGGGGCGAGCGAAGCGAGCTGCGATGCGAAGTGTTTCGGTGTTGATCCTGGGTGAGAGCGGAACGGGGAAGGAGCTGTTCGCGCAAGCGATCCATAAGGCAGGCCCCCGGCGTTCCAAGCCGTTTCTCGCCATCAATTGCGCGGCGATCTCGAAGACGCTGCTGGAATCCGAGCTCTTCGGACACACCCGCGGCACGTTCACAGGCGCGGACCGGGATCGAGGCGGGGCGTTTGAAGCGGCTTCGGGAGGAACGCTCTTCTTGGACGAGGTTGGCGAATGCGATTCGGAAACGCAGGCCAAACTCCTTCGCGTGTTGCAGCCGATTTCGGGTGAAGGGCCGAGCGTACGGACGATTCGTCGGTTGGGCGACGACCGGGACCGCCGCGTCGACGTGCGGGTCATCGCGGCAACGAATCGCGATCTCCCGTCCGCTATTCGAAACGGCTCGTTCCGCGAAGACCTCTACTACCGACTCGCCGTGATTACGATCGCGCTGCCTTCGCTTCGCGATCGGGTGACCGACATTCCTCTGATCGCCGAGCGATTGCTTGCCCAGATCAACGATCAGTTCGCGCGCGACGAACCCGACTACTCAGCGAAACGACTCGACAAGTCGGCATTGACGTTCGCGAGGCGGTACTCCTGGCCGGGCAACATCCGGCAACTGCACAACACACTCGTCCAAGCCGCCGTGTTGGCGGACTCGCCGGTCCTGACTCGGGGCGACCTCGCGGCCGCGGTGGGTGGCACTCCCGTCATCGGACCGACGGCACCGTCACCGCTCGACCAACCACTTGGCGATGGCTTCAAAATGGAAGCCTACCTTGCCGACATCCATCGCACACTGCTACAACGGGCGATGGCGGAGGCCAACGGCGTCAAGGCCCAAGCCGCCCGGCTCCTGGGCCTACGAAGCTACCAAACGCTCGACGCTCAGCTCACCCGGTTGCGCATTGCGCCCCAGGGCCCAAACGAATCCCGGCGCTGAGACCTTCGCGACTGTCGCACCTTCCTCAACGGGCCCACGATGAGCGCAACACTCACCCGCATCGCGGTCGCGAATTTCAAGGGCATCAAGGACGAAGTGGCGTTCGACCTGAAGCCGATCACGCTCCTTTTCGGCCCGAACAGCGGCGGCAAGAGCACACTGATCCACGCGATTCACTACGCAAACGAGATCTTCGCGCGGCGCAATCTCGATGCCGACACCACCCTCGTCGGCGGTCCGTTGGTTGATCTCGGCGGCTACCGCAACTTTCTGCATCACGGCGCGGACCATATTCGCATCAGCCTCGGCCTGACGTTCGACGAACACGATTTGTCGCTGCCCAACCCGTCCCTCAATCCCTCCAACGCGTCCGACTTGCAATTCACGGGTAGCGCATGCATCGACGTCACGATTAGGCGGACCGACGCATTCGCGTCTCCATTCGTATCCAAGTGTTCCTTCGACGTTGACAACAAGCTATTCGCGACGATTATATCGGATGGATCAATATGTCAGTTCGCGATCGACTCGCGTCATCCTCGAGTTCACATCGGATGGGGAGACATAGGCGAAACCTTCAACGCTCTCCTACGACAATTGCTCGACGATTCACATTCTGTTGAACGTGCATCGTCACACTGGGACGAGCCATTCTTTCACTACAGCATTCGCCATGAATCGCCGCGCCCCACTTGCGCATTACCACACCTACAGCTCCTACTTCCCCTGCCGTTTTGGGTCACACCAATAAGCGATTGTCATACCGCTTTTACACTCGCCGAATGCGTCGTATCCGCCTTTACCATCGGAATCGCGAGGGCGGCGCGAGATTGCTTGTCCGGTTTTCGACACTTGGGACCGCTGCGTACGCCGGTTCCCCGGACGTACAGTCCTCCACGGTCGCCCGACTCGAGCCGCTGGGCGTCGGGGTTGGCGGCCTGGGACGAACTGCAGACGTGTCCTGACACGTTTGTCGAGGAGGTGAGCGACTGGCTGGCCAAACGGCTGAAGTCGGGATATTGCGTTCGCAGAAAGAAATACCGAGAGGTTGACGAGACATCGCTGGTCGACGGCGATCTGGAGCAAATGCGCAGTCAATCGCCATTGCGTCGTACGATACTGACTCGTGCCGATTCGGACACCGAGCTGGCGTTCAACGATGTGGGAGTCGGCATCTCGCAGCTTCTACCCGTTGTCGTAACCTCACTCGAAGGTCATGATCGCATTATCGCGATCGAGCAGCCCGAACTCCACATCCACCCTCGGCTGCAGGCCGAGATCGGCGATCTCTTCGTGGCCGCGAGCCAGGAAAGACGGCATTGCTTCCTAATTGAGACGCACAGCGAGCACTGTATACTGCGCCTTCTTCGGCGCATTCGTGAGACGTCGAATGGCGGACATACCCAGGGGTTTCCGCTCATGAGCGACGACGTTGTCGTGTACCACATCAGCAACGACAAATATTGCACGCGAGCCCGACGCATCGACGTGGATCGGAATGGCGACTTCGTTCAGCCTTGGCCCGACGATTTCTTCGAAATCGACTTCTATGAGAGGTTCGGTTCATGATTGCGGAGTTTGCGTTTACGCCGTCAGTTTTCGATGAGCAGGCAAACCCCGATGGCGAATCGTGGCGGAAACAGCTTCACAAGCTCGGAATGACAATGTTTCCGATGACCGCCGCCTGCCCGGTGATGGTCGCCGACCTCCGCGACGGAAGCTGGATCTACGCCGCAAGTGTAAGGGCACGAAATGTCGCGGATGGCACATCGAAAGCCCTTTGCGAAGAACTTCTTACGAAAATCCGCGACACGCGGGTTCGGCGACCGCAGGCCGTCGACGAGTGGCAGGACGATGACGTTTCGTGGTGCCGCGAAGCCATCGCGTCTCATTCCATCGAACCGATTGATCGCATCGTGTCATGCGGGGCAGTTCAGGACATGTTGGCCGCCGAAGGGCATCCGATTCGTTGCATCAGCGAAGTAGAGGGAAAGGGGTTCTGGCACGACATATCTTCCCAGTGGGGCCAACAACTCACGATCCCCACCCAGATTCAGGCGATCCGCAAACTGACTCTACACGCCGAGTTCCTTTGCCTGATTACGCCCCACGTTCGCGGCGAGGGCGACGACGAAACAGAATTCGCTGTGAAACTAATACTCTCATCATTGAATCGTCCACAGGGGTTTCGAAATGTGGAGATCGAAGTGCATAGTCAAGGCCCGGGCGAACCGGATGGCACCGATTACAAGGAGAGACTTGCTAGGTTCGTGGAAAATGTCAAGACGCGTCTTCGCAAGGGGTTGGGGAAGGGTGGTTCCGTCCGACTCTTGCTGTGGCCAAAGTTGCTCGATCGCTACCTAATTGCGGGCGTTTACACGGAATCATCTAGAAATGTTCGACAACGAAGCCCCCGGTGGGGACTGTCCATGCCGCACATTGCCCGTCCCAGTGATGCTCGCAACGCCGAGCCATCAAAAACCCCGTGGTCCTTGCTGACTCGTGAACAACTTGGAGACGTTTTTGATCGTTACTCCACCGGCGATCCTGTCGAAGTCATGGTAACTTCTCAATAACCGGGTGCGCGGGTCGGAGGTGATGCGTGCCGACCGCGATTTCCTTGGCCGAGCGCCGCAAGAGCGTCGTATTGTATCGAGACGCGTGATGAAAGGGCGATACATTCGCGAAACCGCGCGCCATGCCACCGTAGGTAAATTCGTTTTGCTGCTATGCTGGGTTTTTGTGATAGCTTTCTTTGGCTCGCTAACGTTATTTGGCGTTGCTTATGTCGTAATCGATCCTCTTGTCGGCGGACTTCTATTGCTAGGATTGCTGATGCTGATTCAGTACCCGTTGATGCGGCTACTGCTTCGAAAAAGAGAGCCTTACACCTGTAGGCCAACGGACCAGGGCGCGCCCGAGTAGACTAGCGTCCCAACAGCCAAATTCGTGGGAGCCGTCATGCCAGTATTGAAATTCTGGTCGTGAGATGACGTTTTCGTTGTTCACGACAGGCTAAGCTTCCCCCTCTCCCAAGACAAACACAACCTTCTCCACACGGCTACCCATCCTGTCCTCGAAGAGGCGAAGCGAAACAAGAAACGAGCAAAAACATCCGAAAGGGCGATCCCGACTTAGTCACCTACACAGGGCTAGACGCTACGGCCGCACCGTGCCGACGACGGCGGAAAAGGCGGATTTCGGTTCCAAACGGCGATCGAAGAGCAGCGGATAATCGGTTCGGCCGCGGACGGGGAAGTGGTTGCGCCACGAATGCCCGTCGTGTACGCCCCAAAAAGTCACCCGATCGATCGTGTTCGCGTGCTTGACGAACAGGCCGAAAATCGCCGCGTAGCGGTCGGCGAGTTTCCGCTGGACCGCGTCCGGTAGACCGTCCCGATACGGGTCGAGCCGATCGCCGCCCGTCGCGCGCGCATTCACGTCGGCCGATGTCCCGTTCGACGCGGAAGGCAAGACGGTGATGTCGAGCTCCGTGACCATCAGCTTGACGCCGAGTTTCCCGTATTCGGTGAGCATGTGGTCGATCTCGTCGAGCTTCGGGTAATCGAGACCCCAGTGGCCCTGAAGGCCGATGCCGTCGATGCGGACGTTCTTGGATTGGAGCCGCCGGACGAGTCCTGATATGGCTTCGATCTTCGCGGGAAACCACTCGTTGTAGTCGTTGTAGTAGAGTTCGGCGTTCGGGTCCGCGGCATGCGCGAATTCAAAAGCCATTTCGATGAAGTCATCGCCGATCGGCGAATACCAGGGCGCGAAACGGCGTGGCGATCCTCCCTCCGGAACGGCGCTGCGCAAACGCCCTTGATCGTCGATCGCTTCATTGACGACGTCCCACGCCTGGATGCGTCCGCGGTATCGGCCAACGACCGTTTCGATGTGGCCCTTCATGCGATCGAGGAGGGCGTCGCGGTCGAGCGGCTTTTGATCGGTCCCTTGCGAGACCCATCGCGGCGTTTGGCTGTGCCAGACCAATGTGTGTCCGACGAGGAACATGCCGTGCTGCTCGCCCCATGCAACAAATCGGTCGGCCGGTTCGAACTGATAGCGGTCGGGAGCCGGGTGCACCGCCTGCCACTTCAGCAGGTTTTCGGGAGTCGCGGCGTTGAACTGGCTCGCGGCAAGTGCGAGGGATTCGGGCTCCTGCCCCATGGTATGGTGCGTGCCGATCGCGGCCCCGACGCGGAAGCGGCTCGCAAACGCATCCTTGAGTTCCTTGGGCTCGTCCGCGACCGAGATCACGGACACCGCGACGAGGACGGTCCACAAGATCAAGACGCCCGCTCGCATCCCACGGCGCATGACGAGATACCTCCCAATCCACGCAATGGTACCCATTCGGCGAGGACAATGGGATGCCCGTCCCACCTCAGTTGATCGTGCTCCCAAGCCGCAAAATCCTCAGGTTTGGATACCGGCTCGCCGAGCAGTTCCTGAAGCGTCTGGACGATTCCGATCCAGCGTCCCTCCTCACGTCCTTCCTCACGTCCCTCCTCACGTCCTTGTTCCAGTCCTTGTTCCAGTCCATGTTCGCGTCCTTCCTCTTTACCAACCGCGATACCTTCGCGTCGAGCGGCCTCGAGGTTCGTGCGCTGATCGCGCAGGGCCTTCATCCGCATGTCGTACCGCAGCCGCTCGTCCGGAGCCTTTTGAATCATCTCCAAAATCCCTTCCGCCTCGACGAATACCGGATCCTGGAACCAACGGCCGATTTCCGAGGCCTCCATTTCGTCCGCATTCCGAAGGAAGTAGACCCACTTCTCCACGGGACGCGCCTGCGGCAAATCGGCGATCGAGCCGCCGTATTTCGGCAACTCCAATAAGTGTACCTCGAGCTGGTCCGTGAAGACCGGCTGATGCTCCGGCGAGCATAGCCGAAACCGAGTATGGAAGCTCGGCGCATCTTGGAAGTAGACGTGGTCCAGGAAACAGATGCTGATCGCCGGCGCGAGCTGGGTGTAGGGCTCACCCTCCGCCAACTGCTCGCAGTACATCCCCGCCAGGTAGTACACGAGCCGGCTGGGGAGGGCCTCGGCGATCGTCGCCTGCATTTCCGGGTTGTACTGCCGTCCGCGCGTGTCCCGCACGCGCAAGTCGAGGATGGACAGTTTGTCGTCCTCGGAGTCCTTCTCCAGGAAGGGTGTCAGGATCTCGACGAGATCCGTTCGTGTTGGCCGCGAGCCAACCGGTGCCATACGTGGTGGCGGCGGTCGATTGGGGTTTGGGACCGCGGGTGACAGCATGCCGCCATCGCGCAAGAGCGCGCGGAGCTGGACACGTGGTCCATTACTCCACTCCGGAATCAACGAAGACCGGCGAACATCGCCCGTCCTTGTGGGCCATTGGTCTCGAAGAGCGGAAACGGACCACGCACCTTCCGGG
>VGZC01000077.1 GCA_016872725.1 Planctomycetota bacterium
ACTGCTCGTTCCTCGTCCGTGAGCCGCACGATATACTTCTTCTTCATCGGAACCTCCTTGTTGACGCGGAGGTTCTCCGAAAACGCCGATTCGGACAATCCCAAAATTTAGCCTGGACAGGGCACTACTTCGAGATCGGCGGGACGCTCGTCCGCCGACTCGAGCCGAGCCCGTCGTGAGAGGACGTCCGGCATGGTCATGGCTTGGGCGGCGCGGATCGGCAGACGGCGCAATCGGACGATCGGGCAATCCCCACCGACTGGAACCTCATCTCGCGCAAGTCCAAGATACAGATCCGGTCCGCCGCCGGCGTACCCAAACCGGTGATCAGCTTGATTGCTTCCATGGCCGCGAGTGAGCCGATCATGGATGCAACGGCCCCGATGACGGGAAACCGCCGATTCCACTGGTCGGGCAACTCGGGGTAAAGGCAATTCAAACAGGCCGAACGACCGGGCAGCACGGTCGTGAGGCGCGCTTCGAGTTCGTACATCGCGCAATCGACGAGCGGGGTCCCTTGCCCAACCGCCGCGCGATTCATGGCAAGGCGTTCCTGAAAGCGAGGCGCGGCGCTTACGATGACATCGCTGCCTCGCACGAGCGACGAGCTGTTTTCGTCGGTGACGTTTTCGGCGAACGTCTCCACAACGACATTGGGGTTAAGGCGGCGAACGAATTCGACGGCCGATTCGGTCCTGAGTTCACCGATACGCTCGGTGGTCATCAGGGTCTGGCGATTCAGATCGTCGCGGCGAATGGCGCCGGCATGGGCGAGCGCCAGCCGACCGACGCCGGCCGCCGCCAGATCACGGACGACCGCTCCGCCGACTCCCCCGATGCGCGAGACGAAAACGGTGGCGGCCCGAAGCCGCCTCTGGCCTTCCTCGCCAAATCCTCGCACATCCAATTGCCACGCGTACCGCTCGCGCTCTTCGGCGGTCAGTTCACCCGGGTCGGATCCCAACGACTCGGCACTCGTCACTCTCGGCATGGCGAGCTCATTGGATTCGTAATGCGGCGATCGTCCTTTTCACCCGTTTCCGTTTCCGCTCAGCCCGCCGTGCGGCATCGTCCCCATAGGAATCCCGCGAGCAGGAGACCGCCGACGAGCAGTACGGCGCCGGCTGAGAGCGCGAATCGGGCGCGCGGCGGGGACTCCGAACCCGAGGCGACCAGCAGATTCACTTGAGCGACCGCGCCGTCCGGCGATTCGACTCGCGCGGATCGCGAGTCCCATTCGGCTTTCGGCGCGCCCGCGTCCCGCGCGTCGTTCGCTCCTTGGCCGGCAGGGACTTGGACGAGTTCCGCCGGCGCCGATGGATCGATCGCCGATAGGGAAGGGGGAGAGGCTCCGTCGTGCACAAGCCGATCCCAATCGGCGGCAAGGAGCAAGTCGAACCCGGGATTGAGCTCCTTGATTTCACACGAGCAGGGTCCAACGAGGAACGCCGCCGCATCGCGCACGTTGTCGTCCGAGATTCCCGGACCGACCAGCGGCAACAGCGCGCGGCCTCGACCAAACACGGGAAACAGAATCGGCTCGGATCGATCGAGCAGATCGTGTTCGATTCGAAGCAGCATTGCGAGGAGCCCCTGTTCCGCGGGATCTTCCCTCCCGATCCGGATCATCGAGAAGGCGATCCTCAGCGGAGTCGCGGAACGGACCTCGTCCTCCGCCGAGTCCGTGAGCTCGGGGAGTTTCAGTTCCTGTTCCAACTTCTTGAGCCGTCCTTCCACCTTTTCCGCGATCGCGTCGTTTTCCTCGCCGGCCTTACCGTCGACCAGCAGGTAGACGGCCGTCTGGCCTCCGGCGAGACGCCCGACCAGTTCGCGCCGCGCCGGCGAATCCAGGATCGCGTCGATGGCCGCCGCGTCCGAAGGCCCGTCCCACAGCGGCTGGTCGATCCGAAGATGGGCCGGATATCGAATCTGGATCCGCGTCCCTGTCGCGTTCGATGCGTCGGCCTCGGGCGCGCCCGCGACGGGCGGCATGTCGGCCGATTCGCCGACATCAACGGCCGCGTTGATCGACGCGGCGGCGAGCCGGGCTCGAAGATCGGCGACGGCCGTTCGGTCCGATTCGGTCTCGGGGCCCGCGCGGACGATGGTGACGCGGTACGCATCGGTCTTCCATCGTTCGAGGGCGACTCGGAAGACGGGCACATTGCACGCCGCCGCGATCAGCGGCGCGAGCATCACCAGGATCGCGCCCGGCACCACGCGAGGGCATGTCCACATTCGATTGGATCGATTGCGCCGCATAGGTTCTCCTCCTCGCTGGATCGACCATCCATCGACGGGTCCATGCCGGAACGCCGCCGGATCGCACGCATCCGCCACGCCGATTCTAACACGTTCCCCGGCGATTGTCCCCCCTCGCCTCCGCGTCGCGAGCCTGGCGGCTCGCAACGCTCGGCTTCGGGTTTCACGAGGGAATTCCCCTCCCGCACCCGCGATCACCACGCCGATGCCCATTGTCGACATCCGGCCCACCTGGGCGATAAGGGTGGTGGCGGATCGCGCGAACGGCCCTATCATGGACGTCGCGGCGCCCGGTCGGCGCGGGCGCAACGTCATTCGTTTGTTTTTCCATAGCGCGAGAGTTGATTCCATGTCCGATCGCAGGTTGGGAGTCGCCATCCATGGAGCGGGCCAAGTGGCGCACGCGCATGCGGCGAGTTGGATGCGCAATCCGCACGTTGCGATCGTCTCCGTGAGCAGTCGAAACCCCGCAAGCGCGGCCGCGCTGATCCGAAACGTCGGACTCGATTGCGACGTCGTCGAGCGTTACGAGGATGTGCTCGCGGATCCCCGGGTCGACATCGTGAATCTGAGCGGGCCGAACGAAGTCCACGCGGCGCAGGGAGTCGCGGCCGCCGAGGCGGGCAAGCATGTCCTGGTCGAGAAGCCGATCGCGCTCACGATCGACGAGAACCGCGCGCTCCGCGACGCGGTCGCCAAGGCGAAGGTCAAGAGCATCGTCAGCTTCGTGCTGCGATGGAACCCCCTGCTCGAGACGGTCCGCTCGCTGCGCGAAAGCGGCGCGATCGGCAAGCTCATCCATATCGAAGTGGACTACTGGCACGGACTGGGTCCGTCGTATGTCGGCTGGGACTGGGCGCACCGCATGGCGACCGGCGGTAGCGCGAACCTCCTTGGCGGATGCCACGCGCTGGACGCCCTGCGATGGCTGTCGGGCCGCGAGGTCGTCGAAGTGGCGGCCCTCTCCAACAACGCGAAGAACCTGTACGAATACGATGCCAATGTCGTCGCCATCATGAAGCTTGATGACGGTACGATCGCGAAATCCTCGGTGCTGCTCGACGCGTCGATCCCCTACGCGTTCAATATCGATCTGATCGGCACCGAGGGATCGCTCCGCGACAATCGGATCTGGGCGAAACGCCTGCTGCCAGGCCAAACATCGTGGGCCCAAATGCCGACGGTCCTTCCCGACTCGGGCGACGTGCGCCACCACCCGTTCGATGCGCAGATCAACCACTTCGTCGACTGCATTCGCGAGGATCGCGAGTCGCATTGCAATGTCGCCGACGCGTACCGAACCCACGAGCTGTGCATGGCCATCGACCGCTCGCTGGCCGCCGGCGGACGCCCCGTCCGACTTCCGCTCGAATAGGCGTCGAACGCAGCCGGCTTTTGGGATGGGATTCGCATGGAGATGACGCCCCGAGCGCGCTGGTTCGCCCTAATGGCCGGTGAGCGGCCGGACCGCATCCCCACCGACTATCAGGCGACGCCCGAAGTCACCGCCCGATTGCTGCGGGAACTCGACTGCGCGAACGTCGAGTCGTTGTATCGGCGGCTGCGGATCGACGCGAGGCGATTCATCACGGCGGCTCCGCTCCGGACGCATCATCCGGACGACGCGGAGGCGGACATCTGGGGCGTGCGGTATCGGAAAGCCGACTATGGGTCGGGGACCTACGACGAACCCGTCTTTCATCCGCTCGCCCATGCGGCGTCACCGCGCGAGGTCGACGCGTGGCGGTGGCCCGATGCGTCCGACTTCGACTATTCGGTGATCACCCGATTCCTCGACGCCGATGACGGCTTCCGTCCGATCCACTGCGGGTGTTTCGAGCCGTTCCTGCTCTACGGCTATCTTCGCGGCTTGGAGCGATCGTTCGAGGATCTGGCCCTACGGCCCGACCTGGCGCTGGCGATCCTCGGCCGGATCTTCGCGTTTCATTTCGAGCATTTGAGGAGGAGTTTCGAGGCGGGAGGCGGCCGCATCGATCTCACATGGGTCGCCGAGGATCTCGGCGCGCAAACCGGTCCGCTCATGAGTCTCGCCACGTACCGCCGGTTCCTCTTGCCCCACCAGATCCAAATCGCCGACTTGGCCCGGTCGTTCGGAATCCACGTCATGTACCACTCGGACGGCGCCGCTCGCCCGTTCCTTCCCGATCTTGTGAATCGAGTGGGAATCGAGTTCCTGAATCCGATCCAGTGGCGATGCCCGGGCATGGATCGCGCGTCGTTGGTCGCCGACTTCGGCGACCGGATCATCTTCCACGGATCGATCGACAATCAGTGGACGCTGCCGTTCGGCTCCCCCGACGATGTTCGAAGCGAAGTGCGCGAGAGTATCCGGATCTACGAGCCGGCGCGCTGGATATGCAATCCGTGCCACAACCTGCAGCCCGTGACGCCGACCGAGAACATCGTCGCCATGTACGAGGCGATCGACGCATGGGGCTGACGAGAAAAACGAACAGGGACCATCCCCGCGGATTGAGGATGGTCCCTGTCACGACTCGATGTCTGCCGAATCATCGACGTTCGGAGGACCCGGGATTGACCCGGGGCGCGGAAGTTCTCAATGTTCCGGTTTTTCCGCCGATGCGGACGGCTCCGTCAATCCGCCCGGAGCGCCAGGCGCGCCGCCCGGCGGGGGCGGAGCGGGCGGGAGCAAGGCCAACACGGACTGTTGTTCCAGGTACCATTCGCGCAGCGGCCGCGTGAGCTGGGCGTCGGAAAACGCCTTGAGGTTCGGAATATTGAGCGCCGATTCGACTTCCGCCTTCAGCTCGTTGTGAATGCCTCCCCGCGCTTCGCGCGACCAGGAGCGGTACGAACCGATGTTGTCGGCGAGCATCTGAGCGGCCGCGGCGCGTGTCTCCGCGTCGTACTTGAATTCAGTGACCTCGATCGTCGACTTGCTGAGCTTGCCTCGCCGGACTTTTCCCTCGTCTTTCGCCATGACAATGGTCCGCCCGAGCGCGACGATCTGTTTTTCGAGTTGGGCGATCACGTCGTCCTCGGAAACCGTTCCGAGCGCCTGGACACCGAGGTCGCGGCCGGCCCTGCCGAGCGCCTGGCAGGCCCGCTTGAGCCATTCCTTTTCGAATTCATCGAAAAAGAGCTTGGCGCGCTTCTTGATGAGCTCCTTCTCTTCGTCGGTGAACGCATAGGTTTGGCCGTCCGCCCCGACAAACGACTTGTAGGCGGGCGAATCGAGCAGCTCGGCCACCTTCGCGGTCATCTTGGCCGCTTCGAACTTCTCGGGGGCCGCCGCGCCCTGCGGAGCGTCCTTGATGTTGAGTTGGAGATTGACAGGCAGGAAGGAAAAGACGACTCGGTCGATTCCGCCCGCGCGCTTCAGTTCGTCGTTCAGCTTCTCCCAGCGGACCTTCAGCAAATCCTCCTGGTTGAGCGGGCCGACGAACGGGAAATCGCGTTCGAGCCGGAGGGACCGGGTTCCCGCTTGGAACCACTGGAAAATGCCGCCGTAACTCGCCGCGAGCATCGACGCCCGCATGTTCGGATTCAGATTGACTTCGTCGAGCGGGATTCGATCGCGGGGATCGAGGGGCGCCTTCGCGGCCACGAACGACTCGATCAGCGAGTTCGGCAACGTGCGCAGTTCGGTGCTGATCTCGTTGATTTCGGCGAGGATCGGTTCGGTCCCGTAGTCAAACGTGCGGACGTCCCCGTAAGTTCCCTGGGCATCGTCGGGCGCGAACAGGAGCTTGTTCTCCTTGGCCTCGAGCGAATCGGCGTAGCCCCATTGGATGGCCGCCTTGTCGTGCGGGAGCACGTCGTCGGTCGTCCGGATCTTGCACCCCGTGAATACGGCCGCCTGCAGGATCGAGTATTCCATGATCGAATTGGTCGTGTACTTGCCCTTCATGTCGGGCAAGGCGTCCTTCGTCAGGTAATCGTTGAACCACTGGTCCAGTTCGGCCGGGGACACGTTCGCGCCCAGGCTTCCGGCGAAGTTGTGACGCAGGCCGAGCACGTGGCCGACCTCGTGCGCGACCACGTTGCGGACGTAGTCCTGCGACGCGAGCAGGATCTTGGCTTCCGACGCGTCGGGTTCGGCGAGGATGGCTTCGAGGCCCAGCACCATCTGCTTGGAGAATTCCAGCGTGTCCCATTGGCAGGAACAGGTCGGTTCGAGGAACGGCATGCCGAAGTGCCGATGGCCTTTCTTGTCGTCCTTGGCTTCCTCTTTCTTTTCCTCCTTGAGGTTGCCCGTCAGCGTTCGAAGGATGGCTCGCGACTTCTGCTTTCCGCTGAACGCGAACACGCTCGTGATATAGGCCTGGCCGTGCAGCGATTGGCCGGTTCGCGGATCGATCAGGATGTCGGCGTACGCGAACCCCGCGTTGTCGAACGGGACCCATTGAACAATGTTGAGCTCGGCGTTCGGAGCGGACACGCCGTCCGGCGCCTTTTCCGCCTTGATGACTTCCTTGCCGAACGCCCGATTCCAATACAGGATGCCTTCCCGCACGGCGTCCACATAGGGCTCGGGCGTATTCGCGCTGTAATAGAAGAGGACCGGCTCCCGGATATCGAAGCGGGCGATCTTGGACGACGGGCGGCCCGTCGACAGCTCGATCTGCGGCTGTGATTCAAAGTACCGGACATACCGCGCGTCGCGATCGAGGTTCTCCTTCGGCGGAATGTCGGTCGGCTTGTACGGCGAGATGAAGTACCGGATCTCGAACCGCGCCTCGAGGTTCGGCGACGACTGCCGATCGCGAACCTGGGCCGCTTGCCGCACGACGAGACGGTTCTTCACCTGCTCGACGGAAAAGACGCGGCTGTGCGTCAGTTCCAAGGCCATCGCGTGTTCTTCGGGACTCGATCGCCCCGAACTGTACCAGCCCTGCGCGATCAGCCGCTTCATCCCTTGGTTGAAGTCGATCGTGATCGACTGGTCGTCCTGGGCCGTGATAGGGAACGTCGCCAATAGTCGGCGGCTCGGGAGGTCGTTCGTCACCACCTGCCCGCTCCCCGATTCATACAAATCCACACCGTCATGGAACAGTTCGAAGACCACGACCCGTCCCGCCAGCCCCGTGCTCGTCGGAGCGCCGGTCTGGGGTATGGATGACGCGGAGAGCAGGTACTCCTTGCCGAGCGCGGCGCGCGGGATGGCCACTTGATGATTGGCGGCCGCTATAAGGCTCGGCTCGTCGGCGTTCACGGTTCGAAGGGACGGCATGAACGCGAACGCCCCGAAAAGAACCAAGACCGGGAGGCATGACACAAGACGCGCATTCATGAGTTGATCCTTGGGTGATTCCAGCCGGGACAGGGTTGTCGGAATCCTCGGACAGTGTGGCGGTGTTTCGCGCCGGAGGGTCGGTCGGACGCATGGGCCGGCCCTTCCACGCTCGGCGAGCACCGCGCTGGACCGGCATGGATCGCCCGGTGAGCCGGTCGTTCGTGGCGGATGCCCATCCTAATCATAGGTCGGGACTTAGGTGCGACCGCCCCCCGCTCGCCGCCACCCCTTGAAGGGCGTGCCGCGCGCGAGGGGCCTCACCCGCTGTCCGGCCCGTTCCGCATTCCATCATAAACAACGCTTTCCGCAAAGTCAGCCTACCTTGCCTGAAATCACAGTCCAAACGGCATGGCCTTTACGGCCGGGCCGATCGGCGTACAATGGGCCGTTCGGTTGGTCATGTCAGGGGCCGTGGACGAGAAAGACACCGCCGTTCCCGATGGTTTTGGATTTCGCGCCGGCATTGATGGTCGGGGTCGCTGTCGGGAGGGGACGGGAGGAGCTGTTGCCGTGCACATCAAAGTCGACGATATCGTCATCGTGATCGCGGGGAACGACAAGGACGTCAAGGGCAAGGTGCTCGCCGTCGATGCTCGCAACGGAAAAGTGCTCGTCGAAGGCGTGAACAAGGTGCATAAGCACGTGCGTCGCAGTGCCAAGAATCCGCAAGGCGGTCGCTTGTCGAAGGAAATGCCGATCGACATTTCGAATGTCATGTTGGTCGATCCGAAGACGGGCAAGCCGACCCGAGTGGGGTTCCGATATCTCGAGGACGGGAGCAAGGAGCGGTACGCGAAGAAGTCCGGGCAATCGCTGGGTGTCGTCGCGCCCGCGCGTCCGGCCTACGCGAAGAAGGCGTAGTTCGCCGTCCGGTTCCGATCGCGCCGGATCGGGTTCGTTGGACTCTTGCTTGCGGGCCACGTCCGCATCCCCATGTCGCCGCTCACCGCCGAACAGTTGATCGACGAGTTCGAGACGCTCGACGACTGGAACGACCGGTTCCAGTTCATCATCGAGTTGGGCGACCAATTGGATCCGTTCCCGGACGCCGAGCGGACCGATGCGAACCTGGTGCAAGGCTGCCAGAGCAATGTCTGGCTGATCGCGTCGAGGAAGGAAGGGGATCCGCCGCGGATCGAGTTCCAGGCCGACAGCGATTCCCAGATCGTCCGCGGATTGATCGCGATCCTGGTGATGCTCCTGTCGGGCAGGACGGTGGCGGAAATCGAGCGGGCGAACGTCGAGGACCTTTTTCGGCGTCTTGACCTGCGGCGGCACTTGAGCCGCACGCGCAGCAACGGCCTTTTTTCGATGATCAAGCGGATTCGCGAACTGGCGTCGCCGGCCGCGTGAACCGGGTCGTTTCGGCATTCCGGGATCGGCGGGCCGTTGAACGTCGCCGCCCCGCGCGTTGCGGCGGTCGCCTCGGCCCGTTCGGAAGGAGATCCTCATCATGTACGGCGCGTTCCAGCGGCATGTTGACGAACAGCTTGACGCCATTCGCGGCGCGGGCCTGTTCAAGCGCGAGCGGATCCTGACGACACCCCAGGACGCGCGCATTCAAGTGGCCGGCGGATCGCCGGTGCTCAATCTGTGCGCGAACAACTATCTGGGTTTGGCGGAGCATCCCGACGTCATCGCGGCGGCGCACGCGGGTCTGGACCGCTGGGGCTACGGGTTGTCGTCGGTTCGGTTCATTTGCGGCACCCAGGCGATCCACAAGGACCTCGAGTCGGCGATCAGCCGTTTTCTGGGAACCGAGGACACCATCCTGTACACGTCGTGCTTCGACGCGAACGGAGGCCTCTTTGAAACCTTGCTCGACGATCGGGACGCCGTGATTTCGGACGAGCTGAATCATGCGAGCATCATCGACGGGATTCGGTTGTGCAAGGCGAACCGATTCCGATACGGCAACAACGACATGGGGGATCTCGAGGAGAAGTTGCGCGAGGCCCGGTCGGCCCGGTTCCGGCTCATCGCCACCGACGGCGTGTTCTCGATGGACGGGAGCCTGGCGAATCTCCCGGCGATCTGCGAGCTGGCGGACCGGTACGAGGCGCTCGTGATGGTGGACGATTCGCACGCCGTCGGTTTCATGGGCAAGGGCGGCCGAGGAACGCATGAGCATTTCGGGGTCGAGGGTCGCATCGACGTCATCACGGGAACGCTCGGCAAGGCGCTCGGGGGGGCGAGCGGAGGATACACGAGCGGGCGGCAGGCGATCATCGACCTGCTGCGGCAGCGATCGCGGCCCTATCTGTTTTCGAATTCGGTGGCGCCTCCGATCGCGGCCGCGTCGCTCAAGGCGATCGAGATGATCTCGAAGTCCACGGTGCTCCGCGACCGGCTCGAATCGAACACGCGACTCTTCCGCGAGCTCATGCCGAGTCAGGGGTTCGAGATCGCGCCCGGTATCCATCCGATCGTTCCGATCATGCTCGGCGACGCCGCGCTGGCCGCCCGCATCGCCGACGAACTCTTGACTGAGGGCGTGTACGTTATCGGGTTCTCGTTTCCGGTCGTGCCTCGGGGCAAGGCGCGGATCCGGACACAGATCTCGGCCGCGCACGATCCGGACGACCTGCGTCGCGCGGCCGAGTCATTCGGGCGAGTCCGCCGCCGCGTGCTCGACGCATGACGCGCCACGCGCGGAAACCGTCCGTAGGATGCTCCGGGGCCCGCTCGCGCCCATCCCCGCGGTTGCCAAGCGGTCCGATGCAAATGTCAAACGCGATCCATGCGCACGGCGGGCGTTAGGGAATCCGTTGGTTCAGCCATTCGACCCCGAACGTGGCGGCTCCGATGACGGCGATCAACACGCACTGGGCGACGATCAACGCGGCCGGGTTCCAGAGAATCAACGCCCAAACGGCGATCGACGCCAGAGTCAGAAAGACCTTGGCCGCGAAGGCAACGTCCCCGATCCGCCAGAGGCACACGAGCATGATCAGTTGGAAGATGGTCGTGAACAGCATGCGAGTCCGCCCTTTTTCCCGTCACGCGCTAAGCCTGAGTTTGGACCGACATTCCGCAACATCCTTGTCGCCTCGCCGTGTCATGATTCACACGGCTCCGGCACGCGGGCGGCAAGTAGCCGTCCATTGAGTGACGAAACCGGCGAGAACGGACCGCCACCGGACATCGATTCTCACCGAAGGTTCGGCCGATTCCCAGTCAGCCTTCCGTTCATCAATACGGCGGCCTCGAGTCCGATGTTATTGGTCGGCTTGCCGCTCAACCTCGCCGGGAACTCGGATCTCGACGACGCTCCCGTCCCGACTTCCTCTTTCTTCGTCGGATTCGTGTCATGCGTGTCATTCGTGATTGGTTCCTATGCGCCGCGGAGCGGATGGTTGCGGGATGTCAGACGATGAGCGGCAAGCGCGGCGTTGCGATGGAACGGGCTCGCGGCGCGCAAGGCCGCGCGGCCCGACGCCGGTGCCGACTGTGCGGGTGGAGCGATGTCGCAAGGCGCCGGTGGGATGGCGATACGGGAGGAGTGCGGACCAGGAAGCGTTCCAGGAAGAAG
>VGZC01000078.1 GCA_016872725.1 Planctomycetota bacterium
AGCGCCTGGATATACCGGACGTCGGCGCCCCCTTCGAGCATCAACGTGGCCGCCGTGTGCCGGAACAGATGGCACGCGCCGGGTTTCGCGACGCCCGCCCCGCGCAGATAGGCCCGCACGATCTGCGCCAACGGATTGGCGTGCGGGCGATGGCCGTTCCTCGATACGAACAACAGGGGTGTCACGGCGCGCCGCGCCAAGCAGGATGCTTCCCCCACCCTGTGGCGTAAGCTCCCAGCTTGCATTCCCGAAGATCGTTCGGGTGACGGGGCATCCGACACGCATTCCCAGTCGCGAAGCGACGGTCCCATCAAAGCCCGGGGCAAGCCGCCGCGAGTTTTGCAACGCGGCGTCGCCGCCCCGGGTGGATTCCCGCCGCGCGCTCGGGAGCCGCAACGCGGCGGCCCTATCGGATGCCGTTCCGCACGTGACGCGGTTTTGTCAGTCGATCATCGAGTCGCCCGGTTCGTGAAACCCGAAGCGGACGGCACGATCTGGGACGGCGTGATCGAACTCCGCGACGACTTGGGTGTGGCCGGCGTCATACCATTGACCGATGACGACATCCCCAGCCCCGGCCGCTGGCGGGACGCCGCGCGATTCGTGCGTGAGCGGGGCGACGTGGTCTTCGTGCAAGACGTGGCGGACGCTCTGGGCGTCAACAAGGCATTCGCCTCGACCCTCCTGGCCAAGGCCGTTCTCAGCGGCAAGGTCCGCAACCTGGGGCACCGGCAAGGCTGGACCGCCGCCGAATAGGCCGCGATTCAGTTGTTCTCTCTCTCTCTGTCCGCCTCTTGGACGCCTAATTAGGATGGAACGCGAAACGCGGCATGCTACAATCGGCTGGCGTCGAGTGGGCGACGCGCGGAGCGGTTGGTGGCCGCCATCGCACGGATCGGCTTTCGGTAATCGTTACCCTGTACGGGGACCCTATCATGTCCAACGCTCCGAATCGTCCGTCGGGTGGAACGCCGTCGCATGCGCCGGGATTGAAGCCGCCCGCGAGCTCGGCACCGCGGACGCCGGCCCCCGCGCGGCGTCCGACGTCCAATCCACGCCTCCAGCGTCTCGCGTCACTCGATGCCTTTCGGGGACTCGCGATGCTCCTCATGGGCGCCGAGGTCCTGCATCTATGCAAGGTGGCCGCTTTCTTTCCCGACGATCCGTCGTGGCGGTTCGCGTGCGAGCAGCAAACGCACGTCGCATGGCGCGGCTGGTCGGCGCACGATCTGATCCAACCGGCGTTCACCTTCGCCGTCGGAAGCGCGCTGGCTTTCTCGCTGGCCAACCGGCGAGCTCGGAACCAAACGGCGCTCGCGAGCCATGTGCATGCTTGGTCGCGCGCGGTCGTCCTGGTCGTCATGGGGATCTTCCTGCGTTCCCTGCGCAGCGACACGACGCAATTCACGTTCGTCGATACGCTCACCCAAATCGGGCTCGGCTACGGCCTCGCGTTCACGCTCGCCTGCCGACCCGTCCGCGACCAGTGGATCGCGCTCGTCGTGATCCTCGGCGCCTACTGGGGCGCTTTCGCTTTGTACCCGGTGCCGGCCGACGGTTTCGATCCGACGACCGTCGGTGTGCCCGCGGACTGGGAATACACGGCGACCGGTTTCGAGGCGCACTGGAACAAGAATACGAACGCGGCGTCGGCGTTTGACCGATGGTTCCTGAACCTCTTACCGCGCGAGAAGCCGTTCGAGTACCAGGAGGGCGGCTACCAGACGCTCAACTTCATCCCCACGCTCGGCACGATGCTGATGGGACTGCTCGTCGGCGGCATGATCCGATCGGGTACTGGATCGATCGCGATTCTCGTTCGACTGATCCTCTTCGGCGCCGCGTGCGTCGGCGCCGGCTACTCGCTCGACCATTACGGCTTTTGCCCGCTCGTCAAACGGATTTGGACGCCGTCGTTCGCCCTCTTCAGCGGCGGATGCTGCGCGTGGATCCTCGCCGCCCTGTATCTCATCGTCGACGCGTTACGGCTCCGATTCCTCGCCTTCCCGCTCATCGTGATCGGCATGAACTCGATCGTCATGTACTGGATGAACTGGACGATGGACGACTTCGTCCTGAGGGCGTTCCGAACGCATGTCGGTCCGGATTTCTCGACGGCGTTCGGCACGGAGTACGAGACTCTGGTGAGCGGCGGCGCGGTCCTTCTGACCTACTGGCTGATTGTTTTTTGGATGTACCGCCGCAAGATCCTCGTGCGGATCTGAGCGATCAGCGGGCGCCGACGAGCTGTTTCTTCTTTTCGTTGACGACGTCCTCCTGGAGGGACACCGGCAATTTGCGGTAGCAGAGGAACTCCATGGTGAACACGCCGCGTCCCTGCGTCATGCTCCGCAAGTCGGTCGCGTAACCGAACGTCTCGGCGAGGGGAACCTCGGCGACGATCTGCGACGAGCCGTCCCGCATATCGGTCGACGTGACGATGCCGCGTCGCGACGTGATGTCGCCGACGACGGGTCCTTGATGCGTATCGGAGCATTCGATCTCCATCCGCATGATCGGTTCGAGCAGCGCCGGCTTGGTGCG
This sequence comes from Planctomycetota bacterium, assembly GCA_016872725.1. Lineage (GTDB taxonomy): Bacteria > Planctomycetota > Planctomycetia > Pirellulales > Pirellulaceae > VGZC01. The sequence continues at coordinate 2,545 of VGZC01000078.1, forward strand.
CGGGAAATACTCGCGGAACGCGTCCCGCGCGCAGGTCTGGAACGCCCGGTCCGAGCTATCGACATCGTGATAGGAGCCGTCTTCGAGCGTGACCTTGAGTCCGACGACGGGGAATCCGGCGATCGTGCCTTTTCCGATCGAGTCGCGGAGCCCTTTTTCGACGGATGGAATGAACTGCCGGGGCACGCGGCCTCCCACGACCAGATCCTCGAAGACGAACGTCTCCTGGACCTCTTCGGCCAGCGGTTCCATATGTCCCACGACATGCGCGTACTGCCCGGCTCCACCGGTCTGTTTCTTATGGCGGTAATCGAAGGCGATCCGCTGCTGGGGCGCTTCGCGGTAACTGACTTTCGGAGCGCCCACTTCGACATCGACGTTGTATTCGCGCCGGATCCGCTCGACGTAGATCTCGAGGTGCAATTCGCCCATCCCGGAGATCAGCAATTCCCCCGTTTCCTCGTCGTTGGAAACACGGAACGTCGGGTCTTCCTTGCGGAACCGGGCGAGCGCCTTGCCGAGCTTGTCGGCTTCACCGCGGACGGTCGGATTCACGGCGATCGTGATGACCGGCTCGGGCACGAACATGCTTTCGAGCGTGCAGAGACCGGCCTGAGCCGCGTACGTATCGCCGCTCGCCGCATCGATTCCCATCACGGCGATGATGTCGCCCGCCGTCGCTTCGGCGATTTCCTCGCGCTTGTCCGCGTGCATGCGGAGCAACCGTCCGAACCGCTCCTTGCGGCCCGTGCGCTGGTTCACGTAGGTCGCCCCTTTCTCCACGCGGCCTTGGTAGAGCCGCATGAACGTCAACTGGCCATACGGATCCTCGACGATCTTGAACGCCATGCCGACGAACGGCAGCGCCGGATCGGGCGAGAGGTCGATCTTCTCGCCGGGATTCGAGCAGCTTCCCGCTCGGATTTCGCGTTGGAGGGGAGACGGCAAATAGCGAACGACGGCGTCGAGCAACGGTTGAACGCCCTTGTTGCGATAGGCCGACCCGACAAACACGGGCGTCAGGTCCTGCTGGCAGACGGCCAATCGAACGACGTCGTGGATCAGATCCTCGGGAACGTCTTCCTCGGCGAGGAGCAATTCCATCAGTTCGTCGCTGAACATGGCGAGCGATTCGAGCATATGCGCGCGGGCTTCGCGGGCCGGTTCGGCGAATTCCTCGGGAATCTCCGTTTCCCGCACGGTCTCGCCGTCCTTCCCCTCGAAGATCAGGGCCTTGCTCCGAATGAGATCGACGATTCCGCGGAACTTCTCGCCGGCCCCGATCGGAATCTGCAGCATGACGGCGTCGGCGCCGAGTTTTTCCTTGAGGTCGCGGGCGACGCGGAACGCGTCGGCGCCGATGCGGTCCATCTTGTTGATGAAGGCGAGCCGCGGCACGTGATACCGCTTCATCTGCCGGTCGACGGTCATCGTCTGGGCCTGGACGCCGCCGACGGCGCACAGGACGAGCACGGCGCCGTCGAGCACCCGCAGACTCCGCTCGACCTCGACCGTGAAATCGACATGGCCCGGCGTATCAATCAGGTTGATCTTGTGCCCTTCCCACTCGACCGTCGTCGCGGCGCTTGTGATCGTGATCCCCTTTTCCCGTTCGAGCTCCATGTGGTCCATGGTGGCGCCCGCCCCGGACCCATGGACTTCCTCCATCTTGTGGATTCGGCCCGTGTAAAACAGGACCCGCTCGCTCAGGGTCGTCTTCCCCGAGTCGATATGTGCGGAGATTCCGATATTTCGAACGTTGGCAAGGTTCATTCGGGCACCAATAGGATCATCGAGTGGAGTCACCGTTATCTTATTCCAAATCGACAACGGCGGAAGGTCAGATTGCGGGATTCCCGCGTTTGGAGCCCTCATCGATCGGCGTCGCCGGCTCGTAGGCGGTCGGCGCGTCGAACGGGGCCGGGGCGCAAGGGGGCCGATTTCCGCCAAACGTGCGGCCGAAAGCGGGGCAGTCAGTCGTCGGCGCGTTCCGCGCGCAGCATGGGCCGCAATTCCTGGACGAAGTCGCGAACGTCCTTGAATTGCCGGTAGACACTTGCGAAACGCACGTAGGCGACCTCGTCGACCTCCCTGAGCTTCTCCATCACCATGTCACCGAGCGTTCGGCTTTCCACCTCGCTCTCGAACGACGAGTAGACGTCGTGTTCGACATCGGCGATGATCGTCTCGATCTGTTCGGGGCTGATCGGCCGTTTCCAGCAGGCCTTTTCGAGTCCCTGCCGGATCTTCTCGCGCAGGAACGGCTCGCGGACTCCACCCTTCTTGACGACCTTGATCGCCGCGTCCTCGAGCCGCTCGTAGGTCGTGTACCGCCGCTTGCACTTCAGGCATTCGCGCCGACGGCGGATGGCGTATCCGTCCTCGCTCGCCCTCGAATCGATCACTCGGTCGTAATCCACGCCGCACGTTGGACATCGCATGGATGCCATCATAACCGCGACGCGGCCGATCGGACCAGCGACCCTCGCGAGAACGCCGACGCATCGACTGATCACGCGTTCACTCGCCGTTCCCGGCTCGCGTGAATCTGGAGCGATCGCGAGGAATCTCTCGATTGTGACGACTTTTCGGCCGATGTAGGTTGTCGGGACGCGCCGAGGTTGGGCGCCGCGCGTGGGCGAATTCCGGGTGGGAGGATCGAGGGCCATGGATGGCGATCGTTCGGTGCGGGGCCTGCTGCTGCTCATGACGGCGGTCGTCGGAGCGTTTTCGGGATGCTGCGTCTCGCCGTGTCGGACGGGGCCCGGCCTGGCATCGCCCGGACTCGGGCCCGCGGCGTGCGCGACCGAATGCGGCGGGCCGGCGTGCGGTACGCCGTGCGGTAGCGGCCGCCTTTTCGCGCCGATGCGGTGGTTGCTCACATGCGGAGCCGGCTGCGGCGAAGTCTATTGCGACGAATGGATCAATGACCCGCCGTCCGATTGCGATCCATGCGATCCATGCGGAAACCACGTCGGTCCGAACGGGCGTTGGGCGCACGGCGAACCGGTCATGTGGGAGGACGCAGGGAATCCAGGATTGACCGCACCCGTCCCCGCTCCGGCGCCAGAAAGTGATTGAACGGTTCGGCCATCCGGTCGCCGCAGATGCCTTCGAGCGACAGTGCGCATTTGGTCGCCTTGATGAACCGGCTCGCGTATTTCCCGACCTGATAGACGGCCTGGAACCGGGCCACGATTTCGGCGAGCCTTGCGGACTCGTCATCATCGCCGTCGCGGAGCGCCTGGTAGAGGTTGACGAAGAGCCGCGGATAGACGTTCGCTCCGCCGTGCACGCCTCCGTCGGCGCCGAGCCGCATGGCATCGGTCAACAAGTCCTCCGGGCCCATGAGGATCGACCAATCGGGTCGGACTTCCCGTCGGACGTTCGCCAGACGCTCGAAATAGGCCAAGTCGCCGCCGCTGTCCTTCACACCAACGATTCGGCGAATACCCGCGAGCGTCCGGAGCGTTTCGGTTTCGAACCAAACCTTCGTCAGGCTCGGCATGTTGTACAGCATAATCGGAAGCGGCAGTTCGGCCGCGATCCGTTCAACATATTGGATCAGTTCGGTTTGCCCGGCCGGAAAGTAGTACGGCGTGGACAGGACGACGGCCGCCGCGCCCGCCTCGCGCGCGACCCGCGCCAACTCGACCGATTCCACGAACGCCGTATCGGTGATTCCCACAAGAACGGGAACGCGGCCGTCCGCGTGGCGGCACACGAGCCGGATCGTCTCGCGCCGCAAGCGATAGCTCAGGCTGGGCGCCTCGCCCGTTGTGCCGAGGATAAACACGGCATGGACGCCGCCCGCGATCACGTGATCCAACAGGCGCCTCGCGCCGTCGACGTCGAGCGTGTCCCGACCGAGAAGGGGCGTCACCAGAGGCGGCACGATGCCCTGGAATCGGACCGATTCGGACGGATGGTGATCGGCGATCGTCATGGGGCCCCTTCAAGGTTCGCGTTCACGGTTCGCCCAACATCACCGACACGCACGTGCGTCCCGTTTCATCGCGTCCGCCCACGTCAAGGATCGGGAAACATCGCCGACGCGTACGGGTCACCCAGACGGGTCATCTCGCGCCGCAACAGGTCTTCGAGTTCCTTGCGTTTTCCGGCGTATTCCCGTTGATCGGCCAGATTGGTCCGCCGCGGATCGGGTCGATGGCCCGTTCGATCGACGACCGCCTGGGCCTGATGTTCGGCGAGATACTCCAGCGGATTTTCGTCGAGCCGGAAGAGCTGAGTGACACGAACCTGTCCGTCGAGCACATCGTACTTGATCAGTTTCCAGCGATCGGCCTTGATCGCCCGGATGCCCGGCTTGGTTCCGCCGCAATACGCTCCGTAGACATGGTCGCGGACCCGGTCCACCTTGCCTTCGAGGACCGGCCGGAAACTGGTGCCCTCGGTCGATTCGGGAACGGCGATTCCCGCGAGATCGCAGAGGGTCGGCAGGACATCGAGCAGGTAGATGAACCCGGATGCTCGTCGGGACGCCTCGATCCCCGGCCCGCGAACGAGGAACGGGACGCGCCACGAATGTTCGTAGAGGTTTTGCTTTCCCATCAGGCCGTGCCGGCCCACGGCGATGCCGTGGTCGGCCGTGAAGAAGACGAACGTGTTGTCGAGTTCCCCCATCCGTTCGAGCTGTTCGAGCAGCCGTCCGACCTGCCGATCGATCTGTTCGATGCACGCGTACTCGCGACCCAGTTCGTTGCGGATCGCCGCCTCGCCGCGCCGTTCGCCGACACCCTGGACGTCGACCTCGTCCCGAAGATTCGGGTGGCCGTGATGGAACGGATGCGCGGGCAGGTAGTTGGGAGGCAACGGGGGTGACCGGGGATCGGGTTCGGCCGGAGGGCCGGCGTTCGAGGCGCCGTACTGCGCGGCCAGATCGACCGGCGCGTTTCGCGGATCGTGCGGATGCGAGAATCCGACAAACATGAGAAACGGCTCGCGATCCCCGCGTGCCGCGCGCTCTTGGAGGTACTCGACGGCCCGATCTCCGTGCCAATCGCTCCCCTCGCCGACCGCCGCGTCGCGTTTCGTCGACTCGTGGCGAACCTGAAAGAGGCGGTTGGCTTCCGGATAGCTATTCCCCACCTTGCACGTCCGAAACGTCCGGTATCCGGCCTGGTTGAACAGCGCCGGCATGCTGGTCCGGGCGGCGTCGTCGCGGAACGAGGGCGGATGTTCCAGGCCCGGGCCCGTCGCGCCGGGGATGCGCCAGAGCGTTCGGCCGGTCATGATCATGGTGCGCGACGGCGTGCAGACCGCTCCGCTCCAACTGCCCATGTGATGCGCGTCGTCGAGCACGATTCCCTCGCGCGCGAGCCGATCGAGATGCGGTGTCCGGCAAACCCGGTTGCCGTAACAGGCGAGCGACTCGGGCGACTGGTCATCGGCCAGGATGAACACGAAATTGGGCCGGCGATCGGTGGGCTGGGCCGCGGCGCCGGAAAGGGCCGTGAGCGCGACAACGGCGCCGGCGAGGAGCGCGTGGGGGCTCGCGCCGCCCGCGCCGTTCCGCCCTGAAACACGCCGTATCAAGGACTGTTGGAACGGCTCGTGCGTGCGTCGCGTCGTCATGGTTCAAGGCCCTGTTCATTTTTTTCGACGGCCCCATTCCGTTCAACGATTCCAAGGTCGAAACGGCTCCGCGCGTTCCGGCCGTCCGAGTGCGGATGAAGGCTCGCGAGTTCCCAGTAGTCCGAATCGCCTTCCAGGGTCTGTTGTCCGAATCGGACCCGTTCCAGTACGGGTGGGACGGACCGCCTGGCGATTTCGCGAGGATTGTCCAGGGCGCTGGCGTCGAGCGAGTCCTCGGGCCCTGGATCGTTCACGATCACACCCGCGACATCCACGCCGTCGCGGAACGTGGAGGCCGCGACGAGCGTCAACAGCGCCTGGTTGACGGCGCCGAGACGATTGGGCACGACGACGATCAGAGGATAAGCGAATTCAACCGCCAAATCGGCCACGAAATCCTCGTCATCGAGCGGAGACAGGAACCCGCCGGCGCCTTCGACGAGTACGATGTCGCAGTGGTCGGCCCAAACGCGCAGGCCGTCGCGCAGCAGGTCCGGATCGACCTCGCGGCCCTCCCGGCGCGCCGCGAGCTGCGGAGCCAACGGGGCGTCGAACGCCTGGGGGCAAACATCGCCAAGCCGCAGCGGGCACCCGGCCGCATGCCAAAGCCGGCTCGCGTCATCCAAGGCCGCGCCGTCCGGCCCGCCGCCGCTCTGAACGGGTTTGTAGACACCGACGCGTCGTCCTTCCCCCACCAGCCGCTTCGCGATCAGCTCGCCGATATGCGTCTTGCCGACGCCCGTATCGGTCCCCGTGATGAAAAGGCCCCTTCGTGGTTTTCGGATCATGGGATGGGGAAGCGGGAAGGATGAAGGAGGAAGCGCGTCGTGGTTTCCGGACCACGCCGAATAGGGTACCATCGCACGCGACGGTCTCCTAGTGCGTCATCACGCGCGAAACGAACGATGTGGTGGCGTGGGCTCTGGCCCACGCCGAAATATCGTGGGCTCTGGCCCACGCCGAAATATCGTGGGCTCTGGCCCACGCCGAAATATCGTGGGCTCTGGCCCACGCCGAAATATCGTGGGCTCTGGCCCACGCCGGAATATCGTGGGCTCTGGCCCACGCCGGAATATCGTGGGCTCTGGCCCACGCCGCCAGTGATTGGAGCCCGCGTGACGCCCCCATGCTCGGTCGTTTTCCCATAGGAGTGGAC
>VGZC01000079.1 GCA_016872725.1 Planctomycetota bacterium
ACCGCTCAGCTGAATTGACCCGTGTCTGCTCAGCAAGAGTGACCCACTACTTGGAAAGGAGAAGAGTCAGCTTCCTTCTTTCGAGTAGCCCGTTCAAGATTCGCGGTGAGGCGAATTCGGTGAGGGCGGAAATGCTGGGCAGCTGGCGAGGCGGTGATTGTGGAAAGGGTCGCACGGACCTTCATCGCGAATTCTTGCTCGCCGCGCAACAAAAAACCTCGCCCTGCCTCTCGATGCTTTGGCGTCGAGGCGGTAGGACGAGGGTGTGCATAAAACGATAGCCATTGTAACCGAGAGCCTGGCTTTTTTGTCCTGGCGCTAGAGGAAGTTTTCTCTTTTCGCCCGGATTGGCACCAGGATAACCGCGCCAACCCGCTCGTCCGTCAGTATCGCACCACGCTGGAGTCGATTCTGGAGGCCCAGCCGGAGCTGCGCAGGTGTTTGACCCACTGCGCTCACTCACTACCATTTCGCCGCCGCACTTGCAGAGAGCGCAGGAACGCGACGCGACGAAAGAGCGACGAGAGTGAGCGTCGCCGTGTTCGTGATCGTCCTCGATCGCTTGGGTTGCCTCAAGCGAACGACCGGGGGCGGTCGTTCTACGTAGCGCGAACCAGCGCGTCGAGCTTGGCCTCATCGACCGACACGCCGAGGCCCGGTCCGGACGGGACATCGATCGCGCCGTCCCGCACGACGAGCGGTTTCTTGAGGATGTCCGCGGTCAGGAATTGAGGGCCGTTGAGCGCGGCGGGGCGGGTGAGTCCGAACGCGCCATAGAGCTGAAGGCTGGCGGCGAGCGACAGGTCGGGATCGGTGAGTCCGCTGCCGAGCCAGATCAGGCCCGCCTCTTCGATCAGCTCGATCTGCCGTTTCGCGGACGCCAACCCGCCGCAACGCGACGGTTTCATGGCGAGTCCATCCAGCATGCCGAGCCGGATGAACTCGGCGAGCTCGACCGGCGAGACGACGCCCTCGTCCATCAGGATGGGAAGCGCGCCTTGGCGTTTGAGCGTCTGGTAGGCGGCGATCCGGTTGGGGCGCACGGGCGCCTCGAGCACGTCGACGCCCGCGTCGGCCAATCGCGGCGCGGCGTCCAGCGCGACATCGGGGTCGTACCCGCCGTTGGCGTCGGCCCACAAGAACCCGTCGGGAACCCGGCGCCGCACGATCCTCGCGAGCTCCACATCGATCTTGGGATCGGGCGCGACCTTGATGTTGAAGTTCCGGTATCCGCGCTGCCAACCCGCGTCGATCAGCCCTTCGGCCTCCGAAAGGTTGGGCGGATTCACCGTCCAGCTCAGCGTTAGCGGACCGCCCGGCTTGCGTCCCCACAGTTCGGGCACGGACTTTCCGGCGAGCTTTCCGGCGAGATCATGGAGCGCGAGATCGAGCCCTGCGCGGGCGATGGGCATGCCTGTCGAAAACGAGGGAGCGAGCGCGTTGTCGAGCGCCGTTTGCGCGCCGTCCAGGTCGAGCGGATCGCGGCCGACCAGCGCCGGAGCGAGGTATTCACGCAGCACGCTGGCGGACGAATCGAGCGTCTCGTAACTCCATCGCGCGATCGGGACGCTTTGTCCCCAGCCGACAACGCCGTTGTCGGCCGTGATCTTCACGATGACCGCGTCACGCCCCATCGCGCCCCGCGGATTCGCGAAGAACTTGAAATACCCCGTCAGCGGATATCGGACAGCGTACAGGTCGATCCGATCGATCTTCACGTCGGACTCCGAGGAAAACGGCAACGCGGTTCGCGCGGTCCACAGCGCGGACGCCGAGGCGAACAGGAACGTGCGGCGATCCATCAAACGGTCTCCGGCATTTGATACGGAGCGCGGCGATCCCGATCCACGAGCCGATTCGCGTCCTCGTCCCCGACAAACAACTCGGCCTTCGCATCCCACTGCAAACGGCGGCCGAGCAGGCGGGCGATGTTTCCCAGGTGGCAGACGGTCGCCGAACGATGGCCGATCTCGACATCCGCGATCGGCGTCGCTCGCGACTTGACGCAATCGATCCAATTGCCCAGGTGGTTTGTGCTCACCGGGAGCCGGACGGCCGATTCGCCGAGCGGTTCGCGGGCGAGATCGACTGGATCGGCGGTGAACTTGTCGCGGTCGATTGTGATCCGGCCTTTGTCCCCGATGAAGATCGCGCCGCCCGGCGGGCCTTCGCCGAGTTTCAGCACGGCGCCGGTCGCATAGCGTAGGAAGACGGTCGGCTGCGAACCGGCCTTGTCGCCACGCTCGCGCGTTTCCGGGTTCGAATAGACGGGAGCTTGAAACGGTTCTCCCTCGGTCCAGATCTCGACAGGGCCGCTCGCGTCCATCCCGAGCGCCCATTGGACTTGATCGAGGCCATGCGCGCCCCATCCGGTCATCTCGCCTCCGGAATAGGGGCGGAACGAAATCCAGCCCGGATTCGACCGAGGCTGAAAGAGGTCCTCATGATAGCCGCGCGGTTCGGTCGGTCCGCACCACGCGTCCCAATCGAGGTCCGACGGCGCGGGTTGGCTCGGCAACGCGCACTCCCACGGACTCGGGTAGTTGTTGCCGATGACCGTGTGCACGGTTCCAATCCGCCCGTTGCGGATCAGTTCGCACGCGACTCGGTTCGGCGCCATCGATCGCTGCTGGCTTCCGGTTTGGAAAACCCTCGCGTACTTGCGGACGGCGTTGACGAGGATCCTTCCCTCGCGGATCGTGAGCGTGAGCGGCTTTTCGCAATAGACATCTTTTCCGGCCTGGCACGCGTGGATACTGGGCAACGTATGCCAATGATCGGGAGTCGCGACGATCACGGCATCGACGTCCTTCGACTCGAGCAGGGCGCGGTAATCGGAATAGGCCGCGCATTTCAGTTTCTCGGCGACTTGCCCCGCGCGTCCGCGGTGCACGTCGGCCACCGCCGTGACGACGGTGTCCTTAGGCAGGCTCATCAGTTGCTGCGCGCGGCGCCCGACGCCGATGTAACCGATGCCAACGCGGTCATTCGGTCCAGGTTTCCCGGGCGCGCCCAGCGCTCCGGCCCGCACATAATACGGAGCCGTCACGATCGCAACAGCCGCCCCGCCGGTCCGGCGAAGGAACCGCCGGCGCGAGAGTCGCGCCGCGTCGTTCGGGGAGGCGTCGTTCGCGATAGGAACATTCGCACGGGGTTCGCTCGCCATCGACGGAGTCTCCGCGTGAAAAAGAAACGTCGCACGGTCGCGCGCGCCCAGCCCGGCCGACCCATCGAACGGCGACCGGCCCGCGGGACGCGGAGCGGAAGGGGCATTCCTGTTTGCGATCTTCGCCGGAAAGACTACAATCGTAGACGAGTCCACACGTGGAAACAACGTGCCCGACGCCGGCCAGCATGCGGCGCGCGAGGCGGTTCCCAACGGCCGCGCGAACGACCGCGCGTCGGCCGCCACGAAACGGCTCCCGCATGACAGCGATCGATCGGATTTCAGGGACCCTTGATGAATCGGCCCACGCAACGCGCGACCAACGAGACGCTTGACGCGGACGGCCCGGCGCCGCGTTGGTCGTATCCGAGCGACGGCGATCCGCGCGTTTCCGATTTGTACGGGACGATCGATGAGGAACTCGCGTCGAACGACTCGGGATTCTCGCTCGGCAACGTGCGGCTGCTCAGGTACCACGGCGTCTTCCAGCAAGACGATCGCGACGTTCGCAACGGGGTCGAGCGGCAATATCGGTTCATGCTCCGCCTCCGCGCGACGGGCGGCAAGTTCACCGCGCGACAGCTCGTCGGACTGCTCGACTTGAGCGAATCGCACGGTGAAAACGGACTGCACATCACATCGAGGCAGGGGTTGCAGCTCTCTGGAATCCGCAAACGCGAACTCCGCGCCGTCATGCGCGGCATCGCCGATCTTGGACTCACCACGTTGGCGACCGGCGGCCATTTCGGGTGCAATATCATGTGCTGCCCAGCACCCGACGCGAGGGACGCGGTCAGCGCCGCGCTGCACGCGACGGCCGACGCGATCGATGCGAGTTTGTCTCCCCGCGTCGACGCGTACGACGCGATTTGGCTTGGAGCCGGCGAAACGACCATGGGGCCCGACGGCCTTCGTCGGGTCGATCGACCATCGGGTCCCGCACTGTCGCGCCGTCCCTCGACGCCCGCCGAGCCTGCGCCGAACGGCTCCCCGGAGAACGCGAGAACCCTTCCCCAAAAATTCAAGATCGGACTCGCGACGGTCTTCGACAATTGCACCGAAATCCACGCGCAGGATCTCGGCCTGCTGGCCGCCGTCGAAGACGGGCGCATCGTCGGGTACAACGTGCTCATCGGCGGGAGCATGCGGAACACGTTCAGCATCGCGAGCCGCGGTTCATCGCTCGGAAGTCCGGTCGCGTTCATCGATGTGGATCGCGCCGTGGACGTGGTGCGCGCGGTCATCGGTATTTTCGGCGAGTTTGGAAACCGCGAGGATCAAACGCGCGGACGGTTCAAATACCTTGTCCAGGACTGGGGCCTCGATCGACTTCGCGGCGCGATCGAGGACCGAATCGGTCCGCTCGAACCGCCTCGTGCGCTCGAAATCGTCGGCCACAACGATCATCTCGGTTGGCATGAACAGGGCGAGGGCCGGTGGTTCCTGGGCTTGCTCGTCCACAACGGCCGATTCGACAACAACGCGTCCGACGACTCGCCCCGCGACACCGGACCGCTCCGCGACGGGCGGTTCGACCCGAGCCGAGCGGCCCGATGGAAGGACGCGGCGCGGCGGATCGCGGGCCGGCTGGCTGGCGAGTTCCGGTTCACTCCGCAGCGCAACGTGCTCCTGTGCGGAATCGACGCGCGGGATCGCGACGAGGTCGACGCGATCGTCGAGGAATGCGGCATACCGGCCGCGGATCGCCTTTCCTATCTGCGGCGGCATTCGGAGAGTTGCCCAGGACTGCCCCAGTGTCCCGCCGCGATCACGGAGAGCGAACGGCGGCTGCCCTCGCTGCTCGACGAACTCGAACGCGAACTCGAACAACGCGGGCTGAACGACGAGCGGATCGCGGTGCGCATGACCGGTTGCCCGTTCGGCTGCACCCGCTGCTATCTGGCGGACATCGCGATCGTCGGTCGAACGGTCGAGCGCGAGCCGCGCCAGGACAAGTACGCCATCTTCCTTGGAGGCGGGGATCTCGGTCAGCGGCTCGCCATGCTGTACCGCGATCTGGTTCCCGCCGATGAGATCATCGCCACACTGGCGCCGCTGCTTACGGCCTTTCGGGAACAGCGGCGCGAAGGGGAGTCCTTGGCGGACTTTTTTGTCCGCATGGAACCATAGTGCCGCGAACGGAGGGTCCGCCATGGTCCGTCGTCATTCGGCTCCGCGCCGACCGTCTCGTCCTTTCCCTCGAGTCGTGCTCGGCCTCGCCTTCGCTCTCCTCATGTCCGCGGGTCCGCTGCCGTCGCGAACCATCCGCGCGGCCGACGCTCCGGTCGACACGGCGGCGTTGCGGCGGGCCGTCGAGGACTTGGTGGCGACGTTCGGCGAGCGGTATCCGCGAGGCCGCGAGTTCCTCGATCGCCTCGGAACGCTCGAACAACGCGCCCAGGACACGCCGGGCCGCGAGCCCGAACTCGCCGCGCTCCGCGACGAAGCGCTCTTCGCCAACCCGCTGCTCGATTTCGACCGATTGCTGCTCATCCGGCGGCGGAACGATGCGCCGAGCCTCGGGCTCCCCATGAACTGGCAGGGCAATTGCAGCCTGCCGCGAACGGGTTTCAACGACGAACTCGCCGTGCTCTCGCCCGTTCGGCCCGGCGGCGCCATCACGACCGTCCATAAGCCGGCCCAACCGACATTCGTCGGCGATGTCGATCTGCATTTTGACGGAACACGGCTCCTTTTCTCAACTGTCGGCGAGAACCAGCGCTGGCAGGTCCGCGAATTGTCGCTGTCCGACGGCGCCGTCCGCTCTTTGACCGGGCATCACGAGGGCGACGTCGACAATTACGACGCGTGCTACCTGCCCGACGGCGACGTGATGTTTACGTCCACCGCGTGTTTCAAAGGCGTTCCGTGCGTGCAAGGCTCGGATCATGTCGCCAACATGTATCGCATGGACGCGAGCGGCCATAACGTCCGGCAGCTCACGTTCGATCAAGACCACAATTGGTGCCCCACGGTCATGGAGGACGGACGCGTGCTCTATTTGCGCTGGGAATACTCGGATATTCCCCATTTCGTTTCCCGCATTCTGTTTCGCATGAACCCGGACGGCACCGAACAGACCGCGTATTACGGCAGCAATTCGTATTGGCCGAATTCGATGTTCTTCGCGAGGCCGATCCCGGGGCATCCATCCAAATTCGTGACCGTCATCAGCGGCCATCATGATGTGCCCCGCATGGGCGAACTGCTGCTCTTCGACGCGGCGCGCGGCCACCGCGAAGCCGACGGAGCCGTTCAGCGGATCCCCGGTTACGGCAAGCCGGTCACCGCCGTGCTCCGCGACGATCTGGTGAAGGCGAGCTGGCCCAAGTTCCTCCATCCTTGGCCGCTGAGCGACAAGTACTTCCTGGTTTCGGCCAAGTTGAACGCGGAATCGGCGTGGGGCTTGTATCTGGTCGACGTGTTTGACAACATGGTTCGCATCGCGGAGTCGTCGAGCGAGGCCTATCTGGAACCGGTTCCCCTTCGCGCGACCGCGCGGCCGCCCGTCCTTCCGAGCCGAGTCGATCCGAATCGGGACGACGCGGCCGTCTACATCGAGGACATCTATCAAGGGCCGGGCCTCGCGGGCATCCCGCGCGGCACGGTGAAACGCCTTCGCCTGTTCACCTACCATTTCGCCTACCATGGGATGGGCGGGCAAGTGAACCGTGTCGGCCTGGACGGGCCTTGGGACGTCAAAGGCGTCTTGGGGACGGTGCCAGTCGAGGAGGACGGATCGGCCGCGTTCCGGATACCGGCCAATACGCCGATCTCGATCCAACCGCTGGACGGCGAAGGCAAGTCGCTTCAGTTGATGCGAAGCTGGCTTGTCGGCATGCCCGGAGAACGCGTGTCGTGCGTCGGTTGCCACGACGGGCATCGGGGCAGTCCTCCGAACAAGGCGACGCGCGCCCTGGAAAAAGGGCTCGTCGATATTACGCCGTGGTACGGCCCGGCGCGGGGATTCTCGTTCAACCGCGAGGTCCAACCGGTCCTCGATCGGCATTGCGTCGGGTGCCATGATGGGTCGACCATCGAAGGGATCGGGACGATCGCCGACCTGCGACTGCGCGAGGACGTGCATCCGACCGCCGCGGCGCAGTCGTATAACGAGGGCACGAAGTTCAGCCCGGCCTATCTGGAACTGCGCCGGTTCGTGAGGTCTCCCACGATCGAGAGCGACATGCATCTTCTGATGCCGATGGAGTTCCATGCCGACACGACCCGCCTCGTGCGGATGCTCGACAAGGGGCATTACGGAGTCCGGCTCGGCGACGAGGATTGGGACCGCATCATCACCTGGATCGATTTGGGAACACCGGCCCACGGGACATGGCGCGACATCGTCGGCGACGACCTGGTCAAACACCAATACGATCGGCGACGCGCCTTGGCGAAACGCTACGCGGGGCGCGACGAGGACCCCGAGGCGTTCGAAGTGAGTGTGGTCGGCGGACCGACCTTGGCGACTGAGGACGCGGCCGCGCGTGCCGAACGCATCCGCCGGCTCATGCCGAGACTGACCGGCGGTTCGGCGCCGGCCAGTGCGACCGCGGCGCCGACCGCCGCCGGGTCGGACCTTCCCACGCGGCGCGTCGACTTGGGCGGAGGCGTGACGCTCGAATTGACACGGATCCCCGCCGGTTCGTTCACGATGGGCGACGGCGCGGGGTATGTCGACGAGCGGCCCGCGCGCACGGTCGACATCGCCGAACCGTATTGGATCGGCCGTTTTGAAATCACGAACGAGCAGTACCGGCGGTTCGCGCCCGCGCACGACAGCCGGTTGGAGCACGGCGACTTCCTGCAATTCAGCGAAGAGGAACGCGGCTATTCGCTGAACGGACCGACGCAGCCGGTCTGCCGCGTTCCGTGGCATCAAGCGGCCGCGTTTTGCGAGTGGCTTTCGGGCGTCACGTCGGAGGCCTTTTCATTGCCGACCGAATCGCAGTGGGAATACGCGTGCCGAGCGGGTGGGGATGCTCCCCTTTCGTATGGAGGCATCGACGCTTCGTTCGCGACCCGAGCCAACCTCGCCGACGCGCGGTTCCAATTGGTCGACAACTACGTGCCGTGGAGTCTCCCGGTGGGCGCCGTGCCTCCGTGGCGTCCCGCCGACGCGCGGTCCAACGACACCTATCGCGTCTCCGCGCCGGTCGGATCGTTCGAACCGAACCGATGGGGCCTTCACGACATGCACGGCAACGTGGCCGAATGGACGCGCGACGCCTGGTCGGCCTATCCCGGCGCGTCCAACGATGGCGGGCCGACGTTCGACGCGGCGCGCAAGGTCGTTCGCGGCGGATCGTGGTACGATCGGCCCCAACACGCGCGTTCGGCGTTCCGAGCCGGTTACCAAGCCTATCAACCGGTCTTCGACGTCGGTTTCCGCGTCGTCTGCAAGGCCGATCCGTAAGACCGTACGTGGGTTTCCGGTGATGCCGCGGAAGGAAGGCGTGAGGGACTTCGTTTCCCGGAGCACGGACTGTTTCTTCGACGATTCCGTAGCCATGCCTTCTCGCACGCCCAATCCCAACCGCAAGAAGACCGTGCGGGCGAGGGTGCCGTTGATCGGCGGTCTTGCCGCCATGGCGGCGTCGATGGGCGGCCTGCTCGACGCGCGGATGGGGTTCCGTTTGGCAATCATCATGGCGGGAATGGTGCTGGCCGGCGAGCGGCGCGTGGCGGCGGCTTGGTTCGCCGCCGGAGGCGCCCAAGACGACTGGGACCGGTTCTGCGGGCACAACTGGGTCAGCCTTGCGATGGTCGTCAAGCACTCGTTGTGGGGCGTGATCGCTCTGCCCCTGCGATCGATGCTCTACGTTCGCGCCGCGAATCGCCCCAAATGGACGGAGAAATACGGCTGGGAATTCCGCACCAAACATGAACAGCTCACCGATCTCGTCGCTTGGTTCGTGGAGACGGCGCGCGGCATGGGCCTGCGATGCGCGATCTGGCTGGCGGTCGACGGCGCCTACGCGGCCAGCCCGTTCCTGCGCGCGATGGGCCGATGGAGCGTCGTGGTCGTGAGCCGCTTGCGCAAAGACGCCGCCCTGTTCGATCTTCCCGAAGAACGGGCTCCGGGCAAACGAGGCCGCCATCCCATTTACGG
>VGZC01000080.1 GCA_016872725.1 Planctomycetota bacterium
GCGCCGGCTCCGCGCCCCGCGCAACACGCGCCGGCGCGGAAGGCCGAACGAGCCGGCGATGCGAAGGAGACGCGGCCCCGCGCGGTGGCCGGCGCCAAGCCGGCGGCGCGGCCCGAGTCGCGCGCGGAGCCGTTCGGATACGACGGCGCCGCGCCGTCCTCCCGTGACACGGCCGGGTCCGGCGGGCTCGAACAGCTCGACTCGGCCGTCGAAGGGGTGCCGGCGAGCGACCTCGAGACGGCCGCCGCGCCGCGCCGCGCGGCGCGGGTCGCCAAGAAAACGATGCGGGCCAATCCCTGGGATTCGCCCCTGATGCTCGTCGGCGGCTTCTCGCTGCTGATCCTGATCGCCGTGTCGATCGTCATGTACTTCTCGCTCACCCGAGGCACGGCCACCGAGTATTTCGAGGCCGCGCAGGTCGACTACCGCGGCGGCTCGTACGCGAACGCGATCGCGAAATATGAGAAATTCCTGCGCTACTATCCAAGCGATCCGAACGCGTCCGAGGCCCGCGTGCGCATGGGAATGGCCGATCTGCGCACGCAGGCCGAGGGCGCCCGCGATCCCAAGATCGGTCTCGAAGCGGCCGAGCGGATCCTGCCGACGATCGAGGGCGAGGAGGCGTTCGCCGACGCGCGCTCCGAACTGGCGACATTGCTGCCCGATATCGCGAGGGCGTTCGCCGAGCGGGCAAAGACGACCAAGAAGATCGACGAGGCCGAATCGCTGCTCGACGACGTCGATCGGGCCATGAAACTGGTCGACAACCCGAGCTACATTCCGACGTCCGCCAAGAAAACCCAGGTCAACGTCATCGAGAAGATTCAGGAAACGGTGACCCAGGTCCGTCGCGACATGAACCAGGAACGCGAGCTCGCCACCGCGGAAAAAGCGATGGACGACGCGATCCACGCCGGGAACACGCGCGAGGCGTTCCGGGTTCGCGATGCACTTGTCGCCTCGTATCCCGGCCTCGAATATCACCCGAACGTCGTGCGGAAGATCACCGAAATCGCCGACCGCGAGCGGGACCTCGTCACGGTGAGCACAGCCGAGTCGGCGGCGGCGCCGCCTGTCGCGAACGGAGGCCGTACTCGGGTCGTACTCTACGGCCGATCCGCGAAAGGGCTCTCGGGTGTCGACGAGGAGACGGTCGTTCTGAGCGTTCCCGGCGCCGTGTATGGACTCGACGCGGCGAGCGGAAAGGTCTTGTGGCGCACGTTTGTGGGTTACGATGTCGCGTTCGATCCGTGGCGCGTGAGCGCGGACGCGGACGCGGACGCGATCGTTGTGGACGGCGCGACGCACGCCGTGATGCGAGTCAACGCGCGCACCGGAGAAACGGTCTGGCGACTTGTCGTTGGGGAGCCGTTCGCGAATCCGGTGATCTGGCGGGACCGCGTGTTGATCGCCGCTCGATCGGGCAACGTGTGGAATATCGACGTCGCGTCGGGTTCGAGCCGGCGCCGGACCGAACTCAAACAGCCGCTCGACGCGCCGCCCGGCGCCCACGACAAGTTCCCGCTCCTCTACCAAGTCGGCGAAAACGACAATCTGTACGTCGTGTCGATCGACACGATGGAATGCCGCGAGGTGTTCTATCTCGGGCAGCGCAAGGGCACCGTCGTCGCGCCGCCGACGTTCGCGGCCGGTCTGATGTTCGTTCCGATCAACGTCGGGTCCGACTTCGCGTTCGTCCACATCCTCGCGGTCGACGCGAACGGCTTCAACGTGAAGCCGATCCAAAACCCGATCCGAGTCGACGGGCATGTCCTCACAAAACCGCTTGTCGCGGGACGCCGCATCGTGTTCGTGACCAGCCTCGGCGCCACGGTCGCGCTGGAAGTGAACCCCCAGCAGGACCCGCCCGTCGCGCAGGAAATCGCGCCGCTGCCGGTCGCGAGGAACACACCCCTCACGACCCACGCCGTCCTCGATCAGGCAAGCATCTGGCTCGCCGATCAGCGCCTGCTCGCCTATGACATCCAGGCCAGCCAGGGGCAATTCAATCGGCGGTGGGCCGCCCACGACGGAGAGCCGTTCGTGGCGCCCCTGAAGCGGGTCGGCGAGGCAGTCGCGCACGTCCGCGGCTCGGCCCAGTCCAATGGATTCCATGTCACGGCCGTCGACGGCGCGACCGGCAAGACAATCTACTGGCAGACCGACCTCTCCTTCCCGACGCTCGACGTGGTCGCCGGACCCTCGGGCGGGCTCCTCGCGGTGTCGAGTCTCGGCGCCGTCTACTCCATTACTCCCGAGTCGCTCGCCGCGGGCTTCATCGAGGGCGCCTCCGATCTGCGGCTCGGCGCGACGAAGTTCCATGCGAACCTCACCGTCCCCGACGGTCGTCAGATCATCTTCAGCACGAGCGGGCAGGCGCTGGTCTACGATCCGGCGAAGGCCGATCGTGAAATGCGTCTCCTCCGGCTCAATATGCCCGAATCGAGCGCGGCGGCGCGTCCGATCCTCGCGGCGGGAGGCCTCGTCGTTCCGATCCGCACGGGCCAGATCTCGGCGTTCGACCTGTCGTCCGGCTCCGATCTGGTATTGCCGTTCCAGCCGCCCGCGCGCGGCGGTGCGGCGTGGAACTGGTCCGAACCGGCGGCGATCGGAACGGACGGCAAGGAGTTCGTGATCGCCGACGATCGTCAGACCCTCTACCGGATGGGCATCGTGGATACGGGAGGCGCCCACCTTGCGCCCCTCGATCAGGTTCAGACAAGCGAGCCGATCCGCGGCCCGCTCGCTGTGCTCGACAATACGGTTTTCGCGACCGTGGCGCGGAACGACGGAGACGTGCTCGTGTCGTTCGCCTTGCCGCGTCTCAAGGAAGGGGTCCCCGTGCCGTTGCAGGGGCGCGTGCAATGGGGGCCTCGCCGCGCGGGCGATTCGGTCCTGATCGCCACGGACACCGAGGGGCTTAGCGCGTGGAACGCGGCGGGCGAACGGAAGTGGACGAGCCCGACTCCGGCGGGCGGGCTTGCCGGTTCGCCCGCGATCGTGGGCGGAGACTACCTCTTCGCGTCGCAGAGCGGCGTGGTCTGGCGCGTCGCGGCGGCGGACGGAAAGGAAATCGCGCGCCGTGAGATCGGTGAACCGCTCGGCGGCGGCCCTGTCGTCACCGGAAACGCCGTTCTCGTCCCCGGAGCCGATGGAACGCTGATTCAAATCCCCTTGCTGGAACCGTGATGTCGAACATGGCGAGCCGTTTCGAGTATCGGCATGACATGGTCGCGAGTGCGCGCCCGGGATCGCGTCGCGCGGCGGGCCTTGCGTTCGCCGTGATCCTCGCGGGTGCCGTGTCCGCCTTCGCGCAGGATCCGCCCGTCGGCGATGCGATCGATACCACGCACCCACTCTACCAGCAGCGACCCTACGACCTGATCACCGTGAAACGGGACGGATCCCAACACAAGATCCTCCCCCTGGAATTGCCTGTCCGCGAACTGCCCGTCCAAAAATCGGGGACGCTCAAGGTCCGACTCGAACGCGAACCCGCGGATGAAGTCGTCATTCGATGGGCCGACATCCAATCGGTCGACCTTTGGGAAGACATGGTGCTCGCCGAGGCCGTGGAGCGGACGGGCGCATCGGAACACGATGAGGCCTTTCGGCACCTTGTGTACCTGCTCGACAAATATCCCCGTACCAAGGGGCTCGACGCGGCCGTCCAGAACCACCTGTTCGCGACGGCCGAGTCGGACGCGGCGGCGAGCCGTTTCACGATGGCGTTTTCGGGCCTCGAGGAAGTCTATCGGCGCAATCCGAACTACGTGGGCGGATCGGGGCGAACGGTCACGGCGGCCCTTTCGTCGGTCGTCAACGAGATCCTGAAGGCGTACATCGAGTCCGGGCAATACGCGCATGCCCGCCGATTGCTCAAGCGGCTTGAATCGCAATACGGCGATGAACGGCTCGCATCGCTCGCCGACGCGCGGCGCGCCATGATCGATCGGGCGTCGGCGAAGGCCGCCGAGGTCCGCAAGTTGCTCGGCGAGAACCAGCTGCAGGAAGCGCAGGCGGTGAGCCGCGAGATGCTCCGCATCTGGCCGAAACTCGAAGGTGGATTCGAATTGGCCCGCGACGCCGCGCAGCGGTATCCGATCGTCACGGTCGGGGTCGCGGCGCGGGCCGTGCGTTTCGATCCGTCGGCGATCGACGATTGGGCCGCGCGGCGCGTCGGCCGACTCGTCGGCCGCGAACTCGTCGAATATGTCGGGCCGGGTCCCGAAGGCGGGCGGTACGCGACGCCGTTCGGGTCGGTCCAACGCGACGACGGCGATCAGTTCCTCGCGTTTCAGGTCCGGCCCGCCGAGGGCCCGTCGGGTCGGCCGACGGCCTACGATCTCGCTGAACGGCTCATGGATCTGGCGAATCCGGCGAGCGACCAGTACGCGCCGGGATGGGCGGACCTCGCGCGATCGATCCGCGCGGACGGCGCGTTCCGGGTGGAAGTCGATTTGCGGCGCCCGCATGTGCTCGCCGAGTCGCTGCTGCGGGTTCCCATCGCGCCGACCGATCGGCCTCCGCCCTGGTTGACGGTCCTTCAGCCATACGTGGTGAAGGAGACGAAGGAGACCGAGACGCTTTTCACGGTGAACGCCGAGTTCATCCGGAAACGGCCGACCCAGCCGGCCGAATTGCGGGAACGCTATTACGAGGATTCAAGCGAGGCCGTGGAGGCGCTGATCCGAGGCGACCTGTTGGTGATCGACCGGTTGTTTCCGGGCGATGCGGCGAGGCTCCTCGAATCGCCGCGTCCCGAGATCGTCGTGCGGCCCTATGCCGCGCCGACCCTGCACTGGCTCATTCCCAATCTCAAGAACCCGTTCCTCGACAACGCGACGTTCCGCCGCGCGCTGGTCTTCTCGATTCCGCGCCAGACGATCCTCGATCGCATGCTCGGAGGCAAGCGGCTGCCCGGCTGCCGGTTGATCACGGGTCCCTTTCCGGCGCCCCGCGGCGACGGCGATTCGGTCGCCTACGCGTATGACACGCGACTGGCCGAACGTGATTTCGATCCGGGAGTCGGCCTGCTCTTGATCAGCATGGCCAAGAATCAGCTTGCGAAGGCGGCCGAGAAGAAATCGGAGCCGCCGCCCGAACTGAAGCCGCTCGTCCTCGCTTTCCCCGAGGACAAATCGGCGCGTTTCGCGTGCGCCATCATCGCCGAACAACTGAAGATGTTGAATGTGCCGTGCGAACTCAAACCGCTTCCACCTGGTCAAACGGCCGATCCGTCGGGCGAGTACGACCTTCTCTACGCCGCCGTGACGATCGTCGAACCGCTGGTGGACGCGCCGAGGATTCTGCCGCGGGGCGGAATGGTCGGCAGCACGAGCCCGTACATCAATCTGGCGACCCGGCGCGTCGAGGAAGCGACCTCGTGGCGCGAAGTGCGCGAACGGATGCTGGAACTGCATTCCCTGGCGTATTCGGAAGTGACCGTCATTCCGCTTTGGCAAATCGTCGAGCATTTCGCGCACAGCGCGAATGTGCGCGGATTTGACGAGCGAACCGTGAACCTCTATCAGGACATCGAACGTTGGCAGATCGAACCGATGGTAACCGACGAGGAATGACTCGGCGCCGCGCCGCGCCGCATCGACGATTCCGAGCCGCCCCGCGCGCCGCGCTCGGCGCGCTGTCCCTCGTCCTGCTCGCGGCGTGTCCGACCTTTGCCCAGGAATCGTGGGTCTATTCGCCGTACCGCGTCCGAGTATGGCTGGCCGTTTCCGAATCGCCGAGGCTCGGACGTTCGCTTGCCGAGTCGATTCGAGCTTCAATCGCGAACGGTGTCCGCGCGGCCATGGGATCGACGTGGCGCACGGAAGTGGAATTCGCGCCGGAGTCGATCCGCGTCGAGCTGTCGCGGGGTTTGGATCAGGTCGATTCCGATCGAATGCTCGCGGTCGCCCCGAAAGGGGCCTCCGACGACAAGATCATGTTGGTCGTGGTCGACGATGGGGCGACCGGGTTCGCCGTGGCCGCGCGCGAATGGGACACGCGGACGCGATCGATGGGCAGTGTCATCCGGCACGACGTGCCGCAGCGCGAGCGGATCGGCGAGTCGGTCAGTCTCGCGGTCGCGAGGGCGTTCGTGCCGATCGCGCGGATCGACGACGTCAAGGGCAATGTCGCCGTCGTCCGGTTCCGCGGATCGGGTCTCGCGATCGACGCGGCGTGCCCCGCGTCGCCTCGGATCGGGCAATGCCTGCGGGTCGTTACGCGGCAGAACGACCGATACGGCAATCCGAAACCGAACGGGCTGCGTTCGATCGAATGGACGTTGCTGCGCGTGAACACGATCGAGCAACAGAGGGTCGAATGCGAAGTACACAGCATCAACCGCGGATATCTCGCCGGACGATCGAACAGCCGGCTCGAACGGTACGCGCTCGGCGTGCTCACGCCGTTCGCCGACACCGAACTGGAACTGCGATCAAAGGAGAGCGTCGCCGGAACCCTGTTGAAACATGACGCGGACAAGGACGGTTTCGTCGCGCGCGACGAGGTGCCGGTCAACCTCGCCGGTGTCGTGGATCGCGTGGATCTGAACCGCGACGGAAAGCTGGACCCGGCCGAACTCGAAGCGACCAAGAGGCCGCTTGTCGGATACGACATCTATTTCAAGGACCCGACGACCGAGGAAACCGGGCTCTTGGGGCAGACGGATTGGCGAGGCCGGCTCCGAGTCCCCCCCGCGAAGGACGGCGGGATGCGGCTGCTGTATGTGCGGAGCGGAGGCATGCTCCTGGCCCGACTGCCGATCGTTCCGGGGCAAACGCGGGTCGCCGCCGCCGAGCTCACCGACGACGAAAAGCGGCTTCAGGCCGAATCGCTGGTCCGCGGCATCCAGGGCAACCTTGTCGACCTTGTTGCTCGGCGCGAACTCATCGCCGCCCGTATCCGCAAGAAAGTCGCGGAAGGAAAACGCGATGAGGCCCAGTCGCTCGTCGACCAATTCCGCGCCCTGCCCACGCTCGCCGACATGCGACAGCGGCTCGACGCGGCCCGCCAGCAAACGGTGACCAAAAACCCGAAGATCCAGGCCCGCATCGATCAGATGTTCGCCGAAGCCGACGGCCTGTTGATCAAGTATGTCGATCCGAATCTCGTCGAGAAACTCGCCGCCCAAGTCGCGCAGCCCGCCAAATAGCAGCGATCGTCGAACGTCGTGGTTCGCTCCGCGAACCACCTCACGATCGTCCGACTTGGATGCCAGGGCCCGTTGATCGAGGAGCGATCAACAACAGGGTCGTGGCTGCGCGAACCGATCCGGGGCGTTCGCCGATTCCAGATCGCTCAAACCACTCCAAACGACCCGCGCCATGCGGCCGGGAGCATGGCGAGATAGCGTTCGGCGGGCCAGCCTTCCCAGAATGACGGGATCGCGCCGAGCCCACCGTCGTCGGCGTTTCCGTCGTCGGCGTTGCCGTCGTCGGCGTTGCCGTCGTCGGCGTTACCGTCGTCGGCGTTACCGTCGTCGGCGTTACCGTCGTCGGCGTTACCGTCGTCGGCGTTGCCGTCGTCATCCCCATCCCAACCGATGGTTCCATCCTCGAGGACGATCGGATCGCCATTGAGGACACCGATGGGGAAATGGTCCAGCAGGATCGGCCGCAAGGCGTCGGTGAGGTCGCTGACGAGTTGATGCCATTGGTCGGCGGTGAAATCGGCGAACGAATCGATTGCCGCATGCAACAGATCGTGGGCCTTCTGGAGCGAGCCCATCACCTCGGCGCGGAACGCGTCGTCCCATCCGATGTTCCCATCAACGCTCTCATCAACGATCTCGTCAACGTCCTCGTCAACGTCCTCGTCAACGTCCTCGTCAACGAACCCGTCAACGAACCCGTCAACGTCCTCGTCAACGAACCCGTCAACGAACCCGTCAACGAACTCACCTGGCGGAACGAGAACTTCCGCGTCCATCCACGGCGGAGGGACGAGGTGGTGGACGAGCGGTTCGAGGTCGCTCGCGAGTTCGGACACGAAGGCCATGAGTTCTTCGGCGGAATACCCCGGCAGATCGGCTTGGACATCCTCGAGTCGGTCGTGGACGATTCGGAACAGCTCGGCCCAGTCGACGGGATCGGGGGGCAACGGCCGACCGGGAATCGTATCCCCCGGCAGCCCATTATCGCCTGCGCCCGGATCGGGCACCGGATCGTTCGGCGGTGGGATGTGGCTCAGGTAATCCCAAATGTGGTCGCACACCGGCTCGTGGCCGTCGTGATCCATGTTCCCCATCAGGCCTCGCCAGATCTCCTCGAGGTTCCGGGCGTTCGACCCGTCGTGGATTCCGTCCGTTCGTTCGGGCGGCAGTTGCCGCAACAGGTGGCCCACCGCATCCACGATGCCGCCCGACGGGACCGGGTTCGTCATGGGATCGGCGTTCATTGCTTCGCGCAGCGCCTGGATCGCGGGTGAATCAACGAGGCGGCCGACTCGCGCGAGTCCGTCGATCGTTCGCACGACGTCGGCGGGAGGGAGCCCTTCTTCGGGGCGCCTCGCGTTTATTGCTTCAAAGGACCGCTGCAAGGCGGCGCGGCTCATCTCGGGGAGATCGCGAAACGCCGGATCGACCAGATCGCGAACGTCGATGCGCGACGAACCGCGTTGTCCCACATGGCGCAGGATCGGATAGATGTCCCGCGCATTGAACTGTCGATCGAGATCCGTATCGAGCGCGCGCAAGGCCGGGTCTCGATCGACGGGCCCGGATCCTTGTTGCCGAAGGCCGCGGACCACCATCGTCAGGTCCTGGGGCGACACGAGCGAGTCGCCGTTGCAATCGAGGGCCATTGTCTGTTCGGCGAGGTCGAAGTCGACGGCGAGAAGTCGGCGTGGTTCAAACGGCTCGAAGGCGAGCGGCCTGCGGTCGAGCCGTCGAACGGCCCGAACCGCCTTTCCCCGCGCATGGGGCCGAGAGGGTTGGTGAGGTCCATGTCCGCGCGCCGCAAGATGTCCGGCCATCGTAGTGACCCTCCAAGAGACTTGATCAAACGCAATGCACATGACGGGGGCCGGTATGGGGTGCCCCGCCGACACCCCCCCGAACCATCGGTTTATCGGTCGTATGATAGCCCCTTCGCGCAGAAAAATCCAGTCGTCTAATTACGGCCCTCGTTATCCAACGCTTCGATCGCGTACGGCTCGGGGGGACCCACCGGGGCGGTCGTTCTGCTATTCCGGCGCCTGTTTTCGCAGTTTCCGC
>VGZC01000081.1 GCA_016872725.1 Planctomycetota bacterium
AGAAGTTGACGGCGATGTCCAAAGATCCCGAGCTGCTTCGAGGCATCTTCTTTCGTTGTTGCATGTCGAATATCTTACAATAGTCCAATCCCCTCGATGTGTTGCAGAACTTTTGGTCCGGGCCATATGTGCGTCCCGAAGAGTATCGGCCGCGATCGACGGCGCCGGAAGTGGATCTGAAAGCGATGCGCGAGGTGGCCAATCAGTCGGCGCAGTCGGCGTTGAAGTCGTACCATAGCAAACGGGTTCGCGAGAGCGCGCGTTCGACGATGACGTGGGCCGCCGTGCTCTTCTTCGTCGGCCTGTTCTGCCTGTTGTTCGTGAGGGCCCTCACGCCGCTCGCCGGCTGGGTCGGCGGAGGCTGCGCGTTCGCCCTATCGGGCTTTCTCGCGCTCGTCGCGCTGGCTCGAGCCGCCCGGCATCACGAGCCTGGCGCGGGCGGCGCGCCGGGGCCCGGCGATCCCCATCGACAGCCCGCGCTGAAGTGATGCCGCCCGCGATGCGAACCCGGCCGAGGGCCCGGAACACGGCGGCGGTCGCCGAGCGCGCGATGCGCGGCGCCGCGAGCCGTTCGCGTCAACGGGACGCGAGGATGTCGCCGAAGTCGCGCAGGCGGTACTCGATGCCGACATAATCGAGCGTGCGGCAGAGTCCGCGCAGCGCGACGCCCATTCCGTCGGGCCCGCTGAACCCACCGAACTGCCCGCCGCCCTTGACGTGCGGTTCGAGGTCGAGGAACACGCCGGGGATCCCCCGTTTCTGGAGCTTGCGTTCGAGTTTCGGCAGGTGTTCGCGGAAATCGCGCAGGATCGCCTCGTGCCCGCTGTCACCCTGGTCGCACGGCACGAAGTGTCTGAGCGCGGCTTCATCGAGGTGCCCCGTCACTCGCCGGGCCGACACCGGGTGGCGGTAGTCCTTGATGTGCATCCAGCCAATGCCCGCCTTCATCGCCTCGTACTGCCGATACACTTCGTCCGCCGTCAGCCCTTGCGTCACGATGTTTCCGGCATCGAAGATCAGCACGAGCGCGGGGTGGTTCACCCGGTGGTAGATCTCCGCCAACAGCTCGCCGTTCCGCCCCACAAGATTCGCCTCGACCTCGAGCCCAAACGTCAGGTCGTGGCGATGGCACGCGTCGGCGATTTGGCCGAGTTGTTCGACGGTCTGGGGAACATGGAGCGCGGGATCGTCCTGGCGCGGAGGATAGAACGAGAACCCCCGGATCAGCGTCGTCTCGAACGCGTCGGCCAGCTCGCACGCCTTGGCCACGTCGTGCTTGAGGTACTGCGGAAACGGAACGAACGCGTTCGGCGAACCATCGTCGACGTCGCGCAACTTGACCTTGCCGATCGGCGAACCGAGCGACGAGACGTTGAGTCCATACTTGTCCTGCAGCCTCCGGACCTGGCTGATCTCGGCTTTCGTCAGTTTCATGACGTTCTTGACGCCGTTTCCAGCGTCGATGAACCGGATCGTGTAGTATTGCAGGCCGAGCGCGGCGAACGCCGCGAACTGCTGTTCGGCCGTCTTGTCGATCGCGGCTTCGTCCGCGAATCCCGATAGGATCACGCGCGCTTCGGCCATTTCCCCATCCGATCTTCTTGCGAAGTGAACGTCCGTTCGCACCGAGCCCCACGGCGCCCGATCGGCGTGCGATCCCGATCGGGACGCGCCAGTGTATCGCGGGCGGGCCGAGTCGGGCAACGAGGTCGAACCGGGCGCCGGACAAGGCGCGCGCTACGGCAGCAGATCGGCCACGCGGATCGGAACATGGGGCGCGGCCAGGCTCGCCAGCGTGCCCGCCGCGTCGCACGCGAACGCCTGCGTGTAGTCCCCGCCGAGCGGGACGCGCTGCACTTCGACGCGACAGTCCGGGAGGTTGACGATCCAGTATTCCGGAATACCGGCTCGCGCATAGAGTTCCCGCTTCCGCGTCCGATCGAAATCCAAGGTCGTGTCGCTGATTTCAACCACGATCAGCGCCGTCGTCGGATGCTGACGGTAGTCGCGCGGCGTGCCGGGAACGACCGCGATGTCGGGTTCGGGTTCCGATCGGTTGTCGACCCGCAAGGGGAGTTGCACCCGGACGCAATGGTCCTTGCCCAACGCGGACTCCAACGCCCTGGCGACCAACTGCAACGATGCCGCGTGAGCCGGGTTCATCGGCGACATCATCCGAATCTCTCCTCCCACGAACTCGACGCGTTGATGGGTGAATAGACCTTCCGCCGCCATGCGATAGTAGTCGTCCCGCGTCAGAAATCGCGCCTGTGGGTCGGTCGTGGTCATCCTTTCGCACTCCGTGATGCACTGAGCGGATGAGACTCGATACCCCGCCAAGACCTGCGGAAATTATAGCCGCGGCGCCGTTCCGTGGCGAGGACTCGGAACGGTCCGTCGACCCAATGCCGTTCCCCGAACGGCCGGACTCTGGCGAGGATTCCGCCCGTTCGGTATCGTTGTGCCTATGAATGCAACGCCCCCATCGACGGCTGTACGCCTGCGGGCCGGCATGATCGGCGCCGGCATGATCTTCGACGAAACGTACCGACCGTTCTTCGAGAATGTCCGCCGCGACGGGCTCTTTTCGAGGACCACCGGACCGTGCGACGTCGAACTCGCCGCCGTCGCGAGCCGCACGGGTCGCCGAGCCGCCGCGTACCGCGCGGAAGCGGGCGATCGAATCGGCGATTTCGAGGTGATCGTCGAACCGGACGTGATGCGGCAGGTCCTCGGCGCCGGCGTCGATTTCGTCTGCGTGGCGACTCCCGATCACCGGCATTTCGACATGGCCCGCGACGCGCTCGACGCCGGAAAGCACGTCCTTGTCGAAAAGCCGTCGGTGCTTTCACTCCAGGAACTCGACGAACTCTCGCGCCTCGCGACTTCGAACGGAGTGCTCGCCAAGGTCGTCTACCACAAATTGCTCGACCCGGACCACAAGAAACTGCGCACGCTTGTGGCGGACGGGGTCCTCCGCCACGTCAACAACGGCTATTGCAGCCTTCTCGAACCCAAGCAAGTCTCCGGAACGCAATTCGCCGAGTGGATTCAGGGCCGGAATCCGGGCACCTATGTCGCCGTCCATTACATCAAACTGATCGATTTCACGTTCGGCGGCCGATTGACCGGCGTCGCCTGTTCGGGCCAACGGGGGATCGTCGGACCCGCGAACGGAACCACGTGGGATTCGATTCAGCTTCGCCTGATCTACGCCTATCCGTCGGGCCGGGAGGCGGCATTCGACATCCACACGAGCTGGGTGACGCCCGACAATTTTCCGGGATACGTCGAACAGGAGGTTCAGTTCCGATTCGACAACGGCGTCTGGAACGGGCACAGCCGCAAGCGGGGCGTCGAATGCACGGTCGAGGGGCGCACGCCCATCGAACTCAAGACGACGATGAACAACCATTACAACGGCGCGTTCCTCGAACCGAACGGCCATCGTTCGCGGCGGGGATACGGCATCGAGGCGCTCGAGTGGTTCGCCCGCGAAGTCGCCCACGTCGAATTCGGCGGTCCCGCGTCCGCCCGGCGCGAACGTCTCGACGCCGCGCGCGGTCTGGCCTACAACGACCTTTCGGCCGATCGGCAGGTCGTGGCGGCGGTTCAAGCGATGGAGGCGATCCTCGATCGAGCCGCGCGCGGTCGGCCGAACGGTTTTGTTCGCGTGAACGGTCCCGCCGGAGGCCTCGAATGGCTCGAACCGGGTGGGGCGAGCGAACTCCTGTATGAACCCGCGGTCTGAACCGGCGAAGGGCCAGCCGGCTGATCAGGAAGGAGCGAAGATGGCGTCCGCATCCACGGTCGTCCCCGAACGAGCGATTGCGTTTCCGGGCGAGGAAGCGTCCAACGACGCGCGGCAACGCGCGTCGCGATTCGAACCGATCGCCCTGAGAACCTACACGCCGTCGCTCGCCGTGCTCGCCCGCAGCGCCGGTTCGTACCATTGGACGCCCGAGGGCCGGAAACTCGCGGACTTCACGTCCGGCGTGCTCGTCGCCAATCTCGGCCATAACCCGACGGCTTGGTGGCGCCGCGTCGAGGGTTATCTCGGCATCGACGCGCTCGACACCGACCAGCCGTTCATCACGGCCGCGCCGCTCACCGCGTACAACGCGGTGACCCCACTCGAGCTCGATGCGTGCGAACGGCTCGTGGATTGCCTTCGATCGCAACCGGGGGGGACCCGGATGGAGCAGGTGCTTTGGGCGGCGAGCGGGAGCGAGGCGGTCCAGAAGGCGCTTTGGGCCGCCATGAAGCGGATTCCCGGGCGCGATCGGATCCTCGCCACGCGATTCGGGTTCCACGGCAAGAAAGGGCTTGCCGGCGCCGTCACCGGAAGTGAACAGGATCCCGAACGCGATCCTCGCGTCCGCTTCATCCGCTTCCCGATGGAGGAGTGCGTCGATCTCGATCATCGCCGCCGCGCGATCGACTTGACCGTCTACGAGGCGGAACTGCGCGAAGTCGACCGGGACTTGAGTGGCCGCGTCGCGTGTCTCATCACCGAACCGTATCTGGGAGGCGGTGGGTCGTATCACCCGCAGCCCGAGTACCTGCAACTCGTCGAGCGATTCTGCCGCGAACGGGACATCGTGTTCATTCTGGACGAGATCCAGTCCAATTTCGGCCGAACGGGCCCCCTCTTCGCCTTCACCCGCTACGGCATCGAACCCGACCTCGTTTGCCTCGGCAAAGGGCTTGGAAACGGCGTGCCGGTCAGCGCCGTGGTGGGCCGCGCCGACGTGCTCGATTCGCTCCGCTACGGGGAAGGATCGGATACCTGGAGCGCCAATCCGTTGTCCGCCGCCGCCGTGCTCGCGACGCTCGACGATTTCCGCGACGATCGACCGATCGCCGCCGGGCGCGCCCTCGCGCGCGTCATCGAGGACGGTCTCGTCCGGCTCCAATCGACGGGCCTCGTCGCCCACGTGCGAGGCGAAGGTTGCGTTTGGGGAATCGAATGCGGACCCATGGGAAACCGCTCGCCATCCGAGGTCGCCGTCGCGTGCGTGCGCGCGTGTTATGTCGGCGATGATCGGGGTCGAGCGATCCACCTGCTCGGTCCGCTCGCCGGAAAAGTCATCCGCGTCAGCCCGCCACTCGTCATGCCCGTCGGCGAAGCGCGCGATTACCTCGACGCCATGCGAGCGATCTTCGAATGCGTCGCGCGCGACCTATCGACCTGAGTCCCCGGTCGACCTTGCGAACTCGGCCGTCACCGTCGTCGTGATGCCTCCGCGCGGCGTGAACGAGGCGACCAGCCGCATACGCCGCGGTTCGAGCACGGCGACGAGATCGTCGAGGATCCGATTCGTCACGTTCTCGTAGAAGGTGCCTTCGTTGCGAAACGACTGCAGATACAGTTTCAGGCTCTTGAGCTCAACACACTTCGCGGCGGGCGTGTAGGTGAACGTCAGCGTTCCGAAATCGGGCTGGCCCGTCTTCGGGCAAACCGATGTGAATTCCGGGCACACGATCTCGATCGTGTAATCACGAGCGGGGTACTGGTTGTCAAACGTCTCGATCCGGCCGCGATCGGGCATGATATCCTCGTTCGTCTCGGTCCCAAGCGTCCAATACCGCGCCGATCTCGCGAACGCTCGCCTCGAGCGACCTCGCGGCCATTCGAAAATTCGTATGGCCGGAAATCTCGGGCTGGATCCGCAGGTAATCGTCGCACGCCTTCCTCAGTTTCGCGAATTTCTTGCGGGCCTGCCGCAGGTACGCGTCCGCCTGGCCCTCGGCAAGCCTGTCGCCGAGGGCAAGCATGTAATCATACAGTTCGCGATGCACGTCGCGGAGTTCCTCGTCGGAACCGGCTTCTTCCGTATGCTTCAGGAACGCCCGGACCGTCCAGACATGCGCGAGCTGTTCGTCGATCCGCCGAGCCGCATCGTCGGAATTCAGGTTCATGACCTCCTCGCGGGAAGAAGGGTTGACGCGCCGCCCCACCCGAACGAACCGCGTTCGGGAGCGATCGCCCCGTCTCCGCCGGTTGGTTCACGCGATCGGCTTCGTCGGAACGTGGCGTGGCCGCGGCGCGAACACCAGGACCGTTACGGCTCCGGCGATCACCAATCCCAGGCTAGCCAGAAAGGGCGGCCCGATCCACCGGCCCGTGCCTTCCGCGAGGATCGTGGTCGCCGTATTCATCACGGGCGCTCCGCCGAAGATGAGCGGCATCACGAGCAGCGGCTTGCCGCCCGCGTTGAACGCCAGGATGACGCCGAGCGCCCCGATCGCGCCGGCCGAACCACCGGCCAACGACCAGAGGATCCCGTCGATCCGCCCGTCCGGCATCCACGCGCCGATTCCGCCCGAGTCTCCCATGGCGGTGAGCAGCATCCAAGGCGCGGCGACCGCGGTGAGGAAGTAGGCGACGCCGACACAAAGGAACGGTCTCAAGCGGCTCCCGGCCATCCTCATCTGCCCGTTGTGCAGGACGGGTCCGTATGACCCCCAGCTCAGCGCGGCGACGCAAACCG
The DNA here is from genome assembly GCA_016872725.1 of Planctomycetota bacterium. GTDB lineage: Bacteria > Planctomycetota > Planctomycetia > Pirellulales > Pirellulaceae > VGZC01. Next base: position 6,495 of record VGZC01000081.1, read on the forward strand.
CCGCGGCGATTCGCCATGGCTGCGATCCGTCGGTCGCTTCCGTCGTTGGGGCCTCGGCGTTCCCCGCGTCCGAATGGCCGATGTCGGCCGTCCCTTCGTGTGCCCCTTCGTGTGCTTCGGCGCCGCGAGCGGGAGGCGGCTCGTGGTGGGCCCGCGTCGGTTTCTGGGGTTTGAAGGAAAGGACGCCGGCGCCGCCGAGCGCGACGAGCAGCACGCCCGCGTAGAAGACAAGGCCCGCATCGCGAAACGACCGGGATAGGGCCATCGTAACGAGCGTGTTCACGACGGGCGCTCCGCCGAAGATCAGCGGCATCACGTAGACGGGCCGCCCTCCAAACGCGAAAGCAAGGATCGCTCCGAACGCTCCGAGCGCTCCGACAAGTCCCGCCGCCAGCGACCATGCCGTGCCGGCCAGCGTCCATCGTCCGCTTTCGCCCCGCATGCGGAGCAGGATGACCGGCACGAGCACGGCCACCACGAAATAGGCGAATCCCACACAGATGAACGGGCGCAGGCCGTTGCCCCCCATCCCGTGCTGGCCGCGATGCATGAGCGGGCCGTAGTTTCCCCAGCACGCGATGGTCAGACATACCGCGGGCAGCACAAGAAGGCGTCGCATGGCGGTTGGCGTCCTTGGGAATGGGGCCGGTGTCGGCCCGTTCAAACGGGTCTCCGCGAAGTCCCCGAATTGTTGTTGGCATGGTGCCGGGTGAGAAGGGGCCCCGCGATCTCCTCTCGATCCGGAATCGCGAGGCGTTGGGATGCTTGCCTTCGGACGGCCGATCGCCGATAGTCGACCTTTATGCCCCTTCCGCGACGGCTCAACGCCGTTCGGCTCGGCGCCGTTCGGCTCGGCGCCGTTCGGCTCGGCGCCGTTCGGCTCGGCGCCGTTCGGCTCGGCGCCGTTCGGCTCGGCGCCGTGAAGTACGGCGGACCGCGCGAGCCAACACCGGTACGCCCCCAACAACCGCCCACGAGTACCCCCAGGATGACCACCCGCACCGCGTTCGCGATCGCCGCGCATCCGGACGATATCGAATTCATGATGGCCGGCACGTTGCTCCATCTGAAGTCGGCGGGATTCGAGATCCACTACATGAACCTCGCGAACGGATGTTGCGGATCGACCGAACGGGACGCGGCGACGACCGCCATGATCCGACGCGGCGAAGCGATCCGGGCCGCCGCGTCGATCGGAGCCGTATTCCACGAGAGCATTTGCAACGACCTCGAAATCTTCTACGACCTGGCCAATCTGCGGCGTTTGACGTCGATCGTCCGCGAGGTCGCTCCCGAGATCGTCCTGACGCATTCGCCGGTCGACTACATGGAAGACCACACGAACGCCTGCCGGCTCGCCGTGACCGCCGCGTTCGCTCGCGGGATGCCCAACTTCCAGGTCGATCCTCCTCGGAACGCCGTACGACAGGCGGTGACCGTGTACCACGCGCAGCCCTATTCGAATCACGACCCGCTTCGGCGGCTTGTCGAACCCGACTTCTTCGTCGACGTCGGAGATATGGTTGAAACCAAGGTCGCCATGCTCGCCTGCCACGCGAGCCAAAAGCAATGGCTCGACGAAAGCCAGGGCATCGACGCGTACCTGCAGGCGCTTCGGGATTCCGATGCGGAAGTCGGCCGCATGTCGGGCGCGTTTCGATATGCCGAGGGTTGGAGGCGGCATCTGCACCTGGGTTTCTGCTCGGCCGCCGCCGCGCCGCTCGAAACGGCCCTGAGCGACCGCATTGTCGCGCGGCGCGCGCGGGACGGCGGAGAAGGACCGTCATTCCCATAAACGCCCATGTTGCCCCAGACCAACTTTGTTGGGTGTTTGACGACCATGAACGGGAGGCGGCGGAAGCAAATCGGCCACCGATCGTCGCGCGGGCGCCGCAGTCGCGCGCGACCTGGCGGAAAGAGCACGTACGCCGCGCCTTCGACACGACCTGCAACGCCGACGGGAATATGAGCGGCAAGGGTGGCGTGGGCTTCAGCCCACGCGCCTCTCGTTCCGGTCCCACGAGGCTCGTTTCCGTCGCGCGACGGCCGATCAGTCGGCTCGAAGGGAATCGACGAGCGATCCGCGCAGCGCCCACCGCGCGACGCCCGCCGCCGTGACGACGCCGATCCCCAGTACGATCAACAGCAGACCCAATACGCCGCCGATCGGTACGCGGGCGTCGCCCCAGATCATGTGGGGCAAGACCGCGCACAT
>VGZC01000082.1 GCA_016872725.1 Planctomycetota bacterium
CCCATGGGCGGCGCCCTGCGGTTGCAGGCCGCATGGCTTGACGGTCGGCAATTCGCGTACGAGATCAATCGCCGAGGCATCTTTGTGACGGGATTCGGCCCTCGCTCGCCTCGACTGCGCCGCATGGCCGTGCATCACCTCGAAATGGTCGTGCACGACGACGTTTGGACCCTTCTTGTGCGCCTGCGGTTCCACGTGTTGCGGCGGGCGGTTTCCGACGTTCGTTTCCTGTTCGCCTGGCGAACGCCGCCGACGTTGCCGCTCGTCGACGACGAGGTCGGTACGGCGTTCGGCGTCGCGCCGCATCCCGAGGTCGCGGCCTTCCTCCGTGAACTTGGCTATCGCGTGAACGAACGACGCTGGTCCGACGCGATCGTCGTCGCTCCCGCGCCCGCCGCGTGATCCGCGACGCGCGTTCGCCGCGCGAGCCGCCCAACCCTCGGGAACGCGCATTCCCGCGATCCGAATCGTGGCTCGCGGGCTCCACGCGATTCGGAGGTCGGTTTCGCCTTCCAAGTCGGCTGATGCAATGGGCCGTTTCAGAGGGATTCGGAATGCCGCACGCCGACTTTGCGCTTTTTTCGCCGCCGGCCACCCAATTGGATGGCCTCTTACCCGATTGGGCCCGCGACCTCGTCGATCTGCAGACGGCGATTCCCGAACTTGCAAGAGACGCGCGGCGGCTTGCGGAACTGGACTGCGTAATCGGTGAGATTCCGACACTCCACAGAAGCGTTCATGGCGACGCGCGCGAGTTGGTCGGCATCGATGAGAATTCGGTTCACCTTGTCCTTACGTCGCCGCCCTGCTGGACACTCAAGGAATACCGCGACTCCGAGGGACAGCTTGGCCATTTGCACGACTACCATTGCTTTCTTGCCGAGCTCGACAGGGTCGGGCGGCGTTGTTTCGATGCACTTGTCCCGGGTGGGCGTTTGATCTGTGTCGTCGGTGGCGTATGCCTTTCCCGCAGGAAGAACAACGGTCGGAACACGGTTGTTCCGCTGCACGCGTCGATCCAGGAGCATTGCCGTGAAATCGGTTTCGACAATCTCGCTCCAATCATCTGGAACAAGATCGCGAATGTCGTTCATGAAGTCGACAATGGCGGCGGAGGATTCCTCGGAAAGCCCTATCATCCAGCGCCGTTTCCCATAACGCTCGCGGACCGTCTTATTTGCATGTTCAGTTTCGTCGGCGACACCGTTCTCGATCCGTTTTCGGGAACGGGTTCCACGGCGATCGCCGCAATCGGATCTGGGCGGCATAGCATCGGATATGAAATCGACGGTCATTACGTCGCCCTCGCGCGACGCCGTATCTTGGAGAAGACCGGGCGGCTTCTTTGCCGCGCGAGATTCGAGGCGCATGACCTATGTTAAGCGAGCACCGAATCGACGGACGCCTCTCCAAGGCTGTGCGGCAATTCTGGGAGACGCGATCGGGACAAGTCACGAAGCAGTGTCGGCACAACGAGCGGGCGCCAAAGGACGGTATTCGTTTCCCGATCCGAACCGGACTTTCGCGCAACTCGTCGCGTCCCTGTCCGGAAGGCTCATTGCACACGTTCGCGCGAAACGGCACTGAGCGGAAAGGCCTGCGCGACCGGTCCACGTCGCCATCGGACAGGAATCGACGGACGTCGCTTATCGGTCGAGCTCCGCGCGAGGGGCTGGTCGGACCGCCGCGACGCCCGGTAGAATCGACGGTCGGCGACGAGGTCGAACGCCGTCTCGCCGCCAGGCGCGGCGCCCGATCGCCGGTCGGTTACGGATATCGCCTTGGGGACCTCAGAGGAACGCGGACGGATCATGACAGACGACGTATTTTCCAAGCGGGGCAGGGCTCTCGAAGATTGTTTCTTCGCCAAACAGGATGAGGAACTATTGAACCGGCTTCGCGCCGAGTCGGAGAACCAGCGGATCAAGACGCAGCTCGCCGATGTCTCGGGGATTCGCGACGACCGCGTTCTGGACGAGCTCGTTCGGAGCGGCGTGCGGCCGGCGACGTTCGCCGCACTGGCTCTCGCCCCGCTCGCGCTCGTCGCGTGGGCCGACGACTTGATCCAGAGCGGCGAACGGAGTCAGATCCTCAGGGCGATCGAGGACGAGGGGATTCGTCCGGAGGACCCGGCGTATCGGCTCATGTCCGGTTGGCTCGACGAGAAACCCGATGATTGCATCCTTCAGTGCTGGAAGGCGTACATCGAGTCGCTGAGGCGGGTCTACGCGCCCGATTCGATGGACGAGTTGCGGGACCGGATTCTGGGCCGCGCTCGGCGCGTCGCCCGCGCGGCGGGTGGTGTTTTTCGCGTCCAGGCGATCAGCGAGCGGGAGGAACGCATCTTGAAGGAAATGGAATCGGCGTTCTCCGCATAATCGTTCCAACCACCCCGAACCGCCGCGCTTTGTTGCCTTTCCGCATCCAAGGCGCACTCAAACGCATCACGTGATGCCGTTTGGCATGCTACGGTTGTCGGGAACCCGACTGCATTGTCGTTTCGGGTGGAAGGACGCCGACCGTGGCAAACCGCGCGCATCATCGGAGGAGGCTTGGCCCAGCCTGGGCGGCGCTCCTCGTGTTGACCGGATGCCATTCCTGGCGGGTCCCCGCGATCGATCCGAGCGGGCAACGCATCTTCCTTCCCGCGCCCGCGTCGACTGCGGTCACGCCCCACGAATTCCCGCTTTGCAAGTTACCCGACGCGCCGAAACCGGCGTTCACAACACCCCCGACACCGCCCCCCTGCGCCGACGGAGCCGCGGCGTCTGGAGGCGCGGGATGCCCAGCATCGGCCGCGACCGGCCCGGGTCATCACGAGCACGGCGGCGGGACGAAACTGGGTCGCATCGTCGTTTCGCCCGGAAGTATCGTGGCGCCTGTCGGAAGCGAGGTCGTCCTGATCGCGGGGCTCTGTGATCCCGACGGTCATTATGTCGTCAAGCAGCCGATCGAATGGATCCTGTCGCAAGAGAGCGTCGGCCATTTCGTGGATATCGGCGAACCCGGCGGAGCGCTCATGCCGCCGATGTGGAATGTCGGTTCCAAGAAGGTCGCGAGCAACTATGCCGTGTCGCGAACGACGGCGAAGACCGCCGTCTTTACGCGGGGCACCGCGAAGCCGAACGACGACTTCGTGGTGAAACGCGGCCAAGCGTGGGTCAGCGTGACCAGTCCCTCCGAAGGACTCAGCCATGTCACCGTGTGGGCGCCGCAAGCCGAGGGCTGGGACGTTCGGCGACAGACGGCGACCATCCATTGGGTCGACGCGCAGTGGCAGTTGCCCGCCCCAGTCGTCGCGCGGGCGGGTGAGCGGCAGGAGCTGCGGACGCGCGTGACGCGGACAACCGGCGCCGCGGCGAAGGGATGGAGGGTCCGATACGAAATCACCGACGGACCCGCCGCCGGCTTCGCGCCGAGCGGCGCGAGTCAGGTCGATATGCCGGTCGACGCGAACGGAGATGCCGTCATCGAGATCCTCCCGCAAACCACGACTCCCGGAGTCACCCAGGTCCGTATCCAGATCATCCGACCCGGCGAAAAGAGCGGCGAACCATCCCAGATCGTGCTCGGCCAAGGGTACACGTCGATCACCTGGAGCGCCGCCGGACTCAATGTCCAAGTCACCGGCCCCACCCGCGCCGGCGCGGGCGATGTCCTGACCTATCGTGTCGACGTCACGAACCCCGGTGACCTGTACGCGCGCAACGTCGTGCTGCAGGACGCGCTTCCGCCGACGCTGGAGCGAACGAGTTCCGTGCCGGAAGGCCGCCAGCTCGGCGACTATATGGAATGGACGCTCGGCGATGTCGGACCCCGCGAAGTGCGAACGGTCACCGTGACCTGCCGCGCGCAGCGCGAGGGTGTCATCCGCTATTGCTTCCGGACAACCGGTGAAGGCAATCTGCGGGCCGAGGGATGTTGCGAGACCGACATCTTCACGTCGAAACTGGCGCTGGAAGTTTCCGGGCCGGAAACGGTCGAGGTGGGACAGACCGTGACATACCGCATTCGCGTCGCCAACACGAGCGACGCGCCGCTCACCAATGTCGTACTCGTCGATCGCTTCGACGCGGGTCTGAGGCATTCCGAGAACCAAACCAGCCCGATCGAACGGTTGCTCGGCACGATGGCCGCCGGAGAAGTTCGGTCGGATCTGGCCGTATCCTTCATCGCCACGCTGCCCGGACGCCATTGCCATACGCTGGAAATCTCGGCCGATGGAGGTCATCACGCATCCGAGCAGCGCTGTGTGGAAGCAACAAGCCCGGCGCGACCCGACCCGCCGACTCCGCCGCCCGGCGCCACGCCCGAATCGGCGGCCCTTCAGGTCCGCAAGACGGGGCCCGCGCGACTCGAAATCGGCAAGACCGGGTTGTTCCTCATCGAGATCCGCAATGCGGGAACCACGCCGATCCAAAACATCCGAGTCATCGATCGGTTCGAGGCCGGGCTTCGGCCCGTCCAGGCCACGACCGGCGCCGTGGCGACCGAGGCGGGGCAGGCGATCGGATGGACCATCCGCCAAATCGCGCCGGGCGCGGTGGAACTGCGCGAGGTCGAATGCAGCGGCCAACGACCGGGCGATGCGGTCAGCGAGGTCACCGTCACGACCGAGAGCGGCCTGAAGGAAACGTCCAAGACGTCCACCGCCATCGTCGGCGAAGCTCCGGCCGACGACGTCAATCTGGATGCGCCCGGCGGCGCGGACGGCGCCGGCCGATTGGCGGTCAGCATCATCAGCCTCGATAATCCCGTTCGCGTCGGACAGTCGGCCCGGTTCCTCATCGAATTGCGGAATGACCATGCCCAAGCCGACCGCAACATCATCGTGACGCTGACGCTCCCCGACGGAATCCCCGTCAAGAAAGTGTCGGGCCCCGGCGTGATGCCGCGGCTTGCGGGGAATATTCTGCGATTCGAGCCGATCGCCGAATTGCGGTCGCGCGAGGCGTTGCGGCCTCCGTTCGAGGTGGAACTGACTCCGACGAAGGCCGGCAAGCTGGCGATCTCGGCCAAGGTCGAAAGCCTCCGCACGCGCGAGCCGATCGAGCAGACTCGCGAAACCGACGTCCTCGCGCAATAGCCGCTCGGTTCGCGTCGTCCGATCGGCCGAGGATCAATGTCGCCGAGCCGTGTTATGCCTCGATATGTGGTCCTATTCCACGAGCCGCCCCCCGAGTCCGGTCGGGCGTCCCATTGGGATGTGATGTTCGAATCGGGCGGGGTACTGCGAACATGGGCTCTCGGCGAATGGCCCGTGGGCCCGTGCGGCGTCGATGCCGCGCGACTGGCCGATCACCGGATCGACTACCTGACGTACGAAGGTCCCGTATCGCGAGGACGCGGCTGTGTGCGGCGCGTCGATGAGGGGACCTACGCCATCCGCGAAGCATCGCTCGACCTCTTCCGGGTCGAACTCGTCGGTCGCGCCTGGTCGGGCGCGATCCGCCTCGCCGCGGACGGCGCCGCGCCGCCGCGCTGGTACTGTTCGCCGGACTCCGACGATTCCGAACGGTCCCCGAATCGGATAGACTAGCACGACTTTCCGTTCGCCTCGTTCGCTCGAACTCGTCGGAGGAGTCTTGGATCATGCCGGAAAACCGGGATCCTGTCGGCTTGTGGGGTGCCGCGGCGCGGGCCGCCTTGTTTGTGGTTTCAATCACGACGCTCGTCCGCGCCGCCGATCCGTCGGCCTTCATCGCCTTGCATCCCGAGAACCCGCGTTATTTCGTTTGGCGCGGCAAGCCGGTCTTGCTCGTGACGTCGGGCGAGCATTACGGCGCCGTGCTCAATCTTGATTTCGACTATGTCGCCTATTTGGACGAACTCCAATCGCACGGCCTGAACCACACGCGGGCCTTTTCGGGCATCTACCGCGAGGACCGCGGCGCGTTCGGGATCACCGACAACACGCTCGCTCCACAACCGAATCGGTACATCTGTCCGTGGGCGCGGAGCGGCGAGCCCGCCTATCGCGACGGAGGCAACCGCTTCGATCTCACGCGCTACGACGACGCCTATTTCGCGAGGCTCAAGGATTTCCTCGCTCAGGCCGATCGTCGAGGCATCGTCGTTGAACTGAACCTCTTCCGCCCGATGTACGAGGACAGCATGTGGGTCCGTCGAAGATCCCCATCCCGCGGTTTCGATCTTCAACTTCCACTACTGCGCTCCACCGGACACAATCGCCCTGAACGCCGGACTGGACAAGGCGATCGGCGAAAATGAAACGGGGTTCCGCGGCAAGGATGATCTGATCTACCGGACCGAGGGCTGGGATTTCCTTCTGGCCGGCGGAGCCCTCCACAACAATCTTGACTACTCGTTCATGGCCGCCCATCCCCGAGGCACGCTGCGCGACTATCGGTCGCCGGGCGGGGGAAGCGTCGAACTGCGCCGACTGCTCGGCGTGCTCCGGCGTTTTCTCGAAGAACTCGACTTTGTGACGATGCGTCCCAACGCCGACGTCATCCGCGGCGTCAAACCCGAACTCGCCGTCTCCGCCCTTTCCCAGGAGGGTCGCGCCTACGCGATCCATGTCCACGAACGGCTCGCCGCGAAATCCGACATCCCATCCGGCCGGACATTGGGCACGCCCTTCGACGCGGCGCTCGAACTCGATCTGCCGAAAGGCGCGTATCAAGCCGATTGGATCGACACCAAGACCGGCGAAGTCTCGCGGACCGAGCCGATCCGACATCCGGGCGGGCCGTTGTCCCCGGCGTCGCCCCGGTTCGTCGGGGATATCGCCCCGCGCATCGTCGTGAAGGCCGAACGCTGACCAGCGTTCGGCCGCGGACAGTGATCGCGAGTTCTCTGCCGAGCCGCGTCGGGCCGGATCACATCTACATGGACAGTGATCGCGAGTTCCTTGCCGAGCCGCGTCGGGTCGAGTCACAGCAACATGACGACGCCTTCCACCGTGCGCAGCCGCGCGTACACGGCGAGCACCTGTTCGGCGCAGGTCATGTACGGTTCGAGCGTGACGGCGACATGCCGGCCTCCGGGCGTCTCACGGACCCTGTACGGAGGATCGTGCGGTTGTTCGAGCGAGTCCCGGACCGCCTCGATGATCCGTTCGACAAACGCCCGCTCGTTCCAGCCGATCGCCTTGATCATCACGGCCGTGGGGAAATCATGCGTGGCGTTCAGAAGGTCGATCGACACGAGTCATGTCCTTGGGGCACGTAGGAAGTCGGGCGGACGCCGAAGGGCGGGACGCCTCGCATGGCATTCGCCCCATCATTGCCAAACCTGACGATAGACGAGCGCGGCGAGCAAGGCGCCGAGGATGGGACCGACGATCGGAACCCAGGCGTACGTCCAATCGCTGTCCCCCTTGCCCGCGATCGGGAGCATGGCATGCGCGAGGCGGGGACCCAAGTCGCGGAACGGATTGATCGCGTAACCCGTGGGGCCGCCGAGCGAAAGGCCGATCGCCCAGACCAACACGCCGACCATGAACGGCGCCAGCCCCTCCGGAAACCCCGTCTCTTTTTGAAAATTGTCGGACGTGAGCATGAGCTGCGCCCCGAGCACCAGCACGAATGTACCGATGGCCTCGCACAGGACGTTCGAGGGGTACGATCGGATCGCCGGCGCGGTGCAAAACACGCCCCGCTTGAGCGAGGCGTCGTCGGTGACCGACCAATGCGGCAGGTAAGCGAGCCACACGGTCACCGCGCCCAGTACGGCGCCGAGGAATTGCCCGACGACATACGCGGGAATCTGAGACGCTTCGGTCTTTCCCAGAACCCAGTTCGCGAGCGTGATCGTCGGATTGAGATGGCCTCCACTCACCGCGTTCGACGCGTAGACTCCGATCGTCACGGCGAACGCCCATCCGGTACAGATGGCGAGCCATCCCGCGCCAAACCCCTTGCTCCGCGCAAGTAGGACGTTCGCGACCACGCCGCAACCGAACGTGATCATCAGCCAGGTTCCCGCAAGTTCGGCGATCAGGATCCGGGAATTCGACATGCCGGTCAACCTCCTCGCGGATCCGCGTGGGCGTGGTTCATCGTTCGGGATGCTCCGAGCCGACTTCCGTGCGATCTTCCGCTCGGACCAAGTCCGGATCCGGTCGGATCGACGCCGGATCGGGCCATCCGAGTTCATCAAATCCCCGCCTCCGCAGGACGCACGCGTCGCATCGGCCGCACGCGCGCCCGCTCCGATCGGGATCATAGCAGCTTGTCGTCAATGCGAAGTCGACACCGAGAT
>VGZC01000083.1 GCA_016872725.1 Planctomycetota bacterium
CTGAACTTCTTTCAGAACCTGAAACTGCGCAAATCGCAGGTCGAGGCGTTGCTGAATCGGTTGGCTCGACACTGGGAGCGGGAATTCGAAACCCTGTGTGAACTGCTGGCGATCTCGGCGGTGGTGCACGCGGACGAGACGAGTTGGAGCATCCGCAGCGTGTGGGCGTTCCTTTCGGAAAACGCCCAGGTCATGCTGTTCGGCGTGCGCAAGGATGCGGAGACGTTGGCCCTGCGTCTTGGACCCTGCGACGTTTTCCGGCATCCTGGTCAGCGACGACGCGGCGGTATACGCCCAATTCACGCGTTCCCAGAAGTGTTGGGCCCACTTGTTGCGGAAAGCCATCAAGCTGACGTTGGTGGCCCCCGGGGATCCCGACTATCGCGACTTCACCGATCGGTTGCTCGACATCTACCGCGAGGCGTGCCGCGTACAGCGAGATGGCCGGCTAGCGACGCCGCTCGTCGGCCGGCTGGCCAACGAGCGGCGACCTTCTTCCTGGAACGCTTCCTGGTCCGCACTCCTCCGGTATCGCCATCCCACCGGCGCCTTGCGACATCGCTCCACCTGCACAGTCGGCACCGGCGTCGGGCCGCGCGGCCTTGCGCGCCGCGAGCCCCTTCCATCGCAACGCCGCGCTTGCCGCTCATCGTCTGACATCCCGCAACCATCCGCTTCGCGGCGCTTGGTTCCATCATCGCCCCTTCTCCATTCGAGCACGAGCACGAGCACGAGCACGAAGGCCCTCCCCTCGAGATCATCGCCGAACGCGGCCATCGGGCGCCAGGCCTTCCTGACGGCGCCGTAGAATGGACAGCTACACTCGCAGGCCCTAAGAGCGCTGAGCGTACCTAGTGAAGTGACGATTTCGTCGAAGGAAGCAGCCGAGCTTCGTCGGCTCCTTCCACACCTGGTAATCGAGTATGGCCCGCCGCAATAGATGTGCAACATAGATGCAAGGGCGGGCAAGTTCTGACGCCAGGGGAGCGCTGGAATCGGTGGTTTTGGACGGCCATTCAGCTTTCGCCAGCCATCATTGCCGCAATACGCAATGCGCCGGTAAGAGGAATCGGGGGTAAAGGCTGGCGAGGCGACAAGACTTGACTCCTGACTCCTGACTCCTGATTTGCTCCTGATTTGCTCCTGATTTGGATTCAACACGGGTCCGGAGCTGTCCGTGACGCGGCCGGGAGCACGACGGGCTGTGGGAGGCGCGAAGCGGGAAATCGCCGCGCGGGACGGAGTCGCGGAGGCGATGCCAACGATCAAGGTTGCACCCGACGATCGCCTCGCGTTACGATGGCCGCTTTCCCGTTCCGATTCCACGTCGTTTCCTGGCGCGGGACGGGACTTAGGCCATTCAGGAGCACGATCATGCCGTGGTACGGAGGCTATGGCGGGTGGGCACCCTATGTGCCGGTCGCGAGGCGGATTTCGCTAGGGCACGCGGCGGCCAAGAAGCGGGCGAGGCAGGAAAAACGCGAACCGTGCCCCGTGCAGGTCCACGGACGGAAGATCGCGAAGACGTTTTGGGGCGTGAAGTGGTGCGAGAACCTGGAGCGTTACGGCGACTTCGCCAACCGCCTTCCGCGCGGAGCGACCTACGTTCGTAACGGGTCGGTCGCCGATCTCATGATCGAACCGGGCCGGATCCGTGCGATCGTGGGCGGGTCCCAAGCCTACACAATCGACATCCGGATCGCAAAGCTGCCTCCCGCGAAGTGGAAATCCATCCGGCGCGATTGCTCCCAACAGATCGACTCCCTGATGGACCTCTTGCGGGGACGGTTCAGCGACGGCGTCATGCGGCGGTTGACTCACGCCGAAGGAGGACTATTCCCCCACAAGAAAGAGATCTCCATGCGTTGCAGTTGTCCGGACTTCGCCCAGGTCTGCAAACACATCGCGGCGACGTTCTACGGCGTCGCCGCCCGGCTCGACGATCAGCCGGAACTGCTGTTCACGCTCCGCAACGTCGAACATCTTGAACTGGTCCGGGACGCGGCTGCGTCGTCCAGTCTCGACGAGGCGCTCGGCGGCACGGCCGATCCAACGCTGGCCACGAGTGATTTGGGGACCATCTTCGGTATCGATCTGGAAACCGGAGATGTTCCCGTATCGGGTTCGCGCGCATCCCGTTCGCGCCCGGTTTCCGAGAAAACGAAGATCGCGAAAAAAGGGGCGAAAGCAAAAAAAGCGACGAAGACGACGAAGACGACGAACGGGAAGAAAGCGAAGCAATCGCTCCGGGCGACTCCGAGCGGCAAAGCGAACCGGTCATCCCGAGCGTCCGATGGCGTCAAGGCGGTCAAGGCATCCCGATCGACCAAGATCGCCACAACAGCCGGGAGCCGCTCGTAGTTCTCGACGGGGCGACTCTTGGGGCCTATGGCGGCGAACGCGCCGGCCTCCGGTGAACGATTCGATTTCCCACCGGTTCGTAACGTGCGATATGATGAGGACGCCGAGGCGGCACGTCCGCGCCCGGAGGCGGCCGCCCCACGCGCGATCGGACGACGTGCGCGTCACGTTGGGAACTCGCCAATCAGGGGATACTCGATGCGTTCGACAGGGAATGCGGTGCTCGTGGCGTTCGGTCTGGCCTCCGTTCTTGCGGGATGCGGACGCGAGGCCGCCTCGCCCGGAAACCGATCGCGCGCGGATTCGGGAACGAGCGACGTTTCGGGGGCGGTCGGGTCCGAATCGGGCGAGCAACTCCCGGGTGACGACAAGGAGCCTTCCGCCGTGGATCCCCCGGACGTGACGCCGACCGCCTGGACAAATGCCTTCGAAGGGCCGCATCCCTTTCCTCGGCGCGTGGCGGTGCCCGAGTTCCCCGATGATCTCGAGTGGCTCAATTCGAAACCGCTCAAGCTCAAGGACCTTGAAGGCAAGTTCGTGCTCTTGGATTTCTGGACCTATTGCTGCATCAACTGCATGCATATCCTGCCCGAACTCAAGAAGCTCGAGAACGTCTACGCCGATCAGCTCGTCGTGATCGGCGTGCACTCGGCCAAATTCGACTCGGAAAAGGTCTCGGACAACATCGCGGCGGCCATTTTGCGTTACGAGATCGCGCACCCGGTGATGAACGATCGGAACCACGCCTATTGGGAGCGTGTCGGCGTGAGCAGTTGGCCGACGGTCCTGCTCATCGATCCCGAAGGCAAGGCCATTTGGGGCCGCGCGGGGGAAATCCGGTTCAGCGACGTGGACGAAGTGCTCAAGAAGGCCATACCCTATTATCGCGGCGAGAAACTACTGGACGAGACGCCTTTGCGGTTCGAATTGCTGGCCCATCGCGCGGGTCGTTCGCCGCTGAGCTTTCCCGGCAAGGTGCTCGCCGACGAGGCCGGTGATCGGCTCTTCATTTCGGACAGCAATCACAATCGGATCGTCGTCACGACGCTCGACGGCCGGCTCCAGACGATCATCGGTTCGGGACGGATCGGGCGCAAGGACGGAGCGTCGGTGGAGAGCGAATTCCACCATCCGCAGGGGATGGCCCTCCACGGCGACACGCTGTTCGTCGCCGACACGGAGAACCACCTTTTGCGCAAGGTGGACCTGAAGGACGGCTTCGTGTCGACGATCGCGGGGATCGGATCCCAGGCCGAATCGGCCTTTCCGGGATTTGATCCGAGATCACCGTCGAACCGGGGTAATCGCCGGTGGGTCGGAAAGCCCAAACGCACGGCGATCAACAGTCCGTGGGATCTTTGGGTTCATGGAACCGATCTGTTCATCGCCATGGCGGGTCCGCATCAAGTATGGAGAATGCCGCTCGACGAATCGACGATCGGGCCTTATGCGGGGAACGGCCGCGAGGATATTGTGGACGGCGCGCTCCTGCCGCCCCGCCCCTATGAACTTGGCTCGTCTTCGTTCGCTCAGCCGAGCGGGCTCGCCTCCGACGGCACGTCGCTTTTCGTGGCGGACAGCGAGGGCAGTTCGATCCGCGCCGTTCCGCTCGACGAGAAAGGCGCGGTGCGCACGGTGGTCGGCACGTCGCACCTTCCGTACGCGCGTCTCTTCCAGTTCGGCGACCAGGACGGAGCTCGCGATGCGGTCAAATTGCAGCATTGCCTCGCCGTTCTGTACCACGACAACAAGCTGTATGTCGCGGACACCTACAACAACAAGATCAAGATGGTCGATCCCCAATCGGGGGCGACTCAAACGCTCGCGGGAACCGGCGAACCGGGATCGAGCGACGGGCCGGCGCAGTTTTTCGAGCCGGCCGGATTGGCCATGGCGCGGGGCACGCTGTACGTCGCGGACACGAACAACCACTCCATCCGCACGATCGACCTATCGAGCGGAACCGTGGCGACGTTGGCGATCGCCGGACTCGAACCGCCCCCATCGCCGGCGCCGAGGAAACCGGCGTTCGACGATGCGGCGCGGGTCCGTTTGAAGCCTGTGACCGTGCGTCCCGAAAACGGCTCGGTCCGGCTCACCGTCGAACTCGCCTTCCCGCAGGGCTGGAAACTGAACGACGAGGCGCCGCTCGAAGTTTGGATTGAGGGCACGGGTGAGGGCGGACCTTGGGAGAAGGCCGACCTGAACCGCCGTGAGATCGCGCCCGCCGCGCCGCGGTTCGATTTGCCCGTTCGGGCGACGGGCGCCGGAACGGGCCCGTTGACCGTCGCCGCCGTCTTCTATTACTGCGAAACGGACGGCGCGCTGTGCAAGGCGGCGAGCGTCATATGGGAGCTGCCGATCACGGTCGCGAACGACGGTTCGGCCGACTCCCCCGTGCTCGCCTACACGGCGCCCGCCGCGAACGGGCGATGAACGGGCGATGAACGCCGCGCCGCTTCCCCTCGACAAGATCGCGGCGAGTCCGGTAGACTCCGAAGGAGTTGGAACGCCGACGGGGCCGTTCCCGGTCCCCCGTTCTTGATGGAACCGCATCGTCGCGCGCGCCGCGCGGGCACGCTTCTCCAACCCCACTACGAGCTCGATCCAAACCATGTTTGAGTCGCTGCGCGAAGGTCTCACGACCGCATTCAAGACGCTCCGAGGCAAGGCCCGGCTGAGCGAGTCCAATATGCGCGACGGGCTGAAGCTCGTCGAGGATTCCCTCCTGGAAGCCGACGTCAGCTACGACGTGGTGCGCGACTTCATGGAACGCGTCACGGCCAAGGCGCTCGGCGAACGCGTGCTCAACGCGCTCGACCCGAGCCAGCAGGTCGTGGCGATCGTGCACGAGGAGTTGATCGGCCTTCTCGGAGAGGCCGACCCGTCGCTCCATCTCAACAAGGACGTCAACATCGTCATGATGTGCGGCCTGCAGGGGTCCGGAAAGACGACGACCTGCGGCAAGCTCGCCCGCTTGCTGCTCGAAAACGACGTGCGGCCGATGCTCGTCGCCGCCGATCTCCAGCGCCCGGCCGCCATCGAGCAACTGCATGTCATCGGCCGCCAATTGGGCGTGTCCGTCTATTCCGAATCGGGCGCGACCGATCCGGTCGCCGTGTGCCGGAACGCCGTGGCCAAGGCGCGGGCCGAGTCCTGCCGCGTCGTTGTCCTCGATACGGCCGGACGGCTTGCCATCGATCGCGAATTGATGGATCAACTCGCGCATATCGATCGGCAGGTCGAGCCTGATCAGTGTTACCTGGTCGTCGATGGCATGACCGGGCAGGACGCGGTCAACAGCGCGAAGGCGTTCAACGAGGCGTTGGAGCTGAACGGCGTCATCATGACGAAGCTCGACGGCGACGCGCGCGGCGGCGCGCTCCTGTCCGTTCGGCATGTGACGGGCGTGCCGATCAAGTTCATCGGAACGGGGGAACATCTCGACGCCCTCGAACCGTTCCGGCCCGAAGGCATGGCGGGCCGTATCCTCGGGCTCGGCGACATCGTCGCCCTCGCGAACGAAGCCCAGCGACTGGTCGACGAAAAGGAACGGATCGAGTACGAACGCAAACTGCAGGAAGGCGATTTTACCCTCGAGGACTTCCGCGACCAACTCGAGAAGATCGCCCGCCCAGGCCTCATACAACGGATCGTCGGATTCCTGCCAGGCATGGACGCCATGCGCGGCATGCTCGATTCCGAAGACGCGGCCGGAGGCATGCGGCGCCTCGCGGGCATCGTCAACGCCATGACACGGGCCGAACGAACCCGGCCTCGGATCATCGATGCCGGCCGCCGGAACCGGATCGCGCGCGGTGCCGGAGTCGAACCACGCGAAGTGAGCGAATTGATCCAGCAGTTCGAAGGCATGAAGACCGTCGTGGAAGGGATGGCCGGCAAGGACATGCGGAGTCGCATGCAGGCGTTCAAGGAATTGCAGGAAAGCGGCCTGATGAACCCAGGCGCCGTGATCCAAAAAGTCAAGAAAGGGACCGGAAAACGGCTGACGAGCCACGAAAAGGCCAAATTGCGGCAGCAGCGCGAGAAAGAACTCCGCAGGCGGCGCCGCGAGGAACGCCGCCGCTAACCGGGCGGCCACCCATTGGAGCGGGCGTCGATCCGCCGTTCGACGGTGCGAAAATCGGAGGGAGCGGTCGAGACGTTCTTGGCGTGCGGCTTGGATTCGGTTAAGTTAACGCCTTGCGAAGGCCGTCCCGGAATCGGTCCCTGGTTGTGCGTTTGCTCGGAGGAAACGTTTGTGGCAGTTCGGATTCGTTTGAAGCGCATGGGCCGAAGGCATCGGCCGTTCTTTCGTGTCTGCGCGATGGACGTGCGGTCTCCCCGCGACGGCAAAGCCATCGAGGAGTTGGGCCATTACGACCCGATGGTCCGCGAAACGGACGCTCGAGCGATCCTGAACGGCGAACGCATCGCGTATTGGATGAGCGTCGGCGCGATTCCGACCGACAAAGTCCGCGTTCTGATCAAGAAATACGGGGTCAATGGGACCCACTTGCCTCAGCAACTCGCGGCCCTCGAACGTATCAAGACCACACGCCCGACCGCCCCGCCCCCTCGACACGTTCCTCTTCGCAAGGCGAAGAACGAGTCCGCGGCGCAGGCCGAGCCTTCGGGCGATGCGAGCGAATCCGTGCCGCCGGAAAGCGCGCCGGAATCGGTGGAATGAGTTTGGTCCGGTTCGGCTTGGGCAGGTGTGACTTGGTTCCGTAATCCGATTCGGGAGTGCCGTTGTTCGAGCATGCGGTTTGATATCCTCACGTTGTTCCCGGCCATTTTCCCGGGGTATCTCGGCGAAAGCCTGCTTGAAAAGGGGATCCGGCGGCGGTTGGTCGAGGTCCACGTACACGATCTGCGGAACTGGTCCCGCGACAAGCATCACAAAGTGGATGATCGACCGTTCGGCGGAGGACCCGGTATGGTCCTGCGCGTTGAACCGGTGGTCGAAGGAGTCGAGGAAATCCGCGGAAGGACGCGCGATCCCGGGCGGTTGATCCTGTTGACGCCCCAGGGGAAGCGGTTCGATCAGCGGTATGTTCGTGAATTGGCGACCTCGAATCGGTTGATCTTGGTCTGTGGACGTTATGAGGGTTTTGACCAGCGAATCATCGACATATTGAAGCCTGAGGAACTGTCGATCGGCGACTTTGTGCTGAACGGAGGCGAGGTTGCCGCGATGGTCGTCATCGACGCGGTGATCCGCCTCATCCCCGGCGTTCTGGGTGATGCGACCAGTTCGATCGACGACTCGTTCTCCCGGGAGGAGGATTGGATCGAGTTTCCGCAGTACACGCGTCCTCGCACCTATCGCGACCATGGGGTGCCCGACGTGCTGCTGAACGGAAACCATGAGGAAATCGCCGAGTGGCGGCGGGCGCACGCGGCGCGGCGAACCGAACGCCTCCGGGAAGCCGAGTAGGCACCGTCGCCAGACGGTGGCCGAACCCGCCCACGATTCCGCCACGCTCTGGCGAGCGTGGCTGCCAAGAACGCCACGAAGCGAACCGCCGGCTCGAATCGTTGATACATGGGTCCTTGAAAATTCCGTAAGGCGATCTGCCATGAGTCACAAACTGTTGGAAGCGGTGGAGAAGTCGAGTCTGAAGTCGGAAGTTCCGCACTTCGAGGTCGGCGATACGGTCGACGTCCACACAAAGATCTTGGAGGGCGACAAGGAGCGCATCCAGATCTTCACGGGAACGGTGATCGCTCGGAGCGGCGGCGGCACGCGCGAGATGTTCACGGTTCGCCGTATCGTCGCCGGGGAGGGCGTCGAGCGC
>VGZC01000084.1 GCA_016872725.1 Planctomycetota bacterium
GAGAGCCAGCGATGAATCGTAGATCGATCCGTACCATATGCCTGAGCAACCACGGTCACCGGCAATCGTTCCTCAAGAACTGCACGCATCGCACGAACGCGGATATCATATGTTGAATACGCGGCGTCGCTCATCGTGAGCGACTTTTCCCAGAAACTCAACAACTACGCAATATCAGTGTTGCAGAACTTTTGGTCCGGGCCATATTGAACACGTTGTTCCGCAATCGCGCGGGCCGACGCGCTCGCCAACGATCGCTGCTCCAACGAGCCGATCGCGTTGAGAATCAACCCGCGCTCCCCTTCGATGGAGACCAGTCCAAGCCGATTCTTCGCGGCTCGAAGCTGCTCGGCCGCCGCCTCCCGTTCCCGCTTATCAACGGCCGCCTGTTCCACGAAAAAGTCGAGCGCGCCCTCGTTGTGGTTGATTCGCAGATGTTCTTCGTGGTAGATGTCGAGCATCGTGGCCAGGATCGTCCGAGCGGATTCGGGAGTCCCCGAGCGGACTCGCATCGCAATCACGCTCGAACGACTCGGCGTCCACACGCGGAACATGGACATCAGCTTCTTCGTGGCCCGCTCCGCATCGGGTATTTCCGACGAGTTCAACAAACCCACCGACCGCAGCGCCGCCTTCAGGCGGGCCTTGGCCTCCGTGATCGCCGATCGTTCGGTCGCCCCTTCCGATGCCAGGATGGCCGCCGGTCCGAGCCGGTCCACCGTCCGGCTCGCCAGCGCCCGACTGTTGAGGATCTCGATCAACGAATTGAGTTCCGTATCCCGCGAACTCTGTACGGCCACAAGTTGCCCGGTCGACGCCGTCGGGTCGACCGTCATGTTCTCGCGGCCCATCCGGACAAAGAGCTTGGCTTCGGAATCGAACCGTATCGGCCAGATCGTCGCCGCGCCTGCGGCGAACACGACGCCGATCAGGGCCACGAACCCAAACGTGTAACGGCGCCCCCACACGGTCCGCGCCACGTCCCATGGTGTCCACGGATTGCCGCTCAACGGACCGTGCGCACGTGAGATTCGTCGATCCATACGATGGGTCCCTATAACGCCTCAACATCACCCGGAACGCGAATCTGGGACAGATGGGACAAATAGGGCGTCATTCCGAGTTTGTCCAGTATATCGACTGGGGGAATCGTAGGGGAGTGTCTGTGGCACGAATCCAACGTAGTCGGCGTACGGCACCTTCGGCACGGGGGGGGGATTCAAGAACGCGAAGTCCGCCTTGTTTGGGCGTCGCCATCCGCCTAAAATCCCGACCCTCACTCTCACCGCACACCCGGGAATGACAAGGATGTCACGGTTTCTCCTCGTCGATCAGTCGATCGATCGTCCTGGCGGCCATCACTACGAATACGCCGTGCATATGGCGCGCGAGGCGGTCGGACGGGGATGGGACGTCGTCGTGGCGACCCACCGCGCGTTCGATACGGGACACTGGCCGTCGGGCGCCGGCACGGCCGTTCCTCTGTTTCCGCATACGACGTACGGCCCGCACACATTCGACAGTGTCATGACCCGGGAATCGGCCCGATCGGCGGGGTCTCCGATTCAGCGCGGCCTTCGGCGCATGCTGGACGTGGTTCGCGAACCGTGGCGTGCGACGGATCGTGCGAGGCGACTGCGAATCGCATCGCTCACGTGGAATCGGCTGCTCGACCGGTTTCCTTCCCGCGCGGGCGACCATGTATTCTGCGCCACGATGTCGGATTTCGATCTCGAAGGGCTGGTTCCCGTTCTCGCAACTCGAATAGAAACTCGCTCCGCGCACTGGCACCTCCAGTTCCATTTCGACGTTCTTTCGGGCCGTGCGTCGGACTATCCCTCGCAGCATGCTCGGCTCACCCGCATCGCGCGACGATTCGCCGCGATGATGGCCCGCGTGCCGCGGCACACGATCTCGTACCATTGCACGACGAGGGGCATGGCGGACCAGTACAACACGATGGGTGTGGCGTCTTTTGAGGAACTGCCGTATCCCGTCAATCCACGACTCGCGTCCTCCGTCTCGGGACGCCGCGAAGGACCTCTGCGGATCACATGCGCGGGATACACTCGGCGCGAAAAGGGCAAAGGCCAACTCCACGAACTGATCGACGCATTGACCGCCGATTGCCTTGGCACGGGCGCGGCTCGGTTGCGCGTCCAGGGCGCGAGCCGACGCTTGCGCAGGCGGCTTGCGCGGTGGTCCAAAACCGAACGCGATTGTGTCGCGTTCGAAAAACACCCTATGGCCGAAGACGAGTACCTGGAGCTGATTCGGTCATCGGACATCGGCTTGTTCCTTTACGACAGCGAGCGATATCGTCACCGATGCAGCGGAATCCTCGTGGAAATGCTCATGGCGGGCGTCCCGGTCATCGTGCCGGCGGGATGCTGGCTTGGGGAACAGATCGCCGAACCGATCCAGCGTCACCTCCAACAGCAGATCGCCGCGTTCCGGTCGGACGACCGTTCGACCGAGCAATCCCCGGGCGGTTTCCGGTCGGCATCGATCGCTTGGCGCGTTGAAGGGGATCGGGCGGAATTCCGATCGGACGGCGGGCTCGTCGTGCGCGGCGCGTCGGGTTCCGCGGTCGCCGAGGGGAGCCGCGAGTCACACACGACCGATTGGATGGTGGCCTGCGATTGGCTGCCGACGACGCCGCCGGGGAGTTTCCTGCGGATCGATGCGGAATTCCGAGCGGCCGATGGAGGCGTGGTCCATCGCACGGCGAGAATCCTCGGCCCGCGCCTCCAACCGTCGGATTCGGTCCACGCGCATTTTCCATGGGTGGCCGGCGCGCGCGCGGTTTCGCTTCGAATCCGCAATGCGTTTCGGGATCACCCGATCTTCACGAGGAACTGGAGATCGTTCGCGCTCGACACCTCCCGCGCCTCCGGAGGAGGGATTCCGGGCGGACAGGTCGGAATCCAGGTGGCCGATCCGAGCGGATACGCGGACGCGGTCAAGGACCTGATTCGCCACTACGACCATTATCGCGCGACGGCCTTGGCGTTCGCGGCCGAGTGGCGGCTCGAACATCATCCGCGCCGCGCCTTGGAACGGCTGGTGGGCGATACGCGGCGTCCAATGGACCGCGCGGCCTGACGCGCGCGATGTTCACCGCGGACGCGGCCCGGTTCGCATGTCCCGTCACGGGGCTTGCGCGTCAATCCGTTGGTCGATACGCCGCCGCGTCGCTTCCGGCAGCAGATTGCGCAAGTGGGCGTGCGTGGTTTGCAAGGCGTCCATCGCTTCCGAACTCAGTGCGCCGTTCGCGTTCCGCGCGTTGGGCGAAGTGAGGCATTGGCGGCACGCATCGAGGACCTGTCGCATTTCCTCCCGATCCGCCGCGGTCAAGCCGAGCTCATCCGCGATCGACGGGTCGGAGAGCGCGGCGAGGAAGTCGACTTTTTCGCGCACGAATCGCTCGTAGCCGACCGGCGCGCGCACGGCCAAGCCGAACAACGTCTGGATGATCGCGCCGCGCGACGCGGGGCCGCTCACCGAGTCCTCGTTCTCCGGCTCGCCCGCTTCCCTCCTCCAAATCGCCTGCTGCAACCGGGCGATGGCCGGGTTGGGCTTCGAGGCGAATAGACCGAGGATCAGTTCGTGCGCGATCCATACGGCGCAGCCGAACGTACCCGCGACCAAGACTCCGGCGAACGCCATGTCGCGGACCATCGCCTTCGGCTGGATGGGGAAGGCGCTTGCGATGCGGGCGGCGACCGCCGCGAGGTCGTTGGAGGCGATCATGTCGGACGTGCGAACAAGACCCAAGCGGACCTTCGGAGGGTGCCGTTCCCGCCGAGTGACGCGGACTTCGTACCAGTCATCACCGACGCGCAGCAGGCCGTATTGGCCGACCGTGATTTCCGAGCCCGCCTGGATGTCAATCTGGAACCCGCT
Organism: Planctomycetota bacterium; assembly: GCA_016872725.1. Lineage (GTDB taxonomy): Bacteria > Planctomycetota > Planctomycetia > Pirellulales > Pirellulaceae > VGZC01. The sequence goes on from VGZC01000084.1 coordinate 3,907, forward strand.
CGCGGATTGATCCAGAAGGGTCGCCGTGTAATCGTCCCGTCCTATCCGGAACTGGCCGGTGGACGCATGGGACAACGGTATCCGGAAGGCCTTTCGGCGTTCGAATCGCATGTGATGATCCCTCGAAAACCTACGACACGCCCGGCGCATTATGGAGACGCGGGTTCGCGGCGATTCACCGCGACGAGGGTTGATCGGGCGGGCCATGACGGTTGGCGCGGATGTTCGGGCGGGTCCGGTCGAATGCGCGATTTCGGCGGAGGATTGGCGGACGGGGAGCGGCGGAGAGTACGATGGGAATGCCCCGATGCGCATGGAAGGCGGGACGATCACCGAACGCGTGAATCCCGCGAATCCCTGGCGCGTCCGTTCCGAGCATTCCCTTCAACGCGAGCTTCCCCGTGGCCGATCCCGCTTCCGTCGCGAAAAAGATCATCGCCAATGTCGAACAGGCGATTGTGGGCAAACGCCCCCAGTTGGTGCTGGCGATGGCGGCCTGGTACTGCGAGGGCCACATCCTGCTCGAAGACGTGCCGGGTGTCGCGAAGACGATGTTGGCCCGTGCCCTCGCGCGAAGCGTGGGATGCGCGTTCAAGCGCGTGCAATGCACGCCCGACCTGTTGCCCACGGATGTGACCGGCGCTTCGATCTTCAATCAGAAGACGGTGGAATTCGAATTCCGCCCCGGCCCGATCTTCGCCCAAATCGTGCTCGCCGACGAGATCAACCGGGCGACCCCCCGCACGCAAGCCGCGTTGCTCGAAGCGATGGCGGAGAGCCGCGTGACGGTCGACGGCGCGACGCACGTGCTCGAACCCCCGTTCCTCGTGATCGCCACGCAGAATCCCGTCGATCATGAAGGGACGTTTCCGTTGCCCGAAGCGCAGCTCGATCGGTTCCTCATGAAGTTCAGTTTGGGATACCCGACGATCGACGAGGAGCTCAAGATGCTCGAGATGCTCCGGAAGCGGCACCCGATCGACACGCTTCCGGTCGTGGTCGGCGCCGAGGAGCTTCGGGAATGCCAGGCATCGGTGCGCGATGTGCACGTCGACCCCAAGATCTGCCGGTACTTGATGCAGATCGTCCACGACACGCGCGGGCATGAGGAGTTGGCGCTGGGCGCGAGCCCGCGCGCGTCGATCGCCCTGTACCGGGCCTCGCAGGCGATGGCCGCGATCCGAGGTCGATCGTATGTCCTTCCGGACGATGTCAAGCGCGTCGTCGCCGCCGTCGTCACGCACCGCCTGATCCTGAAACCCGAAAGCCGGCTCCGCAAGGTCTCCGCCGAGTCGGTTGTCCAGGAGATTGTGTCGGAGATCGCCGTGCCAACGATTCCCGCCGAGTCGTCTTCCGCATGAATTGGATCACGGTCGCCCTACTCCTGGTCGCCGCCGCGCTGGTCTTCCGACTCGGCCTGCTCGTCTACGCGGTGTACGCCGTGCTGGGCGTCGTCTTCGGAAGCCGGTGGCTGGCGAGGGCCTGGGCGGAGTCCGTCATCGCGTCGCGCGAATGCAGCCGCGCCGAGGCGGAGATCGGCGATCGGATCGCGGTCGTGATCGACATCCGAAACCGATCGGCGCTACCCGTGCCGTGGATCCTGGTCGAGGATCTGCTTCCGCGCCACGCGCTCGTGCACGACCCGCCGAATCTGAGCGTGCAGGGCCGCCGCGTCATGCTCGCCGGACTCGCCCCCTACGGCAATCGGCGCATCTTGTATCAACTGACGCCGAACCGTCGAGGCTACTATCAGATCGGCCCACTCGTGCTCGAAACGGGCGACCTCTTCGGCCTGCATCGCCGATACCGCGTTCTGACCAAACCGCACTTCGTATTGGTCTATCCGAAAGTGATTCCGATCCCCGGATATGACATCGCGTCGCGCCGTCCGATCGGGGAAATCCGGATGGCCCACCGGCTCTTCGAGGACCCGACTCGCATCAGAGGCGTGCGCCGATACGAGCCGGGCGATCCGATGAACCGCGTTCATTGGAGGGCCACCGCGCGGACGGGCTCGCTCCACAGCAAGGTCTACGAGCCGTCGTCGGTGGCCGGCGCGACGCTGCTGCTCGATTTCCACCACGACGGATATCCTGCCGCGTTCGAACCGTTTCGGAGCGAGTTGGCGATCACCGCGACCGCGTCGCTCGCCAATGCGCTGTACGAAATGGGCCAACAGGTCGGCCTGATCACGAACGGGCGGGACGCCGCCGACCGAATCCGCCTCGAAGGCTGGGCCTTCGACCTGCGAAGCCGCGACGCGGCGCTCCGCTCGGCCGACATGCTTCCTCGCAGCGAGCGGCTCCGGCCGGTCATCGTCGGCACGCGGCGCGGCCCGGAACAGGTGCGCCGGATCCTCGAATCGCTGGCCCGACTTGAGCTGACCGACGGATTGCGGCTCGACGAGTTGATTGCCGAGACGCGCACGCGCATGCCGCGCAACGCCACGGTGATCGCCCTCGTGTGCGGAGTCACCGAGTCGTCCGCCATCGCGCTCGGAAACCTCGCTCGGCAAGGGTACGAAGTGACGGCCGTGATCAGCATCCATGACCCGCTGGATTACGCGAGGGTGGCCGGCATCTTGCTGGCGCAGGGCGTCCGGACGCGACAGCTTCCGGACGAACCGTCGATCCACGCCTTGTGCCGGAGCGCGGCCCTGCGCGCATAGCCGGGTTGTGTCATAATGGGATCGCCGCGCGGACGTCGGGGAGCGGACCTTTCCCGATGGGATTCGGCGCGAACCGTCAGTCGGAACCGCAATTCGTCGGTGGAACGGCCATGGCGATGAAGGCGCGACGCGCACCGGAGAAGAAACGCGCCACCGCGTTCGACTACGCGCTCGTCGCGGTCAATCCGTCGCTCGTGACGGTGATGGTCGGCAGCCTCGTGTTCTTCCTTCTGCGCGTCGCGACCGGCGCCCAGTTGCCGCTCAACGGATACATCATCTACGGCCTCTTCACCATGGCCACCGTCTGCGTGGCGAGGATCTCGATTGAACAAGGCAAGGAATTCGCCGGCGCCTACGCGCTGCCCCTCGGACTCGTCATGTGGTTCGCGAACGGATTCAGCCTGCTTTCACTCGGCATGATCGTGCTCATCTGGTGGACCGCGCATCAACTCACCTGGGATTGCACGGTGCTCGACGAGTCCAGGCCGGCGGACGGACGCGGGCTGCTCGAAACGGCGGGGCTCGACGCCGGACACCGCGACGGCGAACTCACCGACCGTCGATCGCAAGGCGACACGACCTCGCCCGAATTGGACCTGGACGCGACCAGCGCGCGTGAAACGCATTCCGAGCGGACCGGATGGTGGCGGCGTCTTGTCGCGCGGCATCGTGAACGGAAATCGCACGGCGTCTGGGTCATCTATTTCGCGATCGCCGCGCTCCCTCTTTTTGGATTGGGACAGGCCTTCATCTCCGACCTTGAGGGCCGTCGCGCCGTGTTCCGCTTCTTCTGGCTTTACCTCGCGACTTCGCTCGGACTCCTTGCGACGACGAACCTCATGGAAGTGCGCCGGTACTTGCGGCGCCGACGGCTCGAAATGCCCGCCGACATGACCTGGCGCTGGCTCGCGACCGCCGGCCTGCTTATCCTCGCCACGCTCCTCGCGACGCTCGCCCTGCCTCGACCTGCCCCCGAATACTCCCTCGGCCAATGGACAACGCCAACACGCGTCCCCATCCGGTGGAAGACCAGCTTGTGGGCGTTTTGGGGCAAATCGGATGACAAGAATGTGTCATCCGGAAGCCAACCGCAACAGAGCCAACCGCAACAGAGTCAACCGCAACAGGGTCAACCGCAACAGGGTCAACCGCAACAGGGTCAACCGCAACAGGGTCAACCGCAACAGGGTCAACCGCAACAGGGTCAACCGCAACAGGGACAACCGCAACAGGGT
>VGZC01000085.1 GCA_016872725.1 Planctomycetota bacterium
CCACGAAGTGGGCCGAACCGTCTGCTTCCACGGGCACGACGCCCCACTGTACGCGCGGCCACAGGGCCGCCTTCCAGCTTGAACTGCTCAGCGCCGGTCCCCAGCGCCGGCCCGTGGACCAGTAGCGCGGCAGCGCCTCGTTGATTCGCAACCACTTGACCGTCCCCGGCTCCACCCCTTCCATGCCCTGATAGACATTCGTCAAGAAGCAGACGGCCTGGTTGTCGGCCTCATACTTCGGATCGCGCGAGGATGGTGGAAGGGCGGGCGGAACCGGTCGCGGGACGAGCGGCAGCGGATGCCAACAGGAGAGCTTGGAATCGGCGTGCACGAAACGATGGTTGCCTTCCAAATCGATCAGGTACAAGGCATAGGCATTGGGCACCTCCTTGTAGTGATCGGACGGATTGACCTTGTAGGAAACCAGGAACTCGCGATCGCTGACGGGATACGGATGCGTATACAGGTGGCCGCTTTGGCCGTTCGTATCATGCACATACTTGCCTTCCTTGTTCAAGAAGTGCCAGCCGGGCTCCGTCCGGCGTTCGACGAACACGTGGGGCGTCACATTCATGACCGGATAGCGATCATCCCGTGGGACATAGTCGGGCTCGTTCGGGTCGGGGCCGCGCCCGCGGACACTCTTGCTCGCGTCGACGAGTAGGATCGCGCCCAGACAGCCTCCTTGCGGAAAGTGGCAGGTCCCCACACACACGAAGCGCCGTGTGTCGTGGGGCAGGGGCTGGGGGTACATGTAGATCGTCGTATCGTCGTCCTCGAGTCCGTAGAGCTCCTGGGGTTTGGTCCCATCGGGATTCATCGACCAGATCGTCTTGGCGACACGCGCGCCCCGGTCGACGTATTCCCACCGATGGTACATGACCCGGCCATCATCGAGGACGACCGGACAGAACTCGCTGACGGGGCTGCGCGTGAGTTGTTCGACATGGGACCCGTCCGCATCCACGCGGTGCAGTCCCGGAGCCACAAGATGCCCCGATCCGCCGCAGAGGACCGTGTGTTCGTTGCGCGTGGAGGAGAAGATGATCTTCCCGTCCGGCAGATAGCACGGATGGATATCATCCGTGTGCCAGGAAGCGCGCCATCGCATGGCTTTCTCCGCCTCGTCGACCGGCGGAAACGACACCTGGCGCAAATGCGTGCCGTCGATGTGAACTTCCCAAATGCGGAAACCCGCGCCGGGATCCTCGCGAAAATCAAACACAACCTTCTTGGCGTCGAACGACAGGCTGATCTTGCCGATGAAGCCTTTCCCGCCGGGCAGATCGGCGGCCGTGACCACCGGACGTTCGGCGCGTGTCCGCAGGTTGACGACATAGATCCCGTTCTCGGCGACGAACCGGTCGGGACTGGTGCCGTTGTCGATGTCCGTATAGTAGTGGTCCGACGAATAGGGCTTCCGTTTGACGAAGAGGATCTCCTCGAAGCCCACCGCGGCGGGATCGACGGGCGTCTTAGCCGAATCAAGGGCGCTTGCCGGGTCGCTTGCCGGCGGAAGGGCCGCATCAACGGCGCCGGCCGAAAGGACGATGGACAGCACGGCGGAGCAAACAGGGAACGTTCGGTACAACATGGCTTTGCCTCGTGGCTCGGGGGGAGGCGGGAAGTAACGCACGCGCCGAATCCCGTTTGGCGCGGGGTCTATCGGCGCGGCACGCCCAGACAGATCCGGAATCCGTCGCGCGAATCGGAGTAGCTGGGGCTGTGCAGTCCGAGTCGAACGGCGCAGCGCGCGTTGCCGGGAACATCGAAGTAGTTGCCGCCCCGGCAGACCGGTCGCGGATTCTCCGTGACGACGTGCAGCTCTTCATGCCCGCCCTTCGGATCGAAGTCGTCGAGGATGACCTCCCACACGCCACCGCACATGTCCGCCATGCCGAATCCGTTGCGACCGCGCTCGCCGTAATGATCGACGGGCGATACGAACGAATATCCGTCGCTCCAGGGCGCCTTGTTCAGCGGCCACGCCTGTTTCCGGTCCGGAAGAAAATCCATGGCCGAGATGTTGAACCGGCCGAAACCGTCCTGAAGCTCGTTGCCCCACCAGAAATACCGGCTCTCCATGCTGCCGCCGCGGCAGGCGTATTCCCATTCGGTTTCGGTCGGCAGTCGGTATTCCATTCCGTCCGGCAACCGGCCCGCGTCCTTTTCTCGCGTCGTCAGCCATTTGCAAAAAGCGCGGCCATCGTTCCAGCTCACGCAGACAACGGGATAGTGGTCCTCGAGCTTGAAGGCGAAGTTGGGATCGCGCCAACTCTTGCCCGGCATCGGCTCCCACGGATGAACGACCTGCGTGGTGAGGTGGTATCGGTCCCACTGGGGATTGAAGCACTGGGTCATGCCGCCGGGCTTCTCCGCGTCGGTGACATACTTGGCCTCTTCGGCGAAACGGCGGAACTGTCCGACCGTGACCTCGGTGCGCCCCATCCAGTATCCGTCCTTCACGCGCATGCGCCGGGGCTGTTCGCCTTCATAGGACTCTCGCTCCGTTCCGGCTTGCGCTCCTCCTTCGATGCCCGTGGCCCACGCCTTTTCCTCCGGCGTACTCCCCATCGTGAATTCACCGGGCGGGATGTAGACGACTTCCAGCGACACGTTTCCGCCCAAGTCCGCACGCTTGGTCGCTCCCTGCTTGGGCTCGCCGGCTCGCATGACATGTGTCGAAGAAACGCCGCCGCACCATATCGCCATGACGAGCCAAGCCCAGAGCCATCGTGCTCCAGGGCAATCCGCCTTGATCGCGAATGATGCCGGACGAAGCGCGAGCAAGCACGTCATTGTGGATTTCCTTGCGCAGGCGGATTCGGGATGGTGGTTTCGTCGAGTGCGATTCACGTCATCCAAACACCCATTCGACGGCCACTCGTTCGCGTCTGCAACCACGAAATACACGAATCACACGCACAAAGCAAGGACGCGAGGGCCCGAGTTCACGGAGATCCGGCGACGGGCAACGCGTCCGAAAGGGCATTGCGCCGCTTTGGCACGTCGGCGGACGGCATTGTCGATGCCGGCACCCACTGCGTCTCGGCAAAGTACACCTGACTGAATAAACTCGAGAAATGGTCCACAATGCGGAGTCCGTTGGTGTTCGACGCGAAAAGTGTGCTCGGCTACCTTTCGTACGCCGAAAGCAGACTGTACCGCGTCGAGGCGAGTCCGCCGAAAAGGTGACGCGGTTGTCGGGCGTGCCGGCGATGCAGCGAAGTGCACTTGACGCGCCACGCTGGCTCTTGCGCGACGAGCGGGTGCAGTTGTCGCGCGCGAGTGGTGCGACGGTACGGGGGCCACATTGGAGGAGAAAAGGAGCGCATCACCATGTCCAGAGCGTACCGCTCACTTGGTTCGATATTCGTAGCCTGGGTCATCACGGCACTCGCCGCCGCGGATGAGGCCCGATTTGCCAAGTGGGCGAAGGTCGAGTTCTCGTTCCGCGGGCCAGCCGCGCAGGGACGCGGCGAGCCGAATCCGTTCGCCGTCGAGCTCGACGTGGATTTCCGCGCTCCAGGCGGCGGACACTGTCGCGTGCCTGGATTCTACGACGGCGATGGCCGAGGCGGCCTGGACGGCGACGTGTGGAAGGTGCGGTTCTCGGCGGACGAAATCGGATCGTGGACGTACACGACGATCAGCGACAACCAACAACTGAACGGAAAGACCGGCCGGTTTTCCGTGTCGGATGTTCCGGCCAACGCCGCGGGCTTCTGGCGATGGGGGCGGCTGGAGGCGGTGGGCACCGCCGAAAACGCGATCCGCTACTTGAAAGCCCGCGACGGACCCTACTGGCTCAAAGCCGGTTGCGACGACCCCGAGAACTTCCTCGGCAGGTATCTGCACTACAACACGCTCGACAATCGCAAGGCGGCCGTCGACTACTTGGCCCGGCACGGAATCAACTCCCTTTACATCATGAGCCACAATATCGACGGCGACGAAAAGGACGTCTGGCCGTGGCTGGGCGGCACGGCACGCGAAGCCAAAGCGAACGCCGTGGACAACATCCGCTTTGACGTGGCCCGACTCGATGAGTGGCGCGCGGTGTTCGAGTACATGCAAGCCCAGGGCGTCGTGACCTACCTCGTGCTGGAAGACGATCACGCCTGGCCCGGCTACGACCACGCGCGGTACTACCGTGAAATCATCGCCAGGTTCGGCTACTTGCCCGCGCTGATTTTCAACTTCAACGAGGAACACAACGAGAACTACAAACTGCCGCAATCGCTGGAGTATATGCAGCAACTCGCGGACCTGGACCCATACCACCATCCGCGCGGGATCCACAACGTCAACACGCCCAGTGACGACTGCATCGCCGCGCCGCAGATCGACTTCACGTCCATCCAGACAGGCAGTCCCGGTGGCCGCGACCCGGGAGCGCTGCTGCACAATCAGCGGGCGATCGACTGGATCGAGCGGTGCCGGTCGCGCGGCCGCCGCGTCTTGATGGTGGGATTCGACGAAGGCCGACCGGAGGAAGACCGCCGGGCGTGGTGGAGCGCGTATCTGGGGGGTGGCGTGTGGGAAGCCCACGTCCTGCCGCCCTACGACCGGCCGATGTCCGCCTGGGAACGCGTCTGGACCGAATTGGGCGGCACGCGAACGTTCATGGAATCGCTGCCGTTCTGGGAAATGACGCCAGCCAACGAAGTCGTGCGCGCCGGCAAGGCGTTCTGTCTGGCAAAACACGGCGAAAGTTACGCGCTGTATCTGCCGGAAGGCGGCGCAGTGGAAGTGCAATTGCCCGCGGGCCGGGAATTCGTCGTGACCTGGTGGAATCCGGCACAAGGCCGAGCCGGCAACTTCACCCACGAATCGCGCGTCCGCGGTGATCGGCAGAAGCTGGTGGCGCCGGCGGAAGGCGACTGGGCGGCGCGCATCGTCCTGGCGCGGTAGCCTCAAGCCCGACTTCGGCGGCAACGGCGCGTGGGTCTGGAATCGTCTCACACGCGGCCATAACCCGCTGTTCATCGACCCCTACGACCATGCCGTACTCGGCAGCCCGTTTCACCCCGCCGGACGTCCAATGAGCCGAAACCATCCACATCCTCCCCCGGCTGAGAGATCACGGCGACCCGCCCCTCCGCGCCTATCGGTGGGCCGTAGTCACCATCCGACCGTAAAGCTCCCTATCACCATCCTCCGAGAACCGACGATGAAGACGACTCTCCTTGGCATTCTCGTTGCGTCGCTGGCCGTGGCCGCTCAGGGTGAGGACTACTTCCCGCCGCCGGAATCGGCCGGCGGCTGGCGCACCTTGAACCGCGCGGAGGACATCCGGCGGATCGCCGGCATGGACCCCGCGAAACTGGATGCGCTGAACCGGTGGCTGCTGGAAAGTGACAAGCGGGACTTTGCGGCGGTGGTCGTTCGACGCGGATACGTGGTGCTCGAAGTCGAGCGCGGCAACAGCGCGAAGACGGATGCCCGCCGGGTGGCGTCGGTGTCCAAGGCGGTCTGTGCGACCGTGCTCGCGATCGCCGCAGAGCAAAGCCAGCACGGATTGACGCCGAAGACGATGAGGTTCGACGACCCGGCCTTCGACTTCATTCCTCAGGCCCAGCCACTGAGCGATCCGCGGAAAGCGAACATCACGGTCAAGCAACTCCTGAACCACACCTCCGGGATCACGCCGGAAGCTACCGGGGCCAAGAACCAGGGCCCATGGCGGCACGTGCTGGGGCACGACGGCGATCCGCTGACGGCGAAACTGGCCTTCGATCCGGGAACGAAATGTGGCTATTCGAGCTTCGCGCTCTACCACGTGTCGCTCGTTTGCGAAAACGTGACCGGCAAGCCCTACGACCAGTTCGCCATCGAAGCCCTGTTCCGGCCGATCGGCGTCGAGCATTGGACTTTCGAGTATTTCGAGGGCGGCGGCCCGGATGGCCAAGTGCGGTACGGGCGGCACCCGTCGCACGGCATGGGGATGCCGGCGCGCGACCTGGCGCGAATCGCTTACTGCCTGTTGCGTCGCGGCCGCTGGCAGGACAAGCAGGTCGTCCCAAGTTGGTTCGTGGACGAGACGGCCGCACCGACACACCATGTGAAAGAACCCGAGCTGCGATTCCAGCGTGCCGCCGAATCGTTTTCGCACGGCTGGGAGCTTCCCGCACGCCTGACCGACGGGAGCGGACTCGGAATCCCACAGGACGCCCGCTTCAAGCCGGGATCCGGCGGGCAGCTGATCGCCTTCGTCCCCAGCCTCGACTTGGTGATCGCCCGCCAAACCGGCAGCAGCGGAAGCTGGGACTACGAGCAGTATCTGCGTCGGGCCTGCCAAGCGGTCGTGACGGAGTAACCGAGGGATCATGAGTCACCGGCCATCAGGAGACGAGACATGTACGGCCTCCCCTTTCTTCAACAGATCGGCTTCGGGACGGCAGGCGCCGTGTGGGCACCCCGGCCGCCTTCCAGCGAGATCACGACCGCGGCCGAAACGAGCGCACGGCCGCCAGCTACGGGGCCACGGCGGGTCCATCCCCAGAACCCACGCTACTCCACTGACGCCACCGGCAAGGCGGTGGCTATATTGCCGACACGCGCGCGATGACGTCGCTCTTCAAGCAAGTCACCGACGAGGCGAGCGCTCGGCAACACGGCCCCGAGATTCGCGCGATATCCGCGCGCTTGAATGGTCATGCCGCGCAAATGAAGGAGATGGATGCGGCGAAGAAGGGAATGGCGTTCGCCTCACGCGCCGCGGAGATTGTCCAGATCCAGCAGGAGATGGCGCCGGAACTGCTGCGCATCTCCCGCGACGCGGCGCTGGCCGCGCACCTTGGCGACGCCATGCGTCCGCCGAAAATCAACTGACACGACAACGAAAAGGAACCGCAACGATGGGCCCATCGAACGCTCCCTTGACACGCCGCGATTTTGTGGAGCGGTCCGCGAAAGTCCTCTTGGCGGTCGGGGCGGCGAGCGGGAGTCGAGCCGTCGCGCGCGCGTCGACCGGGGCGAAGGTTGTCGTCGGCGCGCACCCCTGGGTTTACGCGGCGACTCAGCCGAATAACGACATCACGCCGATCCTGGACGACATCTTCGCCGACATGAAATACGCCGGCATGGAAGGCATCGAATTGATGCACACCGCCTTGCGCCCCGATGACGCCGTCGAACGGCTTGCCGCGCTGTCCAAGAAGCACGAACTGCCCATACTTGGAACTTCCTTCGGAGGATCCCCGACGTCAAGCTGGGGCCCGACCTCGATTGGCTCGTGCACGCCGGCGTGGCGCCGGTCGAGTTCCTGCTTGAGTTCGGCGAGCGGATTGTCTTTCTGCACCGGTGTGGTCCCTCTGGTGCGCCATTTTACGCGGCTTTCTTGTGGGTGTGGCGGACCGGAAGAGCGTAAGGTGCGGGCAAGGCTGTGGCTCGCGCGGCTAGGAACTTGGCGTAGGTGGCGTCCCAAGTGCGGCTCAGGAGCACGGTGCGGA
>VGZC01000086.1 GCA_016872725.1 Planctomycetota bacterium
GCCGTGGCATGATATGGAACGCCTCCGAGTATAGCCGAGCCGGATGCGATCGCGCTACGTGGAACACCGTCCCGGTCGTCCGGGATCCGCTCTTGTCGCATGGTTGGTAAATGAGGTCATGGGCGATCGAGGACGATCGCCCTACGTAGAACACCGTCCCGGTCGTTCTGAAAAAAAGAACGGATACCCGGGTTTCCGATTCGAAGCGAATCCGGGTACCCTATCACGTAGCCGGACCCATGAACGCCAAGGTAGAGACGGCCATGAGAAGGACCTTGGGCGATCCCCGAGTTCCCTTGATTTGGCGCGTAGGTGTCTTCGTGGGAACCGTTGTACTCGCTTATTGTGTATTGTCATTGCCGAGGATCATTCGGCATGGCTCCTGGTGATTCGCAGGCCCATCCGCGTAACTCCTGGGCTATCGCCCCGGGGCCGATGGCGGCGACTTCGGTCCCTCGGCCGATTCGGAGCACGCCGTGCAAACGAGATCGACGGAGTCGTTTGTGAACGACGCGGAATAGGTCGAGCGGAAACACCGGCTGCAGGCAAGCGGTTCGAGTCGGCGCAGGACGACGTTCCAATAGAGCCGGTACTCGCGAGTCGCCTGCTTCCGCTGCACGACCAACGGAATGACGAGCGCCGGGATCCGGAATCGGGCGAGTCGCGTGGGCCGCAGGCGCGCCTGCACGGCATACCGTTCGCTCAGTTCGGCCAATTTGCGGCGAAGTTCCAGATCGACGGCCCGCGATTGCGCATCGAGCTGTTCCTCGGAGACCGGAGCTCCGCGCCGGCGCGGGCTCTTCGCCTCCCGCGCGAGCGCGCGGTAGTAGTCGCGGATGCGTTTGCGGTCCCGTTCGAGCCGCGCATCGACGCGGTTCAGGAACGCGGTGGTCAAGCGGTTCATCGCGCGCTTGCCCTCGGCGACCGCCGCGTCGTAGGTCGACGGCGGTTCGGACGGACGGCCCTCGTCGTCGATCAGATCGGGTTCCAGAAACAGGTCCGGCATTTCCACGACCGCGCGGCTCTCGGCGTTCACCGATACCTCGATGACCGACTCCCACATCTCCTCGGTTCGGAGCGACGCGATGAACGTCCACGCGTGATAGGCCACAAGCGCGGGCTCGGCCGGACCGGCCTTCGCGCGGGCATTGTGCCAAACGAACGCCTGCGCGACCTTGTCCGAAAGGTCGCGGCGCGTGAGGTACCGCTCAGGGATCAGGAACGCGCCGTCCCGCGGAATGCCGTCGAGTGCGCGGGCCGCCAAGTCGAGGAACTCGCCGCCCAGCCCGATCGCAAGCGTCCCGGGCGCGGCGACCGTGTCGAGTCGGAACGCGTCGCCGGGGAATCCGCATTCCGAGGCGAGCTCCTCGGGGACCACGGCCGAACCCGAAACCGCCTCGTCGGGCCAATCGACCACCCCCCCACGCCGCTCGATCAACGCGACGGCGAATTTTCGCAGCTCCCGTTCCATCGGGTTGAGTGACCGGGTCATGATTGGAATTCCTCTCCAAACAGGGCGTCGTCCAGTTCCTTCGCCCGCACGTATTGTTCGTGCGCGTCGAGCAACGACTCGCCAAGCTCCGCGAACGATCGGTCCAACTCGGCGTTGTCGCGGGACCGGAGCCAGAGGTTGAGGACCAGCGACTCGAACTGATCGCCATCCTCGAGGTTCCCGAGGATTGAGCCGACCTCACCGACGACAAGTTCGAACATCCGGATCTTTTCGCTGAGCACATCCAGGATGCGCGCTTCGAGCGAACCGGCCGTGCACAGATTGAACACGAAGACGTCGCGCGTCTGCCCGAACCGGTGGATGCGTCCGATGCGCTGCTCGATCTTCATCGGATTCCAAGGCAGATCGTAGTTGACGAGCGTGTCGGCGAACTGGAGGTTGCGTCCCTCGCCGCCGGACTCGGTGCACAACATGATCGGAACGCGGTCCCGAAGCGAGGCGACCGCCTCGTCCTTCTCGTCGGTGGACTGTTCGCCCGAAAAGACCGAATAGGCGAATCCGAGCGAGTCGAGCAGGTTCCGCAGATGGGCGAGTGTGCGTCGGAACTGAACGAAGACGAGTGTCTTATGTCCCGCGGACTGTCTGAGGATCTCGATCAACGCGTTGTCCTTCGCCGACGCGCCGATCGACCCGGCCAATTCGGCGAGCCGCGCGGCCTCGGGATCGTCTTGGGCGATCCGTTCGAGCGAGCCCGCGATGCTGACCGGATGACTTCCCTGCGCGGCGAGCAGGCTGCTCAACTGCATGCGGGACACGCCCGGCGCCGATCCGGGAACGCTTCCCGGCGCGTCGCTCGCCTCGCCGTCCGCCGCCTCGCATTCCCCTTCCTCCCCACGCTCCACCGCGCCGTGGAGCCGATCACGGAACAGCCCGCTTCCGCGGCGCCGGAGATAATCGACGAGCCGCCGATGCAGGTCGGCTTCGGATCCGTCGGGGCGGGCAAGGATCGTCTGCGCGTAGCGCGGCGGCAGTTTGAGCTGGACGAGGCTGCGCGTGTTACGGACCATCACTTCGCCGAGGAGCGCGCGGAGCCGTTCGCGTTGCCTCGCGTCGCGCGGGTTCCCACGCTTCACGTATTGCCGCTTGAACTCCGCTTCCGTCCGCAGATGGCCGGGCGTCAGCAGGGTGAGCAGGTTGTAGAGTTCGACGAGGTTGTTTTGGACGGGTGTCGCCGACAGAAGGAACATGAAACGCGGACGCAGCCCGTTCACGAGCTTCCAGTTTTGCGTCGCGCGGTTCTTGCAGTGGTGCGCCTCGTCGACGATGACCAGATCCCACGGCTGGGCGGCCACGAGTTCGGCGCGGCGCTTCGTCTTGGCGAATGCGAGCGAGGCGAGCACGCGGTCGTTCGATTCCCAGAATCCGGAATGATCCGAGGCGGCCGTCTTGGGTGGCACGGTGAATTCGAGGTGGAATTTCGAGCTCAGCTCCTCGCGCCACTGCGAGACCAGCGGAGCGGGCGTCAGGATCAGCACGCGCCGCACCATGCCGCGGAGAAGGTACTCGCGCAGAAGCAGGCACGCCTCGATTGTCTTGCCCAGCCCGACCTCGTCCGCGAGGAGCACGCGTCCGCGAAAATGCCGCAGGACTCGACGCACCGTCTCGATCTGATGCGGCAATTGTTCGACGCCGTCGAGCCCTTCCAAACAGAGCAACTCGTCGAATCCGCGCAGAAGACTGAGCCTTGCCCATTCGCGATGAAGCCAAAGATCGCGCGCATCCAGGGTCGAACCGATCGTTTCGAACGGTTCGGCGCGGAACGTGACCGGGATCCCGCCCGGCGTCGACCAGCGCTGCGTCCACCGGTCGGCCTCTCCATCGGTCGGCGTTTCAACCGAAATCGAATCGCTCGACGTCGCGGCCTTCGTCGCGGCCTTCGTCGCGGCCTTCGTCGCGGCTTGCCGGGGTCCGCCTTGCTTCGGCGATCGGTCCTCTTCCGACTCGTCTCGTTTTCCGCCCGTATTGTCGGTGCCGCGAACTTGGGTCGATTGGCGCGAGGCCATGATTCCGTTCCTCCCGTCCGTCGCGAACATCATGCTGTCCGGAGGCCTTTGGCGGGCCATTCTATGTCGTGAGCGCCCGGCGCGTCGAGTGCTCTTGACGGTATTTGTCCATGGCCCCCTAGCGTGGCGCCGCCTTCTCCCCGCGCGACGCGCGGCGCGGTACATTGACCACCGTCCGTCCACGGGGAATGGGGTGACGCCATGATGCTCCGCTTTGCTCGGTTCCTGCCCGTATTTTGCGCCCTCGTTTCGGTCGCCGCCGAGAGGCCGCTCCGCGCGATCGAACCCGACGCCACGTCCGACTGGGTGCGCGTGACCGAGGACGAACGGGCGATCAAGATCGAGACCGACCGACTCGAAGCCGTCATTCCCAAGACGGAACCCAAACACTGGATGACCGGCATCGAGAAGCACTCGTTCGTCGACAAGGCGACGGGCTTCCATGAGGTCGGTGACGGGCTGATGGTCGTCGATTGGCTCATGGAAGCCGGCAGCGACGCGGCTTACGCCGATCAGGTCATCGCGGCGGACGGACAGGGGACGGGCCGCTATTCCTGGTACGAGAACGAAACCGATCCCGCCCGCCGCCAGTACGTCCTGATGTCGCACGGCAGCTCGAACCGAAAGCGGATGGTCGAGGGGCCTCAGCTCTGCCACCGCATGAAGGCGGTCCGGCCCGAGGTCCTTCGCGGGGCGGATTACGTCGCCGTCCGGACCACTTACAAGTTCGAGTACGCGGCGCCCGGCCGGAAGCCCGGTTCGCAATGGACGCAGCTCATCGTGTTCCCCAAGGGACAACGCTACTTCGTTCTGATGGACCGGATCGATAGCGTCAACGACTCGCCCGAGATGTTCCTGCGCAACGATACGCCCGGGTGTGTACGGCACAAGGAAGGCGATACGTTCACCGAAATGTACTTGAGCTACCTCAACGGTTCCAAGGGCGTCCGGATCCCCGCGAGCGAGTTCTTCGCGCCGTTCCCTCCCGACCTGAAGTTCGGGTACCGCCGCGACACGCACCGCGAGCCCAAGCACTTCATCCGAGCCTATCACCTGCGCGACCCGAAGACGGGCAAGGACGGCCCATGGCTCGCCGGCCTCACGCTTGAACCATCGGTCGTCTATGAAGCGTGGTGCAGCCAGCGTCCGGGCGACATCATCGTGATGATCGAGGAGATCCACGGAAAGCCGGTGAAGGCGGGCGATTCGTTCCGCGCCGCGCATATCGTGGGGTATTTTGATTCCGTCGAGGAAATGCACGCGGTGTACGACCGGAACGTCGGTCACACGGGTGTCGAGGTCGATTCGGACGGCTGGCGTCTGGTGAAGTAGCGAACGCGTGACGCCGACGCGGCGCGACGGCGGCGGTGATGGGCAAGCGGAGGACGCGGCATGCGGCGCCGTGTGGTCTTGAAGGGCGTTCCATCCTTGCTGCTCGCCGCGACCGCGGGCCTTTCGGTCGCCGCGGCGCAACCGGTTGATCGCGGGGAGCTCGGACCGGGCGCGGCGCGGGCGGACAAACCCGATTTCCACGTGCCTTCGGCCGTGCGTCCGTTTTGGATTCCCTGATGGGATCAGCCGATCCGCCGGACCGCGCGAGCGTCCAGTTCATGCGAGCGACGATTTCGGAGTCCAATCCATGAGCAAGCAACGTCCGCCGCGACGGTCCTGGGCGGAGCCCTGGAAGGTGAAAGTCGTGGAACCGGTGCGCGTGACGTCCCGCGCGCAGCGGGAGGCCGCATTGGTCGAGGCGGGCTTCAATACGTTTCTTCTTCGGTCGGAGGACGTCTATATCGACTTGTTGACCGACAGCGGCACGAGCGCGATGAGCGACTGGCAGTGGGCCGGCATGATGCTCGGCGACGAAGCCTACGCGGGGAGCCGGAACTTCTATCACCTTGAAGAGGCCGTGCGCGAGCATTACGGCTATCGGCACATGGTGCCGACCCATCAGGGACGGGGCGCCGAGAACCTGCTCTCGCGCATGCTCATTCGCGAGGGCGACTTCGTTCCGGGCAACATGTATTTCACGACAACCCGCCTGCATCAGGAGCTCGCGGGCGGGACGTTCGTGGACGTGGTGATTCCCGAAGCCCATGATCCGGCGATCGAGCATCCGTTCAAGGGGAATGTCGACATCGGAGCGCTGGAGCGGCTCGTTCAAGACGTCGGCGCCGATCGGATCCCGTACGTCAGTCTCGCGGCGACCGTCAACATGGCGGGCGGCCAGCCCGTTTCGATGGCCAACGCGCGCGCCGTGCGCGCGTTCGCCGACCGCCACAAGATCCGCATCATGCTCGACGCCACCCGCGCCGTGGAAAACGCCTATTTCATCCAACAACGGGAGCCAGGATATGCGAACCGGTCGGTCGCCGAGATCCTGAAGGAGTTCTGTGGTTACACGGACGGGTGCACGATGAGCGGCAAGAAGGACTCGCTCGTCAATATCGGCGGCTGGCTCGCGCTGAACGACGCCGACCTTTATCAGGAGGCGAGCAATCTGGTCGTCGTCTACGAGGGATTGCACACGTACGGCGGCATGGCGGGCCGCGATATGGAGGCGATGGCGCGCGGGATCCGCGAATCGGTCGACGACGACCATATCCGCGCCCGCGTCGGACAGGTCGAATATCTTGGACACCTCCTGGACGATTGGCGTGTTCCGATCGTCAAGCCGATCGGCGGCCACGCCGTCTATCTCGATGCCCGCCGTTTCTACCCGCAAATCCCCCAGGATGAATACCCCGCGCAAACGCTGGCCGCCGAACTCTATCTCGATTCGGGAGTGCGCGCGATGGAACGCGGCATCGTGTCGGCGGGCCGCGACAAGGAGACCGGCGAACACCACTATCCGAAACTCGAACTGGTCAGGCTCACCATCCCGCGCCGGGTCTATACCCAGGCGCACATGGACGTGACGGCCGAATCGGTCGCGGCTGTCTTCGACCAGCGCGAACGAGCCCGCGGACTGCGCATGGTCCATGAACCGCGCTATTTGCGGTTCTTCCAGGC
Organism: Planctomycetota bacterium; assembly: GCA_016872725.1. Taxonomy (GTDB): domain Bacteria; phylum Planctomycetota; class Planctomycetia; order Pirellulales; family Pirellulaceae; genus VGZC01. The sequence continues at coordinate 6,529 of VGZC01000086.1, forward strand.
CCGTTTCGAGCGATGAGGAAAGCGCATCGTATGAGTCCCTTGCGATCACAACCAGCCCTGGATGCGGGGGATTCGGCAATGGCGGAGCCGCCTGGGCGGGAGCATCGCGGGCCGCTGCGTCGGCTTGTGCGTTGGTTTGTCGCGATCTACTATCCTCACATGGAAATCGCCGACGGGGACCGCATTCCGCAGGGCGGTCCCGTCCTGCTTTGCGCGAATCACTGCAATTCGCTGATCGATCCGGTGATCATCGGCATCGCGGCGCGGCGCCCGGTCCGCTTCATGGCGAAGGCGCCCCTTTTTGACCACCCGCTCCTCGGGCCCGCGATAACGGCCCTGGGCATGGTTCCCGCGTTTCGCGGCACCGACGATCCGTCGCAGGTTCGGCGCAATCTCGAGAGTCTGGACGTGGGCGCGAAGGTGCTCGTCGAAGGCCACGCGATGGGGATCTTCCCGGAGGGAAAATCCACGGACCAATCGCACCTGGAGATGATCCGATCCGGCGCCGCGAGGATGGCCTTGCAGGCGGCCGAGTCGGGCGCGCGGGACGTTTGCGTCGTTCCCATTGGACTGACCTATGAACGGAGGGAACGGTTCCGAAGTGCGGTGCTCGCGCGCGTCGGTGAGCCGATCCGGGTCAACGCCTTGCTCGCCGCCCATGACGGCAACGAGCGCGCGGCGCGCCGCGAACTCACGTCGCAACTGGAATCTCGGCTCAAACAGAT
>VGZC01000087.1 GCA_016872725.1 Planctomycetota bacterium
GCGCAAGAGCGCGCGGAGATGGACACGTGGTCCATTACTCCACTCCGGAATCAACGAAGACCGGCGAACATCGCCCGTCCTTGTGGGCCATTGGTCTCGAAGAGCGGAAACGGACCACGCACCTTCCGGGTTTCGGTCCGCCGGCTCGGATACCGCGTGGGCTGAAGCCCACGATACGAGTGCGTACGAAAATCCGAGCGGGTGCGGGGATCACCTTGCGACCGGCCGCGATTTGCGTACAATCGGGGCGAGTATCCAGCGGGTCGACTACGACACCTTCCGCTCGTCGAGCGGACCGAATCCCTCCGTTTCAGCGAATACGTGGACATTCATGGCGATCAAAACCGGCAAGCCGATGCGGGCGGCGAATAAGACCAAGAAACGACGGAAAACGGCGGCTCGGGGAAAGAAGAAAGACCCCATCTTCGTCGACGGGAAACGGCCGCGCCCCATGTATGTCGACTACAAGGATGTCGAACTGCTCAAGAAATTGATCAACCGCCACGGCCGGATCGTCGGCCGTCGTAAGACGGGCTGTACGGCCGCCAGTCAACACGCCGTCACCGCCGCCGTCAAACGGGCGCGATTCATGGCCCTTCTTCCTTACGTCGGCGAGTAACCCGGTGGATGGGTCCGTTTCGCGCAATGCGGCGTGTCGAGTTCCGGGACACCGACAGCGCGGGGATCATGCATTTCTCGACCTACTTCACGAAGATGGAGGAGGTCGAACACGAGTTCTTCCGGACGCTCGGCATCCGTCTGATCGATGAGGACGCATCGGGGGTCGTGACGAGCTGGCCTCGTGTTTCGGCCCAGTGCGACTATCGGAAGGCCGCGCGGTTCGGCGATTCGCTCGATATCGACCTAGCCATCGAGCGGATCGGTCGATCGAGCCTGACGTTCGTATGCGATTTCGTCGGCAACGGAGAACGGCTCGCCACCGGCCGGATCACGGCCGTCTACTGCACGTTGCCGCCCGGCGGCCCTCCCGAACCGTTGCCGATCCCCGACGACCTGCGCGTTCGGCTCGAACCGTTCCGGCGGGCGATCGCGTAGGCTCGCTCCGGCCGGCGAGGCCCGGTCGCAGAGCCGTGCCGCGCCGATCCGACGTCGAGCGGGTTGAGTGACATTTTCCTGTCACTCCGGAAAGACCCGATGACGCCTCCAACCCGAGCCTACCTCGCCGAACTCACGCTGCGTCTCAGCGAGGGCCTCGCGCAACTGGACGAATCCCGGCGAGCGCGGCACGCGGACTGGATCCGGCGGGGTCAGCGGGATGACGGTGGGTTTCCGGGCCGGGAGGGCGAAAGCGATCTCTACTACACGGGCTTCGCCCTCCGGTCGCTCGCCGTGCTCGGAGAACTCCACGGCCCGGTCGCCGATCGGGCTCTGCGGTTTCTCGAATCGCGGCTCTCGGGGCCCGGGACGATCGTCGACCTCCTGTCGCTGGTCTACGGCGCCTTCCTGCTCGACATGGCCGCGGGCCTGGACATTTTCGCGAAGGCGCCGGACGGCCTTCGGGAGCGATGGATCGGCGTCTTCGAGTCGCTGCGGCGGCCGGACGGCGGGTACGCGAAGGGCCCCGACGGCGCGGCGAGCAGCACCTACCATACGTTCCTCGTCATGATATGCCTCGAACTACTCGACGCGCCCATTCCCGAACCGGATCGCATCGCCGCGTTCCTCTTGTCGCAGCGGGCCGAAGGAGGCGGATTCCTGGAGATCCGCGCGGGCAAGCGGGCGGGCACGAACCCGACCGCCGCGGCGATCGGCGCGCTGCGGATCCTCGGAGGACTGACGCCACCCGTTCGAGATGAGACGGCCGAGTTCCTGGCCGGCATGGTGATGGACGACGGTGGGTTCCGAGCGAATTCGCGGATCCCCATCTCCGACCTGCTCAGCACGTTCACCGGCCTTTGGACGCTGATCGATGTCGGCGCGATCGCGCAAATCGATCGGGACGAGACCCGCCGTTTCGTGGAATCGCTCGAAGGGCCTTCCGGCGGATTCCGCGCGGCGGATTGGGATGATTGTCCGGACGTCGAATACACGTTCTATGGGCTCGGATCGCTCGCCGTGCTCCATCGATTGTGATCGAAATGTCCATGGCCTGATTCGCCCCTGCGCCAGGGCGACCGCGGGGCAATCTTGCGTGGGCCGCGGGTTTGCCGTACGCTTGCCGACGATCATGGCCGAATTGGAAGTCCAACACGTCGCGAAGGCGTATCCGACCCGCGCCGCGCCGCTCGTCGTGCTCCGCGACGTCACGTTCCAAATGCGCGCGGGAGAAAACCTCGCCATTCTCGGGCCGAGCGGGTCGGGCAAGAGCACCCTGCTGCACGTGCTCGGAACGCTCGAACCGCCGAGCTCGGGTTCGGTCCGGCTCGCGGGCGTCGATCCGACGACCCTGCGTGAAACGGAACTGGCCGCGTTTCGGAACCGGAATCTCGGGTTCATCTTCCAAGAGCATTTCCTGTTGCCGCAGTTGACCGTCCTGGAAAACGTATTGGTGCCGTCACTCGCCGCGGGTTCTCCCAACCGGGAAACGCTCGACCGAGCCGCCGACCTGTTGCGGCGCGTGGGCCTGTTGGATCGGACGACCCATCGACCGGCCGAACTGTCGGGCGGCGAGCGTCAACGGGTGGCCGTCGCGCGGGCCCTGCTGCTCAAACCGCGGCTCGTGCTCGCCGATGAACCGACCGGAAGTCTTGATCGTTCGAACGCGAGGGCTGTCGGCGAACTGTTGCTGGAACTCCAGCGCGATGAGGGCAACCTGTTGATCGTGGTTACGCATAGCCGCGAACTCGCTCGGCTCATGCAATCCCGGAAGGAACTTGACAACGGTCTCCTGATCGACGGCGACTCGTCCGATACGGCGCCGTCCTGACGCGTTGCTCGGACGGATGGGCATCCGCGCGTGTCCCCCGCAGCGAACGGGAAGACGTAACCCCAGGTCGGGTGAATGGCTGTGCGGCGAATGCGCCGAACGGCGAACAACGGGTGGGCGATGAACGGCTGGACCCTGATCCGAAAGAGCCTGATGCACTACGGACGATCGCACGCCGTCGTGGGATTGGGTGTCGCGACGGCGACCGCCGTGATCACCGGCGCGCTCTTGGTCGGCGATTCGGTGCGCGGCAGTCTTCGGCACATGGCCTTGGACCGGCTCGGCCGGATCGAGGACGTCTTGCTGACCGACAAGTTCTTCGGAGTCGCATTGGCCCGCCGTCTGAACGGCTCGAAGGAGGCCGATGGTTCGACAACGCAAGCGGTCGCGGCGATCGTGCTTCCGTCCGCGTCGATGGAACACGCGGGCGCGTCGGGCATGCGGCGCGCGTCGGGCGTTCTCGCCATCGGGTGCGAATCCGATTTCTGGAGTCTCGACGCGCGGCCGGTGGTCGGCGGGATCGAACATCCGGGGGAAGGCGAGCTTTTCGTGAACCGGCCCGTGGCCGATGAGCTCGGGATCCGGGAAGGCGATCACGTCACGCTTCGCCTCCCCGACGCCTCGCAGGTTCCGGCCGACAGCGCGCTGGGACGCAAGGCGGACCGCGTCCGCAGCCTGCCCCGCATGAAAGTCGCGCGGATCCTGGACGCCGAGGGCTTGGGCCGGTTCTCGCTTCGGCCCCATCAGGGAACGGCTCGCAACGTGTATATCCCGCTCGCCGCGCTCCACGATGCGCTCGACTTGGGCGACACGCCGCGCGTCAACACGATCCTCGCGGGTTCCGATCGACCGACGGCCGATGAGGAGACTCTGGAGGCGCGGCACTCGGAACGATCGAAACGCCTGGATCCGGATCTCGCCGACTTGGGCCTGCGTGTCGAGGAGATTCGGCGCGTCTTCCCCGACCCGTCGCCCGACGGCGCGCCGGGCGAAACCGTTTTCGAGTATTTCTCGATCTCAACCGACCGCATGATCCTCGAACCAGCCCTGTCGACGGCGCTCGAAACGGCGCTCGAACCCGTTCGTGGACAGCCCGTTCTTTCGTATCTCGCCGACTCGATCCGCCGCCTCGGAGGGGAGGGGGAAGCGGCCGGATCGCGTGGGCTGAAGCCCACGCTACGCATGCCCCGTGACGGAGGGGCCGACGACGCGGATGCGGACGGTGCTGTGGAGATTCCGTATTCGATCGTGACGGGCATCGATGCGTCGGCCGAGTTTCCGCTCGTCACCGACGGCGCGCCGCTCGGTCCCGACGACATCGTGTTGAACCGATGGGCGGCCGACCGATTATCGGCGCGGCCGGGTGACCGGATCCGCATCGAGTACTTCGAGCCGGAGACGGCGCACGGCGCGTATCGGATGGCGGCGGCCGAATTCGCGCTGCGCGCCGTGGTTCCCTTGACCGAACCCGCATCGCCCTATCGGAGGAACCGCGCGGCCGTCTATTCCGAACGCCCGGGCCTGTTCAACGACCCGGATCTGACGCCCGAGGTCAAGGGTATCACCGACCAGGATTCAATCGAATCGTGGGAGGCTCCGTTCCCGTTCCGGATCGCGCGCATGAAGCCGATCGACGACGACTATTGGACGAACCACCGAACGACGCCCAAGGCGTATGTGGCATCGGCGACGTCGCGCCGTTTGTGGGGGAGCCGATTCGGACATGCGACGTCGTTCCGTGTGCCTCGCGGCGCGGATGTGACCCGCGAATCGCTCGAACGTCGCATCGTCGATGCGCTGCGATCACAGCGCATTCCCGCCGCGGTCGGTTTCGAGTTCCTTGCGATCAAACAGGAATCGCTTCGCGCGGCGCGTGGGACAACGCCGTTCGATGGACTTTTCCTGGGACTGAGCTTTTTCTTGATCCTCGCCTCGGTGATGCTCGTCGCCCTGTTGTTTCAATTGGGCGCGGAACGCCGAGTCCGGCACGTCGGTTTGCTCGGCGCGGTGGGCTTGCCGCCCTCATTCGCGACGCGCGCGTTGATTGCCGAAGGGGTTCTCGTCGCGGCAATCGGCGGATTGTTCGGAATCGCGATGGGGTTCGGCTATACGGCGTTGATGCTCGCGGGCCTTCGCGATCCAAGCTGGTGGCGCGACGCGGTCGGCTCGTCGTTCCTCGAACTCCACGCGTCGTCAACGAGTCTTGCGATCGGATACGCGTCGGGTGTTCTGGCGTGCGCGGCGGCCATTGCATGGAGCGCGCGGCGGTGGCGACGTTCGCCGATCCGCGGACTGCTCGCCGGTAACCTCTCGGCGCCGACCTCGGTCCATCGACGTCCGCGGCGAGCACGGATCGTGTCGGCGGGGATCGTGTGCGGCGCGGTCATGCTCGCGGCCGCCGCGCGTCGGTGGACGGGCGAGGCGCAGGCCGGCGCGTTTGTCGGAAGCGGATTCCTGGTCCTGCTCGGTCTGCTCGTCGAACAACGGAGTGGCCTTCTCCGGCCGCGCGATGCCAAGACGATCGGCCTCGCGTCGTTCGCGATGGGCAGCGCGCGGCGGAACGCCGTGCGAAGCCTCTTGACGATCGGACTGATGGGTTCGGCGAGCTTCCTGATCGTCGCGATGAGCGCGTTTCGCGTCGCGCCGTCATGGGCGCGGGTCGGCGGATTCCGACTGGTTGCCAAGTCGTCGGCGCCGATCTTCGAGAATCTCGACGACGCCCGCACGCGCGCCGACCTTTGGGGCGAACGGGCCGCCGAACTCGAAGGCGTTTCCGTCCAATCGCTCCGGTGGAAGGCGGGAGACGACGCGAGCTGCCGCAATCTGTACAAGGTGTCGCGCCCCGATGTGCTCGGTGTTCCCCACGCGTTCGCCGAACGGTATCGATCCGATGCGGCCAAGCGGTTTCCCTGGAGCGGCGCGGCGCGCGACGCGGAGGGGCGCGAGCCCGAGAACCCTTGGGAATCGCTGTACGCGGCATCCGACGAACCGGGCGTCCCGGTCATCCTCGATCAGAACACGGCCCTCTACGCGTTGCACTGGACGGGCGGAGTCGGCTCGCGCCAAACCGTAACCTACGAGGACGGAACGACCGTGGAGTTCCGGATCGTCGGCCTGCTCGCCAATACGCTCCTTCAAGGGAGTCTGATCGTGAGCGAGGAGGCGTTCACGCGGTTGTTCCCCAACGTCAACGGGTTCCGGTATTTCCTGATCGACGCGCCCGAGGATCGCGTCGACGCGGCGCGCGGCCTGTTCGAGGATCGCCTGGGGGACGAGGGATTCGACGTCGAATCGACGCATGACGTCTTGTCGGCGCTGCTCGCCGTCCAAAACACGTATCTGAGCACATTCCAGAGCCTGGGCGCGCTGGGCCTGTTGCTGGGCACGTTGGGTCTGGCCGCCGCCCAGGCGCGGGGCGTCCTGGAACGTCGCGGTGAACTGGCCTTGCTGCGCGCGGCCGGTTTTTCCAACCGGCGCGTCGCCTCCGTCGTGCTCATCGAAAACGTCGCCATTCTGCTGCGCGGATTGGCCACGGGTGTTCTCGCGGCGATGTGCGCGGTCTTGCCCCACATGATCTGGGGCGACGCCCGCGTACCGATCGGCGGCGTATTGGGTCTGCTGTTGATCGTACTGGGGATCGGCGTCGTCACGGCGGCGGGCGTCGCGCGGTGGGCGTTGCGCGGATCGCTCGTCGCTTCCCTTCGAGCCGACTGATCGGCCGTCGCGCGACGGAAACGAGCCTCGTGGGACCGGAACGAGAGGCGCGTGGGCTGAAGCCCACGCCACCCTTGCCGCTCATATTCCCGTCGGCGTTGCAGGTCGTGTCGAAGGCGCGGCGTACGTGCTCTTTCCGCCGTCCCGCGCGCGCCGCGCGACAATGCGGTCGCTCAGGGCCGTTTCGAGCGGCGCGGCGGCGGCCGAGCAGAAACCCAGGTGCAGATGCCGCCTCCAACCCTCGGCATATC
>VGZC01000088.1 GCA_016872725.1 Planctomycetota bacterium
CCGCCCGTCGCGGGATCGCCGGTTCATTCTTGTTTGGTCTTCGCCGAGTCGCCGGTTTTCATGTCGCCGGTTTTCATGTCGCCGGTTTTCATGTCGCCGGTTTTCATGGTGTCGACGACTTTGTCGATCAACCGATATTCCATTGCCTCGCCGGCCGTCATAAAGCAATCGCGGTCGGTATCCTTTTCGATTTTTTCAAGCGATTGGCCGGTGTGTTTGATGAGGATTTCGTTGAGCCGCTGTTTGATGCGTCGAAACTCCTTCGCGTGGATCATGATCTCCTCGGCCGTGCCCTGCATACCGGCGAGCGGCTGGTGGATCATGATGCGGGCGTTGGGGAGCGCGTGCCGTTTTCCATCGGCGCCCGCCGCGAGCAGGACGGCGCCCATCGACGCGGCCTGTCCGATGCAATAGGTCGCCACGTCGCAGGTCACGAACTGCATCGTGTCGTAGATCGCGAGTCCCGCGCTGACGCTTCCGCCGGGCGAGTTGATGTACAGGTGGATATCCGCCTTCGGATCCTCGGACTGCAGAAAGAGCATCTGCGCGAGGATGGCGTTGGATACCTCGTCGTTCACCTGGCTGCCCAGGAAAACGATGCGGTCCTTGAGCAGCCGACTATAGATGTCGTATACGCGCTCCTCGCGCCCGCTTTTCTCGATGACGTAGGGGATCAACGGCATGGCCGGCTCACTTCTCTCCTTCGGACCGACAAACGGGCCATCGCGGGTCCTCGCCGACGGACCTCGCGGTCGAACGGGCTTCGCGCGGAATCCCGTCGGTCACCGCCGGTCGTCGTCCTCGTCCGCAATCGCGGGCGGTTTCATGACAATGTCGTCCACCAGTCCGTATTCCTTGGCCTGCTCGGCGCCGAGGAAGAAATCGCGGTCCGTGTCCTGCGCGATCCGCTCGATCGGTTTTCCGGTGTGATGCGCGAGGATTTCGTTCAACATCTCGCGGTTCCGCAGGATTTCGTTGCACTGAATCTCGATATCGCTGATCTGTCCGCCGACGCCGCCGTACGGTTGATGCAGCATGATTCGGGAATGGGGCAGCGCGAACCGCTTCCCTTTGGCGCCTCCGGCGAGCAACACGGCGGCTCCGCTGGCCGCCTGCCCGACGCAGTACGTCGCGACCGGGCAACTCAGGATCTGCATCGTGTCGTAGACGGCGAGCGTGGCGGAGACATCGCCGCCCGGCGAATTCAAATAGAAATGGATGTCCTTCCTGCGGTTCTCGCTTTGCAGGTAGAGCAACTTCATCACGACTTCGTTGGCGTTGCCCGTGTAGATCTCACCCTGCAGGAAGACAATCCGGTTTTCCAGCAACAGATCGCCAAGTGTCAATTGGCGCTGGCGCTGGTACGCCTGATAGGCATGCGAATTGGTGAGCGGGAAGGGCAGGTGGTTCATCGTGGATTCCATTCTAGCCGCGCTCCGCGGGCTGCCTGAGCTCCTCGGAGTCTCCCGCCTGGGCGACCGGGATCGCGTCGGCCACCGGCTCGCAGATGTGGTCGGCCGTCGCCGCCGTGTCCGCATCGGGCCACGCGAACGGCACGTCCTGGAACGTCGCCTCCTCCATGACCCTGTCGATCACGATCGCCTCGAGGATCTGGTTCCGCAGGGTATCCATCTGACCGCGTTTTTCGAGTCGGGCCCGAACGCGCCGCGGCGATTCATTCCGCGCGAGGGCGATCCGGTGGATCTCCAAATCGTAGTCTCGCTCCGTCGGTTCGATTTTCTCGTCCTCGGCAATCCGTTCCAGGATGAAATGCTCCCGCAACAGGACCGCCGTCGACGCCACGACGTTGTGCCCCAACCGGTTCGAATGCGCCTGGATTTCCTCCGCCGAAAAACCGCTCGACTGCAATTCGAGCACGATACGGTCGAGTTCCCGGCGGGCCTGCTTGCGGAGCAATTCGGTCGGCAGTTCCCAGTTCGCGCCGGCCGTCAACTCCCGCGTGATCTGCTCGCGGATCGCCCGACGCTGGTGGTAGACGAATCGACGGCGGATTTCCTGAGCCACCGTATCGCGCAACTCGCCTTCATCCACGAACCCGCCAAGCTCGTCCAAGATGGCCGGAGTGATCGACGGGTGTTCCTGTCGCCGGACTTCGAGGATTTCGAATTCGCCCTGGATCTCCCGCCCGCGGAGCGATTCGTCCGACGCGCTCTCGTGAATGCGGATCGCCACCTCGCGCTTGTCACCCGCCACACAGCCAACCATGGCGGAACCAAACCCGGGGACCGTCGCATCGGCCAGGCTGAGCTGTTTGCGGACCCGGAATGTCCGATTGTCGAGCCGCCGGATCACCTCATCGGCACGGCGACACACGATGTTCACCGCGACGAAGTCGTCGAGCTCGGCGGGTCGATCGACGGGCGCCTGACGGCTGAACCGATCGAGCACCTGCTTCATGTGGCGATCGACGTCTTCCGGCGTGACGCTGTAGACCGGCCGCGTGATCCCGAGGCCTTTCCAATTCGGCATCTCGAACTCGGGACGCACCTCAATGTCAAACTCGAATGTCATCGGCCCCGCGTCCGGAACCTCGACCTTCTCGATGTCGAAATCCGGTTCGCTGATCGCCGAAAACGCGTGCTCCTCACTGATTTGCTGCAGGCTGTCGAGCAACAGCGAGCTCTTGACCTGGTTCCGAATCTGGTCCTTGTATTGGTGCTCCACGAGCCTGCGGGGAGCCCGGCCGGCCCGGAATCCGCGCACTTCGGCCTTCGGAGTCAGTTCGGCGAAGGCCTCGTCGAGGTATCTGTTGATGTCGGCACGGGAAACCGCGATCGTGATGTGGCGCTCGCAGGCCCCCGGCTTGTCGATCTTGACCGTGAGCGACAGTTTCGGCTTCGCTTCGGCCTCCTCTCCGGCAAGCTCGTCGTCGGCAAACCCTTGCTCGACCATGCCCGCCGCGACCTCCGCCAGCCGCGCGTCGCGCGCTTCCAGGCCCGAATCGGAGACCGCGTTGTCGTCGTCTTCGTTGCGGGGTTCGTCGTTGGCGGCCATAAACCCAATGCCTTCCGTCACCACAAAATGAAAACCGGAGAAAGAACAAGCCCGTCAGGGAACGACCGCCTGATGGGCTCATCGAGAGCGGGTGATGGGATTCGAACCCACGACAACAACGTTGGCAACGTTGTGCTCTACCAACTGAGCTACACCCGCGGGACCGGTGGGTACGCCCATCGGCGACCGGCGCGCCGCCTTCCGCAACCGCGCACGACGGCCGAGCTCGCGTCGATCCGGATTATAGAGTCGGCATGGCGTGACGCAAGGGCAGTTCAACCACCGCTCTTGAGCCTCGTCGACGATCGTTCCACGCAGTCCGGTCGAACCGGACGGCGAGTGACCCGGCCAAGACGGAACCGTCGAATCGCGCTGCGTATGGGGATATCGCACTCCGAGCGCGCCGGACGGATGCGGCGCCGATTCGGGCGTTGCAATCGTGAGGCGGGTTCCGCACAATGGGTCCACCGGGTCGGGGGGACGCGGGAGGTGGACCGAGGAGATGTTCGCTTGTCCGATTCGCGTCTGCAAAACGTCGTCTGCTGCCTCGGACAACCCGTCGTTGGGAATCCCACCCAATTCATGATGGAACGGGCGTTCGCCGCCGCCGGGCTCGACTGGCGCTACCTCACGCTCGAAGTCTCTCCCGCACGGTTGGGTGATGGCGTACGGGGAATCCGGGCCCTGGGATTCCGCGGCGCGAACGTTATGATTCCGCACAAGATGGCCGTCATCGAATATCTTGACAGCCTGACCGAAATCGCCCAGTTGATCGGCGCGGTCACGACCGTGGAGCGGAAGGGTGATCTGCTGGTCGGCGACAACACCGAAGGCAAAGCGTTCCTCGCCGGCCTCAGGCCGATCGTCGAACCCAAGGAACGGCGGTGCGTCGTCCTGGGAGCGGGAGGCACGGCCCGGGCGATCGCTGTGGAACTGGGACTGGCCGGCGCCGCTGAGATCACGGTGGTCAACCGATCGGCCGAACGGGGCGGGGATTTGGCGAGCCTATTGGAACAACGCGTTCACGTGGCCTCCCATTGTGTCGCGTGGGACGGAGACTATGCCGTTCCGCCCGAAACGGACATCATCGTACATGCCACGAGCCTCGGCGCTTCCGACCCGGAAGCCCGTGTGCCCGTCGTCGACGGATCGCTCGAAAGTCGCATGGTCGTTGCCGACGTGATCCCGAACCCGACCAACAGCCGATTGTTGAAGACGGCCGCCGAGCGTGGTTGCCGGACGGTCGACGGTCTGGAAATGCTCGTCCACCGGGGATCGATCGATTTCCGCGCGTGGACCGAGGTCGGACCGGATCCGCACGTCCTGCGCGAGTCGATCGAAGAGTATTTGGAAATCTAGGGAAACCGACACACGCGAAAGGAATAAGACCCCATGCCCGGCGAATTGCACGATCGAGCCAGCCGCATCCGCGAACGACTCCTCGAACTCCGAGACAGTCTTTGACTTTGCAACCAAGGCTCGGGGAATCGAGGCAATCGAATCCAAGATGGCTCAACCGGGGTTTTGGGACAACCCGGACCGCGCCCAGGAGACCGTCGGTCAATTGAAATCGCTCCGTTCGGTCGTCGTGCCGCTCAAGAAAGCGATCGACTCGGCCGACGATCTCGACGGACTCCTGCAAATGGTCGACGAGGACTCCGATCTGGAATCGGACGTGCGCGGCGAGCTGGACCGACTTGAACAGGCGGTCGGCGAACTTGAATTGCAGGCGCTGCTCAACGGCCCCCATGACGGGGCGGGCGCGCTCCTGTCGATCAATGCGAGGGACGGAGGCACGGACGCGCACGACTGGGCCGAAATGCTCCTCCGTATGTACTCGATGTGGGCGCAGAAGAACGACTACTCGATCGAACTGCTCGATCGGAGCGACAACGAAGTCGCGGGCATCAACAGCGCGACGATCGCCGTCCGCGGCCCGATGGCGTACGGGTATTTGAAGGGAGAGACCGGCATCCATCGGTTGGTCCGGATCAGCCCGTTCAACGCGGAAGGAAAACGGCAAACGAGCTTCGCGGCCGTCGACGTCGCGCCCGAGATTTCGGATACCGTTGAGATCGAAATCCGCGACGAGGACGTTCGCGAGGACACCTTCCGCGCGAGCGGAGCGGGCGGACAGCATGTGAACAAGACGAGCAGCGCGATCCGTTTGACGCATATGCCCAGCGGCATTGTCGTGCAGTGCCAGAACGACCGCAGCCAGCACAAGAATCGGTCGCAAGCCTACAAAATGCTCCGAGCCCGCCTCGCGCGACTCGAAGAGGAAAAGCGCGAAGCGGAACAAGCGCAGAAATACCAGAGTCAGGCGCGTACGGGCTTCGGCGCTCAGATCCGAAGCTACTTCCTGCATCCCGATCAGCGCATCAAGGACGCGCGCACCGGGTACGGTGAGACGAATTTCCATTCGATCATGGACGGCGACATCCAGGGATTCCTCGACGCCGTGCTCCGCTGGCGCGTCGGCCAGGACGCGTCCAGATCATCCACGAGCGCCTGATTCCACCGTGTCGCACGCCCCCTGCCTTCGACTCTCGGTCCGCCTCGACCCAACTCCGCCAAGCGCGCTTGTCGTGACGTTCGCCCTGCGAAACGATCGATTCGCGCACTCCGTCGCCTGGGTCGACGAACAGCGGGTGGACCTCCTGCTGGAATCGAGCGAAGGATCGACTAGCGACGCATGGCCAAGGAGCCCGGCCCTGCAACAGGCCGTGTTCGAGTCCCCCAAGTCCCCCGCGTCCGTACTCGCCGTCGGCATGGCCGGCGCCGCGCATTGGTCGATGAGCGTCGCGTCGTGCGCGGACCGAGCTCGGATCGTCTGGGACGTCGCGTGCCGATTCGAAGGGCTCCAAAGCGCGGCGCCGCCGCGCGTCGGCTCGGAGTACCGCGTTCACGGTGCCTGGACCGGCGACTCGCAATGCGTGCGGTGGGAGCGCGGTGGGGTGCGGATCACCCTGCACCCCAACAATACCCCGGAATCCGACGGCGGAAGCCGCGTATGGGGAGTCGGTCCCGACGCGATTCGCATCGAACCAACCCGAAACGCCGAAGGCCCCGCTACCGTGCGCTGGAAATACTCGGTCGGAGTGACCGCGGTCAGTTCGATCGCCGCGAACCGATCAACGGGTTCCGGCTTTGGCTGACGTCGGACGGAGTCGCCTGTCCGGCCAACCATTCCGCGCGCCGAGATGCCTCGGAAACGGCTCGAACGGCCAGTTGGAGCTCTTGGGGCGCGAAAAACTTCTCGCGAATGCCCGTCAGTTGCGAGAAATAGCGGTCCTTCATGGCGAGTTCCTGCCAGGAGAGGCCGTTCGCCAAGTGCCACGCGGCGGCTTGCGCCGTGTTTTGCGGAACCTCGCCGCGTCCCAGCATTCTGCAGAGCTCGATCACATCGGCCTTCGTCGTGAATCGTTCGATGGGCACGATCGTGTACGGAATGCGCGGATTCGGATCGGCCTTGCCGTGTTCGAGGCAGACGGTGGTGACCTTCAACTTGCCGACCTTGTCCGGCCCGACATTGAAAAGGCCGCCGCCGCCAAATCCGCCGCCGCCCATGCCACCCATGCCGCCCATGCCGCCCATGCCGCCCATGCCACCCATGCCACCCATGCCACCTAGCCCCGGCGGCAGGCCCGCACCGGCCTTGCCACCGCCCCCCCCGAACAACCCGCCCAAGCCACCGAGGCCACCGAG
>VGZC01000089.1 GCA_016872725.1 Planctomycetota bacterium
CTGCTCACACTCGGTCGATCCGGTACGCAGCTCCTGCTGCGGATCCTCGGCTCACCCCAGCAGGTTCCTCTGGGGAACGCGGAGCCGGCGGCCGGATCGAGTGGCGGGTCGGGGGAGCGAGCCGCGGAAGGCGAACCGAGCTCACCGTCCGATTCCCCCTCGCCCGCAAACGCTCGCGCGACGACCGATCGGGCTCAACCCATCGCCCAACCAACGAGCGGGACCGTCCGCGCAAGCGCCGCGGACCCGATATTCGCCGACGCAGGGGCGTGGAAGCCGACGATGGCCATCCCCGCGGATCTGTTCTCGCCGGCGAGGCGTCGCGCGACGTCGCGCGACGTCGTGCTCAGTACGGGAACCTGGTAGTCCTCTCGGAAGGCGCGACGCATGGGCCGTGAACGGGTATCGCGGCGGACTTGGGTTCGCAATCTGGCGTCCTTCGCCGGACTCTCCATGGCATGGAACGCGGGATCGGCCGGTTCTCCGCGCGCCGGTGGACGGCGGACGGCGCGGGGGGCCGAGTTCGAGCCGAGCCCTGTGTTCGTCGCGACCTGGCCGTTCGGCCAACCGGCGGTCGAAAAGGCGATGCGCGTATTCGATGGCGGCGCCGACCTGCTCGACGCCGTCGAACAAGGTATCGGGATCGCCGAGGATGACGTTGCGAACGCGTCGGTCGGCGTGGGAGGCACGCCGAACGCCGAGGGCGTGGTCCAGTTGGACGCGTGCATCATGGAAGGAAAGGAACAGCGCGCCGGCGCCGTCGCGGCGCTCGAAGGTTGCGCGCACCCGATCTCGGTCGCGCGCCGCGTCATGGAAAAGACACCCCATGTGCTGCTCGTCGGCGACGGGGCACGCCGATTCGCGATCGACGAGGGCTTTGCGCAAGTCGACCTGTTGACCGACGAGCGCCGCGCGGCGTGGCGCGCGTGGAAAGCCGAAAACGAACGGCGCAACGCCGATCGCGGCCCCGCGCGCCGCCAACCGCAATCCCCGCCGACCCACGACACGATCGCGCTCCTCGCATGCGTCCCGGGAAAACACCTCGTCGGCGGTTGCTCGACGAGCGGCTGGGCGTACAAGCGCCCCGGCCGGGTCGGTGATTCACCGATCGTCGGCGCGGGACTCTATGTCGACGACGAAGTCGGCGCGGCGGGCGCGACGGGCCTTGGCGAACAGATCCTGCGATTCGGCGGCGCGCTCCGCATCGTCGATGCCATGCGACGCGGCGCGTCGCCCGCCGAGGCATGCGAGGAGATCGTTCGCCACATCCTGCGCCGGTCGGGCGGCACGCACGACCCGAATGTCAACTTCCTGGCCGTCCACCGCGACGGCCGCTACGCCGCCGCGGGAACCGACGCGTCGTTTCGTATGGCCATTGCCACGCGCGATGGCAGCCGACTCGAAAAACCGGCCCATTTTTCGGCGCCGTAAGTCGTTGATCGGCCTTTCCACCGAATGGCGCGGCGGACTCGCAAGTCATTTCATCGGATGATCTTGCCGTCCGATCCCCTCCAACGGCCCGTTCGCCGCCGTCCGCCCGCGCCGCGCCGTGGGGTACTTGCCAGGCCCCGCGCGCCGTGGCACCATGCGGCCTCTCCGATGGCCCAACGCCTTCGGATTTTCAGGAATGTCGCCGAGGGAAGCGTCGGTTTCCGGAACGATCCGCGTTCCATGGAGAAGGAGATTCGGGACATCGGCGCGTGACGGCGCAGGAATCTTTCGACACAGGGATTGGTGGGCTCAATGCCGGCGCCCTCGCATCGGGGCCGGTCGAATAAGGAGGGTTTGAGCGATGAATGGTATGTACGCCGCGACCGTGTTGGTTTGTGCGAGTATGGCGGCCGAGGCGCCCGAGCAGTGGTTGGCCGCCGGAAAGGCGCCGCTCCACGCGCACCCGACTTTGGTGCGCATGTGGGAACGGAACAACGAACTGCGGGCCAGCGTCGGATTGGCTCCGCACCGGTTGAGTCCCGAGCTCACCAAGGCCGCGCAAGATCACGCCGTCTACATGGCGCGCACCGGCGATTTTGATCATTACGGCAACGGCGGACCCTGGGCGCGCGCCGCGCGTTGGGGATTCACGGGCGGGATCAGCGAGAACATCGCGATGGGGCAAGGCGATGTCATGGGCGCCTTCTCCGCTTGGCAGTTCAGCGGCGGACACTGGGCCAATCTCACGAGCAACACGACCGAGGCGGGATTCGGTCACGCCGTCTCCGCGAATGGGACCCCGTACTGGGTCGCCGTCTACGGATCCCAGTAGTCCCGTATCGGGAGTCCGTATCGGGAGTCCGTATCGGGAGTCCGTATCGGGAGTCCGTATCGGGAGCTCAGTCCCGCCTGGGGATGTTGAGCCGGAACTCGGCGCCGCGCTCGGATGGGCCGACGTCGATTTCGCCCGAGTGCGCGTCGATGATGCGTTTGGCGATCGCCATGCCAAGCCCGGTCCCTTTCGTCTTCGTGGTGAAGAACGGTTCGAAGATGCGAGGTCGGCTCTTCTCGGGAATCCCGGGGCCTTCATCGGAGAGCGTGACGAGGATCGAGTCGCGGCCGCGCAGTTGGGCGGGTCGGCATCGAACGGAAATCGTCCCGCCTTCAGGGCTCGCCGCGATCGCGTTCTCGAAGATGTTGCGGAACACCTGGCCGATCGAGAACGGGTCGGCGAAACAGGTCGCGTCGCCCTCGATCTGCTCGTCGAACGCGAGTGTCTTGCCTCGGCGAGCCGGTTCGAGTTCGTGCCAGGCGTGCCGCCACACACGGCCCATATCGCACATCGCGCGTTCGAGGGCAAGCGGCGCGGCGTACCCGCGGACCTCGTCGTAGAGCCGCGACAAGTCGTCCTGGGCTTTTTGGATTCGATCGCACAGGTCGATGGCCGATGGACGGTCCTCGATTTCCATCCGCAGCATTTCGAGACAGGCCTGCGCGCGCTGGAGCGCATTGCGGCTTTCGTGCGCGAGTCCCGTGATCATTTGACCGATCGCGGCGAGCCGTTCCGACTGGAGCGCGCGGCGCTGGGCGTCGCGCAGCGTCACGAGACGCACGAGGCTCGCCCGCAACGCGTCGGCGTGGATGGGCTTCAGGATAAAATCGTACGCGCCGAGCCGCATGGCGGAAATCGTGCTGTCGAGATCGGCGTAGCCCGTCACGACGATCACGGCCGCGTTTGGAGCCCGTTCGCGGATGCGGGGCAGGAGCGAATCGGCCGTGCCGTCCGGCAGTTTCCGGTCCAGGATCACGACCGAGATCTCGGACCACGACGCCCGTGCGAAGGCGATTTCCGCTGTCGCGGCCGATTCGACGACATGGTCATCGAGTTCGAGGATGTCGCAGAGATTCGATCGCGTGTCCGCGTCATCCTCAAGCACCAGAACATGAAGCGTCTCGTTCACGGTGTTCGTCTCCCCGGCTTCGTGGGAATTGGAGGGTGAATGTCGATCCCTTGCCCGGCTCACTCTCGACGATCCAATGCGCTCCGTGGCGTTCGAGGATGTCGCGCGACAGGGCGAGTCCGAGTCCCAAGCCCCGCGCCTTGGTCGAGCGGAGCGGTTCGCCGAGTTTTTGGATCGACTCGGGCGACATCCCGCAACCGGTGTCGGACACGCGGATCGACACCCACTCGCCCGACGCGGCCGCGTCGACGAGGATCGTTCCGCCGTCGGGCATCGCGTCGACGGCGTTGCGGATGAGATTGCGAAAGAGGATCGCAAGCTGCCGCGGATCGCCGTGGAGGGGCGGCAGCGCCATGTCGATCTCCAGCCGCGCCGCGATGCCCGAGGGCCATTCGAAGGACGCGAAGATCTCGTCGAGCAACGCCTTCGCGCGGATGGCCTCGCGGAACGGCTCGGCCGATCGGGCGAAGTCGGCGAGCGCCGTCAGGATTTCGTCGGCGATGCCCACCTGCCGTTCGATCTTGAGCAGATGTTCCGTCCGGCGCTCTTCGCTCGCCGATGGCGCGCGGAGCAGGAAATAGACCGACGTCCGGATGACATTGAGCGGACTGCGAAGTTCGTGCGCGATGCCGCCCGCGATTCGGCCGAGTTCATCGGATCGCGGCTCGGCGGCGCGGGCGTCGCATTCCCGCGGATGTTCGCCCGCCGATTCCTCCCGCCCGTTCCGACGCTCGGCGCTCTCGTCCCGCATCGCGTTATCGCTCCCGTTCTCGTTTGCGCGGGTCCCGCGGCCGTCACCCGCGATCCGTCGCCGACAGGCGGCGCAGGCTTTCCCGCATCGTCGGCCACGCATGGTCCGGAAAAAGGGCTCGCCATCGCCGCGAATCCAGCGACGTGTCTCGGGGGCGGGGCTCGGAAAACCGACCGGCCGCGCTCGATCGAGCCACCCGCGACTCGGGCAGGCCGAGGCTTCGCGCGAGCTCGCATGCCATCTCGAAACGCGACAGGCGTTCGGGGCCTCCAAGGTGCAGGAGGCCTCGCGCGCCGCCTCGGGCGGCCGCGAGGATCGCCGAGGCGGCGGTGGCGAGGTCGAGCGGCGTGCGCCATTCGTCGTCGAACGCGTCGCACGTTCGGCCCTCGCGGAGCATCCCGTATTGCCGCTCGAACATCGTGTCGCCGCGGCGATGGAGGCCAGGCCCGTAGAGCAGGCTGACGCGGAGCGTCAGCGAGTCGGGAGCCCGGCTCGACGCATGCTCCCCTTCGAGTTTCGTGCGACCGTAGAGCGAAAGCGGACGCGCCGCGTCCGACTCGGCGTAGTCCCCTTTCTCTCCGTCGAACACGAGGTCGGTCGAGACATAGAGGAACCGGCATCCGCAATCCGCCGATCGATCGGCGAGCCTTCTTGTGGCGAGCACATTGACGGCCCGCGCGCGTTCGGGATCGTCGCGGCACGCGTCGATCCGACTGATCGCCGCGGCGTGCACGACGATCGTCGGGTCCGCCGAGGTGAACGCCGAATCGATCGCGCGTTCGGAAGCGAGATCGACGGGGACCATCGCGACCGCGCCGCGCATCCCCGTCGTGCGGCCCGACCACGCCGTGATGAAATCCCGTTCACCCTCCGAGTCCGCACGGACGAACTCGTCCAGGAGGTAGCCGCCAAGTTGCCCGCTCGCGCCCGTGATAAGCCATCGGCGCGGTTGCCCGCGCGCGGCGCGGATGCCCGAATCCATGCGAAATCCCGCTCCCATACTCCTCGGAGACCGCCACGCGCCGCCCGCTACGGTTCGGCAACCAGATCGCGCACCAACGGCTCGACGTGCCGAGCATACGTGAATCCGTCCTCGCCGTACTCGCTCGCGTCATTATGAAACGTCTTGCGGATCTTGCCCGACCGATCGTACACGACGACGCACGGAATCGACGCGATGCCGAGCTTCTCGAAGACGATGTCATCGGGCGTGGAGCAGAGGATGTTGACGAGCCGCGCTTGGATACGGTCGAGAAACCTCTGCACGTTGTCGCGATACGATTCGGGCGGCCTGTTCGCCGCGCCGATGTAGTCCACGCTCACCGTAAGGCACCGGACGGCGTCGCCGAGCGATTCGCGCAGGGCGACCAGCCGGGGCAGTTCGCGCATGCACGGGGAACAATAGGTCGACCAGACGTCGAGCACGACGACCTTGCCCGCGCTCTCCTTCACGAGCGACTCGACCGCATCCCAATCCAGAATCCGCACGGGCGTGCCTGTTGCCGGGGCCCCGTCCGCATCCGAGGCTCCGGCCGCGTCTCGCTTCGTCGGAGGCCCGTCGACCGGCCCCGCTCCGCTCGGCGCGCACGCCGACACGGCGGCGAGCAGCGCGGCGGCCAGCGCGGCGATGGTCGTCTTCCTCCAACGCACCGCGAGGGTCTCCGTCTAGTTCATAATCGACTGGATGCCGTCGACGATTTCTTGGATCGCGTCGTGTGTCAGGCCGCCCCGGCCCACCGCGCCATTGAACTGCACCTCCCGATTCCGGTAGTGCATCACCGTGACTTCGGCCTCCTCACGGACTTCAAACAGATCGGCGTCGTTCGTCGTCGCGATCACGACGTGCTTGAGTCCGTGCTTGGTCGCGAAGGCCGCGCACCGCGCGAGATACGCATCGGTCGGCTCCCCCGTGAAGTTGATGACGGCCGCGATCTTCTTGTCGACATGCAGGCCGACGGTTTCATCCACCTTCTTGGCCAGACCGGCCAAGGCATCGTCCGGCGTTTTCGCAAACAGGAAAACGACCGGCCGATCGCCGAGCCGTCACGTGTAGCAGAGCGCTTCGCCGACGGCCACTCCGTCGTCCGCTCCCCCCCGCTTGGTCGCCGAATACGTCCCGATCGATCCGCCAACCGGAATGCCGCTCGTCACGTCCCCGGGCGGAAAGGCCGCTCCGGCGAGCAGCACGGCGGCCGCTCCCAACCAACGAATGGTTCGCATCAGAAGTTCCTCCCGGAATTCGAGTTCCCGGAAGGATACCACAAAACCGCGCGGGCATGAAACGCGGTCGCCGAATGGCCGCGAACCGCATCGGATCGCATCGCATCGGATCGCATCGCATCGGATCGCATCGCATCGGATCGCATCGGATCGCATCGGATCGCATCGGATCGCGCCTATTCG
>VGZC01000090.1 GCA_016872725.1 Planctomycetota bacterium
TCCTGGACTATGTGCTGACATTGCCCGATTCATTGGCCTGTCGGTTTGACCGGGAGGTGGAGGATATCGAGGAGGTCTTGAATATGCCTTATGTGACCAGCATCGAACGACGCGCGCGCCAGGAAGGACTCCAGCAGGGAATGCAGGAAGGACTCCAGCAGGGAATGCAGGAAGGACTCCAGCAGGGAATGCAGGAAGGGCTCCAGCAGGGAATGCAGGAAGGACTCCAACAGGGAATCCAGGAAGGACTCCAGCAGGGTCAGCAGGAGGGGATGCTCCAGGGCGTGCGTGACTTGTTGCGGCAGGCGCTCGAGGTGCGGTTCGGCGCGCCACCCGATTCGGTGCTGTCGAAGATCGAACAGTGCCGGGATGTGGCGGCGCTGCGCGCCTTGCATGAGCAGGCGCTCACCGTCTCATCCATCGGGGAACTCACGTTCTGATCGGTCATCGTCGCTCGACTCTCCGAGTCGAGCCCCCCCGACTCGACTCGTCCTGCGACCATCTCGTGAAACCCGATGCCATCGTCGCTCGACTCTCCGAGTCGAGCCTCCCCGACTCGACTCGTCCTGCGACCATCTCGTGAAACCCGCAGCCGAGGGAGCCTGCGGCGTAGCCGGAGGCGAGGGGGAGGCTTCTTTTCCGGTTTCGGCCGATTCTCCTCGGCGACGCAACACGACTCGGAGAGTCGTGCGACGATCTCGTGAAACCCGATGCCATCGTCGCTCGACTCTCCGAGTCGAGCCCCCCCGACTCAACTCGTCCTGCGACCATCTCGTGAAACCCGATGCCGAGCGAGCCCGCGGCGTAGCCGCAGGCGACCGGGGGCGAGGGGGTTCTTTTCCGAGTTGTTTGGCACCATCAGCCGGCTACTGTACATTGGAATTGGCGAACGACAAGCGTGACGACGATCCGATCCGGCTAGGGGGGACCAGACGATGGGCACAGCATACACGGCAGTCATCCAGCAGCACGGACCGTGGTGGATCGGCTGGGTGGAAGAAGTTGCGGGAGTCAACTCACAAGGCGCCACGCGCAAGGAACTCTTGGACAACCTGCGTGACGCTTTGAGTGAGGCATTGGAAATGAACCGCGAGGACGCGCGTGCGGCCGCGGCGAGGAGCGGCGAATTCGAGGAGGTGGAGCTGACCCTTTGAAACGCCGCGAGTTGATTCGGCATCTTGAACAGAGCCGCTGTCTCTTGGTTCGGGAAGGGCGCCGTCATTCCTGGTGGGGCAATCCCGCCAACAATCGTCGTTCGGCGGTACCGCGTCATACCGAGATACCCGATCCACTGGCGCGAAAGATCTGTCGTGACCTTGGTATCCCTGTTCCTTAACCACCTCCGACGTCATGCGGAACGCGCATCGTCGCTCGACTCTCCGAGTCGAGCCCCCCCAACTCGACTCGTCGCACGCCGTCACGAGTCCATCCGGACGTCATTCCGACGGCCGACGCATCGCCCAACGCCACCTACGTTCACTTCCCACACTGAAAACTCCCTACCCCATCCGATCTCCGAACCATCGCACGGCTGTCATGCCGAGCGCCGCGCCGACAACGCCGAGCACGACGTCGGTCAGATCGGCGACACGTCCGACCAACCAGATCTGCGATACCTCGAGCGCGAACCCCCAAACCACCGCGGCGAGCAACACGCCTTGAACGCGCAGCCCGCGAGCTCGAAGGTCGCGAGCCGCCGAACAGGCGAACTCGGCGACCACGCCGAACCCGGTGAACGCGATCAGACGAGCCAGAATATTCGTGAGCGCCGCGAACTCCGTGCCGACATAATGACCCGCGAACGGAACACGCGAAAAGAAACCCTCCCAATTGCCCGCGATCGCGGCGGGATCCGTCTCCCACCGAAATGGCCATAAATAGAGGAACGACACCGCGACGCAGTAGGCCCCGAGCACGACTCGCCAACCAAGACTCCCCGCCGAGGGCAGTTCTTTATACATTTCGGGCACGGTCCATCGAGCCCACACCGCTCCGGCACCCAGACCCAAGAACGCCGCGCATGCGTCCAAGGCCGTCGCCGTCCGGGAATAGATGACAAGCTGAATCAACTCGCCGAACGCCGCGTAGAATACCCCGCACGCCAGTACGCGGATGAGGCCATGGCGAGCGGCAAGGCGACCCAAGAAATACCCGACGGGCGCGTGGAGTGCCGCCAGCGCGAGCTTACCGAATACCGCTCGGCGGATCGGCGTGCCCGGCGCGAACGCCCACGCGACGCGCCCCATACGGATCTTCTGATCGAGCTCATCGTGCGAGAGGACAACGTCGCACGGCAGGACCGAGAATGCGAGCAGGATCAGCGCATAGGCCGCAAGAAGTTCCTCGGCGAACGCTTGCCCCCTCGCGGCACGCACGCGCCCCCACCAGCGCGCGGCGCGGGAGCCGGCCGTCGCCCACAAGAAACACCCCGCGAAGACACCCAACGATTCGGAGACGATATCGTTGAGCGAAACGGTGCGAGGCGGAAAGAAGATCTGCAAAAACTCCAGCCCGACCGCGACAGCCGTGCCGAACGCCGTGACGAGCGGAAAGGCAACCCACGCGGCGATCGGCGGCCGGTTCCAGGACAACGCGGCCGTGCCGAGCAGGCCGATCGGCAGGAAGACGAGCCCGTTGGCGACCCAGTCCTGACGCCCGCCAAGCCCGATGCTCAGCCATCGGATCCGCTCGAAGTCGCGTAACGCCTCATCCCAGGGCAGGGGCGTGTACCGGAGCGGAACGAGCGAGCCGTACGCGGCCACCGCCGTCCACACCACGGCCGCAAGACCCCATCTTACGCGCGCGCCCAACCGCACCTCCGCCGGACAGGCATCCAAGTACCCGCATTGGCGCCAATATCCCTAATCCCGACCCCCACAAATAGCCGAGAAAACTGAGAACTTCAGGGAATCCCCCGCACGATCGGCGGCCCGATTATCCGCGTGAACCAAACGGGCAGTCGCCGCCAGACGGAGATCGCCATCGAGAATCTCTTGTTCTCGGGCCGCATGTCGCCGATCGATCCGCTTCGGACATAATACTGCCACACGGCGGGGAACGGCTGAGCACCCCATTGTTTCTTGAACCGGTACGTACCGCTTTCCGGGCTGCTCCGGCCAAAATCAAAAACCGTTTTCCCCCGCTCGATCGCTCGGCGCAGCAGGTGCCAGTACATCCACATGTTCGCGTTCGTCGAGTTAAACGCGCGCAGCGCGCTGGCGCTCGGCACTTCGGTGAAGTCGGTTCCATGCACGAGCAGGGCGCCGGCGACCGGCCTGTCGCCATGCCGCACGACGCAGAGTTCCGCATCGGATCCAAACGCGTCCAGGATGGCGGCGAAAAGCCGACGCCCGAATACGGGCGTGCCCAGGTCGCGCATGTTGACGCTGAAGACGCAATAGAAATCGTTCAGCAGGTCGTGCGAACCCCACACCGCCGTCAGGTCGGACTTGTCTCCTTTTCGGACCTGGTTGCGGACCTTGGCGTCGAGCTGTTTCCAAGAGACGTCCGGATCGCCGGGAAGCGCGAGCCGCATGTGGACTTTCGCATCACCCTTGGTGACAAGTCGCTCATGCGGAACGGCCCGTTCACCGCGCAGCTCGAGGTACCGCACGTTGAGCCGATCGGCTTCCACGATGGCCCGATCGACAAGCCCGCGCGCCGACGCCTCGTCGTCGGACTCGATGCCCGCCGTATTGATGAACGGAAGGCTGACCAGGAACCGGCCGAACCACGGAGTGCTCACCAACGAGAGAGGCAGCGTGGCGCTTGGCGACTCGGCCCGACCTTCGGTGAGGCCCCATGTCCGGTGCCCGAACCCATGTCGAATGGCCTCGATCCAGCGCGGATCGCAGCCTCTGCGTTGGGCGAGCTGGGATGTTCGAGAAACGTCGTGCATCGAGTCGCAGGCGCGGTCGCGGTTCCGAAAACGGCGCAGCCCCCCGACCGCGATCCCCAACCACTTCTCTCAGCCTTGTGTGCTCGCCAGGACGCGAGTCGCCAATCCGGCTTGCGCGGCGGTCAATGGAGGTACGGGGCTATCTTGCCGACGAACCCATCGTGGAAGTCCGAAAAGACCTCCGGATGCTCCAAATACGGATCCATTCCTGGAAATGGCGACGGCATGGTTCCTCGTCGACACAAGGCGTGGTCGACGAATCCGCCGTCCGTTTTCGAAGTCCGCATCACGCCTACAAGGCCGACGATGAATCAGGGAAGGAACCGTCGTGGGGATCCGAGGGCCCGTCAAGACTGAGCGGCAAGGCGTCAAAAGATGACGACCTCACGCGAACTCTGCCGCTGCTATTCATTTCCTTCCCCAGTCGCACTTGCTGCCGGAACCACCTGGGTCCGCGCGGTGGGCGCCCAAATGGCGCTGTGAGTACCAATCAGGCCCTTGGCAAGGCCGACGAGAAATGCGCCAACGGTCGAGCAAAAATAAACGGCAATACCGCCGGGCCATGACTCTCGAACACGGCGACTCACGAGGGACAATCCCCCAAGAAGGGTAATGACTCCGAATCCCACCAACGGGACCGCGTAGGTCCAGTGGTACCGGACGCAGGAAGCGGACAGGGCGATCAGGCAGAGGACGAGAACCGGGCTCATCCACCGCAATAGCTTATGAGCCAAGTACATGAGCAGCGTAATCGGCTGGGTGAGCCGCGGGAATGCGCCCATTCGAAGCGATTGGACGACTCCCGTTGCCATCCGAACTCGCCGACGAAACTCCTGCTTCACAGTTGGCGGCGCGTCCTCCTCCGCGATCGCGTCCGGACAGTAGATGATCCGATGTCCACTCCGCAAGACGTTCATTGCGATGACGAAATCGTCGAGCACAACATTTTGCGGAATGGGTTCGGCGAGCCGCCTTCGCACCACAAACAGGCCGCCATCAACGCCGATAGTGGACCAAAGAGCCGATTCGGCCAATTGGACCGAACGTTCGACTTGGTAGTAGAGTCGTTCCCCGATCCCCCAGCCCTTCGCTTGGCTTTGAAGACGCACATCGGCCGTCGTTGCACCGACTCGAGCATCGGAGAACGGTCTAACGAGCTCGGAGAGGGCATTGGCACGAAGGAACACATTGGCATCCGAAAAGCAAATCAGTTCCGTACCCACATGCCGCATCGCCTCGGTCAAAGCGCCCGCCTTTCCCGATCGACTGTGTGTGTGGACGATCGTCATGTTCGGAACCGAAATCGACTCAAGGATTTCCCGCGTTCCATCCGTGCTCGAGTCGTTGACCACGACGACATGCAACTTGTCGGCCGGATACTCCAAGCCACGACAGTTCGCCAATTTCAGATGGGCGACCGACGCTTCGTTGTGTACCGGAATGACGAGCGTAACGGGCGGAACTTCGCCTGAAGGCTCCCAGTCCCCGTCCAACCGACCAATACGGCAAGCCGTCCGCGCGACGCATACAAGTAGCGCCGGATAGCCTAAATACGCACCGGCGACAAGGCCCAACACGGCCCAATACGCGAGTTCAAGCACCATTTGACGCAACTAGTGCCCTGTCCAGGCTAAATTTTGGGATTGTCCGAATCGGCGTTTTCGGAGAACCTCCGCGTCAACAAGGAGGTTCCGATGAAGAAGAAGTATATCGTGCGGCTCACGGACGAGGAACGAGCAGT
>VGZC01000091.1 GCA_016872725.1 Planctomycetota bacterium
TGCTCAAACGCGGCAAGTCCGAGAAGGAAAGCGTGCGTGGACGGATGCAAATGGCAAGCTGGAGTACGGACTATTTGGAGCAAGTTCTGCTGGGATCATGACTTCGATATGCGCTGGCCCTGATCTGGCAGGCAAGAAGAACAAGAGCGAAGCCACCCTGGCCAAGGAGATGCTCCACGACATTCTCCTGTGGTTCCCCGATCGAAAGTTGGTTTTGGTTGGCGACGGCGCGTATTCGGTGAACAACCTGCTGGGGGAGCTGGACGATCGGGTGACGTACGTCGGGGTCATGCGGGCCGATGCGGCCATTTACGATGTGACCGTGCCGAAGCAATCCAAGAGCAAACGTGGACCGAAGCCAAGAAAGGGGCCTCGTCTTCCAAACCCCAAGGAGGCAGTCAAGAAGGCAGATGGCAACCGACGCGGATCGGGACCGTGGACCTGGCAAACGGTCAAAGCCGAGGCCTACGGCGTGACCCGTAAGTTGAAGGTGCTTTCCTTTCAGGCGATCTGGCCCGAAGTGCGTGGCTTGGTGCCGATTCTCGTGGTGTTGGTCCGCGACCCGTTGGGCAAGTTCGACGACAAGTATCTGTTCACCACCGACGTGAACGCCTCGTTGAGCTGGGTGATCACGACGTTTTCCTGGAGATGGTCGATTGAGGTGGCTTTCAAAGCCAGCAAGCAGGTGATGAAGATTCAAGCCCCACAACACTGGTGCCGAGAGAGCATCCAGAAGCTCGCGCCGTGGGTATGGCTGATGCAAAGCGTCATCAGCTTGTGGTATTTCACCGAGGGCCACAAACTCCCGCAAGCTCGTGCCGCACGTCGTCGCTTTGGTGACTGGGACACGGAATGGTCGCTGGCTCATATGCTCCGCATGCTGCGTGCGGAAATCCTGGCCAATACAATTACACCGAAGTCGGCCACCAAGGCCGACCTGCTTCAATTACTCAGTGCCCTGGAGAGCTACCTAAACCTCGCCGCTTGACAGGTCCGAAATCTGCGAAAGTTCAGCTAATTACGGCCCTCGTTATCCAACGCTTCGATCGCGTACGGCTCGGGGGGACCCACCGGGGCGGTCGTTCTGCTATTCCGGCGCCTGTTTTCGCAGTTTCCGCTGCAACGACCGCCGGTGGATGCCCAGCCGACGGGCGGCTTCGGAGATGTTGCCGTTGCAGTCGCCGAGCACGCGGTGGATATGTTCCCACTCGGCCCGCGCCAGGCTCGGCACCTCATGATCCGGCGGCGCCGCCGACTCCGTTCCGCCGTCCGCGCGTTGTAAGGCGGCGAGGATATCGTCGGCGTCGGCAGGTTTGGGCAAATAGTTGATCGCGCCGAGCCGGACGGCGTCGATCGCCGTCGCGATGCTTCCAAACCCCGTCAGGATCAGGATCTTGATCCGGTCTGACGCTTGTTTCAGGTCCTTGAGAAGTTCGAGCCCGGACTTGCCGGACATTCGCAAGTCCAGAACGGCCATGTCCGGAATGCACTCGGCGATCGCCGCGATCGCCTCGTCGTAATTCCCCGCCGTGAGGACCCGGTATCCTCGTTCCCGGAAAGCGCGGGCCAATCGTTCCCGAAACGCGTAACTGTCGTCGACCACCAGGATCGACGATCCGATCGAGGATGGACTCACCCCTTGGCTTGAATCGGGCTCCCCTTGCGCCGGGGGCACGGCGAGAAGGAAGTCCGATGACGAAGTACCTCGGTCCATGGCGAAGGCACTCGGCGATTGGGGTCGGGACGAGAAATACGCGAGACGGTTCGGCGCGTCGGGGTCGCGGGTGTCGAGTCTAACCGATCCCGGGTCCCTTTGACATCCCTCGCATTGGAAGTACAATAGACGGCGGTTTGGGGCGTGATCCCCAAACCGTGGGCGATTCGCACGAGTAGGTTCTGGTACGCCCCTCTGGGCGACAACCCGCTTTCGCCGCTTGCTTGCGAAGCCTCGTGGGCCCCGCCGTCGGCGCGGGCGTGTGAGCCGTCTTTTTTGCGAGAGCGATGCGATGTTTGGAATGGGTATTTGGGAACTGCTCATTGTATTCGGAATCATCCTCCTCCTTTTCGGCAGCTCCAAGTTGCCCGTCCTGATGCGCAACCTGGGCCGAAGTGTCGTCGAATTCAAGGAGGGCATGAACACGACCGACGAGGAAAGTCCCAAGAACATCGGCAAGTAAGCCGCGCGAAGGATCGTCTCGGCCGACGCCTTCCGTGCGTCCTGTTCGGGCCGATTGTCGCGGACGGTTCGTACATCGGCCCAAATCCGTCGGTGGAGGTGCAAGACATGTTCGGCATCGGTCCCCATGAAATGGTGGTCGTCGGTATCATTGCCGTCCTGTTGTTCGGGCGGAAACTGCCCGAGGTCGCGCGGTCCTTGGGGACGAGCTATCGCGAATTCCGCAAGGGACTCAACGAGTTCCACTCCCAAGTGAACGTGGACTCGTACAGTTCGCCCAGTTCGTCCCGATCGCGGACGTATTCGAACGACGACGACTACCGCGATCCGTCGACCGCCCCCAAGTTCGAACCGCCGTCGAGCGAACCGATCGCCGGGGACGCGTACGGCGCTTCGTCCGAGAACGCATCGTCCGAGAATGCATCGTCCGAGAACACATCGTCCGAGAACACATCGTCCGAGAACACATCGTCCGAGAACACATCGTCCGAGAACACATCGTCCGAGAACACATCGTCCGAGAACACATCGTCCGAGAACACATCGTCCGAGAACACATCGTCCGAGAGCGCGTCGGATGTCTCGGGCGGAGACGGGCCCTACGACGGCCCATCGGCGGATGATTCGTCGGCTCCTGGCGGCTGACGGCCGAACCGGCCTTGCAAATTCGGGCCGTTTATGGCCTCATAGACGTCTTGCTTGCGGAAGCGAACGGGCGGTTAGCTCAGTTGGTTAGAGCGCCGTGCTCACACCGCGGAGGTCACAAGTTCGAGCCTTGTACCGCCCACTCGCCCCGTTGGCATGGTATCGCGGATTGACGCAAGTACCGGCAATTTCGGGCCTTGTTGACTCGTCGTGTTTTCGTCGTGCGACTCGTTGCAAGCCGAAACGTGCACAGACTGCTTCGGATTTTGATTCGCTTTTCTTGTCGTCGATTCGCTCGCCATCACGGCCCGTTCGAAGTACCCCTCAAGGAATCCGCCCAACGTGGCCGCATCGGCCGCGTCACGCTCGGCAATGATCCCCACGGCAGCCAGCCGCCTGGCCAACGTCGCGTCGCACTCGGCCACCCAACTTCGCTTTCCGTGTCGCGTTCGCAGCCCCGCCGCATCGACCCATCGCCGATTTCTAATGGACCGGCCGCACCGCCCTCTTGGCGTTCGCCTTGGCGTGTTCGACTTGTTTCAACGCACGGTCGATCTTCTCGATTGTCGACACCGACGGCGTATGTTTGCCGGTTTCGATTCGGCAAAGCGTCTCGACCCGGATTCCCGCTCGCTTCGCAAGTTCTTTCTGCGTCAGACCGGCAACCAGCCGATCGGCCACAAGATCGCGGGCGATGAGAGCGCGGCAGTACTCGAGCGCCGGATAGTTTCCGGCAGCGTCCGGGCCGGGGAGCGAAGGCACGCCTTCCGGGCGAGTCCGTTCGGCCATGCGGTCGAATTCGCTCTTGAGCACGACGACGTACTCTTGTCCATTCAGCTTGAGGCTCGGATGTTTTTTCACGGTTGATTCACTCCCCATAGAAACCGTCCCGATGTCCCATCCTCTCAACCCCCACGGTTTCGCCCACAACGCGAAACTGCAAGCGATAGTCGCCCGTTCGCAATCAGTAATGCCCGGCAAGTTCTCCCGACAGTGGTTTCCCGCCGCACCGACTCGCCGCCGTGGATAGGCACGTCGACTACTTCCGTCTCGCCGCACCGGCACCGAAAACCACACCAGCCGCGCGGGCTCGCCGCTGATACGGAACGCGAGGCCCGAGGCGCGATGCGCCAGGTTCGATTTTCCGGGCAAAAATAAGCGCCGCCCGCGATCGGCCGCGTGGCGCACAAGGTGCCAGGTGGCACGTGCGAGTGCCGTGAACGCCCGCGAGCCCAACACCGCATCATCGGCCGATGCGCCCGCCGCCTTGCGATAATGGGCGATGGAGAGCACGGCCACGCCGCACCGCTCGGCGATCGTGCCGAGTCCAGCAAGCACCGACCGCACTTCATTTTCACGATGCGAGTCAATCTCACCCCCGATGAACGCGCCGATGGGATCGACGATCAGGAGTCGGCAATCTGCCACGCCGCGCACCGCTGACTCGATCGCCGCTACGTCCGCGAGCGTCACCGGCCGCTCACCGTCGCGGCCGTCGGATCGCCGATGGCGCACCGCCGCGAGTAGGTGGACACGTGACACGTCGGCGGCGTGGGCGTCCAGTCGCGGGCGCACCGTGTCGTGCGCGTCGTCCTCACCCGCCAACATGATCACGCTACCGCGCGGGCACCTCGCGCCGTCCGGCCACGCAACGCCCGTGCTCACCCGCGCCGCGAAGTCCGCCGTCGCGAACGACTTCCCATCGCCGGGCGCACCCGCGAACAAAGTGATGCGACCGGACGGAATGCGTCCCGGCCACAACCATGACACCTCGCGAGGCTCCACCTCACCCATGCACAGAATTACGGGCGTGCTCACGCCGCACCGCCAGTCCGCCGAGAGGCGATCCACTCGCGCAGGTCGTCGACCGAATATCGCACAAGGCGACCGCAGCGAACCATCACGTTCCAAACTGCACTTTAGGCAAAACGCCTACACGGAGACGGTTGCGGATAGACCGGTTCCGAGGCGGAATTGATCTTAGAGAAAACGTGGCTCTCGACCATGCTGTGGGTGCTGCAAAACAACCACGACATGGAAGGAGCCGCGGATGGCCAAGCGTAAAGAAAACTCGCGGCGCCCGTAACCTCGGCAC
>VGZC01000092.1 GCA_016872725.1 Planctomycetota bacterium
TTTGGCCTCGGCGCGATGGTGCCGCGGCCCGGGTTCCGACAAGAGTGGGGTGGCCGATGTCGATCCGCCACGGATCTCGTCGCGCTGGTTGGACCGTCATGGAGTTGATGCCTGCCCTATCTCGAAGTCATACAGCTCCCGCCCGAAACCGGCATCGACAAGGCCGACTCGTTTCCCACCGTTGTCTGCCCGAGCGATCCGGCTCCGATGCGGCAGCATGCGGGAAATCGCCAATGCGGCACGAACTACGCCGGCAATTGCGGCACCTGGTACATTCGCAGCCGATTTGACGGCGTGTTTCGATACTTCGCGGACGGGCCGCCCATCACGCTCGCGGACATCCGCGACGGAACGTAATGTTGGGTACACCCTATACAACCATGTTTTGACACCGAATCGCCCCGCCTGCAAAAATGTCCATACGCTGGTAAGCGCGGCCTCGACCGCCTCCAGTCTGCACCCTGGTGGCGTCAATGTGCTCTACGTGGATGGGCACGTCGCTTTCGCGAGCCAACAGATCGCCAGACCGGTTTGGAGGGAGTTCGGATCGATAGCCGGAGAGCCGTAATGCGTAATTCGCGAAGCGGCGCTCAAGGTGCCATGACGAACCGCGCGAGGAGCCAATCGGCGTGATCGCCGATGTCGAGTCGATCGGCCGAGTCGGCGATCAGGGCGAGCCGGCGGAATCGGGCGAGCGGGACGGAGATCGGCCGGGGCGGCTCGCCGGCCCGCACGATGGGGCTTTCGAACGCGAGTTGGAACTCACCCGACTCCGTTTCGCCGTACACGCGGAAGATCACGCTGCCCTCGTCGCCCGACCCCGAATCGACGCCGATCGACGCGTCCAAGCGGGCCGCGCCGTCCGGGACGTCGTAGGCCACGCGCGACGTCGCGTGCAGCCCCAGCCCCTTTTCGTGCCATACGTCGATCGGAGCCGACGAAGGGCCGCCCCGTTCCTTGGACCGCAATCTGCCGCGCGCCGCCGATCGATCCCGCTCAAAGGGCCATTCCCGATTCAGCATGGGTATGTGCTTGAATCCGACCGATTCGAGATCCGACAGGTAGCGGACCGGCGCGACGAGCGATCGGACATGGCACACGTTGGTCCACAGCGATTCGGCGTCGGCGGAGAGCTCGATTCCGCCACCGATGAGACGGATCCGCGGTCCGTCGACGGCGAGTGATTCGGCGCGGAACAGACTCCCATCGCGGAAACCAAGCACGACGGCGGCGTTCGACGGCTCCGTGCGCGGCGCCCCGCGGAAGAGAACGGCCTCGACGCGGTTCCAGCCGATATCAAGCGGCTCGCCCTCCGTCTTGAAGCGGAGCGTGGTTCCGTCGCGCAGCCCGTTCGGCGCGGTCCAATCGTCGATCTCACCCAGGATGCGATCGCCGTTGTCGAGCCGGATTTCATCCTGGGCCCGCTCGCCCTCAAGGAGATCATTCCAGACCCGATCGCGCGACGCCGGATCGGCGGACGAATGGACGATTAGCCCGGCCACTTCGCCGCGCGGAAGGACGGCGTCACGCCATATCGGTTCGGCGGCGAGCGATCGAGGGTGAACGCCGATCGCGATCCCGATCGCATCGATGCGGAGCCAATCGGCAACCAAGACTCCACCGCCGCGCAACACGACCTGTCCCGCGTGGACGTTCTCGCGCGGCGCGCCCCAGACCACGAATTCCCGAGGCGCCAGGACGTGGTTCGCATGCGCCGCTTGGAATTCCCATCGCCCGTCCTCGAGACGCCGCGCCGCGCGGGCCGTTGGCTCGGAGACGCCGGATCCGGCCGCGATCAGCGCGACGCGCGTGTCCGGGTCCGCCGCCGCGCCGAGCGGAGGAATCCAACCGAGGACGACGGCGGGAACGAGAACTCCCCATCGCGTGGAACGTCGTTTGCGGACCGAGTTCGTTTGTTGTTTCGACGAACGCCGCCGCGCGGAGGGCTCGTCGTTCCCACAAGGAAATATCATCGCTGGAAAATGGGAAGGTGGCTGTTGGGCATTTGGAGGATGATGCAGGCCATCGCCGTACCGTATTCGGCGCAGATCGGATCGGGCCATTCCCCGGTCGGCCTCTGCGCCTGTTTCAACGGATCGCGTATGGCAGGATACCACTTCGTCCAATACGCGTCGCCCGCGAGGTACATGGCTTGGGCCGCGTAGTATTGCCCGTAGAAATAGTAGGTATTGCCCGACGGCGAGTAGTGTTGGGGGGCGGCGTCGAGCAGATAGCGAAGGCCTTTTTCAACGGCCTCCCCCTCGTAGATCCCCGCGCTATAGAGCGCGACGACGCCCGCCGCGCTCCGAGGGAACTCGCTGATGCCGGGTTGCGTCGTCTGGTACATGAACCCGCCGTCGTCGTTCTGGCACCGTTTCACATAGGCGATACACCGGTCGATCGTGTCGTTCGGCACGAAAATCCCCGCGTTCCGCGCGGCGCGGAGGGCCATCACCTGGCAGATGGTGACCGAGAGGTCGGCGTCGGCGCGGCGAGGAAAATAGCGCCAACCACCCTCATCGTTTTGCGTCGCGATGATCAACTTGACGGCATGCGACAAACGATCGCGGATCCGGTTGTCGTCAGTCATCCCGTAGGCTTCGGCGAGGAACAGCGTCGCGAAACCATGGCCGTACATCGGCCCAGGGCCCGTGAACGCGGGCGAGTTGACGAAGCCGCTCGCCTCCGTGTGCGCGAGGATGTAATCGAGACACAATCGCGCGCCTTCGCCGTAGGGGCCTCGACCGGGCGTGTCACCGCGCGACATGTACGCCATGCCCGCGAGCGCGACGACCGCGACGTTCATCGCGTAACCACCCCGCCCCAACGATCCGTCGGCGTTCTGGCGGGACCGGAGGTACGCCAGCCCCCGTTCGATCGCGCGATGCGTGTCGTCATCCATGAGCGCGCGAGCCGTGCCGCGCCCGTCATCGTGCGCTCGACCCGGTCGACCGCGCGCGCCGATCGCCCATGCCAGCCCGCCACGCAAAAGAGCCCGGCGCGAAACGCCGAAAGGCCCTCGACCTCGCGCCGGCGTCCGACGATCGGCATTCGGTCGTTCAAGACCTAGTCCCACCACACCCCCCAATATCACTGAACACTGAAAACCGCCGCCGCCACCCGCTCAATCCCTCCGGCTATCGATCAGGATCGTAACCGGACCGTCGTTGACGAGCGAGACGCTCATGTGGGTCCGGAACCGGCCGGTCTCGATCGGTACGCCCCGCGCGCGAACCCGTTCGACGAAGACGTCGTACAACGGTTCGGCCCATTCGGGCGGAGCCGCGTCGACGAAACTGGGACGCCGACCCTTCCGGCAATCGCCGAGCAGCGTGAATTGGCTGACGGCGAGCAGGCCGCCTCGGACATCGACGAGCGACCGGTTCATTTTACCCCCGTCATCGTCGAAGATCCGCAGGTCGACGCACTTGTCGGCAAGGAATTCGGCGTCGGCTCGATCGTCATCCCGAGCGACGCCGAGCAGGACGAGCAAGCCGCGGCCGATTCGGCCGACGACCTCGTTCGCGACGGCGACATGCGCCTCACGGACGCGCTGGACGCAAGCTCGCATGATGGTACGGTTCGTCTTCCCGAGCGGCGGACGGACGGTCGCCGTTTGGTGCCGAGGCGCGTTCGGACTGGGCGTCTCGAACGCGGCCCAGGATCTCCTCGATGATGTCGTAATTCGCCGCGATGTTGACGAACTGGTTCCAAAAAGCGACAGCGAGCACGGCGAGGCCTCCCGCGGCCGCGAGGAAATGGAACGTGACGTACGCCGCGCCGTTGTCGTAGTTGGCGCCCGGATCGGACGATGCGCCGAGCGTGATGATGGCGAGGATGACGGCGAGCCCGACGAGCGCCCAAGGAAAGGTGCGGCGTTTGAGCCGCTGCGAGCGGGCCGCGAGTTCGACCGGCATCTGGTAGGTCTCGACGACTTCGCGGCACCAGCGCGACGTGCCGATGAAATAGGTCACGACGACGCTGTTGACGAAGACCGTGACGAGCGACGCGGCGATCCCGCACAGGCTATGCCAGCGATAGCGGTCGCGCACCGGCCGATACGCGGTCGACGCCTCGTCGATCGCCGCGTGCGCCTGATCGAGTTCCGACGCCGCGGCTCCACCCCGCACCTGCAACGCGGAAAGCGCGCGGCGCGATTCGACCAGCCGGCGCGAGACGCCGTTCAGGTCGCCGATCGAAAGGCCGATGACCAGGTTGACCGCCAACAGGCCCAGGGCGCACGGCGCCAAAACGAGAAAGATTCGAGCCATGCACGCATGGTACCGCACGACCGGCGTGACGACCAGGGCCGGTGATCTTGTGCGCGTACCGTGAACGCCATGGACGCGCGGGAAGACGGAAAGACGCGGACATGCGTGATCCGTACGAGGTGCATGGTTGATGGACGAGGTCGACGCGAACACGAACGCGGCGGACGGGGAGCGGGCCGGCGACCTTTCGACCAAGGGCATGGACGCTCCCGAACGATCGGAAA
>VGZC01000093.1 GCA_016872725.1 Planctomycetota bacterium
CCGGCGCGCAGAGAACCGGCCGATCCCGCGTTCCATACCATGGAGAGTCCGGCGAAGGACGCCAGATTGCGAACCCAAGTCCGCCGCGATACCCGTTCACGGCCCATGCGTCGCGCCTTCCGAGAGGACTACCAGGTTCCCGTACCGAGCACGACGTCGCGCGACGTCGCGCGACGCCTCGCCGACGAGAACAGATCCGCGGGGATGGCCATCGTCGGCTTCCACGCCCCTGCGTCGGCGAATAGCGGGTCCGCGGCGCTTGCGCGGACGGTCCCGCTCGTTGGTTGGGCGATGGGTTGAGCCCGATCGGTCGTTGCGTGCGCGTTTGCGGGCGAGGGGGAATTGGACGGTGAGCTCGCTTCGCCTTCCGCGGCTCCTTCCCCCGACCCGCCACTCGATCCGGCCGCCGGCTCCGCGTTCCCCAGAGGAACCTGCTGGGGTGAGCCGAGGATCCGCAGCAGGAGCTGCGTACCGGATCGACCGAGTGTGAGCAGATGGCGCGAGAAGCGGTTCGGGAGCGCCAACGTGCGCGTCGTCTGGTTCGCGTCGCGCAGCGAGAAATTCCACATCGATCGATCGTTCGAGAGCAACGCGCCGGTGTACGTCATGTCTTGCCACCCGCCCCCGCCGACCGATTGCGTCTGGCCCGTCTGTTCATCGACGACGACCAGCACCGATTGACGCGATGACGAGAACAGATCGCGGAATCCGACGTACGCGGGCTGCGGACCCCGTTCGCCGAAGTTGTTGTTGACGCCCTGCGTGTTCTCGGTCAGCGCTATGGTGAACCGATCGTCGCCGACGGTTCCGCCCTGCGATCCGATCGTGTCCCTTCCGTCGACGAAGAAGGCGGGTTGCGATTCGCGCAGCTCGTAGTTGCCCGGCGCCAGCCCGGCGAATCGGTACGCTCCGTCGGCTCCCGTGCGCGTCGTGCGTTGCACCTGGGCTCCGGTGACGTCGACTCCCACGAGCGCGACGGCGACTCCGACGAGCGGCCGTTCGTTCGCATCGAACAGGCCGTTGCGGTTGCCGTCGACATAGACCTTGCCGGCGAGCGAACTGGGCGAGTAGTTCTGGACGTCGACCTCGGCGGTCGCCGTCGACGTCAGGCCGCCCGGATCCTCGATTGTGTACTGGAACGTCGCCGTGCCGACGTAATCGGCGGGCGGCGTGAATAGTACCGACTTGCCGTCGGCGGCGACGCGCGCCTGCCCCGAGCTGGGCGCCGTCACCGTCCGGATGACAAGGGACTCGGCGGCGTCGGGAGCCGAATGGTCGTTGCGCAGGACGTCGATCGCCTGGTTGGTGGTGTTCTTCGAAACGCGGAATTTGGCGTCGCCCGTGTCGGCCACGGCCGTGGGCGGATCGTTGACCGCCGACACGTTGAACCGCATGATCGCTTGAATCGTGCCTCCCCGCCCATCCGCCAACGTGTAGGCGAACAGCTCCTGCCCAAAGAAATTCGCGGGCGGACGGTACGTGATCGCCTTGCCGCCCTCGACGATCGCGATCGTGCCTTGCGCTCCCGATTGGGCTGTCACGGATTGGACGATCAGGTTCTCCCGCGGGTCCGTTCCGCCGTGGTCGTTCGCGAGCGGATCGAATCGCGTCGCCGCACTGTCCTCGGGAAGTCCAAAGGTGTCGTTGACGCCGACCGGCGGATCATTCACATCCAGGACCTCGACCGATACGGTCGCGGACGCGGTGATTCCGGTCGCGTCGCCGCGATCCGAAATCGTGTACGCGAACGTCTCCGTTCCATGGAAATTCGGGGCCGGGCGATACGTCACGTGCGTGCCCGACGGTCCGACGGCGATCGTGCCGCCGTTGCTTCCGGCGCCGACCGAAACAATCCGCAATGTCTCGGCCGCATCGGGCGCCGCCGAATCGTTGGCGAGCACGTCCAGAACAACGGGCCCGCTGTCTTCCTGGACGGCCGTCGCGCCGCCGAACGCGTCGTTGACCGCCGTCGGCGGGTCATTGACCGGCTGCACGAGCACGGTGACCGTCGCGCGGGCGGTCCCCGTGACGTCGTCCGTCACATCGTACGTGAAGGTCTCCGTTCCGTTGAAATGGGGCGCGGGGACGTAGCGGATCCGCTGGTCCGCCTGGATCGACACCTGTCCGCCCGCGCTCGGCGTGCCCAGTTCCTTGACGCGGAGCGGGCCCGTGACGGTGCCCGTGAAATAGTCGTTCGCGAGGACGTCGATCGAGTCGGGAGTATCCTCGGTGAAGCTGACAAGTTCCCCGCGAACCGTAAACGGCAGGAAGACGCTGATGGGCTGCGCGCCGAAGAGGATTTCGGAGTTGTCCACCGGATGGGCCAAGCCCACAAGGGTCGTGGCGTGCGCGGGGAGCGTATCGGCCGGATCGACCCGCAGCGTGGGATTGCCGGGCGCGGTCGCGCGGAACGGCGCGGAGAACAGCAGGTATTCGGCGCCGTCGCGATCCGCGCCGTCGGTCGTTCCTCCGACTTCATCGAGGAGCGACGGACCGATCGTGCCCGACGCGGCGCCGCCGAAAAGACCGCTCCACTCGATCGGGCCGGTCGACGCCAATTGCGAACCCGGGAAGTTCAGGTCGACATAGGCGCCGAGCGGACCTCGGGGCTGACCGCGCAGATCGCGCACGTAGACATGCGCGACGAGACCCTCGCCGACCTCGAACACCGTACTCGCCTGGCCACCCGGGCGGGTCGTCTCGATCCGGTATTGGACGATCTGCGTCGCCGCGACCTGGATGGTCACCTGCTGCTGATTCGAATTGCCGGCCGCGTCGGTGACGTCGATCGTCACCGATTGCGCGCCGGCCTGATTCCCCGACGGAGTCCACGCGATCGCGCCGGTAAACGGGTCGACCGTCATCTGGTTGGGCGCCGTTGGGAGCGAATATTGGACGCCGCCGGCTTCCTCGTTCGTCGCGACATCATGCGCGAAGGGAACGCCGACATTGGCGGATCCGGGCACCGTGTTCGTGAATTGCGGGACCGATCGATCGAGGACCACGGTGAGGTCCGGCGAAGGGCCGCTCGTCTCGCCGTTGACGCGCTGGACGGCGCGCAAGACGTGGGTGCCGTCGCCGAGCGCCCCCAGATCGACATCCATCGTCACGCTGTCGCCCGGCGCGACCATCTCCTTCACCACGGCCGCGCCGCGCAACAACTGGACCGTCGCGCCGGAAGTGACGCCGTCGACCCGGATCCCCACCGCGCCGTTCTTCGTGATGTTGTCGTCGTTCCGGACGCCCGAGTCCGAATTCGATTCGAGATCGACCAAAGTCGGCGCGGCCGGTACGACGTGGATCGACACGCTTTGCGTATCCCACACGTCCACGGTCGACGCGGCCGCGGCGCCCCGCACGCCGACCAGCATTCCCAACACACCCACATATCCCACCGGCGGCGTCACCGTGACGACCCCCGTCGTGGAGTCGACGTCGAGCGTGAACGTGGTGCTTCCCGCGACGATGGCGGCGTAAAACGACGGGTCGTTTTCCACGTCGTTCGCGTGGAGGGCCACGGTGACCGGCGTATTGACCGTCGTCGAGACGGCGGGGATGTCGTCGAGGAACGGCGCGCTGTTGATCGGCTCGGAAACCAGCACGCCGCCTTGGTTCACCAACCGCGTGTCCGCGGCGAGCGTTACGGGAATGACCCGCGAGAAACTGTGGCCGTCCTGGTCCGTGATCGTGATTGTCACATTGGCCTGTTGGCCCGGCGAGCCGATCGCCTTGAGCATCACCAGCCCGTTTTCCTCGTCCTGGAACACGGTCGCCGACAGGATCTTGAGCGCGTTCGTGGGTTTGTCGTTGGCGTCGGTCGGCGTCCGCTCGATCGTCTTGCGCACCCGGTCGCCTTCGATCAACTGGCCGACGACCGAATGATTGAAATCGAGATTCCGCTGGTCGACGTCGGCGCCGTTCGCCGAGGTCGAAGGGCCGGCCGTCACGAAGAACTGCGAATCGTTCGTGTCGTCGGTCGATTTGGCGTACGAAAGGACGCCCGACCGGTTGTGTTGGAGATCGACATG
Source organism: Planctomycetota bacterium (assembly GCA_016872725.1). GTDB lineage: Bacteria > Planctomycetota > Planctomycetia > Pirellulales > Pirellulaceae > VGZC01. The sequence goes on from VGZC01000093.1 coordinate 4,029, forward strand.
GTATTGGTCGTCGACATCGCCGAGCTGCGATCCGCCGGATCCGGTGCCGGTCGGGTCGCCGCCCTGGATCACAAAGTCGGGAATCACGCGATGGAACGTCACGGGATTCGCGTTGTTCGCCGCGTCGTAGAATCCGGTCCGCGCGAGCTCCATGATGCGGCCGGCCGTACGGGGAACTCGATCGGCGAACATCTGAAAGA
>VGZC01000094.1 GCA_016872725.1 Planctomycetota bacterium
ACAGGTGGGTCGGCCCGTGCTGCGGACCGCTCCCGTCGGGATCGTTCAGTTCGATCCGCGTCGTCCGCCCTCGCGCGTTGTACTGGTACGTCGTCACGCGCCCCTGGGCATCGGTCGCGCTCAGGACGCGGCCCAGCGCGTCGTACGTGTAATACTCGTTCGTTCCAGCCGTCACGCGGTGCGTGGCCGTCCTGCGGCCCGCGTCATCGTAATCGTGCGTCAGGCCGTAGCCGATCTGCCAGATCGGAGAACCCTCGCTGGCCACGTTGCCCGCCGCGTCGTACGCCCACTGCGATTCGGGCCGATCGAGCGGACCCGCTCCGTCCGGATCGGGTTGCCGCACGCGCGTAAGGCGGCCTCGGCTGTCGTATTCATAGTCCGTAACGCCGCCCAGCGCGTCGATCGTTTGCACGAGTTGCCCGGCCGCATCCAACACGCGGTCGGTCGCCGCCCCCTCGCGGTCCACGACGCGCGTCAAACGATCGAGGGCGTCGAACGTATACAGCGTCGCGTGCCCCAGTTCGTCCGTAACCGACACGCGGTTATCCGCCGAGTCGTACGCGAACTGCTGGGTGGAATTGTCGCCGAACGTCACGCTCGTCATCCGATCAAGACTGTCGTAGGCCAGCGTTGTGGTGATCGGCGATAACGGTCCAACTCCGTCCGGATCGGGAGACGTCTTTGTGAGCAAGAAGCCCCGCGCATTGTACGTCATGGTGCTCGTCTGGCCAGCCGCGTCGGTCGCGCTGACCGCGTTCCCCACCGAATCGTACGTGAAGGAACTCACTTGCCCCAGTTCGTCCGTGACCGAGGCCGGCAAATGGAAGTCGGTGGTATACGTCGCCGTGATCGTGCCGCCGTCGGCATACCGCTGGTGGACGACATCGCCCAAGCTGTTGTAACCCGCGACGTCGACGAGTATTCCCAGCGGACCCGCGCCGTCCGGATCGGGACGCGTGACGCGGACCTCGTTCCCCTCGAGGTCACGCTCGATCGTCGTTTCATAGTTCAGCGGATCGCGCGTTGCCGTCGTTCGGCCGAACCGATCGGTTTGCGACCGCCACGTCTTGCCTCGCGGATCGGTTTGTTGCGACCAGACGGGAGTGGTGGCGGGCGTATTGCCATTGGAACCCGTGGGAAGGCCGACCGTTTGGCTCGGAATGAACGACTCGGTCGCGCCGCCCGGGTACGTGACTTGGGTCAGCCGCCCGTTCGATCCGAACGTGAACTGCGTGGTCCGGCCGATCGGATCGGTGCGCTGGTTCAAGAGGTGCGACGCGGAATAACCGAACGACGTCGCGGGCCGCGTCTGAGGGCCCGCTCCGTCGGGATCGGGTTGCAAGATCTCGACGAGGCGGCCGTCGGTGTCGTACGACAGATTGGCCGCGCGGCCCGCGAAGTCGGTTACGCTCGAAAGCCGGCCGCTTGTGTAACCGAGCGACGTCGTGCGTCCGTACGGATCGGTGATCTGGGACAAGAGGCCCGATGCGTAGGCGTACGTCGTGACGCTCCCCCAGCGGTCGCGCGATTCGACGAGTTGGCCCGCCGATGAGAAGGTGCGTTTGAATCCGTGCTTGTCGGTGAGCGTGTAGGTGCCTCCGGCATCGGCGGTGAGCGATGCGTACGATTCATCGCCGATCGCCCGTTCGTATCCGCCGCCCGTCTTTTCGGCGAACCAGTACGATTCGCCCATGTCGCGGACCCAGAGCACTCCGCCCGTCTGGAGCGTCAGCGTTTCCAGACCTTGCCAGTTCCAGCCGCGCCCGAACGCGTGCGTGGACGACGAACGGTTGACGATTTCGACATGACCGGTGATCGTGCGCGTGAATTCCGTCACGCCGTGGACGCTGGTGAGCGTTACCTGATAGGCGTATCGGCCCGTCGCGAGGCTTGTCGCGTCGGCTTGAAGGGCGATGCGGAACGGCTGGCCCGGCTGAAGGCCGGTCGCGTCGTACGAGTAGACCGAACCAGCTACGCCGTTGACCGTCCATTGGGCTCGGATTTCATCGGGCACCGACTCGCTCGCGGGAACCATCGTCTCGAGCGCGACGATCGGCTGGGGGATCGTGAGCGAATGGTAAACCAGTCCCACGGCGGGCGTGAGCCCTTCGCTGAAAATCAAGCCGCCTGTCAGCGGCATACCGGCCCGGTTCTGATCCTCGAGCGCGAGGCGGCCGGTGAGCGTTCCTCCGACGGCGATCTGCACGGTGACGAGCGGGCTTTGGTCGGTGCCGTCACTCGCGCGGTACGTGAACGTGTCGATTCCCTCGAACGCCGTTTGCGGCGTGTAGGTGAACGCGCCGGTCGCGGCATTGAACTGCGAAAGGGTTCCGCTCGCCGGCGAATCGACGAGCGTGGCCTGCAGGGCCGTGTTTTCCGGGTCCCAGTCGTTCGAAAGCACGCCTTGCGGCGCGGCGACGACGAGCGGCGTGTCGATGGGTGTGTGGTACGCCAGATCATCGCGGCCGATCGGCGCCGCGCTGAGCATCCGACGGTCCTCGAACGGTTCGAGGGCCAGAGAGCGAACCGTGCGGCGTTTGTGGCGGCGGGCCCGCGCGCTACGCCATGCGGACGAAACGAACGACCGGCGGACGAATGCGTCCACCCCACGGCGCAGCGCGCCGCCACGAATCGCCATGAGCCACCCCTAATTCAACGAAGTCGCGAAATGAGAAGAGACGCGCCGCGAGCGGATCTTGCATATACCGCTCGCGGAAGCCGGCGCGCGGGACCACCACGCCGGCATGCGCCAAGGAAAGATCGTTGCAACGGTGAGAGCCGGACGTCTTGGATGTGCTGAACGTTTTCGACGTTCGTGGATCTTGCTTCTTGGTTCTTGACGTCCCGTTCGGGTCTGACCAACCGTTGTCACGGCCGTTGTCACAGCCGTTGTCACGGCGGGGAATTCGTTTCGGACAAGGGATTCCCCGATTGCGCCGGGTCCGTTTGATCCGAAATCCGAACTGCCCCTGCTCCCCCTTGCGGCCTCGGTGATGGAACTCCGATGCGACAGCGCGGGACAGTCTAACACAAAGCGATCCCGGGCTGTCAAGTACTTTTGTGATTTTTTTCCGCGTATTTTCTGTTGGAGTCGACGGCCATGCCATTTCGCCGATTCGCTCGGCGTCCTCGGATATCGTTATCGGAAGCTTTTCGCCAACGCCTTGCATTCGTTCCGCACCGCTGGCTCAGTGTCACTCCCGTTCGCGGATGGCCCGCGACGGGCACCACGCAACCAGGAGCCAGAACGATGAACGAACAGAAAATGTTGGACGACCAAGTGCGGCAATGGGCATCGAACAGGCAATGGACTGATCGCGGGCCGTGGACGCGAGCGCAGAACGGGACGCTCGAGTACCTGCCGACCAAACGCGAGATTGCCGCGAAGTGCCGAATGTTCCGCACGATCACCGGTTGGCGCGGCGCGGCGAAGCGGGCACCTCGCGGGGGCGAGTTCTCCGTGGCGACGACCACCGGAGTCTGACGCCCCGCTTGGCCGCCAGTTCGCCTACGAGGCCGCATCGACCAACGGGACCATGCTGCGCATGGTGCCCCGTCGGTGCCCGGGCCTCTTCTTACGGTTGGGCCGTTCGTCCGACCGGCCCCGCGACGCGAACGTGGGCCACCCGTTGGCCCCAATCGCCGCCACCTGGATGACTGCGGCCGACCCGAGGTAACTGTGTCCTGGCGTGGCGACGGTCGCCACGCGACGAACCCAACCCCAAAAGAAAGGAGTTGCCATGAGCGACACGAAACGGCCCGCGGTGGG
>VGZC01000095.1 GCA_016872725.1 Planctomycetota bacterium
CCCTCACGAAAAATGGACGGAACGTGAATGGGTTGGAGCCACGGAAGGACACGGACAGAAGACGGAGAAAACTGAAAAGTCCCTCGCCTCGGCATCGGGGGGGCTCGACTCGGAGAGTCGAGCGACGATGGCATCGGGTTTCACGAGATGGTCGCAGGACGAGTCGAGTCGGGGGGGCTCGACTCGGAGAGTCGAGCGACGATGGCATCGGGTTTCACGAGATCGTCGCAGGACTCGATAAGTCAAATCGGACGTCATTCCGAGGGCCGACGCATCGCCCAACGCCAGCTGCATTCTCCTCCCTCCGGAAGACTGAACATTGAAAACTGAAGGGAAGATCGATCGCGTTGCGATCGCCGTCGTGATGCTGGTTGTGGTCGCCGCGCCGTGGCCGTTCGGTTCGGTGCGCGCGGGCGCGACGGTGTGGTATTTCCCGCTTGTGGGCGCAATGCTGCTCGTCGCGCTGGCTCGGCATTGGATTCGCCCGGATCGGATCGCGCCGATGCACGCGGCGTGGTTCGTCGCCGCCCTCGGTTTGGTCTGGGGCCTCGCGCAGTCGGTGCCCTTGCCGAGGGAAATCGTCGAGTGGATCTCGCCGACCCGCGCGGCATTCGAATCGGCGCTCGCGGGACCGGTCCCCGGCGAGGTCCTGGCATCGGAAACGATCGGGGCCTCGTTCGTGTCGCTCACGATCTATCCGCATTTCACGCGCCGCGCGTGCGAGATGCTCGGACTCGCGCTCGCCATCGCGTGGCTCGTGTCGCAGTCCGTCCGTTCGAACCGATCGGCCCAAGTCTGCATCGGATGCGTTCTTGGCACGGCGCTCGCCGTCGCCCTGTTTGGGCTCGCCCAAAAACTCAATTGGAACGGCCTGATCTACTGGCGCTATGCGTTTCCGCTCACCTCGGAACCGTTTGGCCCGTTCGTCAATCGGAACCATGCGGCGGGCTATTTGAATCTGGGCGGCGCCGCGGCCATCTATTACCTGATGAGCTTGATTGGGACGCAGGGGCGAGCCAAGTCGGCCGCGCTACCCGCATCGATCGGTTCGCTCGCCGCGATCGGCCTTTTCGCCGCGTGCATTCTGGTGTCCGGATCGCGAGGCGGCCTGATCGCATGGGGTGCGGGCCTGGTCGTCGTCGCGGGTGTACTCGCCGGACGACGGTCGGCTCGCGGAGCCATCGTGACGTTCGCGATTCCCGTGGCGATCGCGATCGGGATGACCGTGTGGCTGGGGTTTGGTCCCGGGGCGTCCACGCGGTTCTCGACGCTGGGCAAATGGCAAACGTACGCGCGGGACGGCCGCGTCCTGAATTGGCAAGCGGGCCTCGCGACGGCCATCGCCTATCCGCTCACCGGAACCGGTTACGGGACCTACCGCTACGCGTTTCAGCCGTTCGAACAACGCGATGCGACGACATGGCTCCAGCATCCCGAGAATTGCTGGGTGGAAACGCTCGTCGAAGGCGGCATCCCCGCGCTCATGCTCGCCCTGCTCGGAACGCTGCTCGCGTTCATGACGTTTGCGTCGGGGATTCTCCGCGGCGACGCGCATCGAGCTCGTGTTTGCTGCGCGGCGTTGTTCGCGCTGGTGACTCAGGCCGTCCAGAATTGCATGGATTGGGGGATCTATTTACCCTCGAACCTGATCACCGGCACCGTGCTGATTTCGGTCGGGTTGGTTCAGCCGATCTCGGGCCCCGCACCGACCCGCCGGAGAATCCCGCTGGGGACGACGATCGGGATGGGGATTCTCGCGCTCGCGGTCGTCGTGTCGGGTACTGTCGACCTATGGCGGTTTTCCCGGCTCGAACCGGCACTCGTCGCGGCTCAGAAATATTTTGAACCGGGCGTCTATCGCGACCGGCCGACGTTGGATCAGGCCATCGTGGATCTCGAGGCGGGCCTTGCGGCCGGCGGGAGGAATGCCGAAGCTCATTTGCTGATGGCCAAACTGCGCATCGCGCGGTACGAGCGGGCCGTCGACGGGCCGGAATCAAGAGTCGATCCGCAGTCGCGAGCCATGTTGCGCCTGGAATCGCTCGTCGCCCGAGCCCGCGCGTTCGAGTCGTCGGGCGACATCGATCGCCTCGCCGCGATTCGCCATAATGCGACGGTCCGGTCCGATTTGACGCCGGCGCGCGAACGCCTGCTCGCGGCGCGGGCTCGCTGCGCGTTTATTGGGGATGCACACCTCCAACTGGCTCGACTTGCCTTCCTGGAAGGAGCGGGGGCGTTCGAGGAGCACGTCGAGCGTGCGGTGCGGTGCCGGCCTGCGGATCCGGCGATCCTGGTCCCGTCGAGCATTTTGTATCTGACGGCTGGCGATACGGGGTCGGGCATCAACGTTCTCGGACGCGCTTGGCGCTTGGCGCCGACGATCCGAGCCAAGTTGGTCGCCGTTCTTGAGCCGGTCGTGCCGATCGACCGCATCGCGGTCGACGTGGTGCCGTTCGAACCGGACGCTCTGATGGAATTCGTTCGCCGATTCGTCGCCGGGACGGACGGTGATGAGGCGAATCGCTCGATCGCCGTCCGATTGCGGGCGAAGCTCGCCGGGCAATCTGTGTCCGAGCGAGACGCGCGGTTGTGGAAGGGTGTCTGCCAATATCTCGAGGGCAAGCGTGATCAGGCGGTCATCGAGTGGGAGCGGGCGATCACCGAGCATGCCGCGCCGGCGCGATGGCGCGCGGAGTTGGCCGAGGTGTACGTCGAGATCGGGAATTCCGAGCGAGCTCGGTTCCATTACGCGATGATCGAGCCTCGGGCCGTGGATCCGAACGATGATGCGATGCTCGATTTGATCGAGTCGGTGGCAAGGAAGCTGGCGCGATGAGGAAGGCGGGGGGAGTTTTCAGCGGGGCTTCCTTGAGTTCTCAGGCGACGTCGAGGGGGTCGCGAAAATGGTGCCTGGGGTCGAAGACCCCGGATTGATCTCTCCGAGTCGTGTTGCGTCGCCACAGAGAATCGGCTGAAAACGGAAAAGGGGCCCCCTCGCCTCCGGGGGCGCCGCAGGCTCCCTCGGCTTCGGGTTTCACGAGATCGTCGCACGACTCTCCGAGTCGTGTTGCGTCGCCGAGGAGAATCGGCCGAAACCGGAAAAGAAGCCTCCCCCTCGCCTCCGGTCGCCTGCGGCTGCGCCGCGGGCTCCCTCGGCTTCGGGTTTCACGAGATGGTCGCAGGACGAGTTGAGTCGGGGGGGCTCGACTCGGAGAGTCGAGCGACGATGGCATCGGGTTTCACGAGATCGTCGCACGACTCTCCGAGTCGTGTTGCGTCGCCGAG
>VGZC01000096.1 GCA_016872725.1 Planctomycetota bacterium
AGCAACGCGCCGATGCCGCCGGAATGCACGTACTTCTCCAACACCACGTCCAATCCGCTCTTCATTATGCCGGGGCAGTACGGTGTCGTCGGATCGGTCGGTTGGCCGATCGACCCCAACTCGGTCGGCTTCAACTCGGACATCGACAACGATGGCCAAAACGACTTCGTCAATCCGCTCGGTCTGCCGGTGGGCGCCGTCGTTCCGCCGGAGCCCGACTATCTGACGTCGCGGCGGGTCCAGATGAGTTTCGGGCCGAATGGGCAAACCTATCTCACGCACGTCGACGGCACGTCGTCGTTTCCCAAGCCCGTCGTCGCATGCGTACTCAATCAGTTTCTCGACGATACCGGGTCCAACAACTGGCGATCGTTCAATCTCTCCGAACCGCTCGCCGGCTATGGTTCCGACGCATGGAACACTCCGGCCGCGTATCCGCTCAGTAATGACATGGAGCAGAAGTACGTCACGCCGCCCAGCCCGCCGTTCGACGAAGTCTCCCACATTCTCGCCGGAACGATCTTCAACGCGGAGCCGCAATACGCGGTGGTTCGCCTCCAGCGACTCGCCAATCCCTACGTCGCGTATGACAACACGGTCAACCCGTACCACACGGTCGACGAGTTCACCGGCATGGGATTGACTCGGTTCAACGGAATCTCCAGCGATCCGAGTTCACCGGATCCCATCAACGCCCTTGAGCGCGGCCCGCGGCTGTGGAACAGCCTGAATCCCGCGCCTCAAGTCAGCGCGACAACAACGCCGCGGATCGGCGGTTCGCATTATTTCAATGAGAATGTCCGCACGACGCTGGGCTTCTTGAACCGGACGTGCGGAGTGCCCGAGTTGAGCCCGTTGGCGCCCGCGACGACACCCGCCGGCCTGCCCCAGGACTATTTCGTGGGCGGTCCGACGACGGGGCCATTCCCGTGGCTGACGTGGAACAACCGCGCGTTCCGCAGCCAATACGAACTGATCGACGTACCCGCGACGAGTGCCGGGGACTTGTTGAAACAGTTCACGGAACCGCTGGCCTATACGGGGGCCGCGACCCACCTGCTTCCGATCCTCGACTATCGGTCCTCGGGCGGCCAGAACACAAATAACCTCGCGTACCAGATCCTCCATTTCACGCGAGCCCGGTCGCCTTTCCTGAGTGCGGAGACGATCGTGGATCTCGACGGAGACGGCACACCCGATATTCTGCCCAGGCGGGAACCGGGCAAAGTGAACGTCAACACGGTGTCGAACGAGACGGTTTGGATCAGTCTCTGGAACGGAATCGATTGGAACGGGACCGACGCGCCCCAGGCGGGAGATACGATCGCAAGCAGTTGGATGCCCATGCTGGGGAGCACGATTCGTCCCCTCCGTCAGACGAGGGCATTCCAGACGCCATTGATGACGAGTGCCGTCGATGATCTGACGTATGGCGACAATTGGAATTGGCTTTTCGCCGATGGAGAGGGAGGCCGGTGGCCGCGGATGTCGAACGGCATCGTCCAAATGAACGGCGACCTGCACACGGCCTACCGATTCCACGGCTTGAACCGGCTCGCGAATTCGATCACGACGTCCTCGAACGTGTTCGCGGTATGGGTCACCGTGGGCTATTTTGAAATGACGCCGGGCGGCGGAATGACGCCGGGCGGCGGGCTGACGCCGGGCAGCGGGCTGAGCGGGATGGAGTACAACGCGGAAACGGGCGAGCAGAAGCGGCACCGCGCGTTCTACATCATCGATCGGTCGATTCCCGTCGCGTACGAACCGGGCGAGAGCCACAACGTGGACCGGTTGATCCTGCTGCGCCGCATCATTGAGTAGGCCGATCGTTGGTCTCGGCCAACGCGGCGCTCAGCCGTTCGATATTGGCCCGCATCACGGTGAGCCAGTCTCCCGATTCGGGCGCGTTCGCGCATAGGGAGAAAACGACCGGCCGCACGTGGAACGTGTTGACCAGTTTCTCGCGTGTTTCGGGAGTCGGCTCGGCTTCCCAGAGCATGACGGTCGCCGCGTGCGTTTCGCGGAGTTTTTGAAACGCGGCCCACTCGTCGGCCGACGGCGTCTCGTCCGGCTCCCAGTGCATGCTCTTGGTGTTCCAGCGGCATGCGGCGGTGAGGTATTCGTAGACGGGGTGCGAAGCGAGCATCGGGCGGCCGTCGGCGGTGGCTCGGCGTTCGAGCTCCGAGGCGAGCTGCCCGAGGTCCCGATCGAGTTCGCTCCACGCCTTTTCGACGGCATCGCGGTCGATGCGTTTGGCGAGCGCGTCGGCGACGGCCCGCGCCTGGAGCCGCATTCGATTCGGGTCGAGCCACGTATGCGACGCAGTCCCTTCGTGCGCGTGCTCGCCCTCGGGCCCATGCTTGTGGACGATCGCTTCGGGAGCCCGCACTAGCCGATCGCGGAATCCGCTCGACGTATCCACGATCCGCGACGGAGGAAGCGGGGCGATCTCGGCCCACTTCGCGTATCCCGCGCCGTTCAAGAGTATCAGGCCGGCGGACTGGTATCGCGAGATGACGTCGGCGCCGGGGTTCCAATACGCCGGATCGACGTCGCCGGGCGCGGGGAATTCAACCCTTGCCAATTCGCCCGCGATGCGCCGCGCGCAGTAGGCGAGCGGATAATTGTCGGTGAAGACGACGAGCGGCCCCTGCGCCATCGGATCGCGAGCAATTTCCGCGCGCCGCGTGTCGCACGCCGTCAGGACGATCACCGCGGTGACGACCGTCCACCGCCGGTTGCTCGGACGGCGGCCAGTTTCCTTGCACGGCGCGATTCGCATCAACGATGGATGGAGCGTCGCTTTCCGGCTCGCGTGCGGGGATGCCATCGGAACGCCAGACCACGCGATCGATTGCGCCGCACGCAGCCGCGGATCTCGGGCATCTCGATGCATTCCAGACAGCCCTTTCGCCACGCGAAATGATTCCGCCGCGTATGCCATC
>VGZC01000097.1 GCA_016872725.1 Planctomycetota bacterium
CGCGCGACCTCGCACGGTTGTTGTAAAGACACGACCGATCCCGCGGACTGGCTTTCGGATGCTCGGCTTCGTGTCGACTTGGCATTGGTCAGCTTTTCCCGACCGAGGGACGACGGGTTTTCCCTGTGGTTCGCGGGCCTCGACGGAGTCGCCCTCGTATTGGGCGGGCCCGTCGCGGAAGAGCGCTCGGTCCGAAATGCATGCCGCTGGATCGAACTTGGCCATGGACTCCTGATGGGCGCGATCTGGGCGCCATCGACGGGGCTTTTTCCGAAGCCACGATAGGGATCGATGCGTTTGGGTGAATGCGACGATTGACGGGACGGAGCGTCTAAGGAAGGAATTGAAATACTCGTGATGCTGCGAAGGTGTTGGAAACGGCTTCTTGGTAACCGGACCGCGCGCCCTCGACGCGGAACGGATCACGTCCTCTCCGCGGCCGAATTCCGCCGACTCACCGAGCGTGAACGCATGCGTTCGGACCGCGGAGGGTCGGTTTTCTGTGTCTTGGCGATCCAGTTCATCGAAAAGGCCTTGTCGCCGGACAACGAACGCGAACTTGGGGGACTGATTCGCAGTCGCGTGCGGTTGACCGACGACGCCGGATGGCTCGACGACGGGCGTCTCGGCCTCTTGCTCCCGGAAACCGATTCGACCGGTGCTCGCAAGGTGGCCCGCGACTTGGCGGACCGACTCGAGGGTCGGTTCGGGTTCACTCGGATCGAGTGTTTCGAGCATCCCGAACGGCGCCCGCTTACCGAGGTGGGCGAGCCCGAAATGACGGGCACGTGGGAAGGCCGAGGCGACTCGGGAGTTTCCCGCAACGTCTTGCCGATCTCGGCCCTCTTGTCGGCGCCGATTCCGAGCTGGAAGCGGGCGATGGACCTGGCCTGCGCCTCCGCGGGGCTCGCGGTGATCTCGCCGTTTCTGGTCGTGGTGGCCGCCGCGATCAAGGCGACATCGCCCGGTCCGGTGTTTTTCGTTCAATGGCGCGAGGGATACGCGGGTCGGCGGTTCCGCATGTTCAAGTTCCGGACGATGCGGGTCGGCGCCGATCGGATCCAGCACCGGTATCGGGCGATGAGCGAGCAGGACGGGCCGGCGTTCAAGCTCCGGGACGATCCCAGAGTGACATGGATCGGTCACTTGCTTCGCAAGTCGTGCGTCGACGAACTCCCCCAACTGATCAACGTCATCCGCGGCGACATGTCGCTCGTCGGCCCCCGCCCGCTCCCCGTCGCCGAATCGCTCGTCTGCGAAGGCTGGCAGCGCCGCAGGCTCGATGTGGTTCCCGGATTGACCTGCGACTGGCAGGCGAACGGCGGTCCGCGGGTGACGTTCGACGAATGGATGCGGATGGACTTGCGATATGCCCGGCGAATCGCCTTGGGGCGCGACCTTGCCCTGCTCGCCAAGACGTTCCTCGCCGTCGCCACGTTTCGAGCGTCCCATTGAGGGCGCAACGCCCGTTGGACTTACCGAGAACTCGCCGATGCCGATCGACGTGCAGCGAGTCGCGAGCGCAGGCCTTTCGGACGAGATCGTCTCGGCCTGGAGACGCCTCGCGCTCGGTTTTCCGACATGGCGGAGCCCCTTTTTCGATCCCGATTTTACACGGGCGGTCGCGTCGGTCCGGGACGACGTCGGAATCGCCGTGGTGCGCGACGCGGGCGGAATATCCGGCGTGCTTCCCTTCATGTGGGATACGGAGAGTATCGGGCGCCCGATCGGCGGCGCGATGTGCGATTTCCACGGGCCCGTATTCGACCTGGCCGGTTCCTTTCCGATTGACGAGACGATGGCGGCGTGCGGACTGCGGCGATGGTCGTTTACCCATCTGGTCGATCCGGCCGACCAGTTCCGGAGGCACACGGTCCGTTGTGGGACTTCCCCGTACGCCGATCTGAGCGAGGGGTTCGAACCCTACCGGCGCGCGTTGGAGCAAGCCGGGCACCAGTCACTCAAACAGACATGGCGCGCGGCCCGGGTGATCGAGCGGGACATTGGACCGATCGAGTTTCGCGAAATCGACGACGATCCCGAGTCGTTCGAACGGCTCGCGCAGTGGAAATCGGACCAATACCGCCGCACG
>VGZC01000098.1 GCA_016872725.1 Planctomycetota bacterium
TTGGCAGTCCAGGAAGGAGCGGATCTTCGCGGAGCGGCTGGCGATTGAGGTGCCCCCGGTGTTTTGGCCCCGCTGAGCATGGTTTCCAGAAGTCGGCAAGCCGCAATCGGGCGTGTCGGCGAGGTTGCGGGCCGTCGCGCGCGCGGGGATAGCCGTCGCCGTACCCGCCGGGTTGGGCATACGATTGCCGCGCGGATGGCGTGACTCGCAGGCGGCCTGGTGTACGGCTCAAGGCCGTTCGCCGCACGGTGGACCTACGCCCCAAGCGATCGCCCGGGCATGGTTCGAGAAGAAGAAGGCGTGGTGATTGGGGGCGTCAGGCGATGGCGTCGCGTCGCCATGTCCCGCGCGGCGCGAACGGACTGGGTGACTACTCGAACGCTTGGCGAGCTCGGCGCAGCCCCCGCACCCAGTTCAGACCCACGCGCGTCGCGAATTCGATCATCCGTTCGGCTCGCCCCGCCACATAGGTGAACCAATCCGCGAAATTCCCTGCCGTCTCGTGCCACATGCCATCGCGGAGTCCCAGCCGTTGGAGAATCGGAGCGAGCGAGGAGGGGATGACGCCCGCCTTGCCCACGTGCACTTGCCGGCCCGTCCAATCGACCAGTTCCAGGAATTGTTCCATCGAGACCGGCAAGGCGCCTTGCCGCCGGGGCACATACCCCACTGGCAAGTCCGCTCGAAACTCAGCCTCCCGTCCAAAAGGCGCCAAACAGGGCAGCGACGTTGTTTCGGCGATCGGGCTGAGCCACGCGTCGGGATCGCCGCGCCGCGCGAGGTCGAGTTTCCCTCCGCCCAAACGCCTCAACCCATCCGCGAGCACCGCCGCCAAGGACGCGGCTCCATCCGGGGTACCGGGCAGTTCGCTCCCCTCCGCTCCGGACGCGGCTTCGGCCCGAGCCAATACACCTTGAAGATGGAGCCAAATGCTCGAGTGGCGCGAGGTCTCGGGCGACTCGGCCAATCGCGCGCGAATCTCATTGAGTTCGACGTAGGCCATGCAGGCCGTGACGGCCGCTTCGTCCTCAAGCCCAGTGCACTTGAACCGGTGGGCGAAGAACGCGCCTTGCACATTGTCATCCGTATTCGCCCGCTTGGCGATCACCTCCGAAAAACACTTCGCCATCCAAGAGATGCTCGATAACCGCCTGCGCCATTCGGCGACCGTGTTGGGGTCGCCCAGATCCAGTCGGATTTCATGATCGCTCGGTTCGATCGGCTTTCCGTCCTTGTCGCGCCGATGGGGATATGCCGCGCGCCATCGACGGACAACGTCCTCGTCGCTGATCGCGGCGGCCAAATCGGGCCGGTTCCGCAGAATCAGGTGGTAATGCGTCGACATGATCGCGAACGATATCACATCGACGAGAAAGGCGTGGGCCAGTTCCTCGAGTCGCTCGATGAACCACAGCTTGCGTTCGGATCGGTCGACTCCCGTGACGGGATCGACACCGGCGAGATGGAGTTGGCGAACAAATCGGTTCCAGCAGTGATAGATGCCGACCACCGACTCATCGATCACTTCACCGCGGCGTAAACGCGACATGACGGGACCCCTCCGTGAATGGGCGCGAGCGGATCATCCGATCCGCGAATGGCGGGTCGAGGCGTCCGACGCGGTGCCTCGATAATCAACCTTATCGCGGTGGACGCGCCGCGGTCCAGGCGCGGAGGTGGTCGGGTGACAGTCTGTGGTCCGCCCAAGTCGGAAAATCGACGCGGCAAACCTCGGCACGAGCACCAAGCCCCCATCGAAGACCACCCACGTTGCTCAACCGAACGGCTCGACCGATGCGCGGAACCTGGACGATCGCGGAAATCCGTGGATGGGACCGGGAGGATCCGTCCACGCGCGGACTGGGATTGGGCGGATGCATCGAGCTCGCCCCAGGACCGGCAACGCCCCCCACAAACAAGAGCAACGCAACTCACCGAGGGCCTCCAATCGCCGCATTCCGCGCAT
>VGZC01000099.1 GCA_016872725.1 Planctomycetota bacterium
CGCCATTCCGACGGGCGACAAGCCACGGGCGATCTGCTGCCTCGACGCGATCCGCGCCTGCCGCGCCCTGTGGGTCGCGAAGTCGGAAACGAGTTCCGGTTCGGAGCGGGAACTGATCGAGCGTCTCGCCGATCGCGCGATCCACGCCGCGTCGCCCCGCGAATTCCATCCGGCACTCAGCGCGCATGACCGATTCGCGTCACTCTTCCTGCTCGGCCTCCGACCGGGATCGGCCGGATTCCCCGAACGCCTCTACGCGAAACACGTCAACGGGGACGGTGAACTGTCCGACGCCCAGCGGCTCGCGCTCGAACGGATGGCCCGCGTCGTCGAGCGGCTGGGACGATGGGGCATTCCGCGCGACGACGCGGGCGCGAACGCCTTCCTCCGATCGCTCCGCGCGGACGACGCGAACGCCGACCTGTTCCGGGACGCGGCCGCTTTCCTCGATCAAGTCGAGACCTCGCATCGCGCGGCCGTCGAAGCCCACGACGGGAAAACGCTCGCCGAAGCGATCGGTACGTGGCACGCGAATCACCCGCCCTAGCCCCGTCGGCCCGATTGAATCGCGCCAATCACACGAATCGCCAAACGGCGCGGCGCCTCGAAACGAGGCGGTTACGCGATGCAATCGACGAGCGGAAACGGCGAACCGAGCACCGGTTCGCTCGGGATGCCCATCCATCGTTCGAGCACCGTGGCGTAGATGCTCCGGAAGTCGATCGCGAACGGAAGGGCGCTCGCGACGGGCATCAGATCGGCCGCTTTGAGGCTCGGGTGCTTGCCGTGGAATCCAGGCCGCACTCCCGGTCCGAACAGGAACTGCGCGGCGCCGGCCGCATGGTCGGTTCCCTTGTTTCCGTTCTCCTTGGCCGTGCGTCCGAATTCGCTCACCGTCATCAACAGGACGCGTTCCGCCTGGCCCTGCGCGCGCAGGTCGCGGAAGAACGCGCTGATGGCTCCGTCCAGTTCCTTGAGCAGGTTGTCGTGCTTGGGTCGTTGGTTGCTGTGCGTATCGAATTCCAATCGACCCGAACGACTTGTCCAGTAGATCCGCGTCGACAGACCTCCCGAAATCAGGCCGGCGATCGCGCGCAGGTTCTTTCCGTACGACGTGTCGGGGTACTCCACCTTGGGTTGATACGCCGTGCCAAGGCGGCTGATCTCTTCGGATGCCGAACTCGCCGTCATGGCCGTCCGCGCCACCCAATCCAGCTCGTTCGTCGATTGCGCCCCCTCGAATTGGTTCAGTGCGCGATACGCAGCCGCCTCGCGGTCGTCATCGCCGCCCGAGAACTTGAACGCGTCGGGCCGGTCGACGAGGATTCCCGCGTGTTGACGGCCCCGCAGGGCGAGCGCCGCGCCGTTGTTCGGCCCCACCGCGACGGCGAGTTTGGGGTCGGGGTGATCGGGGAATCCGACGTCGCACGCGCGCCCGATCCAGCCGTGGGGCACTTTCCTCCCCCGCGTATCGCCCATCATCCAGATGTTCGTCGATTCAAAATGGCTGAAATTCGGATTCGGATAACCGACTCCGTGCACGCCGGCGAACCAGCCCTCGTCGAGCAGTTCCTTCCAACCGGTGAGATAGGGGTGGAAACCAAGTTCGGCATCGATCCGGATCACTTCCTTCTCGGGGATGTGCGTCGCGGACCCGCGGTATTCGTGGTACTCCGCGTGTCCGTAGGGAATGAGCGTATTGAGCGTGTCGTTTCCGCCGTCGAGCTGCAGTACGACGAGCACGCGTTGGCCCTGTTCGGCATCCGGGCCCGCGA
>VGZC01000100.1 GCA_016872725.1 Planctomycetota bacterium
GCCACATGACCCTGCTCGCGGGCCTGTTGCCTGCGATGGGGCGTCGCTTCGTGTTTCTTGTCGCCAAAGGACTCGGCCATCGTCCGTCACGATCGTTGGATGGGAACTCGAACCGTCACTCACGAACCGCCGGTCGGCGAGACCGCGTCCCACGTGGCCGACGGATCCTCCATCACGCGGCGGAATGCGTCGATCAGCCCCGACGCGCCGCCTTCGAAGATCCACACCGCCGCTCCGATCGATACGGCGAAGGTCGCCAGAAGGACGAGCCCGTTGAGTCCGAACCCCACGGCGAGGATATTGAGTTGCGGCAAAGTGCGGCTGACGAGACCGAGGATCAGCACGGCGAGCAGGACCGAAATGACGACTGGCGCCGACGCGCGCAATCCCACCTCGAAGCTCTGTCGGGCGACTTCGACGAGCATCGACACGCGCGTCCGCGTCCATTGCGCCGAACCGGGAGGCATCCGGTGGAAGCTGTCCAGCAGCGCGGAAAGCACCTCGCGGTGGCCTCCCGTGATGAAGAAGACGGCCAGTGCCGTGAGTTCCATGAGCTTGGAAAAGACGGGGACCGTCCCGTCGAACGTCGAGTCGTACAGATCGGCCATCTGCATCCCGCCGACCTGACCGATGAGCTGTCCGGCCAGTTGGAGTCCGGAGACGAGCACAAGGACGGCAAGGCCGATCGCCATGCCGAGAAGCAACTCGGAAGTGACCAGAACGATCAGTTCCATCAGATTCGCGGCGTGCGGAGCCGATTCGCCCCAGTACAAGGGAGCGATCAAGAGCGAGATTCCGATGGCGAGCAGGACGCGGATCTGGGGCGGCGAATACCCGCTGCCATATCCCGGCGCCGTCATGATCAGCCCGCTGACCCGGCTCAGGATCAGAACGAAGATCACGCCTTGGTCGAGCAACATGCCGACAACCCCGGGGGCATTCCGCCCTCGCCTAGCCGCCCGTGATCACCTGGGGAATGTCGCGGATCAGCGACTCGGTGTACTCCGTCATCCGCTGCAAGAGCCACGGAAGCGACAGGGCCATCGCGACCACCATCGCGACCGCCTTGGGAACGAAGGACACGGTCTGGTCCTGCACCTGCGTCACCGCCTGCAAGAGGCCGATCAAGAGCCCGGCGAGCAGGCCGACGAGCAGCAGGGGCGCGCCGATCAGCAGACTCGTGAAAACGGCCTGGCGGCACAGTTCGATAGCCGATGCGGCTTCCATGGCCTGTCCTTTCCCGCGGCGCGGTCCTCGACCGACGTTCAGACGGCCGTTCCGAAACTCTCGAGCAACATGCCGACAACCAGACTCCATCCGTCGACCATGACGAAAAGCAGGAGCTTGAACGGCAGCGAGATGATCACCGGCGGAAGCATCAACATGCCCATCGAGATCGTCACGCTGGCGATGACCACATCGAGTACGAGGAACGGGAGGTAGATCTGGAACCCGATCAGGAAGGCCGTCTTGAGCTCGCTCAGCACGTACGCGGGCAGCAGCACCTGCAGCGGCACCTCGTCGTAGCTCGAAGGCGTCGGGCCGTCGGGCCGCAAATAGTCCTGGAAGAGCCAGATGTCGTCGCTGTTGCCGACCGCCTCGATCTGGCGGCTCATGAACGCGCGAACCGGGCGCGCTCCTTGGCGCC